>NZ_JBDJKK010000003.1:0-253885 GCF_042883245.1 Synechococcus sp. HIMB2401 | reverse complement strand
TGACAAAGGTGGTGCCTGTCAGCCAGCCACCGATGGCCAGGTAGGCCGTTGGGAGAAGAAGGATGCCGGACCAGCCGACAAAAACGAAGCGGTCGCGCTTGAGCCAGTCATCGAGGACGTCAAACCATCCCCGCTGTGGCGCGCGTCCTACAGCGATCGTCATGAGAGGTGAACGGTGCGGAAAGCCGCAGGCTGTGGGATACGCCGCGACCTTAACAATCTTCACGCGACCTGCGGGGCTGATTTGTGTGAGCTGAAACGCCCTGTATCGCTCTGTTTCTTAGGGATTTTTTCCTATTTCGTCGTCGGGGCCTTTCTGCGGTCACAATGGCGCTTCGTTCTAGCTGGGTCATGTCCGCAGCAGTGCTCGAGCAACCCGTGCTCGGCTCCCGTCGTCTCTCGAATTTTCTGGTGGCTTCGGCCGTCACGATTGGGGGCGTGGGCTTCCTTCTGGCTTCGCTCTCGAGCTACCTCGGTCGCGACCTGCTCCCCCTCGGACACCCCGCTGCGCTGGTGTTCGTGCCCCAGGGACTGGTGATGGGTTTGTACAGCCTGGCTGCGGCGTTGCTGGCTACGTATCTCTGGTATGTGATCGCCGTGAACGTTGGCGGCGGCAGCAATCGCTTCGATAAAGATGCCGGCGTGGTGACCATCAGCCGTCGTGGTTTCCGCAAACCCGTTCTGGTGGAAATTCCGCTTAAAGACGTCAAGGCTGTGAAGGTGGAGGTGCGCGATGGCTTCAATGCGCGCCGCCGCGTCGCCCTGAGAATCCAGGGTCGCCGCGACATGCCGCTCACCCGCGTTGGTGAACCGCTTCCTTTGGCTCAGTTGGAGAAGGACGGTGCTGAGCTAGCCCGCTTCCTGGGCGTCAACCTTGAGGGTCTTTGATCCAATGCGTCGTCTCCGTTCCTGGACGCTGTTGCTGCTCATCCCGTTGTTGGTGAGTTGCAGCCCTTCCCCGCGCGCTTCGGTGGTGACCGGTTGTGCTGATGCTCAGGCGGCCTGCCTGCAGGGCCTGGCCACCGTCACCATGCAGACGAGCCAGGGCGCGTTCACGATTGAAGTGAACGGCGATGCCGCTCCCCTCACCTCCGGCAATTTCATCGATCTTGTGCGGCGCGGCACCTACGACGGCACCATGTTCCACCGAGTTGTTCGCGAGCCCGTTCCCTTTGTGGTTCAGGGGGGCGATCCGCAATCCAGTGATCGATCGGTTCCCCTGGGGCAGATCGGTACCGGCAGTTTTGTTGATCCCGACAACGGCCAGGCGCGGATGATCCCGCTTGAGATCAAGTTCCGATCCGAGCCGCAGCCCCGCTACAGCAGGATCAGTACCAATCCGGCAGAACTTGATGGCCTGGAGTTGACCCATGAGCGTGGAGCGGTGGCCATGGCCCGCTCCCAGGCTCCTGACTCCGCCAGCGCCCAGTTCTATGTCGCCTTGAGTCCCTTGCCGGAACTCGACGGTCGTTATGCCGTCTTCGGCCGTGTGGTGGACGGCATGGAGGTGGTGGATGCGATCCAGCAAGGAGATCGCATCATCATGGCTGCGATCACGCAGTAACTCAGGCCGGCACCCGGCTTTGGCTGGGAGACACCTTGAGCATTTCGGTGTTCACGCCTGAGGCCCGCTCCAGGGCCACCTTGCCGGTGCGGGCGATTTCGAGAATGCCGAAGGGGGCCATTAACCGTTCAAGGGCCACCAGCTTTCCGGGATCCCCCACCACTTCCAGGGTCAGGGCTTCATCGGCCACGTCCACAACCTTGGCCCTGAACACCTGAACGAGTTCGATCACGGCGCCCCGGGATGCAGCCGGTGCTGAAACTTTGAGCAGCATCAGCTCCCGTTCCACGGCCGGGCGCTGGGTCAGGTCGAGCACCTGAAGCACATTCACCAGCTTGTCCAGCTGTTTGGTCATTTGCTGGAGCGTATGGTCATCGCCTTCCACCACCATGGTCAGGCGCGATTGCCCTTCGGCCTCTGCTGGGCCGACAGCCAGGCTGTCAATGTTGAAGCCGCGTCGGGCGAAGAGTCCTGCGATCCGGCTGAGTGCGCCGGATTCGTCTTCAACCACCACCGAAAGGGTGTGTTTCATCGCCGCTGGTCGTCCCCTGCCGGTCTGGTCCTCCCAAGTTACGGTCCAGCCAGGGCAACAACACAGCCAGGAAGCGATCAGGCGCTTCGTCATGGGGGCAGTGGCCGCAGCGATCCAGCACCCTCAGCGCGAGTTCTGGGTGGCTGGCGGCCACGGATTCCCCGATGGCCAGGGGCACAAACCGATCCTGACGGCCCCAGATCAGCAGCATGGGCACCCGCAGTTGCTCGAGCAGGGCTGGGGCGGTGGCGCCTCGGGGACGGTTGGCCATGCCTAGGCTCATGCCCCGCAGGGCCCGGGCTGCTGTAGGGCGCCGGGCAGGACGGGCGATCAGCTGCAGCAGCTCCGGGTCGGATTGGATTGACTGCCAGTAAGCCCCCTGAAGCCCAGCTTTGAGCAGGCCCGTGCGCGCGATCAAGGGCACCACAAATTCAAGCGGGAGCACGTGCAGCACCAGGGCGAGCAGGCGCCGCTGCCAACGCCGCCGCCAGGGCGCCCGTCGTTTCGGCAACGGTTGAATCAGGGCAGGGTCCGGTAGGGGCGCGGCGACCACCGCCCGCACCCGTTTCGGCGCCAGCACCGCCGCGGTGAGTGCGGTCAGACCCCCCAGGGAATTGCCGATCACTACTGCTGGCTCTTGCACCACCTGATCGAGGAATGCGCACACCTGCAGGGCCCAGAGCCGGTTGTCCATCGGCCGCGCCGGCTGGGCGGATTGGCCGAAACCCAGCAGGTCCAGGCTGTAGACCCGCCATCCCTGGTCAGCCAGGCGCGGCGCGCAGTAGCGCCAGTGTCCGCTGGCGGCGCCGAACCCGTGCAACAGCAGCAGGGCAGGGCCGGCTTCAGGGCCGCTGACCCGCCAGTGGCAGGGCCAGCTCCTCCACTGCCAGGTGCTCTGGACACCCCACTCGGCAGTCTGGACAGCAGCAGGCGGCACCCTTCTGACCTCAACCGATCATCACTATCGCGAAGGTTTGGCTGAGCTCAGCCTTGGCCCAGGCTTTTTCAGGCCTGAGTCGCGTCCGGCCCGGGACCTTTCGGTGTTGCTGGCCCGTCACCAGAGCCTCCACGCCACGCGCCCCCTGCGCTGGCTTGATCTGATGGCCGGTTGCGGGATCAGGGCCCTGCGCTGGGGGTTGGAGGCGCTGGCCAACCCGGCCGTTGAAACGGAGCTCTGGATCAACGATGGGGATCCAGACCGGCTGCCGCTGATCCAGGCCAATGCGGCGGGGCTGGGGTGTTCAACTCGGCTCACGGCTGAGGCTGCAGACCTGCTGCTGCACCGCTCGATTGTTGAGCGCCACTGGTTCGATTTCATCGACCTTGATGCCTTTGGTGCTCCTGGGCCTCTAATTCAGCCGGCCCTTCAGGCTCTGCGCTTCGACGGCCTGTTGTTTCTGGCCTCCACGGATGGTCGGTCCCCCACCGGCCACGACCGGCCAGGCGCCATCCGCAGCCTCGGGGCTGCCGCTCGCGCCCATCCCTCCAGCTGGGAAATGGCCCTGCGGCAGCAGATCGGGCTGGTGGCGCGGCAGGCCTGGATGCTGGGCCGCGGACTGCAGCCGCTGTTCAGCTTCAGTGAAGGCCGCACCTTTCGCCTCGCCCTGCGCCTGCGGCGTCAGATCCCCGCGGGCGATGAACAGAAGCTGGGTCTGGTGGCCCGTTGTGAACGCTGCGGAGCCCAGCGGGTGCAGCCCCTGCTCAAGCTCAGCGGCTGGCCTGCCTGTGATTGCGTGGCTGGGCAGGGGCGCTGGAGCATCAGCGGCCCACTGTGGATCGGTCCCTTGCAGGAGCCGCAGTTGTTGCAGCAGCTGATTGCCGAGGCTCAACAGCTGGGGCGTCAGCAGATCAGCCCCGCCACCCTTCGATTGATGCAGCGCCTGCAGGCGGATCCCGGCGATCGCCCCACGGTCTGGCCCACTGATGAGCTGGTTCGACGGCTGGGCATCGGCGGACCACCAGCCCTGGGGCCATTGGTGCAGGCGCTCCAGGCGGCGGGTTATCGCGCCAGTGCCAGTGGCGTCATGCCTGGCCAGGTGCGAACAGATGCGGAATTACCGCAGCTGTTACAGATCTGCGCCAGCCTGCGGGGGGAAGGGATTTAAATGGGCAGGTGATCGCTTTGCCCAGACCATGGCTGCTGAGATTTTTGGAACTGCTGCGATCTTCTGGGTCTTGATTCCCGTCGGCCTCGCTGGTGGTGCTCTGCTGCTGAAACTGCAAGGCGACGACTGAAGCAGTCGCTTTGGTACTGGGGCCATTAGGCTCCACACTTCGTGAGGAAGGCGCCGATGCAAGTGCTTGTGGTGGGTGGCACCGGCACCCTGGGACGACAGATCGCCCGTCGTGCCCTTGATGCCGGTCACCAGGTGCGCTGCATGGTGCGGACCCCCCGCAAGGCTGCTTTTTTGCAGGAATGGGGTTGTGAGCTGACCCGGGGTGACCTGTTGGAGCCCGACAGCCTCGATTACGCCCTCGAGGGCATGGATGCCGTGATCGATGCATCCACCAGTCGCCCCAACGACCCCCGCAGCATCTACGAAACCGATTGGGACGGAAAGCTCAATCTGCTTCGTGCCTGTGAGCGCGCAGAGGTGAAGCGTTTTGTCTTTCTCTCGCTTCTGGGCGCGCATCAGCACCGCGAGGTTCCCTTGATGGATATCAAGGCCTGCACGGAGAAGCTGCTGGAGTCGTCTGATTTCGACTACACGATCCTGCAGGGTGCCGCCTTCATGCAGGGTGTGATCAGTCAGTTCGCCATTCCCGTTCTTGAGAGCCAGACGGTGTGGGTCAGTGGCAGCCCCACGGCCATCGCCTACATGAACACCCAGGACATGGCCCGCTTCGCCGTTGCGGCGCTCGAGCGGGAGGAAACCGTGCGTGGCACCTACCCCGTTGTTGGCCCCAAGGCCTGGAACACCGGCGAACTGGTGCAGCTCTGTGAACGCTGCAGCGGCAAGACAGCCCGTGTGTTTCGTGTGCAGCCCGTCCTGATGAACCTGATGCAGGGGGTGGCGTCCTTCTTCGAACCTGCCGTCAACGTGGCGGAGCGCTTGGCTTTTGCTGAGGTCACCGGCAGCGGTCAGACCCTGGATGCCCCCATGCAGAACAGCTACGCCGCCTTCGGTCTTGAGGCCTCGGAGACCACGGACATGGAGGGCTACATCGGTGAGTACTACGACACGATCCTTAAGCGCCTGCGCGAGATGGAAGCCGATCTCGACAAGGACGCGAAGAAAAAGCTGCCCTTCTGAACCTTGATCCCTATTGGTTCTTTTGTACCATCGCCTCAATTGATCCAGTTCTGATGGCTGTCGCTCAGCTCAAAAATCTGCAGCGGCGTCTGCAGTTGTTGTCGGATGAGGCAGAACAAGGCCTCAACCGCGTCTGTGGCCATGAGTTGTGGAAGTCTGTGGGCCCCGACGCGGTTGATGGTGTAGAGGACCCCGATCGACGGGCTGAGGCCAACTACTGGTATGGCCAGTGGAATGTGGTGCGTGAGCTGCAGGAGGCGATCGGCTGATGGCGGAATCGTGTTGTTCGTCCCCAGTGCCCCAGTCGCTGGATCAAACCCAGGCTGTGGAAGCCCGCTACGGGGCTGCGGCCCAAGAGCAGGAAGCCTGCCTTTGCACCCCGGTCGGCTTCGACCCTGCCCTGCTCAAGGTGATTCCTGATGCTGTCGTTGAGCGGGATTACGGCTGTGGTGACCCCACCCGCTGGGTGAAGCAGGGGGATCGCGTGCTGGACCTGGGCAGCGGCAGCGGCAAAAACGCCTTCATCTGCAGCCAAATTGTCGGTGCATCCGGTCGCGTGACCGGTGTGGACCGCAACGCCGACATGCTGGCCTTGTCGCGTCAAGCCATCCCGGTTGTTGCTTCAGCGGTGGGCTTCGACAACGTCCGTTTTGTTGATGGGGCCATCGAAGCCCTGGATGCCCCCACGGCCACGGGTGAACCCCTGATCGCTGACGCTTCGATCGATGTGGTGCTGAGCAACTGTGTGCTCAACCTGGTAAACCCATCAGCACGCGAAAGGCTCCTGGCCAACATTCGCCGGGTCCTGGCCCCCGGTGGTCGCGTTGCCATCAGCGATATCGTCTGCGATCAGGTGGTGCCCCTGCGTTTGCAGCAGGACCCTGATCTCTGGAGTGGCTGCATCAGCGGCGCATGGCAGGAACAGGCCTTCCTGGAGGCCTTCGAAGCTCTCGGCTTTGAGCAGGTTCGCTACGCCGATCGCAGTGAGCAGCCCTGGCGTGTGGTGGAGGGCATTGAATTCCGGGCGGTCACCCTCGTCGGTGCCCTCCCCGCCGATGCCCTCCCCGCTGAGCACCAGCGCTCGAGCTGCTGCTGATCAGGCGGTTGAGCCGTTCCTGTTCAGCTGCAGTCACCACTCGACAACTGCCGGGTTGAAGGCCCGTGAGGTCAAGTGGGGGACCGTTGTCCATCAGATCGATGCAGCAGCGCACCAGGCGCAACGTCGGCAGGCCAACAGCCGCCGTCATCCGGCGCACCTGCCGGTTGCGCCCCTCGGTGAGGGACAGCAGCAACCAACTGGTGGGAATCGCAGCGCGATAACGAATTGGAGGTGTTCGTTCGGCCAACTGCGGTTGGTCTTGGCCCTGAAGCCAGCGCGCCTTCGCCGGCAAGGTCTGGCGCCCCTGGACCATAACCCCATCGCAGAGCTGTTGCAGTTGAGTGGTGTTGGGCGTGCCTTCCACCTGCGCCCAGTAGCTGCGCCAATGGCCAAAGCGAGGGTCAGTGAGGCGCTGTTGAAGACGGCCGTTGCTGGTGAGGATCAGCAGCCCCTCGCTGTCGGCATCGAGCCGGCCCGCGGCATACACCTGGGGCGTATCAACAAAGTCGCTCAGGCAACGCCAGCGGCTTCCTTCCTCCGGCGTGAATTGACTCAAAACCCCGTAGGGCTTGTTCAGCAGCAGCGTCGTCAAGTCAGCTTGCGTTTTCGCGCATCCTCCACAGGTTGACCACGCCAATGGAGATCAACAGCAGGCCGAGATCCAGGCTCAACGGGGGGAGAATCACGGCAGGGGGATGTGTGTCGGCGTTGGAGCCTAAGGGCTGTGTTGTCTCTGCGGGGTGCAAGTGGCCTTCTAAACTGGCTGCAGCAAGACAGAACTGGCCACCAGCGCATGATCGAAACCTCGGGCGTGATCGAGAAGGAACAGGGCAACGGGTTCTATCTGGTCACCCTCGAGCAGCCTGCTGGCCACCAATGCCTCTGCAGAGCCGCTGGAAAGCTCACCAAGTTCCGGATCAAATTGCTCGCTGGTGACAAGGTGCTGGTGGAGATCAGCCCCTACGACCTCACTCGCGGCCGCATCACTTACCGCGAGCGCAATGCCGGTGCTCCCGGCGGTCGTCCCGGCGGCAACCGCCCCGGCGGACCGCGCCGCCGCTGAGGGCTGTCGCCCTCAGGCAGCAGCCTGAAGGCAAGCTTCAATCGCAGCTTTGAATTCACTGCGCTGCTTCACGCCGCGCCACTGCTTCACCATGGCCTTGTTGTGGAACAGTTGCACCGTGGGTGTGCCGTTCACTCCGGCCTGTTCAGCGATCTCCTGATCGGCTTCGATGTCGATCACAACGGCTTGGGCGGATCCATCCAGTTCTTCAATCACTCGTTGCAACTGGGGTTTCAGCACGTGGCAAGGTCCACAACTCGGTGAGGTGTAAATCACCAGCAGCGGCTTGGCGCTGTCGTGATACAGCTTGCGCAGGGCAAAGCTCCCTTTCTGCCAAAGCCCTTTGGGGTCGTAGGTGGCTTCCGTGGTGACATCCACATTCACCGGGCGTTCCGCCACCGCTGGCTCCACCTGCTCACGCTGCACCCGGGTGGCCAGGTTGTGGTGACTCAGCCAGCGCTCCGCTGCCAAGGCCGCCTTGCAGCCGCTGCCAGCTGCGGTGATGCCCTGTCGCCATTCGGCATCGGCCACATCGCCGGCCGCGAAAACGCCTTCCATGGACGTTTCCGGTCGTCCGGGTTGCGTTGTCAGGTAACCCTTGTCGTCCAGATCGATTTGCCCCTGAAGCAGATCGGTGTTGGGGGTGTGGCCGATGGCATAGAAGAGCCCCTTAACGGCGATGGTGGATGAACTGACCTCGATGCGATTGCGCAGGGTCATCGACTCCATCCAGTCGTCCCCGCTCACGTCCACGATTTCGCTGTTCCAGTGCACCGTGATCGCGTCGTTGGCCAACACTCGATCAGCCATCGCGGCACTGGCGCGGAGTTTGTCGGAGCGGACCACCAGATGCACATGGCTTCCGTACTTGGTGAGGTACACCGCCTCCTCGCAGGCGGAGTCGCCGCCGCCCACCACGGCGAGTTCCTCATTGCGGAACTGCGGTGTGGCACCGTCACAGATCGCACAGGCGCTGATGCCTTTGCTCCAGAAGGTTTGCTCTGAGGGAAGTTGGAGGCGGTTGGCACTGGCGCCGGTGGCGATCACCAGGGCGTGGGTGCGGATGGTCTGTCCCTCGACCTCAATGCGGTAGGGCTTGGAGCTCAGATCAATGCTGTCGGCATCTGCTTCCAGCAGGTGGGTGCCCCAACGCACCGCCTGGGACTTCATCAGGTCCATCAGGTCGGGCCCGAGCACACCATCAGGGAAGCCCGGAAAATTCTCCACATGGGTGGTGGTCATCAGCTGGCCACCGGGGATGCCACCGCGTTGGAACCCAGTGATCAGCAGCGGTTGAAGGTTGGCCCGTGCTGCGTAGATGGCGGCTGTGTACCCGGCTGGCCCTGACCCAACGATGACCAGGTTTTCGATGTGATCCGTACCGGCTTGACCCACCGCTTAAGCGAACTGACTATGAGTTAAATCTAAAGCCCTGCTGGAAGCCGACGTGAGTATGGACTTGGGAATGAATGAGGGGGATTCAGGAAGATTTAAGAAAATCTTCAGATTTCAACGTGTGAGTCGTTGGCACTGGAGTCGTGAATCGGACGCCGTTTGCTCGGGTTGCGCGGAACCGTCAAAACATTGGCCTCAAGCATCTCCACGTTTTCGCCAATGCATGTGATCCATTCGCAGAATTCTTGCGTTATCGCATAACTGTCTTCATAGCGCTCTTCCTTGTCCAGGACTGCGATGCGCGTGGATGCCCAGCCCGTTGCAACGACGATCCGGCGTTCCATTGCGGCGTCCATGACTGTCTCCTCGATGTTGATCAGGTTGGCTGATCGGGGGTCCCTTTCGGCCTTCCATTTGCACAAATTCGCATTTTCCTCTGACCAATGCTGTGCTCAGCGCTGCAAAAAGGCGGGTAATTCGGGCGTTTTCAGCCGGATCACAGCGCCGGCTCCGTCCTCCACCGCTTCCAGGGGAAGGCTTGGTCCGCGCCAGGCGCCAACCCCTGGCTGCTCGTCTTCGGCCTCCTGCTCCTGAGGCCGCAGCACGTAGGGCTCGGCCACCGACCATGAGCGGGCGTAGTCCATCAGCAGTGGGTCTGCTGGAGCAAACACGTAGGAGGTTTCCCTGGGAATGGCTTCATGGGCGGCCAGTTCAGGTGTAATACGCACAGCCCGTGTGATGCCCTGCACAAACCGGCTCCGGGTCACCACGGTGGTCAGGTAGGCCACCACCCGTAGACGTGGCGCATCAAAGCCCTCCGCGCACATGTCGATGCTCACCAGCCAATCGGCGTCACCGCTTTGGAAGGCGTTCAAGCGCTCAGTTGCTTGTGGGCTCTGGGAATGGATCAATTCCACCCGGTTGCCGTCGTCCATCAACACCCGGCTGATGGCTTCGGCGTGGCTGATGTCGCGGGCGATCACAAGACCAGCAGCCTGCGGTTGTCGCTCACGCAACTGGTTCAGCTTCTTCTGGGCGCGCAGCAGCACCTGCTGGCCAATGCTGCTGCTGTCAGCCAGGCGAATGGCGCGACGCAGGTTTCGCGCGCGCCAGCTTTCCCGTTGCTCCGCCGAGAGGGGGGAAACGTCGCGGTCGGGTTGTCCTTCGTGGCTGTGTTCCACCCAGCCGTCCTGAAAACGGAACTCCAGAGGGCGCACATCCCCTGCGGCGATCAAGTCCCTGGGTTCAACGCAGAGATCCGGTCGGATCTGCTCAACCCAACCGCCGTCATCGAGCCGCACCCGCATGCGCCGGGCGGCGCAGAACGCCAGGTTGTCGGCACGAAAGGGGGTGCCCGTGAGCCCCAGGCGCAGCCGCACGCTGCCGGTCAGCTCCAGAAAGGTCTGCCCCCAGGCGGTGGCATCCGGTTCGTCGGGATCAACGCCGAGATGATGGGCCTCATCGGCGATCGCCATGCAGGCGCTCAGGCCCCATTGCTTGAGCCGTTCCCTCAGAGCCTCGCGCTGGCGACCGGCCCCCTGATAGGTCACCAACAAGCCATCGGCGTCCTGGTTTTGCTCCGGCGGGCAGGGCCACTCCTCCAGCCGCAAGCCAAGACGAGCCGCGGCGGATTTCCACTGATTGAGGATTGAGGTCCGGTGGCAGAAGACCAGGAAATGGTCCAGTCGGCCTTGATCACGCATGGCGCGGAATCCCAGCAACGCTCCGAGGGTTTTGCCTGCCCCGGGGCCGGCAAACACCAGCAGGTCGCGGCTGCTGCCCTCGAGCTCGAGCCTGCGCCGCAGCAGCTGAATCAGCTGTTGCTGCCACTGCCTTGGTTGAACGTGTCTTGGTTGAACCTGGCGTGCCTGGGCCTCGTTCGTGGTTTGCCTGGCCGGGAGGTTGAAGCTGACGGCTGAGATATCACCTCCCGGGAAGATGAGTCTTTTTAACCATTCCTTTGCGCCGTGGCATCTCTACCGTCCGGCCATCAGCTCCATCGGGATCGGGTCCCGCCCATCGCCATGGCCCAACGTCGTTTCTTCAGCAGCCCCCTCGATCAGCAGCGCGACCAGCTCGATGGCTGCTGGCAACTCGAATGCGATATCGATCCGTTGATTCTTCGGGCCCGCGTCCTGCACCGCCGCGGAGAGGTGAACGGGGCCGCCGGCCTCGAACAGGAAGTGCTGCCGATCGTCTGATCCGGCAGCACGTCTTGGATCATCAGCGCTTGCTTTAGAGCGCCTGCTTCAGAGCGCTTCGGCGTGGTTGACCACCAGGTGCTCCACTTCCTTCAAGGCCTCCTCCGAGGCGGAGCGAGCTGCCGTGAAATCCCCCTTGGCGGTGTCCAGCAGCTGCTGAGCGAGCCGATCCAGCAGCTCCTCTTTGTGCTCCTCAAGCATCGCCACGATCTCGGTCTCCACCAAGGTGCGCACCGCCTGAATGCGCAGGTCGTCGTTTTCGGCCTCCGCGAAGGTGCCCTGCACGAGTTCCTGGATGAACAGGCGGTGCACCTCGCTGCTGCGCAGGAAGCTTTCCGTGGCGTTGATCATCCCGTCCACCAGGGTGCGATCGGGTTCGCTCTCGCCGTCGTTGAGCTTGAACTCCCAGTCGAGATGGCGTCGCTGCCAGCCGGCCGTGTGCAGGCTCGGCATCACGCTTTGCGAAAAGGTGTCGACGGAGATTTCATAAATCCGCTCCGCCAGCCGTTCACACCAGTCTTTGCCGTGCAACTGGAGGGTGGACTGCATGGTTTCTCGTTCAACGGCATGGCCACCGTGGTGGCTGTGGCAGAGGCCGTCCGGACACTCGATTGCGCTGAGACCCATGGGGAGCACAGAGGGTGCACTTCACGTAGCAAGAGCGACAGAACTGAGGGCCTTTCTTCAGGAAAGTTCCTGATCGCGAGAAGGCGACCTCGTAACCTCGCTTGGGTCGGTGGTTGTGTTCGCCTTGCCCAGACTTCTGATACCGGTGGAGTCGACACCGGGAGAAACCCGGGTCGCGGCAACGCCGGACACGGTCAAAAAATTCGTCTCGTTGGGCTGCAGCGTCGCAGTCGAATGCGGAGCCGGTACTCCCTCCGGATACCTCGATGAGGCCTACGCCGAGCAGGGCGCAGATCTCATTGAGAAAGAAGACACGTCGGCCTGGGGTCAGGCCGACGTTCTCCTCTGTGTTCAATCGCCGAGCGCAGCCACCCTGGCCCGCTTGCGCCAGGGAGCGCTGGTGGTCGGTCTTCTTTCCCCCTACGCTAACGAAGAGCTGACGGACGCCCTGAAGCGCAGCGGCCTCTCAGCCATGGCGCTCGAGCTGTTGCCCCGGATCAGCCGGGCGCAGTCCGCCGATGCGCTCTCCTCCCAGGCCAACATCGCGGGCTACAAGTCGGTGCTGCTGGCCTCCGCCGCGCTGGACCGTTACTTCCCGATGCTGATGACGGCGGCGGGCACCGTTCAGCCGGCCAAGGTGGTGATTCTTGGAGCCGGTGTGGCGGGCCTTCAGGCCGTGGCCACAGCGCGCCGTCTGGGTGCTGTGGTTTACGTCAGTGACATCAGACCTGCGGTGAAGGAGCAGGTGGAATCCCTCGGCGCCCGTTTCATTGAGCCTCCCGAAATGGAGGACAAGCCTTCGGAATCCGGTGGCTATGCCAAACAGGCCTCCGATGCCTTCCTGGCGGCCCAGCGTCAGCAGCTGTCGGATCAGCTGGCGGAGGCCGACGTGGCCATCTGCACAGCCCAGGTGCCTGGCCGCCGTGCTCCGCGTTTGATCAGCGAAGACATGCTCGATCGGATGCGCCCCGGCGCGGTGGTGGTGGATCTGGCCGTGGCCCAGGGCGGCAACTGTGCCGACACCGTTCCTGGCAAGACCGTGGATCGCAAGGGTGTGAAGCTGATCGGTGGTAACGACCTGCCCTGCAGCGTTCCCAATCACGCCAGTGCGCTCTACGCCCGCAACCTCATGGCTCTGCTGGAGCCCATCTTGAAGGACGGCGTCCTCAGCCTTGATCCCGAGGATGAACTGATCGCCGGCTGTCTGATCGCTCAGGACGGCACCATCCGTCGTGGCGATGTCCTTACCCCAGGTGCCAACTGATGTTTGTTGAATTCCTCTGGGTTCTCCTGCTTGGCAGCCTGCTTGGGCTGGAGCTGATCGGCAAGGTTCCCCCCACCCTGCACACTCCCTTGATGAGTGGTGCCAATGCCATCTCGGGCATCACCGTGTTGGCAGCACTCACCGCCATCATCAAAGCCGGCGACAACACCGTGCTGCTGCTGCTCGGTTCCGTCTCGCTGGGCTTTGCCCTGTTCAACGTGATCGGGGGCTTCCTCGTGACCGATCGCATGCTGGCCATGTTCAGCCGCAAGCCTGCTCGCAAGGAGAACCGCTG
This sequence comes from Synechococcus sp. HIMB2401, assembly GCF_042883245.1. Taxonomy (NCBI): domain Bacteria; kingdom Bacillati; phylum Cyanobacteriota; class Cyanophyceae; order Synechococcales; family Synechococcaceae; genus Synechococcus; species Synechococcus sp. HIMB2401. The sequence goes on along the minus strand of NZ_JBDJKK010000003.1, from coordinate 240,591 downwards.
ATGTCTGACCTTCTCAAATACGCGATCGAGCTGGTTGCGGTTCTGCTGCTGGCCCTCGGCATCAAAGGTCTCTCCAAGGTGCGTTCCGCCAGGGGCGCCAACCAGCTGGCCGCTGTGGCCATGGGCCTTGCGGTGCTGGGTCTGCTGATCAACTACCTCGGCACCAGCGGCATCAGCATCGCCGCCTGGACCTGGATCATCGCCGGAACGTTGGTGGGTGGTGTGCTCGGCGCCATAACCGCCCAGCGGGTGCCGATGACCTCCATGCCGGAGACGGTCGCCCTCTTCAACGGCTGCGGTGGCATGTCGTCACTGCTGGTGGCTCTGGCTGCTGCGCTTTACCCGGCGGCCCTCGATGCGGCAGGCCCTGTGGCCGTGGTGTCGATCGTTGTCTCCGTGTTCGTGGGAGCGATCACCTTCACCGGCTCGATCGTGGCCATGGCCAAGCTGCAGGGTTGGCTGTCCACGCCGGCTTGGATGCAGAGCAAGGCGCGCCACGCCGTGAACATTGCGCTGGCGGTGGCATCCCTTGTGGGTGCCGTTGAGATGCTGCGCAACGCTGATTCGAGCACGGGCCTCTGGCTGCTGGTGGTGGCCTCCGGCCTGCTGGGAATCGGGGTGACGCTGCCGATCGGCGGCGCCGACATGCCCGTGGTGATCTCCCTGCTGAACAGCTATTCCGGTGTGGCTGCCGCTGCTGCCGGTTTCGTGGTGGGCAGCCAGTTGCTGATCGTGGCCGGCGCCATGGTTGGTGCTGCTGGCCTGATCCTCACCCAGGTGATGTGCAACGGCATGAACCGTTCCCTGGTGTCTGTGCTGTTCGGTGGCGCCCTGGGTGCCACGACCGCCGCAGGCGGTGGCGGCGGTGAATACACCAACATCACCAGCTGCAGTGTTGAGGAGTGCGCTCTCACCCTTGAGGCTGCTGAACGGGTGGTGATTGTTCCGGGCTATGGCTTGGCCGTGGCTCAGGCGCAACACACGCTTAGGGAAGTGACTCGGGTGCTGGAGAGCGCTGGTATCGATGTGGCCTATGCCATTCACCCGGTGGCCGGTCGTATGCCGGGTCACATGAACGTGCTCCTGGCTGAGGCCGATGTGCCCTACGAGCAGCTGCAGGAGATGGATCAGATCAATCCCGAGTTCCCTGCCACCGACGTGGTGTTGGTGCTGGGTGCCAATGATGTGGTCAATCCCCAGGCCAAGAACGACCCCAATTCGCCTCTCTACGGCATGCCCGTTCTGGATGTGCAGGACGCCCGCACGGTGTTCGTGGTGAAACGGGGCATGAGCGCTGGCTATTCCGGCATCAAGAACGATCTGTTCGAGCTGGCCAACACCTCGATGCTGTTCGGCGATGCCAAGAAGGTGCTCGGCGATCTCCTGGTGGAACTCAAGGATCTGGGACTGGGCAAGAAGTGATGGCCCGCGGCGTGGATAACCCCCAGCTGCGGGAGCGGCTGGGGGTTCCGTCGTTTGAGCAGCGCTGGCCCTGGATAGGCGGTGACCTGCAAACCCTGCGCGACACCCTGCGCGAGGTGGATCTCCCCCACGATCAAGGGGTTCCGATTGAAATTCCCGTGCCAGCCCTGCCCAGTGGAGCGGCGGCTGCCGGGTCGTTGCTGGCCTTGCTCGATCTGCCGGAAGGGGACCCCAAGGGCTTGGTTTTGCTGCTCCATGGGCTGGGTGGATCCAGTTCCCGGGAAGGCCTGAGGCGGATGGGTGTGGCGCTCCAGGTCGCCGGTTTTGCAGTGCTGCGCCTCAACCTGCGCGGTGCTGATCCAGGCCGCCACCTTGCGGGTGGCACGTATGCAGCACGCTGCAACAGCGATCTGCTGCCGGTGATTGCTCGGGCTCGAAGCTTGGCGGCGGGTCGCCCACTGCTGGGGGCAGGCATCTCCCTGGGCGGCACGATGCTGCTCAATGCCGCTCTGGCTTCCCCCGGTGTGCTTGATGGCCTCTTCTGTGCCAGCAGTCCCCTGGATCTGGCGGCCTGCAGCGCCTCGATCGAGCGACCGCGCAATCGGGTCTACCAACGCTGGCTGCTCAAGCGGTTGGTGCGTCAGACCCTGGCAGATCCATTTGGGGTGAGCGCCGACGAGGAAGCCCAGCTGCAGGCGACGCCCCCTCGTTCGATTCGTGAGTTCGACAGTGCCGTGACGGCTCCCCGCTGGGGGTTTGCTGATGTGGAGGCCTACTACCGCGAGGCTTCACCCCTGCAGCATCTGGTGCCCGCCTGTAAAGCGATGCCGCCCACCTTGCTGCTGCAGGCCCTGGATGATCCTTGGGTTCCTGCTTCCTCTGCAATGGGTCTCGCAGAGGCGCTGCCTCCGGAGGCTGCGATTCGCACCTTGTTCACGCCACGGGGAGGGCACAACGGCTTCCATGGCCGCGACGGATGCTGGGGCGACCAGCTGGCGGCGGCCTGGCTCAGGGACGTTGTTCCTGGTTAAGCCGTGATTCCCACATGTTGTGGGGCCCTATCGCTTCAGTAGTAGTAGGCCCGATCGCTTGGGTTCTGGTACACAGCGCCACCACAGCGGGTGGCAATCCTCCACAGCGCTTTGTGGATCGGTGTTGAGTCGTAGCGCACCAGCTCAGGAAATCTCTGCTTCAGCAGTTGAGTTCCACGCCAGGCGTTGTAGTGCGGAATCGATGAATTCACGTGATGGCACACGTGGGTTGAACCGATTCCATGGTGCAGCAGGTTGAGGATGGGCCCGTAGGGACGATCAACCGTTTGCAGGGCTCCCTTCGACCACGTCCAGGTTTCGTTGGAGAAGTGAGGGATATCGGTGTTGGTGTGCTGCAGCCAGGTGTAGGTAGTCAGCCACATGTTGATCACCAGGTAGGGCAGGCCGTAGATGCACAGCACACGCAGCAGGGAAAACTGCACTGAGGCGATGATCAAGAAGGCAACCATGGCGAGCAATCCCAGGTTGGATCGCAGCATCCACTTGCCGAAAGACTGCGGGAAAAGGCGGCGCTTGCCGTTGAAATTGCGCTTGCGATTCCAGAAATGAGAGGTGGGGGAGTCGTAGTCCTCGCCGCCGGTGGCGCCCAGGAAGAGATAAAGCTGCCAGCCAATTACGAGGTGATTGAACAGAGAAATGATCCCGAAGACGGTGGGATTCAACCTCTGCTTGAGCTGTTCGGTGGTTCGTCCCATCGGTGACGTTGCCCGCGGCGGAACATGGGTTTCTCCCTGTTCCAGGTGATTGCAGTGGGCGTGGTGCACCGCATGGCTGTGGGCCCAGCTGTAATACGGCACCAGCAAAATGCTGTGCAGAACAAAGCCCACAACGCCTTCAATACGGCGGTTGGGGTGGAAGGCGTGATGGCCGCATTCATGGGCGATCACCCAGCAGCCCATCGCGATGGTGCCGGTGATCACGCCGTAGAGGAGCCAGAGGGGGGTGGCGGCTGCCGAGAGCGGGAGAAGGGTTCCCAGGCCGACGGCCAGAAGCGAAAGCCCAGCAGACATGGCCAGGCTCGCCCAGGACTTCGCTGGGCTTAGCTTGGAGAGCTCTGCTGGCAAGGCGCTGAGCAGCTCAGCCTTGCTCGGGTAGAGGATTGATTCAGCGCTGTCTTCAGGGGCTGGATTTGCGAGTCGGGTCGCAGTTGCAAATGCCAAATGGAAGCCTCAAGACAAGCGCCCATCTGTCGGCGCTTAAGGTTTTCATCATAATTGCCTGGGCTGCGACCTGTGGGCGCATGGTGCTCCAGAGCTCAATAGCAATTGTTCGGATTTCGTTGTTTGGAATTCCGGCTGGATTTCAAGCTCCTTTTGCTCAGAGTTCCTTCCCTTGGTCGCAAATTGAGCCTTTCGCTAATGCTTTGCTGGATTGATTTGCGATCAAATTTCGCCTGAAGGGGCGCCAGTGGTTGTCTCGAATGGTGTTCTTTTGAGAATCCATTCTTCAACGGGTTGGTTGCCGATGATGTGTTGTTCGATGATTCTTTTGACGCGATCAGGCGAAACGTCGGCGTACCAAATTCCGTCTGGCCAGACCAGAAGAATCGGCCCTCGTTCGCACACCCTGAGGCAATCGGCTTTGCTGCGCAGAACAATTCCCTCCGGGCGTTCCGTGTTTTCGAGATTCAGTTCGCGAACAACGCTCTTCAGTTCATTCCAGGTTTGTGCTCCAAGCGCTGAATCGCAGCATTTGGCTTTGGTGGCGGTTGCGCAGAGCAGGAGGTGATGGCTGACCCGTTGCATGCCTAAGCGGCGAGCGCTCCCATGGGCAAACGGGTCACACCGCGGTTCACCTGTTCCCGCACGGCGGTTCGCGCCCACTGATCCACCCGCAGCACGTCGTCCAACTGAGGTTGGGCCATCAGATCGGGTTTATGACGCTCGCAGGCGGCCTCGATCACTGCGGGGATGTCGAGGAAGTGAATCTTCTCCTCGAGGAACTGCGCCACGGCTTCCTCGTTGGCAGCATTCATCACCGCAGGCATGGTGCCGCCGGCGCGTCCGGCGGCGTAGGCCAGCTCCATGCAGGGGTACTTGGCGGGATCGGGGGCCCGGAAGCTGAGCTGACCCACTTCCGTGAGGTCCAGTCGCCGCCATGGCGTCTCCAGGCGTGAGGGCCAGCTCAGGCAGTAGAGGATCGGCAGCTTCATGTCGGGCCAGCCCAGTTGGGCCAGAACGGAGGAATCCGCCAGCTCGATCATCGAATGGATGATGCTCTGGGGATGGATCACGATCTCGATGTGGTTGTAATCCAGGCCGAACAGGTAGTGGGCTTCGATCACCTCCAGCCCCTTGTTCATCAAGGAGGCGGAATCCACGGTGATCTTGCGGCCCATGCTCCAGTTGGGATGACTGGTGGCATCAGCAACGGTGGCTTTTTCAAGGTCGGCGGCCGTCCAGTCGCGGAAGGCGCCGCCGGAGGCTGTGAGCTGAATCCGGCGCAGCCCCGGTGTGGGCACGCCGGTGGAGAGGCGTGCGTTTTCAGCCCAGGGGGTTCCCTGCAGGCACTGGAAAATTGCCGAGTGCTCCGAATCCGCCGGCAGCAGACGGCTGCCGCTCTTCTTCAGCTCCGGCAGCACCACGGGGCCGGCTGCAATCAGCGTCTCCTTGTTCGCCAGAGCCAGGTCTTTGCCGGCGCGGATCGCCGCCAGGGTCGGCAACAGACCGGCGCAACCAACAATGCCCGTCACCACCAGGTCGGCGCTGTCCCAGGCGGCAGCAACGTTGAGACCGTCAGCACCTCCCACCAGCTGGGGTGCATCAGCGCCTGTGACGCCGGCGTCCTGCAGACGCTCCTTCAGTTCGGGCAGGAGATCGGCATCGGCAAGGGCCACCACCTCAGGGCGATGCCGCTGAACTTGGTCAACCAACAGCTTCAGGTTGCGGCCGGCCGTCAGGGCCACAACGCGGAACTGCTCCGGAAACTCCTCAGCGATCTGGAGGGTCTGTGTGCCGATCGAACCGGTGGATCCCAGCACGCTGATGGCTTTCATGCTGTTCCGGCAGTTGCGACAAGTCTCCCACCAGGACCGTTGAACGCTGGCAAGCTGGCGGACAGCTTGTGGAGAGCGCATGGCGAAGGAACAGTGGCGATCGGGCCTGGGGTTTGTCCTTGCGGCTGCGGGCAGTGCCGTGGGTCTGGGCAATCTCTGGGGCTTTGCCTACCGCGCCTCCCAGGGAGGTGGCGGCGCCTTCCTGCTGCTCTACGTGGTGATTGTGCTGTTGGTCTGCCTGCCGGTGCTGGTGGCCGAAATGGTGCTGGGGCGCAGCACCGGCCAAAGCCCCCTGCTCGCGCCAGTGGCGGCCGCCGGTCGCCGTTGGCAGCCGATGGGTTGGCTGTTCGTGCTGGCGGCCAGTGGAATCCTGGCCTTCTATGCCGTGTTGATGGGGTGGACCGGGGCCACCCTGGTGCAGACCCTCACCCAGGGGCTCCCGGCGGATATCGCTTCAGCGGAAGCCTTTTTCGCCGGCCTCAGTGGCGGCCGCTCCGCCTTGATCGGCCAGCTGCTCAGTCTGGTGGCGACTGCTGCTGTGGTGGCGGCCGGCGTGCGCAGAGGCATTGAGCGGTTGTCCCGCTGGGGTCTGCCGCTGTTGTTTGTGCTGCTGATTGGCCTTGCGGCATGGGCCGCTGGTCTTGATGGGGCCTCGGAGGGCTATCGCACCTTCCTGCTCCGCTGGGATAACAGCCAGCTGCAGGACCCCACCACGATTCGCAATGCCTTCACTCAGGCCTTCTTCTCTATTGGCACGGGCATCGGCTGCATCCTGGCCTATTCGGCCTACCTGAGCCGGCGCGCCCACCTGCCGCGGGAAGCAGTGGCGGTGGTGGGGATGGACACCGCTGTGGGCTTGCTGGCCGGCATGGTCACCTTCCCCGTGGTGATGAGCTTTGGCCTCCAGGATGTGATCAGTGGCTCCACCCTGGGCACGATCTTCATCGCGCTGCCCACGGGCCTGGGCTCACTGGGCGCCACAGGTCAGCTGGTGGCGGTGCTCTTTTTTGCTCTGGCCCTGATTGCAGCGATCACCTCAGCGGTGTCGCTGTTGGAGGTGCCGGTGGCCTGTTTGATCGATCGCCTGGGGTGGAGCCGCTCCCGGGCCGTCTGGGTGTCCGCGGCGTTGATCTTTGTGGCCGGTCTTCCCGCGGCCACCTCCATGGAGGTTCTCGGCTGGATGGATTCCGTGTTTGGGGGCCTGCTGCTGATTCTGGGGGGCTTGCTCCTGGCCCTGTTGCTGGGTTGGGTGCTTCCCGCCCGTTTTCAAGAGGAGCTCAGCCATTCGGGGAGCCCGATCTGGCTGCAGCGCTTTCTGCTGGTGATGCTGCGCTGGATTTCGCCGCCGGTGATCGCCGTTGGTCTGGTGATCAGCGTGATTGATCTGATCCCCAGCTGAGGGGATTCACCTGGCGGGTGCCTACGGCTGATCCGAGGAATTGAGCATGGATTCCATCTTGCGAATCCTCTGCAGCATCTTGTCCCACACCTCTGCTTTCCAGGCTTGCTCCGCATCGCCCGTGGATGCGGCCAATTGCTTCTGAGCCGTGAGCTTCGCCTCAAGATCCTCGCCGGCATCGAGGGCCTTCATCAGCTCCATCTCGAGCTTGGCGGTTTCCATGAAGTTCAGCTTCTTAAGCCAGAGCATGGGGAGCAACACGATCGGGGTTCAGTCTGCCGGGATCAGCCGCGGATCCACTCCGTCACCCCGCCGGGTTTGTCGATCAGCTCCACCCCTTGGGCGGCGAGCTCATCCCGGATCCGGTCGGCCTCCGCGTAATCCTTCGCTGCTTTCGCTGCCTTGCGTGCCGCGATGGCTGCATCAATGGCGCCATCGTCGAGGCTGGTGGCGGCTTCCGCTTCCAAGCGCAGTCCCAGCACCGCCGCCAGGTGTCGCAGCAGCTGCCAACGCCCTTCCAAATCCTTCAACTCCGGTTCAGGCAGGGCGGCGGCTTCCCCCCGTTCCAGCCGGTTGGCGAGGGCTCGCAGGGGCTTGGCCAGATCGAACAGCACTGCCAGTCCGCCTGAGCTGTTCAGGTCATCGTCCATGGAGCTGATGAAGCGTTGTTCGAGCTCCACCAGAGCGGTGTCGGCTGGACCTCCATCGGCCGTCATGGCGCCCTCTCTGAGCGGTGCGGCGGTGCTCCAGCCGAGACTCTCGCCGTGGCGATCACCAAGGCTCAGCGCTGCATTCAGACCCTTCCAGCCGGTGGCTGCGGCCTCGAGGGCCTCGGCGGTGAAATCAAGGGGTTTGCGGTAGTGAGCCTGCAGCACAAACAGGCGCAGGGTCATCGCCGAGACCCCGCTCTCCAGCAGCGCACGGATGGTGGTGAAGTTGCCGAGCGACTTGCTCATCTTCTGCCCGCCAACATTGACCATGCCGTTGTGCATCCACACCCGGGCCAGGTCTTGACCGGTGGCGGCTTCGGATTGGGCGATCTCGTTTTCGTGGTGTGGGAACACCAGGTCGGCTCCACCCAGGTGGATGTCGATCGTGTCGCCGAGTTCCGCCCGCACCATGGCTGAACATTCGATGTGCCAGCCGGGGCGTCCCTCACCCCAGGGGGAGGGGAAGCTGGGTTCTCCGGGTTTGGCCCCTTTCCAGAGCGCGAAATCGAAGGGGTGCTGCTTGCGGGCCTCTTCGGCATCGGCCACCCGCCCTGCGGCGTTGTCCTGTTGTTCGCTCAGATCGCGGCCGCTGAGCTTGCCGTAACCGGCATGTTTCATCACCGCGAAATACACATCCCCTTCAGCGCTGTAGGCCGCACCCTTGGCTTCCAGTTCGCCGATCAGTGCGCGGATGCCATCCAGGCACTGGGTGGCGCGGGGCATCCGGTCGGGCCGCAAGATCCCCAGGGCGTCCATGTCCTGGTGGAACGAGGCAATGTTTCGCTCGCTCACCTCCGTCATCGAGGAGTTCTCCTCGCCGGCCCGTTTGAGGATCTTGTCGTCGATGTCGGTGAAGTTCTGAACGAAGGTCACCTCGAGGCCGCGCCAGATCAGATAGCGGCGCAGCACATCCCAGTTGATGTAGCTGCGGGCATGGCCCAGGTGGCAGAGGTCGTAGACCGTCACGCCGCAGCAATAGATGCTCGCCTTCCCCGGGGTTAGGGGTGTGAACGGCTCGGTGCGGCGGGTGAGGGTGTTGGTGAGCCGCAGGGACACAGCCGTTCAGAAGCTGCGGCTGAGGCTACGGCCTGTTCGGCTGCGTTTATTTCGCCTCCATCCAGTTCGCGCCGACGCCGGTCTCCACCACCAAGGGAACACTCAGCGCAACGGCCTGTTCCATGGTCTGCACCACCAGCTCTCGGATGGCGTCCAGGGCGTCCGGCGCCACCTCGAGCACCAGTTCGTCGTGCACCTGCAGCAGCAGCTGGGCCGGTAGGCCCTGACGCTGCAGGGCGTCTTGCAGCTGCACCATCGCCACTTTGATGATGTCGGCACTCGAGCCCTGAATCGGGGCATTGGCCGCCGCCCGCAGTTGCTGCGCCTCCATGCCGCCGCGGCGGGCCACGTCTAGGTCGATCTCCAGCGGGTCCTTGCCAAGCAGCCGCCCCAGGCCGTTGCGATCGAAGTGGAACGGCCGCCGGCGGCCGAGAATCGTTTCCACATAACCGCGGCTAAGGGCGAGCCGCTCTTGCAGCTCGAGGAAGGCGAACACCTTCGGGTAGCGCTGCTTGTACTTGGCCAGGAACTCCTTGGCTTCGCTCTGGCTCACGCCGGTTTCCCTGGCGAAGCGCTGGGCTCCCATGCCGTAGATCACACCGAAGTTGATCGTTTTGCCGAGCCGACGCTCGTCCGGGCTGACTTCGTCTTTGTCCAGCAGCAGCCTGGCGGTCAGCGCGTGCACGTCGTCGCCGCTGCGGTAGGCCTCCTGCAGCACCTCTTCTCCAGAGAGGTGGGTGAGGATGCGCAGCTCGATCTGGGAGTAATCAGCGCTGAGCAGGGTCCAGCCCTCCTGAGGCAGGAAGGCCTTGCGGATCCGGCGGCTGTACTCGGTGCGCACCGGAATGTTCTGCAGGTTGGGATTACTACTGCTCAGCCGCCCCGTTGCCGTTACGGCCTGGTTGAAATCGGTGTGGACCCGCCCGGTTTCCGCTTCCACCAGCTGCGGCAAGGCGTCGATGTACGTGCTCTTGAGCTTGCTGAGCACCCGGTGCTCCAACACCAGGGGCACCACCGGGTGGTCGTTGCCGAGTTTCTCCAGCACGGTGGCGTCGGTGCTGAAGCCGGTTTTGGTGCGACGGGATTTCTTGCGATCCAGGCCAAGGGTGTCGAACAGCAGCTCCCCCAGCTGCTTGGGTGAGGCCAGGTTGAAGTCCACTCCAGCGGCTGCTTTGGCGTCGGATTCCAGCTGCTGCAGGGTGGAGCCCATCTCCTCGGAAAGGCCCTGGAGATAGGGCACATCAATGCGGATTCCGGTGGATTCCATCCGGGCCAGCACCGGTTCCAGCGGCTGCTCCACCTGCTCCAGCAATGGCAGCAACTGCGGACCCATGACCTCCAGCTGACGTCGCAGCAGCAGGGCGAGGCGATGGGTGACGTGCACGTCCATACCGCAGTACAGGCTGGCGGGCTCCAGCGGCACATCGGCGAAGGTTTGCTTCTTGCCCACCAGATCGGTGAAGGCGGTGGGCTGGAAGCCGAATTCCCGTTCGGCCATCAGCTCCAGACCGTGTTTCGCTGCGGCATCCCGCAGGTAATCGGCCAGCAGCGTGTCGATCACGACGCCCTCCAGGGCAACGCCATGCCGCAACAGGATCAAGCGGTCGTATTTGGCGTTCTGCAGAGCCTTGGGGTGGTTGCTGCTGGCCAGCCAGGGGGCGAGGGCGGTGAGCACGGTTTCCAAGGGCAGCTGCTCCGGGCTGCTGTCTTCACTGCCTTTGTGACCCAGCGGGATGTAGGCGAGTGCGTCGAGGGCCTCTCCCCAGCAGATGCCGATGCCCACGAGTTCGGCGCGGAATGGGTTGAGGTCGGTGGTCTCGGTGTCGAAGGCCACAGGCAGGCTGCTGTCGGTGCAGGCCAATAGCCTTTGCACCAGGGCGTCCAGGGCCGTTTCGGTCTGGATTAGCTGCGGCTTCAGGGCCGGCAGCCCCACGTCGTCTTGGGTTGTCGGCTCGGTTGCGGCTTCTGCAGCTGCTGGTTCTGTGGTGGCTGAGCGCCGGGGGGTCTTGGCTGCAGCGGCCTCCGCATTCGCCCCGTAGCCCCCTTCGGAGAAGGCCGCCACAAAGCCGCCCACCTGGCGCAGCAGGCTGTTGAGCTCGAGGTCTTCCAGGCAGCTGCTCAGGCCGTCGGCATCCACCGACGACAACGGCAGGCTGGGTTCCTTGGGCAGGGGAACATCGACGAGGATCTCGGCCAGCTTGCGCGACAGGTAGGCGTTGTCGCGGTCGGCGCGCAGCTTTCCTTTCAGAGCTCCTTTGATGGCGCCCCGGCTTGCTTTCGGCCCTTCGGCTTCCACTTGCTCGAGGGTGGCGTACACCGCGTCGAGGTCGCTGTTGTCTTTCAGCAGGTTGATGGCTGTTTTGGGGCCAACACCACGCACGCCAGGGATGTTGTCGGAGCTGTCCCCGGTGAGGGCCTTGAGGTCCACCACCTTGTCGGGCATCACGCCGAGCTTGCCGAGCACCCCTTCTTCGCGGATCAGCGTTGGGCCACTGCTTTTGGCGTAGGGGCCGCCACCCATGTACAGCACCGCGATGTCGCGGCTGTCATCCACCAGCTGGAACAGGTCGCGGTCTCCCGAGAGGATCCGCACGCCCCATCCGGAGTCGGCCGCTCGGTTCGCCAGGGTTCCCAGCACATCGTCGGCTTCGTAGCCCGGTGCCATGCAGAGGGGGAGCTGCAGGTGCGTTTCGAGGATCTGCTGCAGCTGTTCGAGGTCCTGGAAGAACACCTCAGGGGCCACATCCCGGTGGGCCTTGTAGTTGGCGTCCGCCTTGTGGCGGAAGGTGGGCTCGGCTGTGTCGAAGGCAATGGCAACGCCTTCGGGCTTCAGAGTTTTGCTGTTGTCCAGCAGGGCTTTGAGAAAGCCGTAGGTCACGCTGGTGGGCCGGCCGTCTTTGGTGGCCAGACCGCCTTCCCCCCCCTTGCTGAAGGCGTAGAAGCTGCGGAATGCCAGGGAATGGCCATCCACAAGCAGCAGAAGGGGCTTGGCGGTGGCCTCGGGCATGACGGTGTTGAAAGTGTGGGTGGGTCAATCGCGGCGATCGGCCCATGGGGGCAGATCGATGAACACGCGGGTTCCTGATTCGAGACCGTTCAGGATCGCAGTCTTGTCGCCGCTGCTGTTGCCCAGTTCCACCGGCTGAAAACGTGGTTGCTGGTTTTCATCCACCAGCAACACACCCTGTTGGCCGTCTTCAAGGGTGATCGCCACGGTGGGCACCAGGATTTCGGGCGCACTGCGCCCGGTTTGGAAATTGATGTCGGCGGTCATGCCGATCTTCAGTTTCTTCTGCGGGTTGACGAAGTTCAGCTTCACTTCAAAGGAGGTGACGCTGTTTTCTTTCGCGGCGCGGGGGGCAACCTCACTCACCGTTGCCTGGAAGCGCTCATCGGGATAGGCATCCACCCTGATCTCGGCGGTTTGGCCGGGCTGGATGCGGCCGATGTCGCTTTCCGGAACGCGGGCCCTCACCTCCAAGCCTTGCGAGAGCTCAACGATCGAGGCGCTGGTGGCACCGGCTGTGGCCGAGGCGGCTGTGGTGGGGGTCACAAATGACCCCGGTTCGGCGTAGCGCGCTGTGATCGTTCCTGAGAAGGGGGCGCGGATCGTCTTTTCCCGGCTCTCCTGTTCCAGTTGCTCCACCCGTTCCCGGGCTGCCACCAGACCCGCCTGCCTGGCCAGCATCTCGAAGCGCGCATCACTGAAGTCGTCAGCGCTGAGCGCGCCGCTGGCATACAGCTGGCTGCGACGTTCGAAATCCTCCCTCTTGTTCTGATAGTTGGCGTCGGCCTGACGCAGCAGAGCCTGCTTCTCCTGCAGCCGATCATCGAGATCGCCGCGATCCATCACCGCCAGCACCTGCTCGTTCTCCACCACATCCCCCTCATCCACCATCAGCTCCGCCAGCAGACCCGGCTGGCGCGGACTCACGTTCACCTTCTGCTGGGCCTGCAGTTCGCCGCTGGCGCTGATCACTCCAGAGAGCACGCCGCGTTCAGCTGTGGTGGTGAAGGGCGTCAGATCCCGTTGACGGTTGCTCCCAGGACCGAAACGCAGCAGCAGCCCACCCCCGCCGAGGGCCAGCAGCAGCACTCCCACCATTGCTGTTTTGCGCCGTCTGGATCGTGCTTTTGCCACTGAGGCCAGCTCTGCTTCAGGCGATGGGGACGCCGGGGAGCGCAAGGACTGCAGCATGGGCCCACAAAACTTCACAGCAGTCTCGCCGCTGGCCGGTAGATTCCGCCGATGCTCAAAGCCGGAATTGTCGGATTGCCCAACGTGGGCAAGTCCACCTTGTTCAATGCGTTGGTCGCCAACGCTCAGGCGCAGGCTGCCAATTTTCCGTTCTGCACGATCGAGCCCAACGTCGGCACCGTGGCGGTGCCCGATGAACGATTGGACCGGCTCACAAAACTGAGCAAAAGCCAGGACACCATTCCGACCCGGATGGAGTTTGTCGACATTGCTGGTCTGGTGAAAGGCGCCAGCCAGGGCGAAGGTCTGGGCAATAAGTTTCTGGCCAACATCCGTGAGGTGGACGCGATCGTTCACGTGATCCGCTGCTTCGAGGACGATGACGTCATTCACGTTTCAGGGTCAGTGGGTCCCTCCCGGGATGCGGAGGTGATCAATCTTGAGCTGGGTCTGGCGGATCTGGCTCAGATTGAGAAGCGCCGGGAGCGTCTCAAGAAGCAGATGCGCACCAGCAAAGAAGCGCAGGTGGAAGATGCTGCTCTTAAACGGATTCAGGCGGTGCTCGAGAACGGTGGTGCGGCTCGCAGCGTCGAGCTGAACGAGGAAGAAGCGGCGATGATCAAGCCCTTGGGGCTCTTAACCGCCAAGCCGATCATCTACGCCACCAATGTGAGTGAAGACGATCTGGCTGAGGGCAATGCCTTCTGCAGCGAGGTGGTTGAACTGGCCGCCAAGGAAGGTGCCGAAACGGTGCGGATCTCTGCCCAGGTGGAAGCGGAGCTGGTGGAACTGGGAGATGAGGAAACCGCGGACTATCTGGACGGTCTCGGGGTAACGGAAGGTGGACTACAAAGCCTGATTCGGGCCACCTATCGATTGCTCGGCCTGCGCACCTACTTCACCACCGGTGAAAAGGAAACAAGGGCCTGGACGTTCAAAGCCGGGATGACCGCTCCGCAGGCTGCCGGTGTGATTCACACCGATTTCGAGCGGGGCTTCATCCGCGCTCAGACCATCGGTTGGGAGAAGCTGCTGGAAGCTGGCTCACTGGCGGAAGCCCGCAACAAGGGTTGGCTGCGCAGTGAAGGAAAACAGTATGTGGTGGATGAAGGCGATGTGATGGAGTTCCTGTTCAACGTTTAGTCAAAGTATTTGATTCCCTAGGCATTCCCTCTAGCGCTCTTTGACTGTTCAAGAGTGCTTGATTGGGGAAAATTCAGTGATCTCTAATGGTTCGTTTAGAGCAAGCCCGGAATGCATTTGTATCCCTTGAGGAACTTGCTCAACTTTCCACTGTTCATGATCCCACGTCCAATTTCCTCGCATTGATTCAAAGATTCAACTGGAATGAGTTCGATCTCCTGGGTGATTGTCCTCAGAACCAGGTAAGCCGCCTTCTTCCTCTCTCCATGAGCTACCAATGCCCATTCATCGTGCTGTGCGGCTTTGGCAAGCGGCGAAAGAAAGACGGCAAGCAGCATTGCTATGAACCATTTCATTGAGCGATCTGATCTTGCTTTTGCAGTGTTGGGGCTAGCACAGTTTGGCGGCTGATCATTCCTTGCAAAGTTTATAAAATGTGGACATCTGTCTCTGGTTGAGATTAATTGGTAGGGCAAGAGTAGTCAGGTCTTCTTCAGTATTTATCTTCAGCATCTATCTGAGAGATGGCTTTCTCTTGGTCCTCGGATGGACTTCATCCTCTGGCGTCAGTTCTTATTAATGTTGTTGACCTGAACTCCCAGCCAGAGCATCAAAGCGTTGTTGTTCCGGCAGGGCAATGTCCTGGCCTGTTGCTGTCGCCCCGTAGCGCGGCTTGAGGCTGCGAAGGCTGGGGAGCACGACCAGGCAGGCCCCACCCATCAGCAGCCAGAGCAGCAGGCCACTGTTTTGAAGGTCCAGCAGGGCTCCTCCAGCCAGGGGGGCCACAATGGCGCTGATGGCGAAGCACTGGGAAAACAGCGCCATCGCCAAACCCCGGTGTTCCGGTGGCGTCTCTTCAATGACGGCTTCTGTGGCCGTGGGCAGGAAAGCGGCCTGGGCGAAGGCCATTGGCAGCAGGGCTGCCAGCACCAGGATCGTTCCGTTCTCGAACAGGGAGGAGAGAGCAATCAGGCTGCAGCCCAGACTGAAGCCCGCCAGGCTCAAGCCGAGGCCGAAGGCAACGCTTCGCTCCGCCAGCCAACGGCCCACCGGCCACTGCAGGCTCACCAGCAAGGTCAACTGAAGTGCGATCAGGGCACTGCTGTGGCTTTCGCTCAGGGCCGGTCGCGCTAGCCCGCCGCGCACCAGATCGAGGGGAAGCGCACTTTGTTGAAGGGCCAGGATCCCTGTGGCTACCACACTGATCAGCAGCACCGGCAGCAGGGGAAGCAACCAAGGCAGTCGGGTTGTTGGCCGTGGCCGTTGACCAACCGGCGCTGGGCTGTTGCTGCTGAGGTTGCGGTAGGGCGGACCGTCCTGGAGCGGAACAAGGCTGATCAGCACCAACACAGCGCCCATGCACACTGCTTCAACGATGTACACCGTCCGCAGGATTCCAAGGGTGGCGGCAGCGGTTCCGATCAGCGTGCCGATGCCGATGCCGAGGGCATCGGCACTGCGCACCAGGGCGTAGCCCCGCCCGGAGGGAAGGTTGCCGCAACTGAGGGGAACGGCCAATTCGATGGCAGGCCAGTACAGACCCGCCGCACAGCCCAGCAGCAGTTGCCCGAGCAAGTAGCTGTTGTAGTTGTCAGCCTGCAGCAGGATCAGATCAGCTGCAATGGCCAACAGGGTTGTGCCTCTCACCGGCCAGGAGCAGCGGATGCCGCGATCGAGCATTGCGCCGCTCAGCAGGCGCACCACCGTGCCGATCAGGGCAGAGACGGCCAGGCCGCTTCCCACTTCACGCGCTGAGAAGTCGATCGCATGAAAGATCAGCGGCGTCATGAACATCACCCCGCCGGCACCGATGGACGCCAGGAACCTCAGTCGGGTGACATTTCTCAGGGGTGATGGAAACTGGTTCCACCACCGCAGAGGGTCAGGCGTTGCTGCGCGGACGCTTAACAGGACGATGCATCGCGATGGGCTTGGTGGGCAGTCTGCTGCTCACCACGTGCGGATCGTGGCCTGTTGGCTCCACAGAACGTGTGGAGGTCAAGATCGACGGCGTGGTTCTTCCGGTTTCGGTGGAGGAACTCGGAGCATTTGTGCGCTCGCCGACGGCTGATCCAGCGCAGCTCTCGCGATCGGAGCTGTCCACCTGGATGGGGCTTCTCGCCCCCGAGAACCGCGAGGGGCTGATCCGTCTGCTCCAGGCTCCGGTGCTCTCCCGCCGCAGCCTCGGGCGTCAGCTGCTCAGCAGCTGGGGGGCGGGTCCGCTACTGGATGCGCTGGGGGAATTGATTCGCGTGGAGGACGGACAGCGCATCAACCGTTCGCTGGTGCTGTCCACGCTGGAGCAGCTGCTTGAACGGCAGGAAACCGTTTCAACGCTGGATGTGTTGGAGGGGTTGCCCACCCCGCAGTTGTGTCTTGATCTGGATGCGTTGGTGGCTGCTTCCAACCGCTGGCGGTTGGAATTGAAGCGTCATCAGGCCTTGATGCGGGCTTTGGCTCAGGAGGAGGCTCGGCTTCAGCCCCTTCAGGGCAGGGAGCGTTCTGCCTCGGCTGATGCTCCCCGTCACGCAACGCTTGTGGTGGGCCATCGTTCGCGGCCATTGCGGCTGGAACGTTGGATTCCCCAGTCGCCTCGTGTGGACCGGACCTGGGTTTTGATGATGCCGGGGCTGGGCGGGGACCCCAACCACTTCCACTGGCTGGCGCGTTCGCTGATGCACGCGGGCTGGCCCGTGCTGGTGCTTGAGCATCCCGGCAGCGATGCCGCGGCTGTTCAGGGTTTGCTCGAGGGGCGGCAGTCGTTCGATGGTGCCGCAGCGCTTCGTGATCGCTTGGCTGACCTGGCGGCGGTGGTTGAGGCGCAGCAACGGGGCGATCTGAACATCCCCGGAACCGAGGTGGTGCTGATGGGGCATTCCCTGGGTGCCCTAACGGCTCTCCTGGCCAGTGGGGCGGAGCTGGTGCCCGGGATGGCCCAGCGCTGTGAAGCCGCCCTTGCTGGCTTGCCCCTCACCAACCTGTCGGAATTGCTTCAGTGCGAACTGGCGGCAGGCCGTGTGCTGGAGAGCAAAGTGATGGACCCGCCGCCCCGGGCGGTGGTGGGGCTCAACAGCTTTGGCGGGTTGATCTGGCCGCACCGGGCCAGTCGGACGTTGCCGATTCCACTGTTGATGGTGGGTGGGACCCTTGATCTGATCACCCCTCCTCTGGATGAGCAGCTGGCTCTTTTGGCTGGATTGGCGGAGCATCCCGCCAGCCGGGTGGTGGTGGTGGAGGGGGCCAGTCACTTTTCGCCGATTCGTGTGGATGGCCAGGGCAAGGCGTCAGAGGGGGACGACATCTTCCGGCTCGGCGAAGAGTTGGTGGGCGTCAATCCCCTCAGGGTTCAACGGGTGATTGCCCATGAAGTCATCCGTTTTCTTGATTCTCTGAACTCCCCGTCACCCAGCAACGATGCGGTTCACCTGATGGACGCCAGTTCCAAGACGCGCTGGCATCGTTTGGGCCGTCGCAGGGTCCAGCAGCTGCTGGATCAGTAGCGCACCCGTGGATCGAGGCTGGCCACCAGCAGGTCAACGGCAACACTCACCAGCACCACCAGGGCGGCGATCACCACCACGATCCCCTGAACGACGGGGTAGTCCCTCTGGTTGATGGCTTCCTGCAGCCGCAAGGCAATGCCTGGCCAGGAAAAGGTCACTTCAATCAGCAGGGCTCCACCAATCAAGGAGGCCACGGTGATGCCAGCAATGGTGAGCACCGGCAGCAAGGCATTGGGCAGCCCGTGGCGCAGGATCACCTGGCGCTCACTGAGGCCGCGGCTGCGCGCCGCTTCCACGTAGTCGCCGCGCAGGGTGCGTCGCAGGTTCAGTCGCAGGGCGGTCGTGAAGGTGCCGCTGAGCAGCAGAGCCAGGGTCCCCGCGGGCAGGATCAGGTGACGCACGGTGCCTCGAAAAGCGGCCCAGTTGTTCTGCAGAGCGCTGTCCAGCAGGAAAAAGCCGCTGCCCTCGGGGGGGAGAAGGCTGGGGGGGAAGCGCCCGCCCACCGGCAACCAGCCCAGGCTGACAGCGAACACCAGCTGCGCCAGCATGGCCACCCAGAAGGGCGGCAGGGCATAGGTGCCCAATCCGTAGAGGCGTCCGCCCAGGTCGATCTTTCCCTCGGGCCGGGCAATGCCACTGAAGCCAATGCTCAGCCCCACCACAGCAGCCAACACCAAGGCGATCACGCTCAGCTCCAGGCTGGCGGGCAGGGTTCTGCCGATGATGGTTCGAACCGGCTCCTGGTTGATCAGGGCTTCTCCCAGATCGCCGTGGATCAAGCCGTTGAGGTAGCTGAGGTACTGATCCAGCAACGATTGATCCAGGCCCAGCCGAGCCCGCATCGCGGCTTTGGCGGCGGCGGGGGCACGGCTGCCGAGTACTGCATCCACGGGATCCCCTGGGGCGACGCGCAGCAACAGGAACACCAGGCTGGCGATCAGCCACAGCATCAATGGCGCCAGGGCGAGGCGGGTGGCGCTGTAGCGGGCGAGGTCTCGGGCGCGTCCCATCAGTTGTTCATTGCTCCGTCCTGGCGGCGCTCCAGCTCAGCGAGCATCAGCTGACCACTGCCATCAAATCGTGGAGGGTTGAGGTTCAGCTGGGCCCAGGCCCGAGGTGAATCCAGCCAGACGGGGATGTAGGCGGCACCGTCGGCGGAGAGATGGTCCACACGGTCCAGGGCGGTGCGGCGGGCATCACCCATCAGCGTGTCGGAGTTCAGCAGGGCGGTCTGCAATCCGGGGGCACTCCAGAAGCTGCCGCTGATGGCTGCTTCTCCATCCGTGCAGATGTTGCCCTCCACCGAGGTGCAGCTCAACAGCGGCGTCAGATAGGCCTCCGGATCGGGGTAGCTGCCGCGCCAATCCAGCATCACGGCTTTGAAGGCACCTTCCCCCAGCTGGCGGTAGATGGTGGTCGACTCGACGCCATCGAGATCCAATACCAGGCAGTCCGAGAGGTCCCGTTGCACCTGGGCCTGCCAGGTGAGGGCCAGCAATTTGTCGGCGGGCACATTGGAGCGGAAGGTGAGCGGAAAGCGCAGGGTGCTGCCATTGCAGTAGCCCGCTGCCTGCAGCAGCTCGCGGGCCTGCTCGGGGTTGTGTTCGGGCCATTGGGCCATGGCGCCACCGGCCAGGCTGGGGGGCACCAGCGCCCGTAGCGGACGGCGCAGCCCGTAGCTCACCCGTTCACTGATCTCGCGTCGGTTCAGGCTGACGGCCAGGGCCTGCCTGAGCTTGGGGTCTTGGAATGGCTCCCGGTTGCTCAGCAGGGTGATGTAGCCGATCTCCATCGCCGGACCCACCGACTCGTGCAGCTCCCCCGCGCTGGCCCGTTCATGCAGGGTGTGGCGCTGGTCTTCGTCGATCGAGGCGGAGAGCAGCAGATCCACCTCGCCACTGCGCAATGCCCCGTAGAGCGCCGTGGAGTTGCTCAGCGTGATCAGATCGAGGCCGTTGTTGCGCGGCGCCTCACCCCAGTACTGGGCAAAGGGCTCCAAGCGTTGCTGATGTTCGCTGAAGCGGGTCAGTTGGTAGGGGCCTGTCCCCACAAAGCGGTCGTGCAGAAAACGGTCCTGGTGGTTGCTGTAAGCCGTTGGTGAGATCGGGGTGAGGTTGATCGATGTCAGCAGGCCCTGCAGGGATGTGGAGGGGCGACTGAGGCGCAGCCGCAGGGTGTGGCTGTCGGCTTCCTCCACTGCCGCAATCCGATCGCCCACCACATAGCTGAGGGTTCCGATCTCGAGGAAACGCCGCAGGCTGAAGGCCATGGCTGCGGCATTGAACGGCGTTCCATCGTGAAAACGCACATCGGTGCGCAGGGGAACCGTGACGGTGCGACCGCTATCACTGAGAACCGGGGCCGATGCCGCCAGGCGAGGTTCCAGGGAGCCATCCCGCCTGAGGCGATAGAGCGGATCCCCCAGGGCGCTGATCAGCTGCGTGGCGCCGAGGGTGCTGGCCTGGGCTGGATCCAGGGAACTGATTCGCCCTGCAGAGGCCACCGTGATGCGGCTGGTGGGGGGCGGGGCCTGACACCCCATCTGGGTGATGGTGAGGGCCAGGGCCATCAGCGCGCCACCGCACGTCAATCTCGTGGGGCGATCGGTGCGCTTCAACGGGCCTCAACCAACACGGGTCGGCCCATTCAACAGGGACTTACCCGACCTGGCGAATCCTTTCCAACGAGATTTCGAACACCGGTGAGCCCTCGTTGCTCTGAAGGGGCCAGCGGCGCACCCAGCAGCGGTCGTGGTCACCATCCACGCCGATCACTTGGTAGGTGTCGTCGTCACTGTCGAGATTGACGCAATCTCCCTGGTGCACCGTCATCGGATTCACCCCCTCCTCTAGGGGGCAGCCTTGACCGGGACTCGAACAGGTGAGGTTCTGCATGAACCGTTTCGAGCACAGATCTGAGAATTCAGGCCCGTGCTGTGAAAGTTCTTGACACTCTGACGCACGCCAGGGGGTATTCGCCAGGGCTGAAGCTCTCCCTAGAGGCAGCCGAGGTGAGCGGCCAGGCCAGATACCTCCGGCAAAGCCTGGATGGCGTCCAGGGCTTCATTCATCTGACGTTGGCTCACTTCGTGGGTGATCACAACGATCTCGGCGCCGGCGTCGCTGGCATTGAACTGCACGATCGACTGGATCGACACGTTGCGTTGGCCGAAGCAGCCGCCCACGTTGCCGATCACGCCAGGGGCGTCTTTTGTCTTGAAACGCACATAGTGGCGTTGGCGAATGTCGCCTGAGTCGACCAGAGCGCAGGGGCGCCAGCTGCTGGCGGCCAGCAGGGGATCCACGTTCCCCGGCCCTTCACTGGCCTGGCGGATGCCGGCGATGTTGAGGATGTCGGCCACCACTGCAGAGGCGGTCGGGCCGGCGCCCGCGCCGGGGCCGTAGAACATCACCCGGCCGATGGGGTCACCTTCCACAAGGATGGCGTTGTTGACGCCGTTCACGCCCGCCAGGGGGTGGTCCTTGGGAACCAGCGTGGGCTGCACCCGCAGGGAGAGGGGCAGGGGATCGCCGCTTTCAGCCATGCGCTCGGCCACCGCCAGCAGCTTCACGCCGTAGCCCAGTTGATTGGCGTAATCCACATCCACGCCCTGCAGGCCACTGATTCCGTCGGTGGGAACGGCAGCGCGATCCACGCTGCCGCCGAAGGCCAGGGTCGCAAGGATCGCGATCTTGTCGGCCGCATCAAGACCGTCCACATCCGCTGCCGGATCGGCTTCGGCGTAGCCCAGCTCCTGGGCATCCTTGAGCACCGCGTCATAGGCGGCCCCCTCCTCAGCCATGCGGGTGAGGATGTAGTTGGTGGTGCCGTTGATGATGCCGCTGACGCGGTTGATGCGGTTGCCCCCCAGGGACTGCTTCAGTGGCTCAATGATGGGAATGCCGCCACCAACGGCGGCCTCGATCAGCACGTACACCCCGGCGGCGGCCGCGGCTTCAGCGATTTCCTGACCGTGGCGTGCGATCACGGCCTTGTTGGCGGTCACCACGGATTTGCCGGCTGCAATCGCCTGGAGAATCAGGCTGCGGGCCGGCTCCAGACCACCGATCACCTCCACCACCACGTCCACGGCTGGGTCCTGAATCACCGCCGATGGGTCGGTGGTCAGCAGGCTTTCGTCCAGGGCCACGGGCCGGGGGCGGTTCAGATCGCGGACGGCAACGCGGATCAGCTCCAGTTCACCCACCAGCGGGTGACGTTCGCTGGGGTTCTGGAGGATCGATGCCACTCCACCGCCAACCGTGCCCAGTCCCAGCAGACCCACGCCGACCTTTGCTGCCATCCCCTGTGATCCGTGTTGGAACGTTTGCGAGCGACTCTATGTATTGACGTGATTCGGCTTCTGTTCCTGTCCCTGTCCTGATCAGCGCTTGGGTCAGCTGTCCAGTTGACGGGCCTGCTCCTGCATGGCCAGAAGGATGTTGAGGAAGCCATTGGCGCGGGATGGCGTCAGGCTGGCCTGCAGGCCTGTTGCCGCAATGAAGGCCGGGTCCACCGCCTGCACCTGGGCCGGCGTCAATCCATCCAGCCCTTGGATCAACAATGCGAGCAGTCCCTTGGTGATCAGCGCATCGGAGTCCCCCTGCCAGCGCATCACTCCTTCATTGAGGGCACCCCGCACAAACACCTGCGACACACATCCCTTCACCTTGATGTCGTCGGTCTGCTCCTCGGCCGGCATGGGCGAAAGCTTCTTGGCCAACCAGAGCACGTACTCATAGCGGCGCTTTGGATCGGCGGTGCCGCCCAGGCGCTCCACCATCCGGTCGAGGGCATCACTGCCGGTGCTGGTGGCCATGTGGGGCTCAGTCGTTTCGAAGTCGCACGCTAACCAGCAGCCCCACCATCACCAGGCTGAAGGGGAACATGACCACCTCATTCAGATCCACTTCGCCGTTTTGAACGGGAAGTTCGAGGTAGTCGCGGTGGCCTGGACCTCCGTCCACCTGGAGATCAACGGTGCCGTTGCCAACGCTGCTGAGATCGAGGCTCAGGCGTCCCTCGGCATCGGTGCGGCCCAGTTCCTGCCCTGGCGTGCCATCGGCATTGAGCAGGCGAACAACGGCCCCCTGGGTGGGCTCACCGTTGGAAAAGCTGCTGCTCAATTGCAGATCGCCATCGAGATACTGCAGAGCACTTTCGATCTGATGGGCTTTGGCAGGGGCCAGCAGCGCGCCCTGCAACACTGAGCCGAGCAGAAGCAGTGGAGCCAGCAGACGCAGCATGGAAGGGCGATCAATGGTGCCCATGATGCGGCCCCCAGGCGGGCCGACCAGCTCCCTGTTCCGTGATCCAGCCGGTGAACGGAACATCCCAGGACTCTCGAGGCAACGCTTCGGCCGCAAGGCAGGTTGAGGGCAGCACCACCCAGGCCGGCACGGCAGCCCAGGCGGGATCAGCCCTGAGCCGGTCGTAATACCCACCGCCATAGCCCAGGCGGATTCCCGCGCCGTCCACCGCCAGAGCCGGCACCAGCAGCAGCGCCAGCTGATCGGGTTGCAGAGCATCTCCAGCGGCAGGAGCGGGAATGCCGCAGCCATCGGGCTGAAGCGGGTCCTCACCCCAGCTTCGGTAGATGAGCCGGCCGTTGCCATTGGCCACTGGCAAGGCCAAGGGCGGATGGGGACCCTCCCGCAGCGGCCGTAAATCCGCTTCCCCCGGAAGGGGCCAGTAGACCCCCACATGGCGGTTACCGCAGTTGGACTGGTCGATCAGCGCCGCCACGGCGTTCTGGATGGATCGCGTGGCGGCTTCCCCCAGATGACGCTGCGCTTTGAAGTGACGGCGGAGGGTTGGCTTACTGCTCATCGCTGCAACCAGGCCGTCAGCGCCACCGCCAGGGCATCGGCCGCATCGTCCGGGCGGGGCGGTTCCTCCAGGTTCAACTCCCGCATCACCGCCTCCAGCACTTCATCCTTCTCGGCATGGCCGAACCCCGCCACGGCGAGTTTGATCTGCATGGGTGGGAACTCCACCATCGGGATCTTGAAGCGGGCCAGGGTCATCACCACCACGCCACGCGCTTGAACCACATTGATGGTGTTGCTGGATCGGTAAAAGAAAAACTTCTCCACGGCCGCCAGTTCTGGGCGCCAGATCCGGATCAGCTGGCGCAGGTCGCCAGCAATCTCCACCATGCGATCACCGTCGGAGCGATCGGAATCAGTCTGGATGATGCCGCAATCGAGCATGCGCTGGCATCCGTCCTGGATGTCGATCACCCCGTAGCCCACCCGGGCGAGGCCCGGGTCGATGCCGAGGATCCGCATGGGCTGATTGTGGGGGGATCAGGCGGCGAGGGCCAGTTCGAAATCAGCGCGGTCACTGCTCTCGCTGCGCTCAAACACCTTGCAGAACACCTTCACCACGCGGTCGCCGGAATCCACCTGCTCGAGGGGGTCTTTGCGCAGACGGTGGCGCAGGCAGCAGGAGGCCACGCGGGCCACGTCTTCCTCGCTCACTTCCGTGCGTCCTTCGAAGGCGGCCAGGGCCCGGGCAGCACGGTTGGTGACGATGTCACCCCGCAGACCATCCACATCGAGCTCGCCGCAGACGGCGGAGATGCGCAGACGAAGGTCCTCATCGATGGTCACCTGGCCGAGGCGTTGCTGGGCCTCCACCACCCGCTGTTGCAGGGCGTTTTGATTGCCCTCCACGGCGGTGCTGAAGCCATCGGGGTCGCTATCGAAGGAGGTGCGCTGGTCCACCACCTGCACCCGCAGCTCCGGATCACGCACGGTGCGCACTTCCACGCTCATGCCGAAACGGTCGAGCAGCTGGGGGCGGAGTTCGCCTTCCTCGGGGTTGCCGGAGCCAATCAACACGAAACGCGCGGGGTGGCGCACGGAGACGCCTTCCCGCTCCACCGTGTTCCAGCCGGAGGCCGCTGAATCGAGAAGCACGTCGACGAGGTGGTCGTCGAGCAGGTTCACCTCATCCACGTAGAGCAGGCCGCGGTTGGCTTTTGCCAGCAGGCCGGGTTCAAAGGCGCGCACGCCTTCGCTCAGGGCTTTCTCGATGTCGATGGTGCCGCAGAGGCGGTCTTCCGTTGCACCGAGGGGAAGGTCCACCATCGGCACCTGCCGCGGTTCAGTGCTCAGGGTTTCCCCCTGCTGCATCCGCTCGCGCACCTCACTGCTTTGCAGGTCGGGATCGCTGGCCGAGCTGTTGTAGGGATCGCCGGCGACAACGTCGATGTCCGGCAGCAGATCAGCCAGGGCACGGATCGTGGTGGATTTGCCGGTGCCACGGTCTCCCATGATCATCACGCCGCCGATGCGCGGATCGATCACGTTGAGAAGCAGGGCCAGCTTCATCTCCTCTTGACCGATCACCGCAGTGAAGGGGAAGACCCTGCGCTTCCGGGGTGCAGTCACGAGCAATTCTCTAGGCGTGCTCAGGATTGTTTCACAGGCTGCACGGTGATGGCCTGCGGTGGCGTGGCATCAGCGGGATAGATCAGGCGAACGCGCACCTGCTTGGCCTCCCCTGGCTGGAGCATCAGCTGTCCCAAGGACGGCCCCCGCTGCCCCTGGCGCAGCACCAGGTGCTGGGTCTGGCGCCCCTTGGAACCACCCTCGGGATCCTCCAGACCCGTGGTCTGCACTGGTCCGCGGAACATCACCGGACCGTTGAGGTCATCGCGGAAGCGCAGCAGAGAGGTGGTGCTGTTGCCTTTGAGGGGCGAATCCAGCGACAACTGCAGTGTGACCGCGGCTGAACCGGTGTTTTGCAGCGGCAGGGTGAGGTCGTACTCCACCCCGTAGTTGCCATGGGCCGCCCAGGCGGTGCCGGGGTAAAAGCGTTTGAGTTCCGCGGTTTGCACCTGGTTGGTGGCGAGGGTGCCGCGCTCCAGACTGCTGATTGGCCAGGAGATGGGGGCCGTGGGTGCGGCCAGCACCGGGCTTCCCGGGTCGGTGATGTGGGCCCGCCAGCTGCTGCCGATCTGAACACCGCTCACCCGGGAATAAATGATTTTGCCTTTGCTCCCCCGTGGGGTGGGTTGGTGCTCCTTGCTGCTCATGCGTTGCTCCTTGAGCAGCTGCAGCCAGTGCTGTTCGCTTGGAGCCTTTCCGTTTTCACCGTGGGCGGCCAGGGTGGCCAGCGCCACAGGGCCGGAGCTGTGGAAGCGCAGTTGCAGGTTGCGGCCGTTGAGCAGGGGATCGAGACCGGCCACGGGAATGGGCAGCAGCAGCAGCTGTGTGGGTGCGCCCGGTGCCAGGCTCCAGCGGCGGTTGGTGAGTTCCGCTGCGCGGCGGCCGGCCAACAGATCTCCGGCCACACGGCTGCCGGGGCCAGACGCCACCACGTCGGTGGTTTCCGGCATCAGGCTCGGCAAGGGAAGAAAGGGGGCCTGGGTCTGGCCGGGCCCTGTGGCCTGCGAGAGCGAAGTGCTGCCCGAGAGCAGCTGCAGGGACACAGGAGCATTCCCCAGCGGAGCTGCAAGCACCGCCAGCCACAGGGTTGAGCTGGGGCTGCCCTCCGTATCACCGGCATACACGTGGTGGCTGAACAGGTCGAAGCGACCGTTGAGCACCACCGGAACCGACGCCGCCTTCCCATCGGGGAAGGTTGAGATCAGGATGCCGTCGTCATCGATCAGTTCGGGGTTGTTGTCGTTCACCATCAACACGCTGTCGAGGCCTCCCGGCAGGGGGCGAACGCTCTGCTGACGCTCAATCACCTCCGCAGCGCCGGGCATGGCTGCAACAGCCAGCCAGGCAGCAGACAACAGCGGAGCGAGCTTCATGGCTTGGGCGGAACAGGGATGGGTTTGAGGTGCGGTGCCATGGCGGCGGCGAGCTGACGGATCAGTTCGGTGGATCGGGGGTCATTGAAGGGGCCCTCCACCAGAAATCCCGCCACAGCGCGTCGTCCGTCGGGGAGTTCGATCAGCCCCGCATCGGCGTAGGCGATGCCGATGTCACCTGTTTTGTTGTAGACGCGGTATCCCTTGAGGGCCAGGCTTGCGTCCGGTTCGCCCTGGGCGCCACCGAGGCCGCGCATCAAGCCCCTGGGCAGCAGCGTGTTGGTGATCGAAGTGCCCATCACCTCGCGAAACAGATCCCGGCTGCGTGGAGCCAGCAGCTCACCGCCGTCCACCAAGGCGATGGCCCGGCTGAGATCTCTGGCACTGGTGGTGTTGGTTCCGTCGAGATCCGGCAGCCAGTTGTTCACCACGGTCGAGGGCAGGTCCAGCTCCTGAAAGCGGGCGTTGATCGCATCCATTCCCCCAGCCCGGGCAATCATCAGGTTGGTGGCGGAGTTGTCGCTAACCCGGATCATTTCCGTGGCCACCTCATGGGTGGGGAAGCGACTACCCACGGGCCGGGATGCCATCCATCCGGCGCCTCCCCCCACCAGCTCTTCCGTGAGCGTGAGCGGTTCGTTCCACTGCAGTGTTCCCTGATCCAGCAGTTCCAGCACTGCGAGCAGGATCGGCGTCTTGATCGAGCTGGCGGCAGCCATCGGCCGTTCGGCCTGCATGGCTGCAAAGCGTCCGTCGTCGAGAATCAGCATGTAGGCGCTGGCCTGCAGATCGCTCTGTTGCGCGGCCAGCTCCAGCCAGCGCTCACTCAGCGCCCTGATTTCCTGCCTGGGGGCGAAGCGTGCCTGCTTCAGGCCCTTCGCCACGACAGAAGAAGTTTTCTTCCCTGAGGCATTTTCAGTGCTGGGCGGCTCCACGGCGTCACCGAGCAGCGTGGTGATCAGCGCTTGATCGGCCAGCCAGCTGGGCAGGGCGATCTCCTGTTGCTGAACGCGGGGCGCCAGCAGCCGCAGGCCGCTGCCGGTGAGCAGTCCAAGACCCACCCCCATCAACACCAGCCGCAGGATGAGCTGGGCCGGACCTCTCCAGCCGGCGGAGCGACGTGACGAACGACTGCTGCTCAACCTTTCAGCCGTGACTGTTCGGCAGAGATTAGGGGCGCTTGGCGCGGATGGCCCAGCGCAGTTGGCGCACCATTCCCCGCAGCAGAGCCACCTCTTCGGCGCGCACCGTGGCGCGTTGCAGCAGATCCCGCACCTTGGCCATGCGGGCGGAGGCGGTGTGCTCCAACAGGAAACCGGCCTCCAGCAGCAGGTCGGTGGCGTCGTCAAGACAGGCTGAAAGCGCCTTGGCGGCTGCCGGGTCCGGCGATGGCGGCTCGATGCAGCGGGTTTCAGTGCTCCCGCTGTTGAGGCGGGCCAACTCATGCAGAACCACCGCCACGGCGTGGGAGAGGTTCAGCGAGGGATAGGCCTCCCCGCTCTGCAGGCAGAGAACCCTCTGGCAGAGCCGCAGCTCACTGTTGCTGAGGCCGCGGTCTTCCCGTCCAAACACCAAGGCCATGGGGGCGTCTGAGCTGGGGCTGCTGCCATCGCCGGCCAGCAACCAACCCAGGGCCTGCTCGGGTGTTTGCAGGGGGATCTCGCCATGGTCCAGGCGTCCGCAACTGCCCACGGTGCGGCGGCAATCGTTGATGGCTGTCAGCAGGTCGGGAACCACCACGGCCGCCTGAAGCAGCGCCTGGCCGTGCACGGCCATCAGCATGGCCTCCTCGCTGAGATGGTCACAGCGGGGGGCTACCAGCCGCAGTTCGCTCAGCCCGAAATTGGCGCAGAGCCTGGCCACGCTTCCGATGTTCAGGGGGCCGGCCGGCTCCACCAGCACGACGACAGCATTCAATGCAGCGGCTCAGCTGAGGGTGTGCAGGTAGGCCAGCAGATCGGCCATCGATTGCGGTTCCATCTCAAAGCTCGGCATGGGGGGAGTTTCGCCACTGATGATCTGGTGCACCAGAACGGGGTCTTTGAGCTGGTTGCTGACGCCCTGAAGTTGAGGACCCACCAACCCCTGGCCGGCAAGGCCGTGGCAGCCGGCGCAGTTGATCCTGAACAGCTGTCCGCCATGGTCCACGGCTCCCTGCAACTCAAGGCTGGCCTTGATGTAGGGGTCCTGCTGGGCGCTGCCCAGAACCCACAGCACCAGCACCACGCAAGCTGTCGCAGCCGACACCACGAGTGCGGCGATCAGGCCGCGACCCCGATCGCTCGAATCATTTGCATCAGCTGATGCCGATTCGGCCGCAATTCGTGACGGCTGGACCACAGACCTGGAGTTCCAATGAGAGAATTCTCTCTAATTCTGATTGCTGACGCGACGCAATGATCGAACCTCTGCTCTGCGGCATCGTTCTGGGTCTGATCCCCGTCACGCTGATGGGTCTGTTCGTGGCAGCATGGAACCAGTACCGCCGTGGTGGCAGCGCTCTGGGGGGCTGAGCAGCATCACGCTGCTGATGCCGTAGCGGCGTTGATCCACCACCGTCCAATCTGAGCCCAGTTCTGGGTTCAGGTTGGAGCGGTGCTCACACACCACCAGAGAATCCTGGTGAAGCCAATTCCCCGCGGCGAGGGCGATCAGGCAGGGTTCGTAGAGGCCCTGGTCGTAGGGAGGGTCGAAATAGACGATGTCGAAGGGCTCCTGGCTCCAGCTCTTGCGCAGCCATGCAATCAGTTCCCGCCGTTCGGTGCGGATCTCCGGAGCCGGTGAACGAGTTGCCGCCACGGCACTGAGATTGCTGCGGGTGATGCGGATGCACTGCGGGTCTTGATCAACGGCCACCACACAGCGCGCCCCCCGTTGCAGGGCCTCACAGCCCATCACGCCGCTTCCGCTGCAGAGATCGAGCCAGCGGCAGTCCTGCAGGTGCGGGGCGAGGATGTTCATCACCGCTTCGCGCACCCTTGAGGTGGTGGGCCGAGCCGTGCGACCCCCGGGGCTCAGCAGCCGTCGCCCCCCGCTGAGGCGCAGTTGCCCGCCACCGCTCATGGGCAGGGTTCAGCCCCGTTGCGCAGCCAGGTCAACCAGCGCTTGAGCATCTCTTCTCCGGCATCGGACGACTTCTCCGGATGGAACTGGCAAGCGCCGACGCGGCCCCGCCAGACCACAGCGGTCACCTCCTGATCGCCGAAGGGGGCCGAGGCCTTGAGGTCATTTCGATCGCTGGGAACAGCGGCGTAGCTGTGCACGAAATACACCCATTCCGAGGGGGCATCGCTGCTGAGCAGTGGGCAGCTGCCGTGATGCTTCAACGGTGCCCAGCCCATGTGGGGGATGCGTTCGCCGCTGTTACTGGGCAGGCGGCTCACCCGTCCGCCCAAGAGCCCGAGGCCTGGATCGCTGCCTTCTTCGCTCTGCTCGAACAGCAGTTGCAGGCCGAGGCAGATGCCGAGCAAAGGGCGATCCTCCTGGCCCCAGCGCAGCAGGTGGGGCACCAGTCCGGTGGCACTGAGGTTGGCCATGGCCGGATCAAAGGCGCCGACCCCGGGCAGGATCAGCGCATCGACGCCCTCTAGATCTTCGGCGTTATGGATCAACGAGCAGCCCTGATCAAGCCGCTCTAGGCATTTCTCCACGGAGTGGAGATTGCCCATGCCGTAATCGATTAACCCGAGGTTCAGACTCAACCGGTCGATCCGTTCTGGGGACGGATTCAGAGGTACTTGGAAATGGTGCCTGACAGGGTTGCCTTGGGAACAGCACCCACGACGGTGTCAACCTTCTGGCCGCCCTTGAACACCATCAGCGTCGGGATGCTGCGGATGCCGTACTGGCTGGCGACGTTGGGGTTCTCGTCGGTGTTGAGCTTGAACACCTTGATCTGACCGTCAAATTCCTTGGCGATCTCTTCCACGATCGGAGCCACCATGCGGCAGGGTCCGCACCAGGGTGCCCAGAAGTCCACAAGAACCGGCACGTCGCTCTGGAGCACGTCCTGCTCGAAGGATGCGTCGGTGACAGCAGCTGCGCTGGACATATGAGCAGGGGAATTTAAAGAGAATTTAGCAACGGTTTTGAGCGAAAACACAGGTCTTCCCTGCTGAGAAGGGAACTGTGACAGTCGCTCTCCACAAAGAGTGAAAGCCCGATCGCGCCGGGCCGGGGGGTGTGAGGAGTGTGTGGGCCGAAGCCCGCACAGCTCCAGTTTAGCCCTGCCCTACTTGCCCATTCCGAGGTGCTGGGCCTTTTGGTAAACCTTGCCTTCCGTCAGCAGGGAGGGTGCCACGACCACCTCCACCTGCTGCATCTCCTTGATGGTTTGGGCGCCCAGGGTGCCCATCGATGTCTTCAGGCAGCCCAGCAGGTTGTGGGTGCCGTCGTCCAACTTGGCCGGGCCGCGCAGGATGCGCTCGATGCTGCCGGTGTTGCCCACATTGATGCGGGTGCCGCGGGGCAGCACCGGGCTAGGCGTGGCCATGCCCCAGTGGAAGCCACGGCCGGGAGCTTCCTCGGCCCGGGCGATGGGTGAACCGATCATCACGGCGTCGGCGCCACAGGCGATGCACTTGCAGATGTCACCGCCGGTGACGATGCCACCGTCGGCAACGATCGGCACGTAGCGACCGCTTTCCTTTTCGTAGTCGGCCCGGGCGGCAGCACAGTCGGCCACTGCGGTGGCCTGGGGAATGCCCACGCCGAGAACGCCACGGGAGGTGCAGGCGGCACCGGGACCGATGCCCACCATCACGCCGGCGGCACCAGCCCGCATCAGCTGCAGGGCCACGTCGTAGGTGACGCAGTTACCGATCACCACGGGAACGCCCATGTCGCGGCACAGGGCTTCCAGATCAAGGGTCTCCTGGCCTGCAGGACCGGTGTGATCCGTCGAGACCACAGTGGCCTGCACGAAGAACAGGTCGGCTCCGGCTTCGGCAATGGCCTTTCCGAAACGCATGGCGGCCACCGGAGTGCCACTAACGGCGGCAATGCCGCCCTGGGCTTTGATGTCGTGGATGCGTTTACGGATCAGCGACTCCTGAACCGGCTGGCTGTAGATCTCCTGCATCAGCGGGACGAATTCGTCCTTGCCGACGGCGGCGATGCGATCCAACACCTGGTTGGGGTCTTCGTAGCGGGTCTGAACACCCTCAAGGTTCAACACGCCGAGGGCGCCCAGTTGGGACAGGCGAACGGCCATGCCGACGTCCACCACGCCGTCCATGGCGCTGGCGATGATCGGGATCTCGCGCTCGATGCCGCCCAGGGTCCATCGGGTATCGGTGACCTCGGGGTCCACCGTGCGACCCCCAGGCACCAGGGCGATTTCATCGATTCCGTAGGCCCGGCGAACGGTCTTGGAGCGTCCGAGCTGAATGTCCACCGCGCGACTTCAATAAAGTCTGATCAAGCTACCAATCGGGATGATCGGCTCAGCTTGATCGGGTCAGCTCGATCGGCCTGTCACGCGGGTCCAGGTGGAGCGGGCGCCCTTGATGAAGTTGTCCCGATCGCTGTTGCGGATCAGGTTGCGCAGGGCGAAGTTCACCAGCCAGATCACGCCGGCCAGCTCCAGCAGGCCTGGCACCAGAGGGATGCTGTTGATGGTGCTGAGCACGCCGGAGTAAACCCTCGCCACCAGGCTGAACACGATCAGGCCGCCCACAACCCGCAGCGGCAGCTGGGCTTTGGTCCAGAGCTCAGCCAGATCGTTCTGCTCAAGCCAGTCCTTCACATTGCCCACCAGCAGCTCCCATTCGCCGCCGTCACCATCGGAGCTCTCTTGAGCAGGGATCGACAAGGTGGAGGCGATCACCGGGTCTGGTGTTGGAGCGGGGGTCGGTGCCGGAGTGGGCGCCGGTGTTGGGCCTGGCGTGGGTGCCGGAGTCGGCTCAGGTTCCGGCGTTGCGGCGGGCGTGGGCTCCGGTGTGGGGGTGGGGTCGCTGCCTGGGGTTTCGGCTTCAGGGCGCGGCTCGTCGACAGGACCCATCACGTCAGTGGAAAGCGTTCGGCAGTTTATCCGGATTTTTCTGTTGCTTCTACTGTCCGAGATAGACTGACAAAGGACGTCTGATGCACGTATGACGGATTCTGTGGGGCCTGGCGGCGGCGGTCCCGGCGATTCCGACGATCGGATCATTCAGACGGACCTGCGCAACGAGATGTCGCGCTCCTATTTGGAGTACGCGATGAGTGTGATCGTGGGTCGGGCCCTGCCCGATGCCCGCGACGGTCTCAAGCCGGTGCATCGCCGGATCCTGTACGCGATGTACGAGCTGGGCCTCACCAGCGACAGGCCTTACCGCAAGTGCGCCCGTGTGGTGGGCGAAGTGCTCGGCAAATATCACCCCCACGGCGACACCGCCGTGTACGACGCCCTGGTGCGCATGGCCCAGGACTTCTCCATGTCGATGCCCCTGATCGATGGGCACGGCAACTTCGGTTCGGTGGACAACGACCCGCCGGCGGCCATGCGATACACCGAATCGCGGTTGCAGGCGCTCACCACCGACAGCCTCCTGGAGGACATCGAGGCGGAGACCGTTGATTTCGCCGACAACTTCGATGGCTCCCAGCAAGAGCCCACGGTGCTGCCGGCGCGGATCCCGCAGCTGCTGCTGAATGGTTCGGCGGGCATCGCCGTGGGGATGGCGACGAACATCCCGCCCCACAACCTCAATGAACTGATTGATGGCTTGCTCGCGTTGATCGCGAACCCGGAGATCACCGATCAGGAGTTGATCCAGCTGATCCCCGGCCCAGACTTCCCCACCGGCGGTCAGATCCTGGGGCGTGAAGGCATCCGTGAGACCTACCTGGGTGGCCGCGGATCGGTGACGATGCGCGGCGTGGCCAACATCGAAACGATCGAGGCACCGGGGCGGCCTGATCGCGATGCGGTGATCATCACCGAGTTGCCGTATCAGACCAACAAAGCGGCGCTGATCGAGCGCATTGCAGAGCTGGTCAACGACAAGAAGCTCGAGGGCATCTCCGACATCCGCGACGAGAGCGACCGCGATGGCATGCGGATCGTTGTGGAGCTGCGCCGCGACGCCTACCCGCAGGTGGTGCTGAACAACCTGTTCAAACTCACCCCGCTGCAGAGCAACTTCAGTGCCTACATGCTGGCGCTGGTGAACGGTGAGCCGATCCTGCTCACCCTGCGCAAGATGCTCGAGGTGTTCCTCGACTTCCGGGTCGAGACGATCGAGCGCCGCACCCGATACCTTCTGCGCAAGGCCGAAGAGCGCGACCACATCCTGCTGGGCCTGCTTCTGGCCCTCGATCAGCTCGATCCGATCATTGCCTTGATCCGGGCTGCACCCGACACGGCCACGGCCCGGCAACAGCTGCAGGATCGCCATGGCCTGTCCGACATCCAGGCCGACGCCATCCTGCAGATGCAGCTGCGTCGTCTCACCGCTCTTGAGGCCGACAAGATCAGGCTCGAGCACGAGGATCTGGTCACCAAGATCGCCGACTACAAGGACATCCTTGGCCGGCGTGAGCGGGTGTTCGGGATCATCCAGGACGAGCTCGGTCAGCTGCGTGATCGCTACCCGACACCGCGCCGCACCGAAATCCTCGACCTCGGCGGTGGCCTGTCTGACATCGACCTGATCGCCAACGAGCGGTCGGTGGTGCTGCTCACCGAGACCGGCTATCTCAAGCGGATGCCGGTGAGTGAATTCGAGGCCACCAGCCGCGGCACCCGCGGCAAAGCGGGCACCCGCAGCCAGGGTGAAGATGCGGTGAAGCTGTTCATCAGCTGCAACGACCACGACACCTTGGTGCTGTTCAGCGACCGCGGTGTGTCCTATGCCCTGCCCGCCTACCGCGTACCCCAGTGCAGCCGTGCGGCCAAGGGAACGCCGGTGGTGCAGCTGCTGCCGATCCCCCGGGAAGAAGCGATCACCACGTTGATTCCGGTGTCGGAATTCAGCGACGACACCGACCTGGTGATGCTCACCCGCGGTGGCTTCATCAAGCGAACCCGCCTTTCGGCCTTCAGCAACATCCGCTCCAACGGCCTGATCGCCATCAACTTGGAGGAAGGCGATGCCCTCACCTGGGTGCGCCTGGCAGTGCCCGGCGACAGCGTCTTGATCGGCTCCAAAGCCGGGATGACCATCCACTTCCGCCTCAGTGATGAGGAATTGCGGCCCCTGGGGCGTACGGCCCGCGGCGTGCGGTCGATGAGCCTGCGCGATGGCGATGCCCTGGTGAGCATGGATGTGCTGCCGGTGGAACTCGCCGATCAGGTGGCCGCCAGCGCAGACGATGAAGAGGATGTCGCCAGCGAGGGTCCCTGGGTGCTCGTGGCCTCGGCTTCGGGTCTGGGCAAGCGGGTGCCGGTGACGCAATTCCGCCTGCAGAAGCGGGCCGGCATGGGCCTGCGCGCGATGAAGTTCCGCACCGACTCTGACGAGCTGGTGGGGCTGAGTGTGCTCGGTGCAGGTGAAGAGCTGCTGCTCGTGAGTGAGAAAGGCGTGATCGTGCGCACCAGCGCCGATGCCATCCCTCAGCAGTCTCGTGCTGCTACGGGGGTGCGTCTGCAGAAGCTCGACAAGGGCGACCGGCTGCTGAAGGTGGTGCTGGTGCCGCCGGAAGCGGACGACG
Organism: Synechococcus sp. HIMB2401; assembly: GCF_042883245.1. Classification (NCBI taxonomy): domain Bacteria; kingdom Bacillati; phylum Cyanobacteriota; class Cyanophyceae; order Synechococcales; family Synechococcaceae; genus Synechococcus; species Synechococcus sp. HIMB2401. The sequence goes on along the minus strand of NZ_JBDJKK010000003.1, from coordinate 205,709 downwards.
ACTCCGCTGACGACACGTCGAACGACAGCGAATCGAGTGACACCGAAGCGGCTAACACTGACAACAAAGCTCAGGACAGCTGACCTTGGCTGAGCCGGTGGATGTGCTGGTGCTGGGGGGCGGTCCTGCTGCCCTCTGCATCGCCTCGGAACTGAACCAACTGGGTTTGGCTGTTGCGGCCATTGCCCCGGATCCGGTCGACGATCCCTGGCCGAACACCTACGGCATCTGGGCCGATGAACTCAAAGCTGTGGGGCTTGAGCAGCTGCTGGAGCACCGCTGGAGCGACACCGTCAGTTACTTCGGCGAAGGCGGATCAACGGCTCAGGATCAGAGCCATGCCCACGGGATCGACTACGGCCTGTTCGATCGTGCTGCCCTGCAGTGCCATTGGCTGGAGCGGGCTGAGGGTGTGGTCTTTCATCAAGACACCGTTGAGCGGGTGGACGTGAATGGCTCCACCACCAGTGTGTGTTGCGCATCAGGAACCACCCTGCAGGTGCGCTTGGTGATTGATGCCTCCGGTTCACGCACGCCCCACATTCGCCGGCCGGATCAGGGGCCGGTGGCGGGCCAGGCGGCTTACGGCGTGGTGGGGCGTTTCTCCAAGCCTCCAATCGAGGAGGGTCGGTTTGTGCTGATGGACTACCGCTGCGATCACCTCAATGAAGAGCAGCGCAGCGAACCGCCTACGTTTTTGTACGCGATGGATCTGGGCGATGGGGTGTTCTTCGTGGAAGAAACCTCACTCGCCTTGGCGCCAGGGGTCCCCTACGACGTGCTCAAGCAACGACTCCACCAGCGCCTGGATCTGCGCGGCGTGGAGATCACCGAGGTGATCCACGAAGAGTTCTGCCTCTTCCCGATGAACCTGCCGCTGCCGGATCGCAACCAGCCGGTGCTGGCCTTTGGCGGTGCGGCGAGCATGGTGCACCCGGCCTCGGGCTACATGGTGGGATCGCTGCTGCGGCGGGGGCCGGATCTGGCCCAAGCATTAGCCGAAGCCCTCGCTAATCCAAGCCTTGGTTCAGCGGCCTTGGCCCATCGGGGTTGGCAAGCGCTGTGGCCGATCGAATTGGTGCTGCGTCATCAGCTCTATCAATTCGGTTTGGGCCGTTTGATGGGCTTTAACGAGGCGTTGTTGCGCATCCACTTCGCCACCTTCTTTTCGCTGCCGCGGGAGGAGTGGTTTGGCTTCCTCACCAACACCTTGCCGTTGCCGCGCTTGATGGGCGTGATGCTGCGTTTGTTTGCCCTTTCGCCTTGGGAGTTGCGGCGGGGGCTGGTGCTGGGGGCGGCGAAGGATCAAGCCCCGCGGTTTTGATCAGGCAAGCCTGCAAAGGGTCAGCGATCCAGCTGAACCTCTGACTGGGTTGCCGATTGGGACATGGGCAATGAAGCCCAGGAGATCGGCTACAAGTTCACCAAGAAAACGGTGGACTTTGACTCCGACCTGGAGTCGCAGAACGGTGCCTTGATTGAAGCGGGCTTGGACTACACGATCCAAAACCACAACAGCACCGCCTGGAAGATCTACGGCCGAGGTGGGGTGGAGCTGTGGGACAGCGACCGCGGTGCGACCTGGCGTGCGAGCGGCGGTGTGACCTTCCAGTTCTGATCGCTACTCAGGACGCCACTCCCTCAGTTGAGGGAGTGCTGAACATCCATGCCTCCCTCATCTGGGGGAGGCTTTAGTTGATTCGCTCGGCGCAGAAGGCTGAGGATTGGTCTGAACCGGGGCCCAGTCCAACGGCTGAATCAGCGGGAACAGGCGGTCGTCCGTCTGCACTTCCTCAAGCCAGCCCTCCGGCAATTCGGCAGTTCCGTCGATCGCCTGGATCAGCTGCCAGAAACGGCCCAGGTGGCGTTGCACCCGTTCTTTGGCCAGTTCGGTGGTGGTGCCGGCCCGCAGGATGAAGCTCCAATCGGACGACTGGGCCAGCAGAAGTTCCCGAGCCGCCTGCTGCAGCCACTGCATCGCCTGCTCGCTGCCCACGCCGCGGCTGCAGCGCTGCACCATTGCGGCGCTGGCCTTTTCCCACTCGGGAATGATCCAGGCGTTGCTGTCGTTCAGCCAGTAGTCGTGATAGCCCCCTTGCCCCCAGCTGGAGGGGCAGGGATCGCAGAGCTGCAGCTGGCCAACATTGTTCAGCACATCGCGCAGCCGGGTGAAGCTCACCCCTTCCTGTGGTGCCTGCTGAAACAGCTGGCTGAGAAAAGCCGGGCCTTCAAACCACCAGTGGCCGAAGAGTTCGGCATCGAAGGGGGCCACCAGCAGGGGGGAGACGTCCATGGCAGCGCTGAGCTGATCCAGTTGCCGCCGGCGGCCCTGCAGGTAATCGGTGGCGTGCTCTTTCACCCGTTCCGCCGCCACCCCCGGTTCGTAGGGGCGTTTGCGGTCCAACGGAGCGCTGTGGTCGGTGACCCGATGCAGCTTCAGGCCGAGCGGTCGCGGCTGGTCGAGCCCCAGGGGTTTGAGCTCTTCGATCGGCAGGTCCCAGCCCAGATCCCGGTGGAACTCCCGGTAGTGGGGATCGCCGGGGTAGCCGTCCTTGGCCGACCAAACCGGCAATGTGGCGTCACTGTCGCGCCCGAAGAAGGCCACCCCATTGCGGCTGCAGATCGGGGCGTACACCCCATAGCGGGGGCGGGGCCGACCGTGCAGCAACCCATGGCCGTCCAGCACGGCGTAGCGCAGCCCCGCATCGCGCATCCAGCGATCCAGGCCCTCGTAATAGGCGCATTCCGGCAACCAGATCCCCAAGGGGCGTTCGCCCACGAGGCGTTGGTGTTCCCGCACCGCCGTACGCAGTTGCCCGCGCACCGCTTCCGGGTGATGGCGCAGCAGGGGCAGGTAGCCGTGGGTGGCGCCGCAGGTGAGCAGGTCCACCACCCCCAATTGCTGCAGTGCCGCGAAGCGCTGGATCAGATCGCCGTCGCAGCTCTGCCAGCCTCGCCGGTGCCGCTCGATCGTGGCCGCCAGGTGTTCGGCGCCTGCGCGCAGGGATGGGTCGGCCTTCGGCAGCAGATCAAGTCGTTCGTTCAGCCAGGCGGGGAAGCGCTGCTTGAGGTCTTGATCGCTGAGCAGCGACAGCAGCGTCGGCGACAAGCCGATGGTGAGTTTGGGTTGCTGCTGGGGGTCGGCGCTGGCCAGCTCCAGCGTTTCCAGCAGCGGCAGATAACACTCGATCAGGGCCTGGAAAAACCAGTCCTCCTCCAGGGATCCAGGTTGTGCCGACCGCACGTAGGGCAGATGGGCATGCAACACCAGGGCGACAGCGCCTTTGGTCACGAACAAGCCCAAACGGTGGCTGAATTTAATCCGATTCCCCCTCGGGGGCTGAACTAAGATGGGTTAACTCATAGTCACTCCGACTAAGACCTCCGCTGGAGCCCCTTCCATGGCCAAGGACCCCGGTCGCGTCCTGATTTTTGACACCACCCTGCGGGATGGTGAGCAGTCGCCCGGGGCGAGCCTCAACCTGGAGGAAAAGCTGGCCATCGCCCAGCAGCTGGCGCGGCTTGGTGTGGATGTGATCGAGGCGGGGTTCCCCTTCGCCAGCCCCGGTGATTTCGCCGCCGTGCAGCGGATCGCCCAGCAGGTGGGTGGCGACAACGGCCCGATCATCTGTGGCCTGGCCCGTGCCTCAAGGGCCGACATCAAGGCCTGCGCCGATGCCGTGGCGCCAGCCCCGCGTCGCCGCATTCACACCTTCATCGCCACCAGCGACATCCACCTCGAGCACAAGCTGCGCAAGAGCCGTGCCGATGTGCTCGGCATCGTCCCCGAGATGGTGAGCTATGCCCGCTCTCTTGTTGAGGATGTTGAGTTCTCCTGTGAAGACGCCGGCCGCAGCGATCCGGAGTTCCTCTACGAGGTGATTGAGGCGGCGATTTCCGCTGGTGCCACCACGATCAACATTCCCGACACCGTGGGCTACACCACCCCCTCGGAGTTCGGTGCACTGATTGCGGGCATCAATCAGCACGTGCCCAACATCGGCGATGCTGTGATCTCGGTCCATGGCCACAACGATCTCGGCCTGGCCGTGGCGAACTTCCTCGAGGCGGTGAAGAACGGTGCCCGTCAGCTCGAATGCACGATCAACGGCATCGGCGAACGGGCCGGCAATGCCTCCCTCGAGGAGTTGGTGATGGCGCTGCATGTGCGGCGGCGCTACTACAACCCCTTCTTTGGCCGGGAGGAAGACAGCCCCACGCCGCTCACGGCCGTGCGCACCGAAGAGATCACCAAGACCTCACGACTGGTCTCCAATCTCACCGGCATGGTGGTGCAGCCCAACAAGGCCATCGTTGGTGCCAATGCCTTCGCCCATGAATCCGGCATCCACCAGGACGGCGTTCTCAAGAATCGGCTCACCTACGAAATCATCGACGCCCAGACGGTGGGCTTGTCCGACAACCGCATCTCCCTCGGCAAGCTGAGCGGCCGCAGTGCCGTTCGCGCTCGACTGGAGGAGCTGGGCTACGACCTCACCCGTGAGGATCTCGATGAGGCCTTTGCCCGCTTCAAGGAACTCGCTGATCGCAAGCGCGAGATCACCGACCGTGATCTTGAGGCGATCGTCAGCGAACAGGTGCAGCAGCCGGAAGCCCGCTTCCAGCTCAAGCTGGTGCAGGTCAGCTGCGGCAGCAGCCTGCGCCCCACCGCCACCGTCACCCTTTCGGATGAAGAGGGCAGTGAAACCACGGGCTCGGCAGTGGGCACCGGTCCGGTGGATGCCGTCTGCCGTGCCTTGAACGATCTGGCGGGTGTGCCCAATGAATTGATCGAGTTTTCGGTGAAGTCGGTCACCGAGGGAATCGATGCCATGGGTGATGTGACCATTCGCCTGCGCCGCAACGGTGCGCTCTATTCCGGTCACGCTGCAGACACCGATGTGGTGGTGGCAGCGGCGATGGCCTTTGTGAATGCCCTCAATCGCCTGGTGGCCGGAGAGGAGCGTCAGTCATTGCATCCGCAGAAGGATCCTGTTGTTCTGGAGACCCGACCAACGCTCTAGAGCCGACGCCATGCGCACCTTCACCGCCCGGGTTGTTCAGCTGGTGCTGCTGATTCTTCTGGCGCTGCTGGTGCTCACGCCGTTGCTCTGGTTGGTGAGCACCTCGCTCAAGGGCCCGGCGGAAGACATCTTCAGCAGTCCACCGGCGTTGCTGCCCGCCCAGCCGAGTTTCGATGCCTACGTGCGGCTGTTTCAGGACAATCCCCTAACTACCTATCTGTTCAACAGCACCGTGGTGAGTGGCCTGGCGGTGCTGGCCAACCTGCTGTTCTGCTCCCTGGCCGCCTACCCCCTGGCCCGGCTGCGCTTCGCCGGCCGGGGCCTGGTGCTGGGCCTGGTGGTGGCCACGATCCTGATCCCGTTCCAGGTGGTGATGATTCCGCTGTATCTGCTGATGGTGCAGCTGGGGCTGCGCAACACCCTGCTGGCCCTGGTGATTCCCCAGGCGGCCACCGCCTTTGGCCTTTACCTGCTGCGCCAGAGCTTTCTGGGTGTCCCCAAGGAGCTGGAGGAGGCGGCACGCATCGATGGCTGCAGCCGTCTGGGGGAATGGTGGAACGTGATGATTCCTGCCGCCAAAGCCGATCTCATCACCCTGGCGATGTTCGTGTTCATCGGCACCTGGAGCGATTTCCTCTGGCCGCTAGTGATCCTCGACGACCCGTCCCTCTACACCTTGCCTCTGGGGTTGCAGCAGCTTTCCAGCAGCTTTTCGCTGGATTGGCGGATCGTTGCCGCTGGCTCCGTGGTCTCAATCCTGCCGGTGTTGGTCTTGTTCGTGCTGTTGCAGCGCTTCATCCTGCCCAATGCCAGCGGGGATGCGGTGAAGGGATGAAGCGGCCGAGGTGCGCATAGCCGAGAAGGCATTCATGCGTTCCTGCATCACACCCATCTGTTGGCTGAGCAGCTCACTGTGGGCGCGGTTCGGTGTGCGCTCCTCCAGTTGATCGATCCGCTCCTGCAGCCCATGGATCTTGAGCGGTTTCTCGGGCTCGCTGCCGAGCGCGGCTTTGCCTTGAATGAGGCGGATGTGTTCGCGGCCCAGCAGCGTGAACACCAGGCGCGAACGGCAGCTGAGCTGCAGCAGGACCAAGCCGCCGAATCACGCCGCCTGCGCAATTTCATCCACGGCTGATCACCACCACGTTTCAGTTCACAGTTCCGTTTAAAGATCCAGTTTCACCACGTCCGGTGTTTCCCCGAGCACCTCGCCGATCCTGCGGGCGTGGTCCACGGCACCATCGTGGCTGTGAAAGATCCAGGCTTTGTCGAGGGATGCTTGGCTCTCGATGCGTTGGTTCACCGCATTGATGCAGAGATGGCCGCCCTCCGAGCAGGACCTCAGCACATAGCGTTCGGCGTGTTTGGTGAAAATCGGCTGAGAGGGCTATTTCTTCTCGCTAGCGATGCGGTTGCGCGGCTGTCGGCGTTCTGCTGAATTGCTTTTAGTTTTCTTCCTTGAGGGTTAAGAGGGTTTGTTTTTGCCAGCCCAACCCCGTGGGTGCGGCAAAGCGGCTTTGATGCCCGCCCTCCCGGAACCAGGGGATGCTGAGGGCCTCGATCTCCAGCTCGTCCGGGTTGAGCGACCAGGTGTCCTGCAGGTAGAGGCGCAGTTGCTCGGGTTCCGGCGGATCGGCCTGTTGCCAGTGCACCACGGCCAACTGCTCCGGCCGTGAGCGGAGAATCGCCAGCCGGTGATTCGGATCGCCGTCGTTGGCGGGCTGAATCGATTCCTCCAGCTGCTCATCGCAGACGTAGAGCCGCAGCGGAGCACTGCCATCGGCCTGGGGAAGTGGATATTTGTTGAGATACAGGGCCCGTGCTTTTTGAAACGCTGCCCCCGGAGCCTTCACCATCAAGGCGTTGTAGGCCTGCTGCAGCTGTTCACACATGCCCTTTGCGTCCCGTTGCTGGCTCCAGTTTGGGAATGCCGCCGGGGCAGGAGCATGGGAAGATGGTGACACTTCCGGGATTGGACTGCGATGGCCAAGAATCGCTCCCGCTACCGGTTGGTTAGCCTCGATGGTCGGCCGCATCCGGTGCTCGACGCCCCTTACGACACGTTGGAACTGGCCCTCGCTGATGCCAGTGATTGGTGCACGGGACAAGGGTCCCGCTGTTCCATGGGTCAGCAGGGCATTGCGGTTGAAGTGCGAACCGACAGCGGCAGTTGGCGCACCATTGATTACCCCGTTAGTTGCTTGAGCCGATCCAATGCAATGGCGGGCTGATGTGGGTCAGTGTTGATCTCTGCGTGGTGCCGATCGGTGTGGGCGTCAGCCTTTCGCCTTATATCGCCGCCTGTGAGCGGGTGATCGCCGCCACAGGTTTGACCCATCAGCTGGGTCCCAATGGCACAGCGATCGAAGGCCCGTGGGACGAGGTGATGGAGTGTGTACGGGCCTGTCATGCCGAGTTGCATGGTATGGGGGCCCCACGTCTCTACACAACGCTCAAGCTCAACACCCGCACCGATCGGCAGCAGTCGTTCGCTGAGAAGGTCGCTTCCGTGGAGCAGCTTCTTGGTGACTGAGAATCTGTAGAACTTCGGTGGGAATCGAGCCAGCTTGAGCTGATCTTGAGACCAATGAGATTGTTCTGTGGTCCCTGGCTTGATGGGTCGCCGTTTCAGGGCTGCGCTGTTGGTTCTGCTGGTGTTGCAGCTCACGGGCAGTGCTGTTCAAGCCTCAACCTGGGATCGCATCGCCAGTTACCTGCGGCTGCTGCAGCGGGCGGGCGTGAAGGCCCTAGTGGCGCCCGACTGCCCCTTGGGCTTGCTGGGGGCCTTCCATGAGGGCAAGCATGCCCTGTTGATGTGCGGCAACAACCTGCCCGACGATCCCGCCGTCGTTTGGATGGTGCTGGCCCATGAATCAGCCCATGTGATGCAGTCGTGCCATGGCGGCAACCTGATGCCGGCGGCCTTGCTCAGCCGTGAGGTGGAGCTGGCCCGCCAGCAGGACCCCAATCCTTTTCACGAGTTGCAGCTCTATCACTCCGGTCAGCATCACGTTGAGGCGGAAGCCCGGCTGATTCAGGCCCTGCCCGCGGAGCAGGTGGTGGCCTTGTTTGAAAAACACTGCGCCCAGCGGCTCTCCCCTTGAAGCTGCTGATCCGGGACCCGTGGCTGATGGCGGTCGACAAGCCCGCCGGCCTGCTGAGCCAACCCGGCCTGGGGCCCGAGCAAAGCGATTCCGTGATCACTCGCCTGCAGCGGCAGGACCAAAGCCTGCGCCTGGTTCACCGCCTGGACCGCGACACCTCCGGGGTGCTGCTCTTGGCCCGAAGCGCTGACGCCCTGCGCCGCCTCAGTGCCCTGTTTGCTGAACGGCGGATCAACAAGCTGTATCAGGCGGATGTGGAGGGGGAACTCCATGGCCGCGGTTGCATCGCCAGCCCTTTGGCGCGCCTGTCGCGCCAACCGCCGCGCTACGGCAGTCACCCGGAGGGACGTCTGGCGCTGACGATCTGGAGAGCCCGCGCCGCTGGTGCCCACAGCACGCGGCTCTGGCTGCGTCCGCTCACGGGACGCTCCCATCAGCTGCGGGCCCATCTGGCCGAACGGGGTCACCCCATCGTGGGCGATCCCATCTATGGGGATGCCGGCCGGTCCTGCCGCTTGCATCTGCATGCCCAGGCCCTGAGCTTTCGCCATCCCTTCACCCAGGTGCGCGTCCGTTTGATCGCGCAGGAGGTTCCCTTTGTCACTGAGTGCTGAACTCGTGAGTGCTGAACTAGACGCTGCGATCAGCGTCGGGCGGGGATTGGATAGGGGATGCGGCGGTGGCGCATCCGCCGCCATACCTGCACGAAGGCACGAATCACCAGTTCTACTTCGCTGCGGTTGAGGCTGCTTTTTCGCAGTTGTCCATCCCGCTGCCGCGCTTCCACAATCCGCCGCACCGTGTCCACCGCCTGGGCATCGGAGGTGTCGGGGGGGAGGGATCGAAGCGCCGCTTCACAGCCGTCGGCCAGCATCAGGATCGCCGTTTCTTTGGAGCGGGGTACCGGGCCCCGGTAACGGAAGCGGCGCTCCTCAACGGCTCCGCCGCGCTCCTGGGCCTTGTGCAGGAAGTAGCCCATTTTCAAGGTGCCCTGGTGCTCAGGGATGAAATCGGCGATGGGCCGGGGCAGGCGGTGGCGCCGCGCCAGCTTCAGCCCCTCATCCACATGGGCTTGAAGCACCGCCGCACTCGCCTGGGGGTCATCCAGGGCGTCGTGGGGATTGGGACCGTCCTTCTGGTTCTCGATGAACCAGTCCGGCGCATGCAGCTTGCCCACATCGTGATACAGCGATCCGGTCCGGATCAGATCCACATCCGCACCAATCGCCCGCGCCCCTTCCTCCGCCAGGCCGCAGATCATCAGGGTGTGTTCAAAGGTTCCCGGGGCTTCACAGGAGAGGCGGCGCAGCAGGGGGCGCTCCTGGTCGGCCAGTTCCAGCAGCCGTGCCCGGGTGAGCAGGCCAAAGGAGCCCTCGAGCATCGGGATCAGCAGCAGGCTGAACATCAGCAGAACACCGAGCACAAAGGAATCGGTGGCCAGTTCATCCAGGCTTGGATTCAGATTTCCCCAGAGCCGCAGGCCGGTGATCGGTTGCAGCTGAAGCAGCAGCCACTGCCCCACAAAGGCGCCGATCGGCAGCAGCACCGTGAGTTGAAGCAACTGGCCGCGGCTGCGCTGACGACCTGCGATCAAGGCCCCAGCGGCGGCCACCGTTGCCGCCACAATCAGGCGACCGTCTCCCAACCCCTGGACGGGTTCTGGCCAGAGCAGAGCGGCCACCCCCATCCAGACCAAGCCGCATCCGGTGCCGAGGCCTTCCGCCAGCACAAGGGTGGGCACCACTAGCACGGCCAGAGGGCTCACGGAGCTTTTGAACCAGAGCTTGGCTCCCTGCACCAGCAGCAGCAGGCCCACCGCCAGCAGCGCGTGGCGCACCTCCAGGCCAGGCCGTTCACGCCGCATCACCAGCAGCATCACGGCGCAGGCTGCAGCGGCTTCAACGAACCGTTGGAACCAGATCAACGGTTGGGGTTCGCGGCGCACGCGGCCGAAATAATCCAGCACGTCGTAAGCCTGGGGACTGATCAGCTCGCCCTTGCGGGTGATCAGATCCCCCTTGCGCACCTCGATGGTGGGGATGGCCTGTTTGGTCAGCTGTTCCTCGATCAGCTGTTTGCTCAGGTTCGGGTCCGTGCGCAGGTTGGTGCTGCCGCGCATGGCGCTGGTGAGAACCTTGCCGGCCAGGGTGCGCGCCGCCTCTGGCTGCAGGGCAACCGCCTTGAGTTGCTGGTCGGCGGCCTTGCGCAATTGCTCAATGGCCAGGTTGCTCACAAGCCCTTGGCTGAGCATGCGATCAGCGGTGCTGCGCACCGCTTTATCCCAGGCCAGATGCTCCCATTCGCTGCGTCGTTCCAGCCACCTTTTCTCTTGATCAGACAGGTTCACCGGCCCGATTCGGTCTCCAGATCCGGTGTTGGTGACCTCCTGCAGTTGCAGCAGTTGCTGCTCGAGCCGTTGTTTGAGTGCTTGGGTCTGCTCCTGATCGATCACCTGCACCACCGTTCGCGCCACCAGCGAGGCCCGCTGCTGCTCGAGGGCGGTGCTGTCCTGTACCAAAGCATCCTTTGGAGCGATGGCTTCAAACGGGGCCAGCGATCCGGGTTGAAGTTTTGGCTTGATCAGCCAGGGCAGGCTTGAGGCTGCGGCCACGCAAAGGCACAGCAGCAGCACAACAAAGGTCTGCAGTCGCGTCCAGCGCAGCAGGCGTCGCCCTGGGCCTTCGAGCCGCACCCAGTTCCGCCAAAGGCTGCTCAGCCGTGGAACACGAACCAAAAAGGACCCTGTAGCGGCCTAACGCTAGCTCTCCTCAGAGGGCATGCTGGAGGGAGTGCATGGGAATGCCATGGCCCTGCGTTTGGACGGCAAGGTGCTGGCAAGGGATGTGGAGCATCGTCTTCAAACCCTGATCGAACGGCGTCTGGCCGAGGCGGGGCGACCGCCGGGCTTGGCGGTGCTGCGGGTTGGTGATGATCCCGCCAGCGCCGTCTACGTCGCCAACAAGGAAAAAGCCTGTGCTCGGATCGGGGTGGCCAGCTTTGGTGATCACCTCCCCGGCGACACGCCTCCAGCGCAGGTGCTTCAGACGATTGAACAGCTGAATGCCAACCCTGCAGTGGACGGGATCCTTCTGCAGTTGCCCCTTCCTGCTGGCCTCGATGAGGGGCCGCTGCTGATGGCCATTGATCCTGAAAAGGATGCCGATGGTCTGCACACCCTCAATCTCGGACGGCTGCTCAAGGGGGAGCCGGGCCCGCGCAGCTGCACCCCCGCCGGGGTGATGGCGATGCTGCGCAGCAATGGCATCGATCCTGCGGGCAAGCGCGCCGTGGTGATCGGACGCAGCATTCTCGTGGGGCAGCCGATGGCCTTGATGCTGCAGGCCGCCAACGCCACTGTCACCATCGCCCACTCCCGCACGGCCGATCTGGCGGCCCACACCCGCGAAGCCGACATCCTCGTGGTGGCAGCAGGCCGTCCTGAGTTCATCGGGGCCGAGCACGTGCGGCCGGGGGCGGCGGTGGTGGATGTGGGCATCCACCGCAAGCCGGAAGGTGGATTGTGCGGGGATGTTCGTGCGGCTGAAGTCGAGTCGATCGCCGCTGCGCTCTCGCCCGTCCCCGGCGGTGTGGGACCGATGACGGTGACGATGCTTCTGGTGAACACCGTTGTGGCTTGGTGCAGACGCCACAACCTTGACCATGATTTGGACGATCTCGTGCCCTGATCGGCTCCATGGCGCTGCACTGGCTGTTCCCTACCCCTGATCTGCAGGTGGACCTTGAGCCGGATGCCGCCACAGCCGAAGCCATGCAGCAGCAGCTGGAGTAGTTCGATGCCCAGGTGTTTCAACACCCTGAGTTCAGCGAACGCAACAACCTCACCGGGGATCTGCTGGGCCATGCCGGTCTGGATCAGTTGCATCGCATGGATGCGTTTCAGTGGCTGAACGGGCAGTTGGCTGAGCATGTTGCGACCTATCTCCGTTTGCTGTTGGGCCCGGAGCACGGTCTTGTGGCCCACATCCAGAAGGCCTGGCCTGTGGTGTGTGAGGAATGGCGGAACGGTGGATCTGCACAGCCACCGCAACGCCCAGTTGAGCGCAGTGTTCTACGTGTTGACGGATCCTGCGATCGAGAGCGGGGAGCTGGAATTTGAGGCACCCGACGATTACTTCAGCCATGTGATGGCGATTCCCTACCGCGATGCGGCGGTTTCCGGTGGGGTGTTCGCGCCGTTACCCCACCGTCTTCTGCTGTTCCCTTCGGACCTGCGCCATCGGGTGCTCCCCTATGAGGGAAGCAGCCCCCGCTATTCGGTGTCCTACGACCTGGCCATCACCACGGCACCGGGCAAGGGACGCGAGATGCGAACACCCCATCCGATGGATTGGGTTCCTCTCGGCAGCTAAGGGCTCGGCCTGAGAGAATCCCGCCAGCCAGGGTCCACCCATGAGCGCCGAGTTCGATTTCAAGGCCTATCTCGGCAAGGCCAAAGAGCGGGTGGAAGCGGCCCTCGATGGATCGCTCGGTCCGGAGCGGCCGGAGTCCCTCAGGGAAGCGATGCGCTATTCACTGCTTGCCGGTGGCAAGCGCCTGCGCCCGATTCTTTGCCTTGCCGCCTGCGAGCTGGCGGGCGGGGAAGCGACGCAGGCCCTGCCTACGGCGGTGGCGCTGGAAATGATCCACACCATGTCGTTGATCCATGACGACCTGCCGGCTATGGATGACGACGACCTGCGCCGTGGTCGTCCCACCAACCACAAGGTTTACGGCGAAGCCGTGGCCATCCTTGCCGGTGATGCCCTGCTGACCCGCGCCTTCGAAATGGTGGCGCTGCGCAGTCCGGATGTGCCGGCTGAGCGTCTGCTCAAGGTTGTGGGAGAACTGTCGTTGGTGGCCGGCGCCCCTGGCCTGGTGGGTGGCCAGGTGGTGGATCTGGAAAGCGAAGGCAAGGAGGTGGATCTTGAAACCCTCGAGTACATCCACCTCCACAAAACAGGAGCCCTGTTGAGTGCTTGTGTGATCACCGGGGCGATGATCGGCGGCGCCGATGAGGCGCTGATCAAGGCCCTGCGCACCTACGCCAGGGGGATCGGCCTCGCCTTCCAGATCATCGACGACATCCTCGACATCACCGCCAGCAGCGAGGTGCTCGGCAAAACTGCCGGCAAGGACCTCATCGCCGACAAGACCACCTATCCCAAGCTGCTTGGGCTCGATGAGTCCCGCCGTCGGGCCGATGCGTTGGTCAATGAAGCGAAAGAGGCGCTTCAACCCTGGGCCGAGAAGGCGATTCCCCTGCTGGCCTTGGCTGACTTCATTACCAGCCGCGACCGATGATCGACGCCACGCCCTCCCATGCGGTGCTGCGGGAGTTCTGCGACAACAGTTCGCTCATCTGGGGCTTGATGGCCTGTGGCGTCGCCCAGCTCTCGAAATTGTTCCTTGAGTTGCTTCTGCATCGCCGTTGGCGTCCGGCGGTGCTGATTGAAACCGGCGGCATGCCGTCGAGCCACTCCGCCCTGGTCACCGGCACGGCGGCCTGTGTGGGCTGGACCCTGGGCTTTGATCACCCCCTCTTCGCCCTTGCGGCGATGGTGGCGTTCGTCGTCATGTACGACGCCAGTGGCATTCGTCGCGCCGCCGGGCTGACGGCGGAACGGGTCAATGCTCTGCCTGATTCGCTCTGGCTGGACGCTCCGGAAAAACCCCTCAAGGAAAGCCTTGGCCACAGCCGGCTGCAGGTGCTGGTGGGCAGCCTGATGGGTCCCGCCGTTGCTTTGCCCGGTTTGGAATTTGTGGGATCACCGCTGCATCTGCTGTCGGGTCTTGGAGCTGGGCTGGGGTGACCGCTGCCGCGGACCTGACCGCTGATCAGCAGGAAGCGGCGGACGCCTTTGCGGCCTGGCTCAAGCAGCCCGTGGATGGCACGCCCTTCGTGCTCAGTGGTTTTGCCGGCAGCGGCAAAACCTTCCTCTCCATGCGCCTGCTGCGCCAGGTGGAGGCCAGCGGTCTGTGCTGGACCGTCGTGGCACCGACCCATAAAGCGGTGGGCGTTCTGCGCCAGGCGTTGGAGTTGGAGGGTCTCCAACCCACCTGGTACCCCTCCACCATTCATCGCTTGCTGCGTCTGAAGCTCAAGCGCTCCGCCGACGCTGAACTCTGCGAACCCACCGAGCAGACGCCCATGGCCCTGGAGAACCTGGGCCTGGTGCTGATCGACGAAGCCTCCATGGTGGACAGCACCCTGTTGGGCATTGCCCTCCAGTGCGCCCATCCGTTCAAGACCCGTCTGGTGTTCGTCGGCGACCCCGCCCAGTTGCCTCCGGTGGGTGAGCCGAACAGCCCCGTGTTTGCGATGCAACGGTCCTGTTCCGCGAGCTTGACCCAGGTAGTGCGGCATCAAGGCCCGGTGCTGCAGTTGGCGGCGGGGCTGCGGGAGGGGCGCCTGCCCTGCCAGATGCCGCCGCTGCTGCCCCTGATTCGTTCCCCGCAGGGGCAGGTGCGCAGTCTGGTGCAACGGGAGTGGCTGGATCAGGCCAGGCGTGCATTGCGCGACGCCTCGGTGCAGGACAACCCCGATGCAGCACGCATCCTCTGCTACACGAACCGCACCCTGGATCGTCTGGTGCCCCATGCGCGCCGGGCCATCCATGGGGAGATGGCCGATCAGATGCCGGTGCTGCCCGGTGAGGTGTTGATCAGTCGCACCGCCGTGATGGCCCCGGCCTCAAGGGACGGAGAAGAGGCGGGTGAAGAACCCGACATGGTGCTCGGCTCCAACCGCGAAGTCACGGTGCGGGACGTCAAGCCTGAGGCCTGTGACCTGGCGGATTTCGGCCTCTCCTCAGCCGATGGGCCCGTGCCGGTGATCGAGACCCTCTCCGCATCGGTGAATGCGGGGGATCTGGAGCTCACCCTGCGCCTGCAGCCGCCGATTGGCAGCCCAGGTCGTCAGGAGCTCGATGCGGTGATGCAGCGGCTGCGCAAGCAGGCCCGTGATGCCGGCAAGAAAAACGGTCGCGCGATCTGGCGGCAGTACTTTCTGATTCGCGATGCCTTCGCTTCCCTGGGGCCTGCGGCAGTGCTCACGGTGCATCGCAGTCAGGGCAGCAGTTTCGGGGATGTCTTCGTGGCGCCGGATGTGTTCCGGGCCGACCCCGCCATCCGCCAGCAGCTCTGTTATGTGGCCGTGTCCCGTGCCCGCACGGGGGTGTGGTTGCTCGGCGGCGAGACGTCCGCTGACCTGCGCGCCACCTGGCAGCGCCAATTCGACATCACGCGGGATTCCAAGTGAATCCGAGGATCAGCGCTCAGAGGCGCAGGATCAGGGCCGCCAGGCCGATGCTCACCCCCAAACTCGCAACGCCGAGCAGGGCTCTCCAGAAGGCTTTGTCTTTGGTGTCGAGGAAGTTGCTCAAGACATGCCAGGGGCGTTATTCGCCAGTCGTGCCATCTGGCAGCAGGTAAGGGAAGGTGCGATGGATCGGGCGGTGCAGCGACCGCAGCGTTTTGTTTTAGTGAACGCCTGGCACAACGCTGTAGCGGCGCCCCAGCACCAGCGCATGGTCCAGATCGGCCTCGCAACTGCGGATGTCGGTTTGCAAAGGCCGCGCCTGCGTTGACACCGGTGCAGCGGCGGGAATCAGGGCCGAAAACTGTCCCTCCCTGAGCCGCCAGCTCTGACAGGCGTCGAGGGCTTCTGCTGCGGAATCGAACACCTGCTTGGTGGTTTCCCGTCGTGTGCTCATGGCTTCCATGCCGAGCAGGGGCAGCGCAGTGATCAACAGGACAAATCCGAAGCGGAGCATGCGGCAGGCGCGAAGGTCCTGCTTCAGCCGTAGCGAGATGGGCGGAGCGTGGAGACCTCCTTCCCAATTTTTTCGCGTCTATGTCTCAGCGCACTTTGTCTCAGCGCACGTCGTCTCAGTAGCGCACTTCGAACCAGTCGTCGCCCGTGATCGGGAGCTGGCTGGGGGTCACCCGAACCACCCGGGCGCCCGGCGGCCCGACCTCACACCAGGCCCGCAGTTCAGACAAGGCCAGCGGTGGGCCTTCGGCCTGCACTTCCACACGGCCATCACTCAGGTTGCGCACCCAGCCGCTGATGCCGAGATCCAGGGCGCGCCGATTGCAGCTGGCGCGGAACCCCACCCGCTGAACGCGACCTTCGATCACCCAGCGCCAGCGTTCGGAGAAGGGTTGGACCCGCGGGGGCTGCTGGCGGCTGACGAAGCGCTTGGCGATCTTCTCTCCCCGGATTCGAGCGCGGCGCGCCATCGGGAGCAGATCGTCGTAGAGCTTGCCCAGTGCAGGTGAACCCAGCTCGCGTGAACCGTCTGATCGACCCATCCTTCCGAATGTCGATGGACTTTCCATCCCTCAATGTCCCACAGCACTGACCTGTCGGAGGCCGGCCGGCTGGTGTGCAGTTCCCAGCGGTGAAATTCGTGGCCCACCAGCTGCTGACCGCTCTCCACCACAGGGCTGTCCCGCCGCGCCTGCAGGCGGCGATAGCCCACCTGCAGTGGGCCGCGCTGGGCGGTGAAGGGAAGCAAGCCCGCCATGGGGTGGCTGGTGCCATCGAGGTCGGTCAGCTGCTCTCCGAGCACAAGCATCCCGCCGCATTCGGCGTAGAGCGGTCGCTGCTGCACGAACGCCCGCAGCGAGCCCAGGCTTCGCGTGCAGCCGCTGAGCTGGGCAGCGTGCTGTTCGGGGAAACCGCCCGGCAGGATCAGGCCCTTGGCGTCTGCCGGGATGGCCTCATCGGCCAGGGGGCTCCAGCGGAGCACGGGCATGCCCAAGTGCTCCAGCAGTTCACTGGTTTCCTGGTAGCGGAAGTGAAAGGCGGCATCACTGGCCAGAGCCACCGGCAGGGGCTGGCCCTGCTCCACGGGGATGTGGGCCAGGGGATGCGGCCCGGGGCGGGGCGCCTGCAGCAGGGGCACCAGGCGTTCCAGGTCCAGGTGCTGGCTGGCCAGAGTGGCCCAGGCCTGGCGTCGCTGCTCGGGGGCCTCCAATTCATGGGCCGGGGCCAAGCCGAGATGCCGGCCCGGCAGGGCCAGGGCTTCGCTGCGCGGCAGGCAGCCCAGCAATGGCACCTCCATGCGCTCCAGCACGTCGGCCAGCAGCTCCCGGTGCCTGGGGCTGCTGACCTTGTTGAGCACCACGCCGGCGATGCGCAGCTGGGGATCGTGATCGCGGAATCCGCGCACGATGGCGCCGAGGGAGGCGGCCTGACCACCGGCATCCAGCACCAGCACCACCGGCAGGTCCAGCAGGCGGGCCACGTCGGCCGTGCTTCCGGTTGTACTGCTGCCGATGCCATCGAAGAGCCCCATCACCCCTTCCACGAGGGTCAGCTCAGAGGCACCGCCGTAACCGTGAAAGGCCTGGCGAACCCAGGTTTCACCGCAGAGATTGAGATCGAGGTTGCGACAGGCCTGGCCCGAGGCCTGGCTGAGCAGCTGGGCATCGAGATAGTCCGGTCCCACCTTGAAGGCCTGGATCCGGCGTCCGTTCTGCTGGGCCCAGCTCAGCAGCGCCAGGCCCAACAGGGTTTTGCCGCTGCCACTGGCTGGTGCAGCGATGACAGCGGCCATGGCTCAGATGCGGATCAGCCCAGCAGCCTGGCAGCCAGCGGAGCCGCAGCGGCCAGCAGTGGGTTGGTGCTGTCGTGACCGCCGCCCAGGAGGCGGGCCACATCCATTTCAGGGGTGTCGTGCTGCACGGGCACAACTTCTTCATGCAGCTCGAGGTTGGCCATGCCTCCCCCTTCCAACCGCATGCAGCCCCCGGAGTCAGCGCAGAGGATTACGCACACGCCCTGGCCGTTCTCCGGTTCAGCGATCAGCCGCAGCCCCACCATCTGGCCGGCGTGCACGTTGGGCTGGGTTGTTGGCACGGCCATCAGTTGGAAGTTCACCTCGGTGCCATCGGAGCGCTTGAACTGGGCGGTGGTGCCGTTGTCGACCACAGCGGTCGAGAGCAGCGTCCAGCCCAGTCGATCGGCGATCCAGGCGGCCAGCAGCAGCCCCTGGGCAGGGTGATGGCCTTCAACGTCGATGTCGAGACGGGTGATGTGGCTGAGGGCATCCCGCCGTTGCGGCGGGTCGAACACCATGGCGAGGGTCTCGCGCCAGCTGCGCAGGCGCAGCCAGTTGAGATCATTCACCGCCTGGCCGCTCTCCACGCGGTGACGCAGCAGCTCAAGGCACTGATACGGATCCCCCAACGCGGTGTCGATGATCAGGCGCCGTGGTGCGCTGGTGAGCCGTTGCATCAGCTCCGGTGCTTCGTCGATGCAGCCGTTCCACCAGACCCAGGCCGGCATTGATTCCGGCAGCAGGGGGTCGAGAATCGAAAGGCCCTCATGCAGGGCGCCATGGCTGCCCCGCAGCACCACCACATCGCCGCAGGCGGCGGTACCACCGCCTTCTTCAGGCAGCGGGCAGTAGGCGGCCACGAGTGTTTCCAGGGGCTGGGCCGCATCGATGGTGGGCGCCAGGGTGATCAGGCGCCGGGGCATCAGTGCACTCAGGGCTGGATCGATGTACTGCCCACGCAGGTCTTCGGCGTTGGCTTGCCCTTCCAAATCAGCCACCGCCTTCACCACAGCCCCATCCAGGGGCGGCGTGCTCAGCGGGAGGTCGGCATCCAGCACCGCCTGGCGTCCCGCAGCGATCAAGGGGGCGGACTGCTGTCCCGTGATGGGGCCTGATAGACGACCACTGCGGATCAATTGCTGCTCGCCCCAGGCGGGTTGCCAGATCAGCAGGCAGAAGGTGTTGGCCCCGGTGCCCGTGCTGCCCTGCTGCTCGGGGGACCAGAGCTGTTCGAGGTAGTGGGGCACCTCCGCCGGTGCCAGTTCCAGCGGGGTTTGCAGGGTGAGCTGAGGGGACATGGTGACGGATGAACGAGACGTGGAGAGTTGAACAACAGGGCTGTGAACGTGCGCGGTCAGGGGCGTCGCCAGAGCAGTCCGTCCTTCGCCAGCAGGGCATCCGCGGCGGCCGGTCCCCAGGTGCGGGATTCGTAGGGATGAACCGGCAGCTGCCAGGGGCTGTCTTCAATCAGTTCCAGCAGCGGGGTGTAGAGCCGCCATGCCGCTTCCACCTCATCGCTGCGGGTGAACAGGGTGGGGTCGCTGAGCATGGCGTCAGCCAGGAGCCGCACATAGCCCTCATCGGAGGGTTCCCCGAAGGATTCGTCGTAGGAGAACTCCATGTCAATCGGGCGGCTGCGCATGCCAGATCCGGGTGACTTCACCTCGAAGCGGAATTCGGCCCCCTCATCCGGTTGGATGCGCAGGATCAGCTGATTGGCCGTGGGACCTCCGGTGGCTGCATCAAACAGATGCACCGGTGCTTCACGGAAGGTGAGCACCACCTCACTGGTGCGCTTGGCCAGCCGTTTGCCGGTGCGCACATAGAACGGAACCCCCTGCCAGCGCCAGTTGTCGATGAACAGCTTCATCGCCACGTAGGTCTCGGTGGTGCTGTTGGGATCGACGCCGGGTTCATGGCGGTATCCGGCCAGGGGCGATTCCGCGGAACCACCGGGTCCGTACTGGCCACGGATGCAGCAGTTCCAGGGTTCGAGCTCATCGGCCAGGCGGGCAGCCTGGAGCACCTTGGCCTTTTCGTTGCGGATGGCCTCCGGGTCAAAGCGCCCGGGAGGTTCCATGGCGGTGATCGCCAGCATTTGGGTCAGGTGGTTCTGCACCATGTCGCGCAGGGCACCGGCCGATTCGTAGTACCCGGCCCTTTCCTCCACACCAACCGTTTCAGCGGCGGTGATTTGAACACTGGAGATGTAATTGCGGTTCCAGATCGGCTCGAAGATCGTGTTGGCAAACCGCAGAACCATGATGTTCTGGACGGTTTCCTTGCCCAGGTAATGGTCGATGCGAAAGATCTGGTTCTCCTGACTGCAGGTCTGGACCACGCGATTGAGGGCCTGGGCACTGCCGTAGTCGCGTCCGAAGGGCTTTTCGATCACCACCCGGCTGCGTTTGGGGTCCTTCAACAGGCCAGCGTCGGCCAGTGAACGGCAGCCACTGCCATAGAACTTGGGGGAAACAGAGAGATAAAAGGTGCGGTTGCCGCGGGTGGCGCACTGTTGATCGATCTTCTCGAGCCTGGTGTGCAGGCTCAGCATGTGATCGGTGTTCTGTAGGTCGACCGGCTCGTAGAACAACTTGCCCACGAACTGCTCCCAGGCCTGGGGATCGTCCTCGATCGTGCTGGCCAGTGCCTCCGCCATCTTTCCGCGGAACTCTTCGTCACTCCACGGTCGGCGCGCACAGCCCAGTAGGGCGAACTCACTGGGCAGCCGCCGTTGCTTGAACAGTTCAAACAGGGCTGGCACCAGCTTGCGGTGGGTCAGATCACCGCTGGCGCCGAAGATCACCAGACACTGCGGCGCGATCACGCGCTCCTGACGCAGTCCAACCCTGAGGGGGTTCGTCATCGTGGCAACCATGGAGTGTCCAGGCTTCTGAAGCTGGTTTAGGCACGGAAACGGCAACAGACATGGACTCGCCGCTTTGTTTCCGTGTTGGCGTCAGCCTTTGTTGCCAACCCAATAAAAAAGTCCACCCCGAGGGGTGGACTGGAAACGATCGTTGGCTGATTGATCTGCGCTTGATCGATCAATAGGTTTCCACGTGCCAGCGGTCGGCCTTCTTGAGCTGGGGACGCAGTTCGGCCCAGTCGAGCCCCTTGGCGGCCGCGGCGGCGGTCATGGCTTCGTCGATGCCCGGCTCCATACCGCGCAGACCGCACATGTACACGTGGGTCTTGGGGTCTTCGATCATCGCGAAGATCTCTTCAGCGTGCTCCAGAACGCGGTCCTGGATGTACATCCGGCCGCCCTTGGCGTTCTGCTGTTCGCGGCTGATCGCTTTGGTGTAGCGGAAGTTGTCGGGATACTCCTTCTCGTAGTGGAGGAAGTCCTCGTCGTAGAGCAGGTTGGCGGTTTTGGGTGCGCCCATGAACAGCCAGGCTTTGCCGCGGAATTTCCAACCGTTGGCTTCCTGTTCACGGGGCTCGAACATGCGACGCAGGTAGGTGCGCATCGGAGCGATGCCGGTGCCCGTCGCCAGCATGATGATGTTGGCGTCCTCGTCGTCAGGCAGGAGCATCTCCTTGCCGACCGGACCGGTGATCTTCACCTTGGTGCCGGGTTCGATGTCGCAGAGGTAGGTGGAGCAGACGCCGTAGATCTGCTCACCGGCGTCGTTCTTGTACTCGAGCTGGCGAACGCAGAGGGAGACGGTGTTGCCCTCCAGGTTGTCGCCGTGGCGGGTGCTGGCGATGGAGTACAGGCGCAGCTTGTGGGGCTTGCCGTTGGCGTCTTCTCCTTCGGGAATGATGCCGATGCTCTGGCCTTCGATGTACTTCAGCTGCGGGTCGCCGCCGGCCAGATCAAAAGTGATGTGCTGCACACGGCCAATCGCACCGTCTTTCAGTAGGGAGTAGTTCTCCGTCACCGTGCCCATGAACGGTGTTTTGGGCTTGTAGGTGTTGACCGGAACGTCGGCGTGGGGCTTTTTCTTCGGGGCGCTTGACGTCACGGCTTTCTTGGCGGTTTTTGTGGCGGGTTGTTTGGCAGGTGCCGGGGTGTCGGCAGCGGGAGCGGCGGAACGCTCTTCGCCCGCACCATTCACAGAAACGATCTTGGCGCCAGTGGCCCCCAATCGTTTGAAAAGTGCGGAAAACTGGTTCATTGCAACGGTGTAGGTCTGAACCACGGACGGTTTGGCGCCGACCTGGGGACCACGAGCCACAACAGTGAACAGAGCTTCATTGCAGTGCTCTGTCGCTGCATTGGACACCCGCATAGAAATCACCTGCCTTTGGTGGCGCGACTATAGGCGTGGCCTTTGATTTCACACAAAAAGGTTGCTGTTCGGAACAGAATCTGATGTGATCCAGGCGACCTCATTAAGATCCTCGGGTTCGGCCTCTTATCTCGGCGTCTCTTTTGGTTTTCCCCCAGACAATGTTTGGACGAGGGCTTCAAACCTCCACAGATTCGGGGACTGCGATCGAGCAGACCATGGAGCGGCTGCCCCAAGGGACTCGGCGTCTGGCCGCTGAGCTCAAATCTCCACTGCCTGTTCAGCTGCTCTGGGATGTGCTGACGGATTACGAGAACCTGTCCCGTTTCATTCCCAACCTCAGCACCAGTGAGCTGATTCAGCGTCAGGGTCAAACGGTGCGGCTCCAACAGGTGGGCAGTCAGCAGCTGCTGGGGCTTCGCTTCTCGGCCCAGGTTCAGTTGGAGCTGACGGAATACCGCCAGGACGGACTGCTGCAGTTCCGCATGGTGAAAGGGGATTTCCGACGTTTTGAAGGTTCCTGGCAGATCCGCCAGCGTCCCGATGGCAGCTCACTGCTCTATGAACTGACGGTTCAAGGCTGTCTTGGCATGCCGATCGGTCTGATCGAGGAGCGGCTGCGGGACGACCTCTCCAGCAACCTCAACGCCGTTGTGCAGGAAGCCCACCGCAGAAACAGCTGAGCGAGTAGGAAAGGCGCAGCAGTTTCAGCGCCTTTGCAGACCCAGTATTCCTGGGCCTGAAGGAACTATCAAATACTTGAATTGGTACTCGATTCATCACCAAAACGAGTCTGGTGATGAGGTCATACCCCCAAGGGGATTCGAACCCCTGTCGCCTCCGTGAAAGGGAGGTGTCCTAGGCCTCTAGACGATGGGGGCGAGGCCGTAATCAGCGAGCTGTCTGTGCTCCTGATCACTTGTGAACACTAGGGCTTGGTCGGACCCTCCGTCAAGACAGCTTGACCCCATTCGACACCTTGTCCTTGCCAGATCGGCACCGTGAAGGTGAAGCAGGCACCTTCTCCAGGGTCCGACACCACCCAGATCTTGCCGCCGTGCACTTCAACGATGCGGCGGCAGACCGACAGCCCCACGCCGTAGCCGGTGGTTTGGTCGGAGGTTTGCGGCAGCCGCACCCGATCCAGAAAAATTCGCTGCTGTTCTGTTTCCGGAATGCCCGGGCCGCTGTCACAAACGCTCACCTCCACCCGCTGGCTGGTGCGGTGCAGCATCGTGAGCGAGATGTGCCCGCCGTCGTTGGTGTATTTCAGGGCGTTTTCGAGCAGATTCAGCAGCACCTGGCGCATGCGTCGCTGATCAGCGAAAACCTTGGGTAGGTCAGCGGGAATGTCGGTTTTGATTTCAACGTTGCGCCCCAGCCACAATTTTTCGAGCTCGAGGATCACTTCGGCTGAAACGCTGGCCAGGTCAAGCCGTTGTGGGTTGAACAGGGTTTCCCACCGGGTGGTGCCCACCTCCAGCAGATCCTTCGACAGCGCCTCCATCTCCTGCAGGCGGCGGGTGATTACATCCTGAAAGCGATCCATGTCGATCTGGCCCAGCTTCTGGCTTTGCAGGGCCAAGGCCGCTGCCGTGAGTGGGGTGCGCAGTTCGTGGGCCACCATGCGCAACAGGCGTTCCTGGGCGCTGACGCGATCGATCAGCGTTTCGTTCTCCTGGCGCAGCACCAGCAGCTGATCCTCCAGCTGGAGTTCCTTCTGGGTGCGACTTCCATCGAGTTCGGTTGGCCTGAGGCTGAGGCCAAGGCCGCTCACCACCCCATCCTGTTTCCAGCGGGGCACCCATCCTTTTAATTGCTGAAGGATGTTGCTTCCCGCGAACACCTGCTTGGGGTTCGGCGCCAATTTGATCAGCGCTGGCGTCACCACGAGGCGATGAAGCTCAAGCAGTTCGGGTTGCTGAGCTGGATCGGCAACCTGCAGGGTGACTTCGAAGCCAAGGTCTTCCCGTTCCAGGAACTGCACCAGCGATCGGAGGTCCTGACCCGACAGGTGATGGCGAGCAGCCACCAGCAACAGCTTCAGGGTTTGACGTGTCTTGGGAGCGTCCTTGACCACGCGGACTGCAAGACAGCAAAACCGAGGCTCACCTTATGGGTTTTTGACTGCACCGCCAGCAGCGCTAAGACGAACAGGAACACTCCGTTGCGTCATTGACGCGGTCCATGTCGCTTTTTTCTGCGCAAAACCGTGTTCCTCTGACCGTTCCCGGCGGAGTGGCTGCCCAGCCTTCGATTCAGGTGGATAGCAACCTGCGTCGCTGGTTCAGCCGCAATCTGGGCTTGTGGCGTTCCCGGCGGCAATACACCTTCAGTGACGACCAGGTTCTCCATTTGGACATGAACCTGAAAATGGAGGCGTTTGCACACCCTGAGGTGGGTGAGAGCCGCTACCGCTTCAGCTGGTGGTCTGACCAGGAGGACCAGCATTCCGACGAATTCTTTGCCCGCAAGCCCTGGTTTGAACGCAGTGGCGTGATGGAAGCCACGTTGTGGGGCCATCAACTCCAGAGAAGTCGCGGTTATTTGACGGGAGACCCGGTGCGTACACGGCTGCGTCAGGTGGACGAGCACGAAACCATCTTGGAATCCCACTACCAGCAGTGGGACATCCTTGAGCACATTCGCCTTGTCGATCAGGACCGCTACCGCTACCGCGCCATCTACAGCTGGGAGAACGGTGATCTCTCGATCGTTGAGCACCACCATGAAATTCGAATGTCCGATCCCCTGCCACTGATCGAGGACGACTGATCGAAGACGATTGATCCAGGACGACTGAACGGCGCCGTTGCGCTGTTGGCCCAGTTCAACAACCGCGCCTGTGCTCCGGCCAGCTTTGGCATGGGCGGTAAGTTTCGAAAAATTTGACGCTGCCGGGACCCAAGGTGATTTGTCGTTCATTCGCAGCCGCAACTCTCGTGTTGGCTGCCCCCTTGCTGTCACCGGCAACGGCTCTGGCTCAGGCCTCCAAGGACAAGCCCACCCCTGCCACAGCCATGGAGGTCAACACCTATGGCGTGATGTCGATTGCCACCTTCTGTGAGGCAAGGGCGCAGAAGATCGATTTCAGCAAGTCTCTGGCAGTGGCTCTCGCTGGTCAGTTGCATGTGATTTACGGCAAGCACGGTGGTTTGCTTCCCGGCACCAAAGACCCCTTGCCTGAGAAGCAATTTCTCAACAATGCGGGATTCATGATCGTTGGCGGAGCGCTGAAGTTCTGCCCTAAATCAGTTCCCGCTGCAGAAAAAGCACGCTTTGAAAAAGCTGCTGCTTCGTTGAAGTCCTCGAAAAAATAAGATCTTCCCAGGCTCTAGCGATCGAAAACGTCTGGCTTGCTGAGGTCAGGCGTTTTTTTGTGTCTTTTCCTCTGCTCTGATGCCGTTGCTCGCCTCATGGCCGGCGCCTTGGCTGAAACGTCCCGGTTTTGAGCGTCGTCCGTCAGGATCATTCGGTCCTCGCGTGGTTCGGCCATGACTGCAGCTGCTTCGATTCGTCTGGCGGACTACACGCCGTGGGCTTTTGAACTCCCTTCCATCGTCCTGGACGTGAATATCCAGGACGACCATGTCGTCGTTGCCTCCAGACTCAGCCTTGAACCGCGTCGGCCTGGAGAGCCCCTGGTGCTGTGCGGCGTTGATCTGGCGATCGAATCCCTGGTGATCGACCAGGCGCCTTTGCAGTCCGAGGAGTACAGCCTTGCCGACGGATGTCTCACCATCCCCAACGTGCCGGGCCAGCCGTTTGTGCTGGAAACCCGTTGCCGTCTGGATCCCTACTCCAACAGTTCGCTCGAAGGCCTGTACGCCAGTGGTGGTCTGCTTAGCACCCAGTGCGAGGCCGAGGGATTCCGGCGCATCAGCCTGCACCCCGATCGTCCGGATGTACTGAGCCGCTGGCAGGTGCGGATTGAGGCCAGCCGCAGCAGCTGCCCTGTGCTGTTGAGCAACGGCAATGCGGTTCAGGAGGAATCCGTCGGCGCTGATCGTCATGCGGTCACGTGGGATGACCCCTTCCCCAAGCCCTCCTATCTGTTCGCCTTGGTGGCAGGAGACCTCAGGGAGATTCGTGATCACTACACAACAGCGTCGGGCCGGCAGGTCACCCTGCGCTTGCATGTGGAGGAGGGGGATGAACCTTTCACGGCCCATGCCATGGCGTCGTTGAAACGATCCATGCAGTGGGACGAATCGGTTTACAACCTTGAATACGACCTTGATGAATACAACATCGTTGCCGTCCGTCACTTCAACATGGGCGCGATGGAAAACAAGAGTCTGAATATTTTCAACTCAAAGCTTGTTCTGGCTGATGCGGAAACAGCCACCGATGCAGAACTTGAGCGCATCGAAAGTGTGATTGCCCATGAATATTTTCACAACTGGAGCGGAAATCGCATTACCTGCCGGGACTGGTTCCAGCTGTCGCTCAAAGAAGGTCTGACGGTGTTCCGTGATCAATGCTTCACCGCAGATCTGCATTCGGAGGCGGTGAAGCGCATTGAGGATGTGGCGATGTTGCGCAACACCCAATTCCGTGAGGATGCTGGCCCAACGGCCCACCCGGTGAAGCCAGCGGAATACCAGGCGATCGACAACTTCTACACAACAACCATCTATGAAAAAGGTGCGGAATTGATCCGCATGCTGCGCACCCTGCTGGGACCCGAGCGGTTCATGAAGGGAATGGAGGTTTACGTGCAACGCTTTGACGGCACGGCCGCCACGACGGAAGACTTCGTTCAGGCGATCGCCGACGGTGCCACCAGCCAGGGCGAGCCGCTGGGCTTTGATCTGGACCGCTTCAAGCGCTGGTACCACCAGGCAGGAACTCCGGAACTCAGCATTTCGCGGCAGTGGAATTCGGAATTGGGTCAGCTGACAGTCGACTTGCAGCAGTCGACGCCCCCCACGCCAGGACAAGCGGACAAACAGCCCCTGGTGCTGCCGGTTGCCATGGCCCTGGTGGGTGAGCAAGGCCGTGTTGGTGAGGAGCAGCTGCTGGTGATGGAGGCTGAGCGCGCCAGCATCACCCTGCAGGGCCAGCCCGGCGACACCCCCCCTGCCCTTTCGCTGCTGCGCCGCTTCTCGGCCCCGGTGCACGTGCGTTTGGAGCAGCCGCTGGATGAGTGCCTGCAGCTGTTGGCTGCTGATGATGACCCGTTCTGCCGCTGGGATGCGGCCCAGCGCCTGGCACGCCAGGTGCTGTTGGCGCGGGCTGAAAACCAGCCGAAGCCTGCCGTGGAAGCGGCGCTGATCCAGGCCCTCGATCAGCGGATCTGCGCCTACGACGGTGGTGATGGCATGGATCTGGCGGCGCTGTTGGCGCTGCCGGGCATGGCGGAACTGGAGGCGTTGCAATCCCCGGTGGATCCGCTGGCGCTGGATCAAGCCTTCCGGGCGTGGACCCAAGAGATGGGCGTTCAATTGCAGTCGTCCCTGCGTCGCCTTCTGGAGCTGGCCCGGGCTGACTGGACCCTGGCTTGGCCGGTGGGTCAGGGCGGCCGGGCCCTGACGGCCTTGGCCTGGCGCTGGCTTGCCGCGGCTGGTGATGCCACGGTTCAAGCGGAGGCATTGGCTGCTGTTTCCGGCCCCTCGATGACCCTGGCGCGGGGAGCCCTGCGGGCCTTGCTGCCGCAGGAAAGCGCAGAACGTGAGCAGGCGATGGCGCTGTTCTACGAGCGTTGGCAAGACAAGCCCGTGATCCTGGATGCCTGGTTTGCGATGGAGGCATCAGCCCCCAGGTCCAGCGCGTTGGAGCGGGTTCAACAGCTGCTGGAGCACCCGCGCTTCGATCCCCTGGCGCCCAATTCCCTTCGCGCTGTTCTCGGTGGATTCACCGCCAATGTTCAGGCGTTTCACGCCATCGATGGCAGTGGCTACCGGTTCATGGCGGAGCAGATCGCAGCGGTCGACTCCCGCAATCCGATCACCGCATCACGGATGGCCAAGGTGTTCAGTCGCTGCGGTAGTTACGGCCCCAAGCGTCAAACGGTCATGCGTCAGGCCATCGATCAGCTGGCTTCTCAACCTTTGTCGGCGAACACCGCTGAGGTGGTGCAGTTGCTCACGACGTGACCACCACCAGCACGATCACCGCGATCAGCAGGATCACCAGCCAGCGTTTTGCGTTGCTGCGCCGCCTGCTGTGTGGTGCACTCCGCGCAGCTCGGCTTCCGGCCGCAAGGCCGCAGTTCTGACAGACCAGCCGCCCGGCCATGGATCGGTCGGCACGAAACCGGCGGCTTCCGCAGTTCTGGCAGACGGTGACGGCCAAGGTCTCTCGATCAGCGTTCCACCAGCTTGCCTGGCGTTCGTTGGTGAGTCAGCCAGTCAGTCAGTCAGTCAGTCAGTCAGTCTCGTTGCCAGCCATCGCAGCCGGCTTTGGCGCGTTGGCGCGTTGGCGCTTGGTGCGCCGGTAGCTCTCGTTCTGTTGGGCCAGAGCTTCACTCGCCGCAGCGACGGCTGCGCTGTTCTTGCCTTCCGCAATGATCAAACGGTTGATGGCCATGGCGTTGCCTGGGCGCTTCAGTACCTGATCGATCAAGCGGCACTGATCAAATTCGGCGCGCCCCGCAGCCGGGATCTCCAACAGCACCAGGCTCCAACACGCAGCACGCCAGCCTTTCATCGATCAGCTCAGGGGGTCTAGGTGATGGTGCGCTCATAGCGGCTGCTGGCTCCCACATCAATGCTCTTGCAGGTGGTGTTGGTGATCGTTGCCCATTTCGGGATCACCCGCATCGCCTCAGCGGTGGCGAACTGCTCGGACGGCCCTTGGGCTGTGGCCCGCTTGCCACCCGCAAGAGCCATGGATCCCAGAAGGAGGCTGGCCATCAACAGCGCCGCGTTTCGCATCGTTAGGGCCCGAAGGGGGTGCTTCTCCTTTCGGTTTACACAGAACGCTTCCAGGTGACTGCTGTGCTGCGCTTAGCAGCCACCTCGTTCAACAGCCACCCCGGCACCAGCGTTGGCGTTGTGGCCTTGGTTCAGCGTCGGGTTTGCTGGCTCGACTCGGTGCAGGGATTGGAGGTGGCGGCAACAACCCTGCGGGCTGAACGGGAAGACGTCGCGACCCCCATGCGGCATCGAAGGGAACCATCACGAGGGGAATCGGTTCCGCACTCTTTGCCGGCCAGGCCAAAGCGCTGGACGCGATCAGGACTGTGATCAGAAGTCTCATCGAGTCATTGTGCCGACCCTGCAGCGTTATGCCGTCACGTCGGCTGCACTCAGGTTTGCGGATTGCTGCAGCGTTGGCATGCAGCAATCCTGTCTTTGTGGTGTTCCGGCAGCGTCAGCCGGAATGGGTCCACGTCAAATTCGTAGCCGCAGGAGCAGCGGGCATGGAATTTCAGTTTTTTCGCTTTTTTGAGTCGTTTTAAAAGGGTGACGTTGCCAAAAACTTGATCGGGCTTGAATCGCTCCAGCTTGGTGCGTTCCTCCGGCGCATGCTTGACCCGGGCCTTGTGCAGGGCGTTGCGCACGGAGTTTTCGCTGCCTTTGCCCAGGATCTTGGGGATCTGCAGGATCGATCGCCCTTCCTGCAGATACAGACGCTTGATCTCTTCGATCTCAGCACTTGTGAAGCCAGATTTCTTGCCCACCTGCTTCCTGCCTTTGGTTTGAGTCTCTCAGGCGGTGCGCAAGCGCCATCCACGTTTTCGGAGGCGAAATGTCAGCCTGTCGCGATGATTCCACTGGACCCACTGCTGCAACGGCTGGCCGGAGTTGCCGGCATGGAGAGCGGCTGCAAGCGCCTTGTTGTTGTGCAGGGCCAGCTGGGGGATTTCGATTCGATTGAATACGCCCAAGCGCTGGTGCCAAGGCTTCCCCAGTTGGCGGCGCTTGGGGTCAAGGTTCAGCTGTTCGGCATCGGTAATGCCGCCAGTGCCGAACGCTTTGCGGCCTTCACCGGTTTTCCCCTCCAGCAGCTGATCGCCGATACATCACCCCAGTTGCATCAGGCCCTGGGGTTGGAGGCCGGCTTGAAGCTCCCCGGTGGGCCCTGGCCTGGTTTTCTGCTGATGTGCGCTGGCGTGGGCTCGCCGGGCACCCTGCGCGAAGTGTTGCGCGGTTACACCGGAGATCGCTCTGCGGCCCAGATCTTCGACGACGAGGAGTGGGTTGAAGCCTTTCCTTTGCCGCGCTTCCGGGGGGCTCTGTTCCGCCAGGCCGGTGGTGCCGGGTTCCAGCGACCGTTTGAGCTCGCCACCAAGCGTTTGCGCAACATGAATGAAGTGCTCCGCAACTGGCGCACCTACGTGCCCTGTGACGACTACATCACCCAGCGCGGCGCCACCGTGCTGCTCGACGCTGATGACAGCGTGATCTATTGCCACCGCGATCAAAGCCTGCTCGGCTACTCCGCCACCATGGAACGCCCCTTGGCGTTCCTCGATGAGGTTCTCTCCCAGGGCTGAGCTCAACTGGCTGTCTTCAATTGGCCGTCTTCAATAAGTGGTGGGCTCGCGATACACCGCAAGAGCCGCCACAAGGCCGCCGATGAACCCTGCGCTGTGGCCGATCCAGCTGACGCCGGCTGGGGAAACGCCGGGGATCAAAGCGATCAGGGCTGAGCCGTAGAGCCAGAACGCCACCAGGCCCAGAGCGATGGAGAGGATGCGGCGTTCCAGCCAGCCGATCAGCAGCAGGTAGCCCAGCAGTCCGTACACCACGCCCGAGAGTCCATGGTTGCGGGCGGGCCAGAACAGGGCCACCGGAATGTTGATCAGCAGCACCGACAGCCAGACGCTCAGGTAATCGCGCATCCCTCGGCTGAGCACCAGCCAGCTCAGGGGCAGAAACGCCAGGCTGTTGGAGATCAGGTGCCCGAAGCCGGCATGGCTGAACGGCGCTGTGATCACCCCCCACCACGGTTGATCCGGCCCCATCGGCAAGTTCCACTGCCCCGTAAAAAGCAGTTGGTCGATCAGCTCCTGCCCCCAGGCCAAGGCCAGGATCAGCAGGGGAAGCAGCAGTCGAGTGCGCATCGTCTTGCGCCAATGACCACAATGATGACGCGGATGCTGAGCGGATGATCAGAAGCGACGTCGACGTTCTGGTGATCGGCAGCGGCATCGGTGGGCTCTGTGCCGCAGGTTTGTGTGCCCGCGCCGGCCGTGAGGTGCTGGTGCTGGAAGCCCATCACCAAGCCGGTGGAGCCGCCCATGGCTTTCAACGCCAGGGGTATCACTTCGAATCCGGTCCATCCCTCTGGAGTGGCCTGGGGCGTTGGCCCAGCAGCAATCCCCTGGCCCAGGTGCTGCGCGCGCTTGGGCAGAGCGTGGAGGTGATTCCCTATCGCAGCTGGGATGTGCTGTTGCCAGAAGGGGATCTACGCATCGCCGTTGGGCACGACGATTTTGAGGCTGTGGTGCGCAGCCTGCGAGGCCCTGAGGTGGCCGCCGAATGGCGCTGCTTTGTGGAGGCGCTCCAGCCGATTGCTGCCGCTGCCGATGCTTTGCCCTTGCTGGCTTTGCGGCCTG
Source organism: Synechococcus sp. HIMB2401 (assembly GCF_042883245.1). Classification (NCBI taxonomy): domain Bacteria; kingdom Bacillati; phylum Cyanobacteriota; class Cyanophyceae; order Synechococcales; family Synechococcaceae; genus Synechococcus; species Synechococcus sp. HIMB2401. Next base: position 174,269 of record NZ_JBDJKK010000003.1, on the reverse strand, counting down.
GGGTGGATGGCATGGCGCAGCTGCTGAAGCGCGGCGGACGCCTGTTGCCGCACCTTGCCGCGATGCGTCACCTCTCCGGTTCCTTTGGCCCCCTGGTGGATCGTCACCTCAGCGATCCCTTCCTGCGCCATTGGGTGGATCTGCTCTCCTTTCTGATCAGCGGCATGCCGATGGGAGACACCAACGCTGCAGCCATGGCGACGCTGTTCGGCGAGTGGTTTGAGCCGGATGCCCATCTTGACTACCCCGTTGGCGGCAGTGCTGCGGTGGTTGAGGCCCTGGTGCGTGGCCTGGAGGCCCATGGCGGCAGCCTGCACACCGGCATGGCGGTGCAACAGCTGCGGGTCGAGGGGGACCGCGTTGTCGGTGTGACCCTGGCCGATGGAACGCAGATCGCGGCGCGGCAGGTGATCTGCAATGCCGACATCTGGTCCACCCTTGGTCTGCTGCCGGAGTCCGTGGCGCCGAAGTGGCAGCGTCAGCGTCAGGCCACGCCGGCCTGCAACGGCTTCCTGCATCTGCATCTGGGCTTTGATGCCACGGGGCTGGAGGATCTGCCGATCCACACCGTCTGGGTCGACGACTGGGAGCGTGGGATCGACGCCGAGCGCAATGCTGTGGTGTTGTCGATTCCGTCGGTGTTGGATTCCTCGATGGCGCCGGCCGGTCGCCATGTGCTGCATGCCTACACCCCAGCCAGCGAACCATGGGAGCTCTGGGCTGATCTGGAGCGCGACAGTGCGGCGTATCAGCAGAGAAAACAGGAGCGATGCGCTGTGTTCTGGCGGGTGCTCGAACGCCGTATTCCCGACATCCGCGAGCGCTGCGAGCTGGTCATGGAGGGAACACCTCTGACCCACAGCCATTTCCTCAATGTGCATCAAGGCAGCTATGGCCCTGCGCTTTCAGCGGCTGAAGGCCTCTTCCCTGGCGTGACGACGCCCCTGGCCAATTTCTGGCTTTGTGGTGCCAGCACCTTCCCCGGGATCGGCATCCCCCCCGTTGCTGCAAGTGGTGCCATGGCGGCCCATGCCGTCCTCGGCCGGGAGACCCAAAACAGTCTGCTGCGGGAGCTGGAGCTTTGAAGCAGCCGCGTCATAACCTCGTCCTGGAACGCCGACGCAGTTCATGACTTCCAACGCCCGGATCGATTCGCTGCAGCTGATGCTCACGGATCTGCGCATGCGCAACGAGCCGATCCGCCATAAAGCTGCGTTTCGTGGTTGCCAGCCGGAATTTCAGGCGTTGGTGAGTCGTTTGATCGAGCAACTGGAAGGCGAACTGCTGGATGAGAAGCAGCGCTCCCGTGAAGCTTCACGTCAGGCCTGATCCTGAAAGAAGGTCGCGCCACTGCGACTCTTGCCTGGCGGCCTCCGTTGTGCCCTCCTGGGGGAAGCCGTTGAGAAAGTCCTTGTCTTGAGCGGGCTGGTAGGGCCCCTGTTTCAGCTCGAAAATCACGCTGTCGGCCTCCAGGGCCACCAGGGTGTGGAACTGATCTTCTGCAATCTCGATGCCGTGGGTGGGCCCCTTGGCGCTGACATGGAGCTGCTGCTGGATCTCGCCCTCACTGTTGAACAGCAGCAGTCCGATGGCGCCCTGCAGCACCAGAAAACATTCGAAGCCTGTGCTGGAACCGTTGCGCTGGTGGCGGTGGGGCCGCACATAGGTGCCTGGCTGTAGCACGTTGAGGAAGCGCTGAACCGAATCCTGTTCCCGGTGGAAATTGTGGTTCAGGCGCAGGCGGGGATGCTGCCGAGCCTCAGCGGCAACCTGCGCGAACAAATCACGATCGATTTTTTTGATGTCCAGTGATACTTGCCTCAGGGTTTTAAATTCTGCCTCGGGCTCGCTGACTCTTGGTCTGCGTTTGGGGCTGTTCCAGCTCAGCCTGGGGATTCTCGGCGTCCTGATCCTGGGACTGCTGAATCGTCTGTTGATTCAAGACATCCAGGTCCCGGCGGTGCTGGCTGGTTTGGAGCGTCTGTCGCTGGTGACGCCGCTGCTGCTGCTGGGGCTTGGGGTGGTCTCGGTCTTTGGAGTGGAGCGCCGCACCACAGGCTTGATGCTGACTGCCGGGCCGGCCCCCCCCCCCCGATGTCCCTCAGCGGTTGGCTTTGCCCCAGTTGTTGTTTCAACTGCGCACCATCCCCCAGGCTGGCCGCTTCCTCGGGGTGCTGTGCCTGTTCACCTTCAGCATGTTCCTCAACGATGCGGTGCTTGAGCCCTACGGCGCGGCCGTCTTTGGCATGAGTGTCTGTGCCACCACATCGCTGAATGTGTTAATTGCCCTGGCCTTCTTTGCTGGTCTGGGTCTGAGTGGGTTCTGGTTGATTGAGCGTGCCTGCAACATCAGAACGGCCCGGGTGGGTGCGGTGCTGGCTGCTTTGGCTTTGCTGTTGATGCTTTGGGCCGGTTCTGGGCAGTCCATCCCCCTGTTGCGGACTGCCGTTGGTTTGTTCGGCCTGTCACTGGGGGTGTGCATGAATGCCTGCCTCACCTTGATGTTCAGCTTTGTGCAGCCCGGCTGCACCGGCTTTCTGCTTGGTGTTTGGGGGGGCGGGCTATGCCTATTCCTGCGGCCTGGCCACCATCAGTGGAGGCGGTCTGCTCACCTTGCTCACAGCCTGGAACGAAGGTGATTTGTTTGCTGCCTATGGCGGCGTGTTCGGCCTGCAGATGGTTTGTTTCCTCGCTGCCGCGTTGATGACGCGCCGTTTGGATGTGGTGGGTTTCCGCAACACGGTGAAAACCCGTTTTGCTGATGTCATGGAAATAGCATTCGATTGAAGCTTGGCTGGAGCTCCGTATCCACTAGAACCGGGTCCTTTCCATTGCAGTGAATGGCAGCGCTGCAGATCGTCTGGTTCAAGCGTGATCTGCGCATCGTTGATCACCAGCCCTTGGAGGCTGCTGTGGAGCGGGGTTTGGTGCTGCCGCTGTATGTGGTGGAGCCGGAGTTGTGGCAGCAGCCCGATGCCTCCGAGCGGCAGTGGATGTTTTGCCGGGAGTCGCTACTGGAGTTGCGCCAGGCCCTAGCGGATCGGGGCCAACCCTTGGTGGTGCGCGCTGGGGATGTGGTGCAGATGCTGGAACGGGCTCGTCGTCAGTTCGGCATTGATGGGCTGTGGAGCCATGAGGAAACCGGCAATGGCTGGACGTACCAGCGCGACAAACGCGTTGGCGCCTGGGCCCGTCGGCACGGCATCGCTTGGACGGAAATCCCGCAGTTCGGGGTGACGCGCCGGATGCGCAGCCGCAATGGCTGGGCCAAACGCTGGGAGGTTCAGATGACGGAGCCCATCACACCCGAGCCGGCCGCGTTGCAATCGCTGAAGGGCATTGATCCCGGCGTGATCCCCGAGCGCCCCTGTTCAGACCTGCTCTCGGATGCATGTCCGCAGCGTCAGATCGGTGGGCGGTCGATCGGCCTGGAGGAGTTGAACGACTTTTTGCAGCACCGCGCCCCGCGCTATCAACGGTCGATGTCGAGCCCCAACACCGCGTTCACCGGTTGTTCGCGCCTGTCGGCTTATCTCACCTGGGGTTGTCTCTCGATGCGGGAAGTGCTGCAGACCAGCCGCACCCACAGCGGCCGCGGCGTCAGCAGCTTTGAATCACGGCTGCACTGGCATTGCCATTTCATTCAGAAGCTGGAGGATCAGCCGGCGATTGAATTCAGCGATTTCCATCCGTTTATGCGCGGCATTCGCGCAGCCGACGCCGAGCGCTTGAGGGCCTGGAGCGAAGGTCGCACTGGTATCCCCTTTGTGGATGCCTGCATGCGCGCCTTGCGGGCCCATGGCTGGATCAACTTCCGCATGCGGGCGATGTTGATGTCGTTTGCCAGCTACAACCTCTGGCTGCCCTGGAGAGACAGTGGCCTGCATCTGGCCCGTCAGTTTGTGGATTACGAACCGGGGATTCACTGGAGCCAGTGCCAGATGCAGTCGGGCAGCACCTCGATCAACACGATTCGGATTTACAACCCGATCAAGCAGGGGATGGACCACGACCCTCAGGGGCTGTTCATCCGTCAGTGGTGCCCTGAACTCAAGGATGTACCCACCATTCACATCCATGAGCCCTGGATGCTGGGTGGTGGCATGCCACCACCGATCGTTGATGTCACCGCGTCGATGCAGGATGCCAAAGATCGCATCTGGGAGATTCGCCGATCGGCCGGTTTTGATCGCCATGCCGATGCGATTCAGCGCAAGCATGGCTCCCGCAAGGCGGGGTTGAAGCCAACAACGGCTCGCCGCCGGCGCAAACCACAGCAGCCCGACAATGGCAGCCAGCAGCTCAGCCTCGGTCTTTAGTTGCGCTGTAGAAGCAGCCGCTTGATCACCCGTTGGGCGATGTCGCCATAGCCCATCTCCCCGGAGAGGATCTGAGCAATGCGCCGTGGTGCGGTGGGCCGCTTGATCCCCAGCTGATACCCCACACCGGGGAAGCGATAAAACACCTGGGCAATGCGCCGGCCCCAGGCCATCGACTCACCCCAGCGCTCCCGCATGCTGCGGCTGTAGCCCCGCAGATCCTTGCTGTCACCCTTGAGCCAAAAACTCAGATGTTGAGCGGCTTCGCAGCCACTCATCAGGGCAGGGCGTAGCCCTTCCGCCAAAAAGGGGTCGCAAAGCGATGCCGCATCCCCCACCACCACAATGCCGTTGCCATCAAGACGGTGATGGCCGTTCCACACCCGCAGTTGGCCGCGCTGACGGATGCCTGCATCGGCGGCGAAACCCAGATCCGGCAACAGCTGAGCCAGCACCTGCTCCGGGTCGGCGTCCTGCTTGCCGATGAAACTGCCCACACCGATGTTCACACCACCTGCTAGGGGAAAGGCCCAGGCGAAGCCCTGTTTCACCAGGCCGAATTCAAAACGGGTGGTGCCATTGCTGAGGTTGCCTTGACCCTCGAGCCGCACCGACATGGTGGTGGCCATCTGGGGTTGTTTTGCTCCCAGGCCGAGCCGTTGGGGCCAAGGGGATCCCGAACCGTCGGCGATCACCACGGCTCTCCCCTTCCAATGGCGTCCGTCGGTTGCCGTGACGTGCCACACGTCTCCATGGCGCCGGATGTCATTGACTTCAACGCCCGTAAGGCGTTCAGCTCCCTCCTGAATGGCCTGGTCTGAAAGCAGCTGATCCAGCGTTTCGCGGCGCACAATCCAGAACGGTGCATCCCCTGGCAACTCGGCCACCACCGGATCCTCTAGGCACCAACTGAAATCCACCTGATCGATCACCTGCTCCACCGCTGGCTTCAATGAAAAGGGGAACCACTGCTGAACTGAGGCCGCCATGCCTCCTCCACAGGGTTTGATCCGCGGCTCGGCGTCGCGCTCCAGCGTCAGAACGTCATGGCCTGCTAATGCGAGATGAACTGCCGCGGCACCGCCAGCAGCCCCGGACCCGACGATCATGACGTCGTGGGTCCGATCTGATTCGTTGCTCACACCTTGAGGATGTCGGCCTCCTTGGTGGCCAGGTGCTGTTCCAGTTCGGCGATGAATTTGTCTAGTGTTTTCTGAACGCCGTCCTGCTCGTCGCGGCTCTGGTCTTCGGAGAACTCGCCTTCCTTTTCCTGCTTCTTAATCTTGTCGATCGCGTCGCGGCGCAGGTTGCGCAGGGCCACCTTGCCTTCTTCGGCGTACTTCGAGGCCAGCTTGCAGAACTCCTTGCGGCGCTCCTCGGTGAGGGGCGGCACGTTGATGCGGATGATCTTGCCGTCGTTGTTGGGTGTAAAGCCCAGCTCACTCATCGCGATGGCCTTCTCGATCGAGGCCAGGGCGCTGATGTCGAACGGTTGGATCTGGATGGTCTGGGAGTCCGGGGTCGACAGGGTGGCCAGCGACTTCAGCGGTGTGTCAGCGCCGTAGTACTCCACGCTGATGCGATCCAGCAGGGAGGAATTGGCCCGGCCGGTACGGATCGTGTTGAAGTTGCGCTGGGTGGCCTCCACCGACTTGCGCATGCTGGCTTCGAGGTCCTGGGTCGACATGGTTGCTGAGGGAAGAGGCGTGCGAACTGGGTTGGCTTTGTTTAGGAGGGGTCGCCGATGCGGGACCCGATCGGTTCCCCGGCCACGGCTCTGCCGATGTTGCCAGGTTCAAACAGGTTGAAGACAACAATCGGGATGTTGTTGTCTTTGCAGAGGGCGATGGCGGTGCTGTCCATCACGCCCAGCTCGCCGCTGAGCACGTCTTGATAGCTGAGCTGCGCGTGCTTCACCGCGTCGGCGTGCTTGGCAGGGTCTTTGTCGTAGACCCCATCCACCTTGGTGGCTTTGAACACCACATCGGCATTGATTTCGGCGGCCCTCAGGGCCGCGGTGGTGTCGGTGGTGAAGAACGGGTTGCCGCAACCGGCGCCGAACACCACCACCCGGTTTTTCTCCAGATGCCGGATCGCCTTGCGACGGATGTACGGCTCCGCTACTTCCTGCATGGCGATGGCGGTCTGCACCCGGGTGGGAACACCGGCCCTCTCGAGCCCGTCCTGGAGGGTGATGGCGTTCATCACCGTGGCCAACATGCCGACGTAGTCGGCTGTGGCTCTCTCCATGCCCGCTGCAGATCCTTTCAGCCCGCGGAAGATGTTGCCGCCGCCCACGACTATCGCCAGCTGGGTGCCATTGGCGACCACCTTGGCCACATCGGAAGCAATCGACTGAACAATGGCGGGATCGATGCCATAGCCCTGAGATCCCATCAGAGCTTCGCCGCTGAGTTTCAGCAGGACGCGTGTGTAGGTCATCTACGGTCCAGATCCTTTCGACAGTAGCAAGCACTGGCACAAGCCTCTGATCGCCGCTTGGATGGGGAAACCGCGGCTGTTTGATGCCAGAGACCGATGCCACCCAAAGTGGTGTGATGGCCCGTCTCACGCTTTCAGCTCTGGAGCGGGCCAGTCAGGATCCCGACTGCTGGCGTGAACCGGTGGTGCATCGCGCTCTGTTGGTGAGTGGGCTTTCGGTGCTTACCGCTGCCACCCGTCATCTTCAGGATGATCTCGAGGCGGCTGAAGCGGCCTGAGGTCGGCAGGTTCAACCTCTAAAACTCGATGCCTGCCTGGGCCTTCACCCCCTGTTCGCGGAAAGGGTGGTGCACCAGGGTCATCTCCGTCACCAGATCGGCCCGCTCCACAAGCTCGGCTGGTGCACCTCGGCCGGTCACCGCCACGTGGGTGAGCTCCGGTCGCTCGTTCAATCCGGCGATCACCGTATGGGCCTCGATGTAGCCCAGTTTCAAGGCCACGTTCAGTTCGTCGAGCAGCACCAATTTCACGCTGGCATCGCGCAGATATCCCAGGGCCGTCTGCCAGGCCGCCTCCACCAGTTGCTGATCCCGCTCTCGGTTCTGGGTTTCCCAGGTGAAGCCTTCCCCCAGGGCATGCCAACTCACCTGATCACCGAAGGCCTGCAGTGCCCGTGCTTCGCCGGGCTCCCAGCCTCCCTTGATGAATTGAACAATCGCCACCCGCTCGCCATGGCCAAGGGTGCGCAGCACCAGCCCAAGCCCGGCGGTGGTTTTTCCCTTGCCCTGGCCGGTGAACACCAGCACCAGCCCCTTCTCCTTATTTCGTTCCTCCACCCGTTGCTTCTGCACCTGCTGGCGCCGCTCCATCCGTTTGCGGTAACCGGCATCGTCGGTTTCTGGGGCGAGCTTGCCCCCCATGCCCAGTTCCGCGGCGGATTGATCGAGGTCGTTCGTGCTCATGGGGTGAGGGGGTGTTGGTTCTATCGAGGCCGAGTGGCCGTGATGCGTTGCAGGGCCCGACCCGCCAGCAGTTCCTGGCTCACGCTGCTGAACCCGAGTTGCTCCAGCTCGGTAGGGAGGTCGTCCTCCAGCATGGCGGTGGCGGTGTCGGTTTCAAACAGGGCACAAAACAGTTGCTGGGGAAGCTTCAGCCAAGGTCCGGCTGGATGCAGATCCACAAGCACCAACCAGCCGCCCGGTTCCAGCAGCCGCAGGGCACTGCGCAGCACCCGTTCCCGATCGCTGCGGGGAAATTCGTGCAGGGCCACGCTCAGCTGGATGGCGCTGAAGCTGGCATCGGCCAGGGGTGGATCTTCGGCCAGCCCTTCCACCCGCTCCAGGCTGGGGTGGCGTTGGGCGGCCAAATCCAGGGCGTGGGGGGAGACATCGAGCCCCGTCACGGCGTATCCCGCCGCCAGCCAGGGGGCCGCTGCTTCGCCACTGCCGCAGCAGAGATCCAACACCGACGCTCCGGGCTTGAGATGGGGCTGCACCGCCTCGAGCCCGAGGCCCCGCAGGCGCTCCACCCCGCCAACACTCAGCGACGACACCGCCGTGACCGTGTCGTAAATCCAGCGGTAGCGGTAGGCCAGCGGCCTCAGGAATGAGGTCATCGTTGAAGTGAAAATCAAGTAGACAGGGTGTTGTCAGGCTGGTTGCCGGGCCAGGGCTGCATCCACCGCCTGCTGCTGATCACGCCGGGTGATCCAGTGGTGATAGGTGCGGGTGTGGATCGTCACCGAGTGGCCCATCATCCTGGCGGCGACGGTGTCTGGCAGGCCGACATGAATGGTGCGCACCGCCCAGGCGTGGCGCAGGTCGTAGGGGGTAATCGGCAGGTCGTAGCGGCGGAACTGCTCACTCACCCGCCGTCCCACCTGCTGCAGGGTGGTGCGCCGCAGATCGGTCTGGATGGCTGGCAGAGCGGCCGGATTCTCCGCCAGCTCCTGTAACCCGAAGTGCTCGACCCAGTCGGGGTGGAACGGCCAACTCTGGTGCTCACCGGTTTTGGTGGTGGGCAGCACCCGCAGCACCTGATCTCCGCCCGGTGCCAGGGAGGAGCAATCGCAGAAGAACACCTCGTGGTTTCGCAGGCCGTAGGTGGCCATCAGGGCAAAGGCCAGGCGCCACTGTGGATTGGGGATGCGGCCTGCGGCCTCGAGGATCTGCGGATCGGTGGGCAGCTGGCGAAACCGGGCCCGGTGCAGGCCATAGCCGCCGGCCTCCTGGCGCCAGTCCTCCGGCAAGGGCATCTCCAGGTGCTTGGCCAGGGCGGCCAGGGCTGTGGCGCATTGCTGCCGGCTGCGGCTGCCGTCGTCGTAACTGGTCAGCGTCTGCATCAGCAGCGCTGGCTCCAGCGGCTGATCACCGCACTGACGCGCCAGTCGCCGGAGGTAGGGCAAGTAGGCACTGGTCCAGGTGGTGCGACTGCTCGCCGGTGAACGGCGTCGGCGCGGGTCGGCAAAAAAGGCTGCTTCGAAGCCCTCGATGGCGGCCTGGATTCCGATCGAACGCCCTCTGGCCGTGGCTGCAGAGGAGGAGGCCGACCAGAGCGTCCAATCAAAACTGCGCTGCTCGAGTTGCAACTGCACCAGGGCAGCGGTGCTGAGGGCCTGATTGAGTCCGGCTGCATCGGCCATCAGCCCCAGGCTGATCCGTTGCAGGCCGTTCCGGCTCGGATCTCCGCGCAAGGGCAGAGACCCTCGCAGGTTCAGCCGCCGACCCCGCTGTTCGATGCGCAGGCCTGACCCCTGTGCCGCCAGCTGCGCATTGGCGGTCTCCAGCGCACTTTTGAGCTCCATAAATGTGTCGTTGGAACCAAGGATCGCGTCCGTGGCGGCTACGCTCAACCCCCGAAAACCGTTCTGATCGGTATGTCTCGCGTCGGTGTCGTCCTGCTGAACCTGGGTGGCCCGGAGCGGATCCAGGACGTTGGCCCGTTTCTCTACAACCTGTTCGCCGATCCGGAGATCATTCGGCTTCCCAGTCCGGCGCTGCAGAAGCCGCTGGCTTGGTTGATCAGCACCCTGCGCAGTGGCAAGTCGCAGGAGGCCTATCGATCCATCGGTGGCGGATCACCGCTGCGGCGCATCACCGAGCAGCAGGCCCGTGAACTCCAGAGCTTGCTGCGCCAGCGCGGCATCGATGCCACCAGCTATGTGGCCATGCGCTACTGGCATCCGTTCACCGAATCCGCTGTGGCGGACATCAAGGCCGATGGCATGGATGAGGTGGTGGTGCTCCCCCTCTACCCTCATTTCTCGATCAGCACCAGTGGATCCAGTTTCCGTGAGCTGCAGCGCCTGCGTCAGGCGGATCCGGCCTTTGAGAAGTTGCCGATTCGCTGCATCCGCAGCTGGTTTGATCACCCGGGCTATGTGAAGGCCATGGCCGAGCTGATCGCGGCAGAGGTCCGCAACAGCGACGACCCCACGAAGGCCCACGTCTTCTTCAGTGCTCACGGTGTGCCGAAGAGCTACGTCGAAGAGGCGGGCGACCCTTATCAAAAGGAGATCGAAACCTGCACCGGTTTGATCATGAAGGAGCTGGCCGTTCAGATGGGCTACGAGAACCCCTTCACCCTGGCCTACCAAAGCCGTGTGGGTCCGGTGGAGTGGCTCAAGCCTTACACCGAGGAGGCCCTTGAGGAATTGGGGCAAGCCAAGACCAACGATCTGGTGGTGGTGCCGATCAGCTTCGTCAGCGAACACATCGAGACGCTTGAGGAAATCGACATCGAATACCGGGAGTTGGCCACAGAAGCCGGTGTGGTTAATTTCCGTCGGGTGCGTGCTCTCGACACCTATGCCCCCTTCATCGAGGGATTGGCGGATCTCGTGGCCACCAGCCTGCAGGGCCCTGAGGTGAGTCTCGATGCGGCGGCGGAGCTGCCCAACAAGGTCAAGCTCTATCCCCAGGAGAAGTGGGAATGGGGTTGGAACAACAGTTCCGAGGTCTGGAACGGCCGTCTGGCCATGGTTGGTTTTTCAGCCTTTTTGCTCGAGCTGATCAGTGGTCAAGGGCCGCTGCATGCCCTCGGCCTGCTCTGACCAAGCCAGGGGAGCTGCGGGCCCTTAACCTTGGGGGTCATTGACCCGTCGCCTCTGTGACTCTCACCTCAGCGTCTTCGGCCGTCACTGGGCAGCAGGCCGGTCACGGTGGCCAGAGAATGTCTGGGGCGACAGCCCTGATGGATGCGTTGCGGCGCCATGGCGTCGACACGATTTTCGGCTACCCCGGCGGCGCGATTCTCCCGATCTACGACGCACTCCACATCGCCGAGAGCGAGGGTTGGGTGAAGCACATCCTGGTGCGGCATGAGCAGGCCGGCACCCACGCGGCCGATGCCTACGCGCGTGCCACCGGCAAGGTGGGCGTTTGCTTCGGCACGTCGGGGCCGGGTGCCACCAATCTGGTGACCGGCATTGCCACCGCCCAGATGGACTCGGTGCCCATGGTGGTGATCACCGGTCAGGTGCCGCGTCCGGCGATTGGCACCGATGCATTCCAGGAGACCGACATCTTCGGCATCACCCTGCCGATCGTGAAACATTCCTGGGTGGTGCGCGATCCGGCTGATCTCGCCTCCATCGTTGCCCAGGCCTTCCTGATAGCAGCCAGTGGTCGTCCGGGCCCCGTGCTGATCGACATCCCGAAGGATGTTGGCCAGGAGATGTTCGATTACGTGCCGGTTGAGCCCGGATCGATTGTTCCCAAAGGCTTCCGCAAGCCTCAGCCCCCCCGGGATGAACCGATCCTCTCGGCGCTTGAGCTGATCGCCGAGGCGGAGCGTCCGCTGCTCTACGTGGGCGGTGGTGCGATCTCAGCCGGTGCTCACGACAGCCTGCGGGTGATCGCTGAGCGCTATCAGATCCCTGTCACCACCACCTTGATGGGCAAGGGTGCCTTCGATGAAAACGACCCTCTCTCGGTGGGCATGCTCGGCATGCACGGCACGGCCTATGCCAACTTCGCCGTCACCGAATGCGATCTGCTGATTGCTGTTGGCGCCCGTTTTGATGATCGGGTGACTGGAAAGCTCGACACCTTCGCCCCCCGGGCCCGGGTGATCCACTTTGAGATTGACCCGGCCGAAATCGGCAAGACCCGTCGCCCCGATGTGGCGGTGCTGGGTGATCTGGGCCTGAGCGTGGCGCGCTTGGTGGAGCTGTGCCTGCAGCAGCAGGTGCAACCCCGCACGGCCCCTTGGTTGGCGCGCATCGCCGAGTGGAAACAGACCTATCCCCTCACCGTGCCTCCTACCGAAGGCCCCCTCTTCCCCCAGGAGGTGCTGCTGGCCGTTCGCGAGCTGGCACCGAATGCCATCGTCACCACGGACGTGGGCCAGCACCAGATGTGGGCGGCCCAGTACCTGCGCAATGGGCCCCGGGGCTGGATCAGCAGTGCAGGCCTAGGCACCATGGGCTTCGGCATGCCGGCCGCCATGGGCGCCCAGGTGGCGTGCCCCGATCGTCAGGTGGTGTGCATCGCGGGTGACGCCAGCATCCTGATGAACATCCAGGAGTTGGGAACCCTGGCGGCCTATGGCCTTCCGGTGAAGGTGGTGATCGTCAATAACCACTGGCAGGGCATGGTGCGTCAGTGGCAGGAGAGCTTCTACGAGGAGCGTTATTCCGCCTCCGACATGCTCAATGGCATGCCGGACTTCGTGGCTCTCGCCCGCTCCTTCGGTGTGGACGGCGTGCACATCCGCGAGCGGGACTCGTTGAAGCGTGATCTCGAGGCGGCCCTCAAGGCCCCCGGCCCGATGTTGATCGACATCCACGTGCGTCGTGGTGAGAACTGCTATCCGATGGTTCCCCCGGGCAAAAGCAATGCTGAAATGGTGGGCCTTCCGGCTCCCATGCCGGTTCTCAACGCCCCGACCTCTTGATTCGTCTTGTCTTAATCGGCGTTCTGCTGCTGCTTTGGGCCGTGCCGGTGCAGGCAGCAGAGGTGCTTCAGGTGCGCAGCAGTTCCCTGCTGCAGGTGGGAGATCACAACCGCACTTACACCGTTGCCCTGGCCTGTTCCGCCGTTGAGGCAAGCCAAGAGGCCGAGGCCACTGCATGGCTGCGTCAGGAACTGCCGCGCCGTCGCAAGGTCAATCTGCGGCCGGTCGGCTCCAGCGAGGGGCAACTGATGGCCAGGGTGACCCCGATCGGTGCTGAGCGTGACCTCAGCACCGGCTTGATTGCAGCGGGTTTGGCCAGCAACAGCTGTGGGGTCGATGGCTGATAACCGCATTGCCCGGGGCATTGTCTTGGTGCCCTGTCTGCTGCTGGGGGGTGCCTTTCTGGCCACAGCGGCCTGGGGGCAGGGCGCCGCAGCTGAGAACCGCACCCTGGCCATCGGCATCGGTGTTGGCTTGCTGTTGGCGGGTTGGCTCTCCCAGTTGGGTGGCGGCTCAGAGGGTGAGCCTGAGACCTCTGTGACAAAACCAGACGAGTCCGACCCCTCTCCCTAATTTGCGGGGATCGGGTTGCTTCCCTCCGATCCCATGTCGAAGCCTGAGTGGCGACGTTGGCCTTGGCCGATGCAGCACCCTTGCCGTTGTCTGCTGACGGGGACATCGATGCGATGGGTTGGTTGGACCCTGATCAGAAGGAGGTCGTTCCGATTTGCCAGGCCTTTGATCAGCGTCGCCGCGGGGAGCGTCTGCGTCTGAAGGCAGTGGCCAGTGATTCCCGCTTTCGTGCTGGCCTGGCACCATCGGGCCAGGCCATGGCCGGTCTGATCGAATGAGGTCTGGGGACACGACCTCGAGATGCTGCGCCTGAGTGAACTGAAGCTGCCCCTCGACCATGGGGAGGAAGCGCTGCAGGAGGCGGTGCTCAAGCGTTTGAGGATTCCGCCGGATCGTCTTCTGGGTCAGACCCTGGTGAAGCGCAGTGTTGATGCGCGGCGTCGCGACCGGATTCAGCTGATTTACAGCGTGGATGTGCAGGTGAAGGGTGAAGCCGCCCTGTTACGGCGCATCGGCAACAAAGGCCGGGTGCGTCTGGCTCCAGACACCCGCTACCGGTCTGTGGGTCATGCCCCCGATGGCTTCCCCTTGGATGCGGCCGATCGGCCTGTGGTGGTGGGGGCAGGTCCCTGCGGTTATTTCGCTGCTCTGCTGTTGGCACAGATGGGGTTCCGACCGCTGTTGCTGGAACGGGGTCAGGCCGTGAAGCAACGCACCGCTGACACCTTTGGCTTCTGGCGGGGCACCAGCCCCTTCAACCCGGAATCCAATGCCCAATTCGGTGAGGGCGGAGCCGGCACCTTCTCCGACGGCAAGCTCTACAGCCAGGTGAGCGATCCCGAGCACTACGGCCGCAAGGTGCTGGAGGAGCTGGTGGCCTGTGGTGCCAGCGAGGAGATCCTCACGCTGCACCGCCCCCACATCGGCACCTTCAAGCTCGCCACCGTGGTGCGTGGCCTGCGGGCACGGATTGAAGCCCTAGGCGGTGAGGTTCGTTTCAACAGTCGCGTGACACGCCTTCAGCTCAGCGACAGCAGCGCTGGGAAGCCGCATCAACTCGATGGCTTGGTGCTGGCCGATGGAACGGAGATTCCCTGCCGCCATCTGGTGCTGGCTCCCGGTCATTCCGCGCGCGACTGCTTCGAAATGCTGGAGCAGATCGGTGTGCAGCTGCAGCGCAAACCGTTTTCCGTGGGTGTGCGGATTGAGCATCCGCAGCATCTGATTGACGCAGCTCGCTGGGGAGAGGCGGCGGGCCATCCGCGTCTCGGGGCCGCCGAGTACAAGCTGGTTCACCATGCTGAAAACGGCCGCTGCGTCTACAGCTTCTGCATGTGTCCCGGAGGATTTGTGGTGGGTGCCACCTCGGAGGAAGGCCGGGTGGTGACCAATGGCATGAGCCAGCACTCCCGCAACGAGCGCAACGCCAACAGCGGTTTGGTTGTGGCTCTGGACGCCGATGACCTGGCACCGTTTGAACGCTTCCCCGGGGATCCGCTGTCGGGGATTGCTCTGCAACGGGAGCTGGAGGAGCGCGCCTTCAGGCTTGGAGGGAGCAGTTACGCCGCACCGGCGCAGCGGTTGGAGGATTTCCTGGCGGCCCGTCCCTCCACCCGTCTGGGTGGCATCGCCGCGTCGTATCAGCCGGGTGTGCATCCCGCCGATCTGGATGACCTGCTCCCTGCTGCCATCGTTGAGGCCTTGCGGGAGGCGTTGCCGGCCTTTGCCCGCAAGTTGAAGGGGTATGACCATCCCGATGCGGTGCTCACCGGCGTGGAAACCCGCACGTCATCGCCCGTGCGGATCCCCAGGGATGAGGCGTTGGAATCGCTCAATGTGAAGGGGCTGGTGCCCGCGGGTGAAGGGGCGGGCTATGCCGGCGGCATCCTCTCGGCCGGAATCGATGGCATTCGAGCTGCTGAAGCCTTGGCCATTCAGATCCTGGGGAGCAAGCCTGTTTGAGTTTCAGCTGCAGACGGGGGCTTGCGCCACGATTCCGCTCCACTGAACGGCTTTCACCTGATCCCGTCGCCAGGAATGGAACAGCTCGGGCTCACTGACGGTGCACAGCGGGCAGTGGGCGATCCGTTCGCTGGCAATTCCTGCGCCCTGGAGCTGCACTCTGGCGGCGGTTCGAATGTCCAGGCGATGCCGCCCCTGTTGCTCATCCGGCAGCAGGGCCCCTGCATCGGACAGGGAAGCCTTGTTGGGGAGCGCGGCCCTGACGGCCTTCACCACCTCATCGCCCACCTGGTAGCAGGGGCCGCTGACGGCCGGGCCCAAGGCAACCACCAGATCCTCCCGCCGGGCCCCCCTCTCCACCAACCGATCCAGGGCCGTGATCAGGATTCCAGCCGCCACCCCCCGCCAACCGGCATGACAGGCCGCGGCATGCCCGGTGCCGGGATCCGCGATAAGAACCGGTGTGCAGTCGGCACCGCACACCCAGAGGCTCTGGCCCCCGCGATCACTCACCAGGCCATCGGCCTCAGGCCAGGGATCCTGAGGGGCGTCGCTGGCGTTCAGCACGATCCCACTGTGGATCTGCTGGGGCCTGTGGACGCTGATGCCGGCGCTGACGTACCCCGCCAGTTCATCAGGACCACGGCCGTGCCAGAGCCGGGTGAAGAAGCCGTGCTCGAAACCCTGCCCATGCAGCAGATCGCTCTGGAGGTAATAGCCCCCGTAACAACCGATCCAGGTCCAGCCCTTCAACGTGTTGAAGCGGCTGTCTGGTCGATCAAACGGCCCGTCTTTCATCAGCCCTGCAATCAGGCCATGGGGATGTCCCGCAGCATCCAGAAGCCGCCGAAGGTCTGTTCTTCGGGGCTGGACTGGATGGCGATGAATTGCAGGCCCCGCACCTGCTGCTGCGAAGTGGCCAGGGCCTCGGAGATTTCAGCGGCGACGCCTGGCTCCAGGTCGCTCACCAACCAGCGGTCATCCTGACCAGCCTCCAGCACCAGCTGGCGGTCTTCAACGATCATCCGCACCGGTTCCAGACCCCCCAACCAGCCCGCCATGGCGAGGGAGCGGCTCTGGCTGAACAGGCGCAGACCCGGCACAGAGGCCTCGGGGTCGATGCCATCGGGCACCGGCAGCAGCCCGCTGAAACTCATCGGCCATTCCGATGCCTCCAGCAGCAGGCTCGCCGGCAGGGCGGCCCAGCTCCAGGCGTCTCCTTGAACTTCCTCCGGCAGGGGCACTGGAGGGGTTGGAACAGGCGCCGGCGGTGGTGCCAGCGGGCCCGCCATGAAGCCCTCCTCCTCGGGATACACCTCTCTTTCGCGCTGCTGAAGCCAGTCGAGCAGGGCGAAGGTGCGTCGACTTGGAATCACCTCGAGGTCTTGTTCGGCTGCGGCGCGCTGCACCATCGTGCGCATCGAACTGCGCCAGCAGCGCAGGCGCACGGGTGAACCCCAGCCCCCGCTGGCGGATGCCTGTTTGGCTTCAGCCAGAGCTTGGCTCAACCAGAGCGAGTTCACCTCACCAGAGGGGCAGACCTTGGCGAAGCGAAATGGCTCTGCATCCCCAGTTGCGGCGGGGGTGGAGGTGATCAGCAGTTCCCAACGCTTGCGGCCATCGGCCTCAAGGATGGGTCGGGAGTAGAAGTCGAGTTCCCAGTCTTCGGCGGCTGTCAGGGCAGCAGTGCTCATCCGGCCGATTGCTCCTGCTGTTTCAGGGTGTTTTGGGCGCGGCTGGCGCGATCGGCGGCTTCAGCCATCACTTTGTCTTTTTCGATCAGCAGCTCTCCAGGAGGCCCCTCCAGCAGGGCTGTGTTGAGGCCGATCCGTCCGCGGCCCGGGTCCAGTTCCGTGATCAGGGCCGAAACGCGGTCGCCCTGGTCGAACACCTCACGGATCGAGCGCAGGCTGCCATTGGTGATGGCTGATTGGTGCAGCAGTCCGCTGATGCCACCAAGGTCGATGAACAGGCCGTAGGGCTTCACCGCAGCAACCTGCCCTTCCACCAATTGGCCCACTTCCAGATCTTGGAAGCGTTCGGCCACGGCGGCTCGTTTTTCGGACAGCACCAGCTTGCGCGTCTCCGAATTCACCTCGATGAAGGCCACCCCCAGGGTCTTGCTCACGAGCTCCTGGTGGTTTTCACCGTTTTGGAGTTGAGAGCGGGGAATGAAGCCGCGCAGCCCTTCGAGATCGCAGGTGACACCGCCGCGGTTGAAGCCATTGACGATGACTTGAACCACTTTCCCCTGTTTCTCCAGTTCCTTCACCCGGTCCCAGCTCTTGCGCAGCTCAAGGGCGCGACAGCTGATCGTGACCATCCCATCAGCGTTCTGCTCACGGGTCACCAGAACTTCAACCTCCAGCCCCTTGGGGAAGCGCTCCCGGAAGTTGGTCACCACGCCCAGGCCCGCCTCGCTCTTGGGCATGTAGCCGGGGGCTTTGCCGCCGATATCCACGTACACGCCATCGCTTTCGATGCCGATCACCGTGCCCTTGATCACCTCACCGGTGGTGCCCACCGGAGCGTTCTCGTCCAGGGCGGCGAGGAAGGCTTCTTCATCGAAATCGAAGTCGTCCACGCTGCGCGGCTGATTGCGCTGCTCCTTCTTGGGTTGTTGATCCGGCGCGCCCATCAGGTCGGCCATGGTCATGCCTTCCATGCCGCCCATGTCGAACAGAGCGTCGTCATCCGTGTCTGGAGACGAGGTGGAGTCCTGCTGGACCGGTCGCGGTGGTGTAGCGAGACCCGCCCGTTCCTCAAGGATGCGTGCCTTTTCCGCCGCAGCCTCTGCTGCTGCCCGTGCTTCAGCCGCTTCACGAGCCAGCTTTTCCTGCTCCTCGCGGCGGTTGATCTGCATCACCTGCAGCGGTTTCGTCGCTGCCGGCTTGGGTGCCTTGGGGCGGTTGGGCTGCGGACTGCCGGCTGCGGGCATGGACCATTGGGCTTGTCGATCGCTCATTTTGACAGGCTGGGTTGGGATCAGCACCCCCGTTCCTGTGCAACGCCATGGACCAGCTCCGCAAGCGATTTGATCAGCTGACCTGGCCCGAGGCCAGCTGTGCTGCCAGCCAACCTGGTGCCACGGTGATCTGGCCGTTCGGAGCCTGTGAGCAACACGGCCCCCAACTGCCGCTTTCGACGGACGCTGTTTTTGCTGAGGGAATCCTCGATTCCGTGTTGCGCGGGCTTGAGCCAGCTCTGCCGATTTGGCGACTGCCGTGTCAGGCCATCGGCTTTTCGCCTGAGCACCAGAACTTTCCCGGCACCCTCAGCCTTTCAGCTCCTCTGCTTCTGGATCTGGTCGACCAGGTGGGCACGCAGCTGGCGGCGATGGGGGTGCAGCGCCTGGTTCTGTTTAACGCGCATGGCGGCCAGATCGGTTTGCTGCAGGTGGCAGCCCGACAGCTGCGCGCTCGCTGTCCGTCGTTGGCCGTTCTGCCCTGCTTCCTCTGGAGTGGCGTGGAGGGGCTGGCGGATCTGTTGCCTGAGCAGGAGTTGGCCCATGGACTTCATGCCGGCCAAGCCGAAACCAGCTTGATGCTGCAGATGGCCCCAGAGCTGGTTGGATCCGCCCGCCCGGTTGATGGACGTCCAGCACCAGGATCCGCGCAGGATCCTCCAGCGGGCTGGAGTCTCGAGGGGGCGGCGCCCTGCGCTTGGCTCACCGACGACCTCAGCGCGACGGGAGTGATCGGTGATGCGCGCCAGGCCTCCGCTGATCTGGGACGTTGCCTGCAAGATCGCTTGATCAACCACTGGCAGGAGCGTTTTCAGGCCCTTTTGACCAGTGACTGGCCACCCACGCAAAGCCTTCTCTCCAAACCGTCCAACAACACGCCCAAGTCCTGAACCTTGGACGCATGTGTCACCAACTCTTGGGGCACTGGTTATTGTCAGTCCCACTAAACGTGGTGGACAGCGTCCTATGACGACCCTCAATGCACCTGAAGCACCCGTGCTGGAGGGCCAGGACGCACTGCCCGATTTCACAACCGAGGCCTACAAAGACGCCTACAGCCGGATCAACGCCATCGTGATCGAGGGCGAACAGGAAGCCCACGACAACTACATCTCCCTGGGCACGCTGATCCCCGAACAGGCCGAGGAACTCAAGCGTCTGGCGCGGATGGAAATGAAGCACATGAAGGGCTTCACCTCCTGCGGACGCAACCTTGGGGTTGAAGCCGATCTTCCCTTCGCCAAGAAGTTTTTCGAACCCCTTCACGGCAATTTTCAGGCCGCTCTCAAGGAGGGCAAGGTGGTCACCTGCCTGCTGATTCAGGCCTTGCTGATCGAAGCATTCGCCATTTCGGCCTATCACATCTATATCCCTGTGGCCGATCCCTTCGCCCGCAAAATCACTGAGGGTGTGGTGAAGGACGAATACACCCATCTCAACTACGGCCAGGAATGGCTGAAGGCCAACTTCGAGGCCAGCAAGGACGAGCTGTTCGAGGCCAACAAAGCCAACCTGCCCCTCATCCGCTCGATGCTGGAAGACGTGGCTGCTGATGCGGCCGTCCTCCACATGGAGAAGGAAGACCTGATCGAGGACTTCCTGATCGCTTACCAGGAAGCTTTGGGTGAAATCGGTTTCACTTCCCGCGACATCGCCCGCATGGCCGCAGCAGCGCTTGCTGTTTGACCCGTTTCAGGTCTTGATCCAACGCCGGTTTATCGACAGGCACGTTGCCGTCGATACCGGTTGCCATGGGAGCATGATTGTTCGAGGTGTTCTTTGAGACGTCAGCAGTAAGACATGTTTGGTCTGATCGGACATTCAACGAGTTTTGAGGCTGCTCGCCGCAAGGCGATGGAACTCGGGTTCGATCACATCGCCGACGGTGATCTGGATGTTTGGTGCAGTGCACCTCCGCAGCTCGTTGAGCACGTGGAAGTCACCAGTCCCGTGGGCACGACCATCGAGGGTGCCTACATCGACTCCTGCTTCGTTCCCGAGATGCTGAGCCGCTTCAAGACGGCCCGGCGCAAGGTTCTCAACGCCATGGAACTCGCTCAGAAGAAGGGCATCAACATCACGGCCCTTGGTGGCTTCACCTCGATCATTTTCGAGAATTTCAACCTGCTCCAGCACCAGACGGTGCGGAGCACCACCCTGGATTGGCAGCGGTTCACCACCGGAAACACCCACACGGCCTGGGTCATCTGCCGTCAGGTGGAGAACAACGCTCCAAGTCTTGGGATTGATCTCAGCAAAGCCAAGGTGGCCGTTGTTGGTGCCACTGGCGATATCGGCTCTGCCGTCTGCCGTTGGCTGCAGGCACGCACCGGAGTTGGTGAGCTCCTGCTGGTGGCGCGTCAGCAGCAACCGCTGCTTGATCTTCAGCAGGAACTGGGCGGTGGCCGGATTCTGTCGCTCGATGAGGCCCTGCCTGAGGCCGATGTGGTCGTCTGGGTGGCAAGCATGCCCCGCACCCTTGAGATCGATCAAGACAGCCTCAAGAAGCCCTGTCTGATGATTGATGGGGGCTACCCCAAGAACCTTGATACGAAGGTTGCCGGTGGTGGCATCCACGTTCTCAAGGGTGGAATCGTTGAGTTCTGCCGCGACATCGGCTGGTCGATGATGGCCATCGCCGAGATGGAGCGGCCGCAGCGCCAGATGTTTGCCTGCTTTGCCGAAGCCATGCTGCTCGAGTTTGAGCGCTGCCATACCAACTTCAGCTGGGGGCGCAACAACATCACCCTCGAGAAGATGGATTTCATCGGCGCGGCATCGGTGCGCCATGGGTTTAGCACCTTGAACCTTCAACCCAACCTGCAGGCCACTGCTGCCTGACCTTCGAAGAGCCAGAGCCATGCCCCGTCGCCCCCTGCTTGAGTTCGAAAAACCGCTCGTCGAGCTGGAGCAGCAGATTGAGCAGATCCGTCAGCTGGCCAGAGATTCGGAAGTTGACGTCTCGCAGCAACTGCAGCAACTGGAAAGCCTCGCGGCCCGTCGCCGTCAGGAGATCTTTCAGGGGCTGACTCCCGCTCAGAAAATTCAGGTCGCCCGTCATCCGCAGCGTCCAAGCACGCTGGATTTCATCCAGATGTTCTGCGACGACTGGGTTGAACTGCACGGAGATCGTCGTGGTAATGACGATCAGGCCTTGATCGGCGGTGTCGGCCGGGTGGGCGATCGCCCTGTGATGTTGATCGGCCATCAGAAAGGCCGCGACACCAAAGAGAACGTCGCCCGCAATTTCGGGATGGCCGCTCCGGGTGGATACCGCAAAGCCATGCGGTTGATGGATCATGCCGATCGCTTCCGCTTGCCGATTCTCACGTTCATCGATACCCCCGGGGCCTATGCCGGCCTTGAGGCTGAAGAGCAGGGCCAGGGTGAAGCGATCGCCGTCAACCTGCGGGAGATGTTCCGCTTGCGTGTTCCGGTGATCGCCACCGTGATCGGTGAAGGTGGATCCGGCGGTGCCTTGGGCATCGGGGTGGCCGATCGCTTGCTGATGTTCGAGCACAGCGTCTACACGGTGGCCAGCCCTGAGGCCTGCGCCTCCATCCTCTGGCGTGATGCGGCCAAAGCGCCTGATGCGGCGGCAGCCTTGAGGATCACCGGCCGCGACTTGCTGGAGCTTGGGGTGGTGGATGAGGTGCTTGAGGAGCCCTCCGGCGGCAACAACTGGGCACCATTGGAGGCCGGAGAAAACCTGCGGGCGGCAATCGAGCGTCACCTCGATCAACTGCTGAGCCTTACGGAACAGCAACTGCGCGAGGCCCGCTACTCCAAATTCAGAGCCATGGGACGGTTCCTCGAAAAAACGTCACAGGATGTCGACAAAGCCGCTTAAAGTGTCGCGGTTTGCTAACGGTTTTTGCCAACGGCTCTAATCACAGGTGCGAGCCGAGGCATAGGTCGCCGAACTGCTGAGCTTCTGGCTCATCAAGGATGGGATTTGCTGCTCACCGCCCGCAGCGCTGATCAACTGGAGCAGCTGAGTGCTCAGCTCAGCACCAAAGCTGTTTCTGTGGCCTCTGCCGCCATCGACCTGACGCAACCCGATGCCATCGCAGCTGCGATGGCTGGCTTGTTGCAGCAGGGTGAGACCCCTTCCGTGTTGATCAACAACGCGGGTGCGGCCTACACCGGCGATCTATTGGCCATGCCGATTGAGCGTTGGCAATGGCTGCTACAGCTGAACGTCACCAGCGTGATGCAGGTTTGTTCTGCTGTTGTTCCCGCCATGCGTGAGAACGGCGGACTGGTGATCAACATCAGCAGCCACGCCGCCCGCAATGCCTTCCCTCAATGGGGGGCGTATTGCGTCAGTAAAGCTGCCCTGGCCAGCTTCACCCGCTGCCTGGCGGAAGAGGAACGGAGCAATGGCATTCGTGCCTGCACCCTCACTCTTGGGGCCGTGAACACACCACTGTGGGACGCGGAAACCGTACAAAGCGATTTCGATCGTCGTGCCATGCTCTCTGTCGATCAGGCGGCAGAAACACTGGCGAATCTGGCGTTGCAACCCAGCAACCAGTTGATCGAAGACCTCACCCTTATGCCGGCCGCCGGCGCCTTCTGAACGAACACCATGACCTCCACAGTCCCTTTCGTTTCCAACGGCGTCGCCAACGGCAACGGCAATGGCAGCCTGAATCCCCAGATTTCTGCGCGCATCCGTGAGCGCCTGAGGGAAGCGGGTGCTTCTTTCCTGGCGAACGACAACATTGCTGATCACCTCCAGCCGGGTGAGCTGGATCAGCTTCAGGTTGAAGTTGCAGACAAGGTTCGCGACCTGCTGCGCAGCCTGGTGATCGATATCGATAACGACCACAACACCCATGAGACGGCGGAGCGCGTCGCCAAGATGTACCTCCAAGAGGTGTTCAAGGGGCGCTACCACCAGCAGCCCAAGGTGGCCAGCTTCCCCAATGTGAAACAGCTGGATGAGATCTACACCGTTGGCCCGATCACGGTTCGTTCCGCCTGTTCACACCACCTGGTGCCGATCATGGGCAACTGCTGGATCGGGATCAAACCTGGTGCCCGGGTGATCGGTCTCTCCAAATTCACCCGCGTGGCTGACTGGGTCTTCTCCCGCCCTCACATCCAGGAAGAGGCTGTGATGATCCTTGCCGATGAAATCGAGAAGCTCTGTGAGCCCCAGGGTCTCGGCATCATCATCAAGGCGCAGCACTACTGCATGAAGTGGCGTGGAGTGAAAGAGCCCCAAACCAGCATGGTGAACTCCGTGGTGCGCGGCGATTTCCGCCACGACCCCAGCCTCAAGCAGGAGTTCTTTGAGCTCGTGCGTCAGCAGGAAGCGCTGCTCAGCACCTGATCAGCCGCGATTCAACGCTCTTTCAACTCCTCGACTTCACAGTCTCGACCTCACAGCCTCGACAAGGGCTTGAACCTTGTCGAGGTTTTTCCATCCCGGTCGTTCCTCCAGCCGACTGGAGGCATCGAGCCCCTGGGGAGTGACGCGACTGAGCAGTTCTGGAACCCACTCCGCACTCACTCCCCCTGCCAGCCACCACGGCACCGAAAGCTCGGTTTCGGCCAGCCAATCAAGGGGGATCCGGTGTCCGGTGCCGCCCAGTTGATCGGCGCTCCAGGCATCGAGCAGCAGAGCGTCCACATGGGGCGCGTACTGCTCGAGCTGCTTGAGATCGTCGGGTTCACGCACCCGCAACGCTTTCCACCACTGCTGCCTGGGGTAGCGCTGTTTCAGGTGTTGGCAGCGTTGGTCTGACTCGCTGCCGTGCAGCTGCACCACGGAGGGCTGCCCAGCACCGTTGAGCGCTTCCTCGAGGGCGGCATCGTCGGGATCGGCCACCACCCAAACGCGATGCAGCTGGGGGTGCTGATGTTCTAGCAGCTGGAACAAGGCCCTGCGCTGGGCTGGTTCCACAAAGCGTGGGGTAGCGGGAACGCCGATCACGCCAATCGCCTGCACCCCCATCTGTGCGATGGCTTGAGCCTGTTCGGGGTCGGTGATCCCACAGATCTTGAGGTCTGGAGTGGGGCGGGGATCACGCAAGGGCTGCATGGGTTGCTCTCCCTAGGATCGTGGATGACAGTCCGCAGCAGCGGCACACGACGGGATTGGCGGTGGGAGAGGGCTGGCAGGTGCTCAAGATTGGCGGAATTCCCCTGCGGCTTCAGCCCAGCTGGTTGTTTGCCGTGGCGATCTTCACCACGTTGTTTCAGTCCCGCTACGCGACCACGGCCTCGGTAACGGCGAGTTGGGGGCTGGGATTGCTGACCACCTTGTTGCTGTTCAGCTCCGTGCTGCTGCATGAATTGGGCCATGCCCTGATGGCCCTGCGAGAAGGGGTGAAGGTGTTGAGCATCACCCTGTTTCATCTGGGCGGCATCGCGCGGGTGGAGAAGGAATGCCCCACCGCCATGGGCAATCTGCGCATTGCGGCGGCTGGCCCGATCGTGAGTTTGGTGTTGGCCTTCGGAATGCTGGCGGGGGCTGCAGCGCTATCGGACACCCAGCCCTTGGCCACGCAGTTGTTAAGCCAGGTGGGTTTGCTCAACTTGATGCTCGGCTTGTTCAATCTCCTGCCAGGGCTGCCCCTCGATGGCGGGCTGATCCTCAAGGCCCTGGTCTGGCAGCTGAGCGGCAGTCAGCAGAAAGGCGTTCAGGTGGCATCGGCGTCCGGACGGGCTTTGTCGATGTTGATGATCCTGTTGGGTGGTGTTCTGCTCTGGCAGGGCTGGGGGCTCAACGGCCTCCTGCTGATGTTGATCGGTTGGTTCGGCCTGAGTGCCAACCGCAGTCAGACCCAGATGCTGCAGTTGCAGACGGTGCTGCGGGAGTTGAAGGTGGAGGCAGCGGCAGGCAAACGTTTCCGCGTGCTGGAGGCGGATCAAACCTTGCGGCGCCTCAGTCAGCTGCGGCTGACCGCCAGCGAGGCGGAGGGACCTGCCGATTGGGTGCTCGTCTGCAAGAGCGGTCGTTGGGTGGGTTGGATTGATGATCAGCCCTTGAAACTGCTGCCGGTGCAGCAATGGGACCAACAGCGCCTCGAGGATCATCTGCGCCCCCTCACTGAACTGCCGTCCATCGCCAGTTCGGCTCCCCTGGTGGAGGCGGTGCCGGCCCTGGAGGCGGCCTCCCAGGGACGCCTGTTGGTGATGAGTGCTGCGGGCCTGCCTTCCGGCACCCTTGACCGCATGGATGTGGGCGATGCGGTGCTGAAGCGGCTCGGGGTGACCCTGCCCGCCGCGATCCTCGATGAGGCGCGCAAGCGCAATGGATACCCCCTGGGTTTGGCGATGCTTCCCCAGATGGTGCAGTCGATGCAGGCTCAGAGCGCAGAGCCGGACGCCAGCTCGACCTCCAACTCCTGAACTTCCTCAGCCTTCAGAGGCTGCATCTGCCACGGGCAACGGCTCCAGGATTGAATCAGGCTCTGGCGCAGTCGCTGATCCAGCTCCAGCCGGTTGATCCGGGCTGGAGCCGCTGCTGGAGCCGCTTCCTCAAACACCTCTTCCCAGAGCGCAGCAGGGGGATCCAGCAGGATTTCACCGTGTTGAAGCAGGCGACCGTTCTGCCAGCGCTGGGCGCTACCGACCCGTTTGATGCCGGACGGATCCACCAGGTCGGCCACCGTTGCCGAGGCGAAACAGTTGTTGGCCTCCCTACCAGCAGGGTCCGAGCCGAAGTGCAGCGCTAGCCCGAGATCCTCGAAGCCATCGATCAACCACTGACAGGCCTGGCGGTAGGCCTCCTGGCGTCGCCGGGGTGCATCCGGCCAGATCAAGGCATATGTGAGACCGCTGGCATGAAGCACGGCCCGACCTCCGCTCGGGCGTCGCACCAGGCTGATGCGGCCGCGGCGGGCCAGCTCATTCCAGTGTTCAGGCCAGTGGCGTTGATGGCGTCCCAGCGAGAGCCAGGGCCCATCCCAGCGGTAAAAACGCAGAACCGGACCATTGCTGCGCTTCAGAAGCCAGGCATCCAAAGCCATCTGGGTGTGTCCATCCGCTTGCTGGGTGGGGAGCAAACGCCCGGTTGCGGGCATGCTGGAGGGAAGCATCGATCGCACGCCATGGTGCCCTGGTGGGATGTGCCGATCCTGATCGCCCTGGGCCTGCTGGCGGGGGGGCTGGCCGGGTTGTTGGGAATCGGCGGTGGCTTGATCTTTGCCCCGCTCCTGCTCTGGCTTGATCTCCCGCCCCATCAGGCCCTGGCCACCAGCAGTTTCGCCATTGTGCCCACGGCATTGGCGGGCACCATCACCCATCTGCGCCAGGGCCGGCTGCCGACCCGGCCGGGACTCGCCATCGGCTTGGCGGCCTTTGGCTCGGCACTGCTGTTCGGTG
Organism: Synechococcus sp. HIMB2401; assembly: GCF_042883245.1. NCBI lineage: Bacteria > Bacillati > Cyanobacteriota > Cyanophyceae > Synechococcales > Synechococcaceae > Synechococcus > Synechococcus sp. HIMB2401. The sequence goes on along the minus strand of NZ_JBDJKK010000003.1, from coordinate 147,773 downwards.
GTTTGGCCGGTTTGGCAGCGGGCTGGATTCTGCTGGCGATGCAGACGCTGATGTACATCGTGCTGGCGTTCTGCGTTCGCGAACGGCCCGAGGCGGATGCCAATGATGACGTTGATGACGGCAGCGCTCCGCAGTTGGCGGGTGTGGGCTGCATCGCCGGCTGGACCGCTGGGATGTTGGGCCTGGGCGGGGGGCTGGTGATGGTGCCCCTGATGAGCGGTCCGATGTCTGTGCCGATTCATCAGGCCGTGCGGCTGAGCACGGTGGCGGTGCTCTGCTCGGCCAGCGCAGCATCCCTCCAGTTCCTGCATGAAGGACGCGGCGTTCCTCTGATGGGCCTGCTGCTGGGGGCTGTGGCTGCGATCGCTGCGCAGTGGACGGCCAGCCGGCTCGATCAGTTTGATGCGGCCCTGCTGGTGCGCTGTCTGCGGGGGCTCGCCATCATCCTGGCAATCGACAGCTCCAGGCGGGCCCTGCAGCTTTGGCTGGGCTGACTGGTCAGCCCAACAGGTTCCAAAATCCCGAATCCAGCTCATAGCCCAGGGCTGCGGCCATCTGGGACAGGTTGCCCCGCATCGGGCGTCCGAGCTCTCGCTGACAGAGGTCGTCCAACAGCATCAATCGATGCGTCACCCAGAGCTCCAAGGCTTCCGGGTCAAAACGCAGGCCTTCGCTGCGGCTGAAACTGTGGGGCACCACCAGGGCCACATGGCGAATCAGGCTCCCCTGGTCACGTTCAAGCAAGAGCGGCAGCCAGGGGTAGCGCGCATCGGCCCGCAGGGCCCAGAGCCGAGGCTCGGGGCATTCCGGCAGTTCGCGTGGGTCATCCTGCGCCCGGGGCCAATCGAAACGAAGCTCGAGCACTGGCCCCTGGCTCAGCAGTGCATCCAGCGGCTGAGTGCTCCAGATCTCCAGCGGCCGTAGATCCAAGGCGCGGATGGCAGGGGCATCGATCAGAACCGGATCCATGGGCTGGTGTGACAGGCCTTTGCGAATGATGGCCTGCAGCCCTTCCCTCAGAGAAGAATGGGACCGTTTGATGCATGGCTCCCATGGAAACCGTTCTGTCTGCACCTGAGGTGTTCATCGCTCTCGTGGTGGCTGCCCATGCCGCTGTTCTGGCCCTGCGTCTCTCCATCAGCCTTTACGAGGCCTGATTTCAAAGGCAGCCCAGATCAACGGGCGTAGAGCTGGTCTTGGCACTGCGAACGGATTGCGTTACAAGCGGATGTTCGTGCTGATGCGGTGACCGCCAGTCAGTTTCAAAGATCAGCTCCCCGCACGGATGCAGCCAGCATGGCTGCGGCGATTCAGCGGCAGACCGACCAACAGGAACTGCAGTGCAGCCTTCTCGCCTTGGCGGCCAAGGCGGGGCTTGTTCTGTTGGGCGCTGTCAGCCTGATCCGTCTGTCCGTGGCCTATCAGGAACGCATGGATCGCCACAGTGAAATCGCGGCGGTCGTGTCGATTGAGTCGGCGAAATTGGAAACGCTGCAACAACGCTTCGATCGTCTGTTCAGCATCGGTGGAGAGAAGCGTCTGATCAGCGAGCAGGATCAGTGGATCGCCCCCAACCGTCTGCGCGTGATCTGGCGCTGAGATTCGTGACCAGCGGCGTTGGGATTGAGTGCTGACCGGCAGACTGGCAGCCTTCCTGGCCCTGTCTTGATGTCCACGCCCGGCACCGTTCTGATCACCGGCACCACCTCCGGTGTGGGCCTGAATGCCACCTGCGCCTTGGTGAAGCGGGGTTGGACGGTGATCACGGCGAACCGCAGCCCGCAGCGTGCCGCGGCAGCTGCTGACGATATGGACCTCCCCAAGGAGCGTCTCAAGCACGTGTTGATGGATATGGGTGATCTCGACAGTGTGCGTCGGGCGGTGGATGCCTTGCCCGAGCGCGTGGATGCCGTGGTCTGCAATGCAGCCGTGTACAAGCCGAAACTGAAGCAGCCGGAGCGTTCGCCCCAGGGCTATGAAATCTCGATGGCCACCAACCATTTCGGCCATTTCCTGCTGGTGCAGCTGCTCTTGGGTCGGCTCAAGACCTCCACGCACCCCTCCAAGCGGGTGGTGATCCTGGGCACTGTGACGGCGAACTCCAAAGAGCTGGGGGGCAAGATTCCGATCCCTGCGCCGGCAGATCTGGGGGACCTCTCAGGTTTTGAAGCCGGGTTCAAAGACCCCGTTGCCATGGCCAGTGGCAAGCCGTTCAAGCCCGGCAAGGCCTACAAAGACAGCAAGCTCTGCAACATGATCACCACCCAGGAGCTGCATCGCCGTCTGCACGGGGACACGGGGATCACCTTCACGTCGCTCTACCCGGGCTGTGTGGCGGACACACCGTTGTTCCGCAACACCCCCAAGGCCTTCCAGACGATCTTCCCCTGGTTTCAGAAAAACATCACCGGCGGCTATGTCTCCCAGGCCCTGGCGGGGGAACGGGTGGCTGATGTGGTGGCCAATCCCGACTTCGCTGAATCCGGGGTGCACTGGAGCTGGGGCAACCGCCAGAAGAAGGATGGACAGCAGTTCAGCCAGGAACTCTCCGACAAGGCCACGGATCCAGAAACAGCCCGCCGGGTGTGGGAGCTGTCGATGAAACTCGTTGGCCTTTGAGCCGAGCTCATCACAACAAGGCCCCGGTTGCAGCGTCCGGGGCTTTGTCGATGGCTTTGTTGATCAAGTGAGGATCAATCGAATCCCAGCAGGTCGAAGATTTCGCGGTCTTTGAGGGATGTGGCCTCGAGCGGCTCCACCTTGTCGAGCATGTTCTGGGCCAGCCGCAGATATTCGGTCTGCACCGCTTGCACAGCCTCATCGGCATCATCCATCTCAAAGATGGTGCATTTCTTGAGTCGGGATCGCCGGATGGCATCCACATCCCTGAAGTGGGCCATGGTGCGCAGGCCGGTGCGATCGTTGAACTTGTCGATCTGATCGGTGTCTGCCGAGCGGTTCGCAACAACGCCGCCAAGCCGCACCTTGTAGTTCTTGGCTTTCGCCTGAATCGCCTGAACGATGCGATTCATCGCGAAGATCGAATCGAAATCGTTGGCGGTCACAATCAGGCAATAGTTGGCGTGCTGCAGCGGGGCGGCGAAACCACCACACACCACATCGCCGAGCACGTCGAAGATCACCACATCGGTGTCTTCCAGCAGATGGTGCTCCTTGAGCAGCTTCACGGTCTGCCCGGTCACGTATCCGCCGCAGCCCGTGCCCGCCGGTGGGCCGCCGCTCTCGACGCACTGCACGCCGTTGAAGCCGGTGAAGACGAAATCCTCAGGCCGCAGCTCTTCGCTGTGGAAGTCCACCTCCTCAAGGATGTCGATCACCGTCGGCACCATCTTGTGGGTAAGGGTGAAGGTGCTGTCGTGCTTGGGGTCGCAGCCGATCTGAAGCACCCGCTTGCCCAGCTTCGAGAAGGCGGCTGACAGGTTCGAGGAGGTGGTGGATTTGCCGATCCCGCCTTTGCCATAGACCGCGATCACCAGGGTTTCTTCCTGGATGTTCAGTGCTGGGTCCTGGTGGACCTGCACGCTGCCTTCACCGTCTGCCGGTCGCGTCAGGGTTGTGGTCATGCAGCGACCTGTGCGAGAGAAGTCGATTTCATTCAACAGCAGCAGATGTGCAGTGGTTGGTTTTCACCAAGAAATGAAAGATCTGGCTCTTGCTTGAGTTGCAAGAGCAGAATTTCTTTCAATTAAATAAAAAGAAATGAGTGCAAATACTCATGCCTTGAAGTGGGCTTTTGCGTCATACAGCGTTTCGCTGCTGATCTCTCTGCAGCCCACATCGCGCGCGTAAGCCTCCGTGTTGCGTCGCACCTTTCCCCTTACGAAGAAGGGGATCTTCTTCAGCTCGGCTTCCCCATCGGCCGTCCACTGCAGAGCGCCATCGCCCTCCCCTGGGATGTCACTCAAGCCGGAACTGTCGGCGGCGCCGGCACCACCGGCATGGCCCAGGTGGCTCTGGTGGCCATCCACGAATTCGAAGTCGTGGCGGAACATGCCGATCAGGTGTTCCTCCAGGCCCATCATCAGCGGGTGCACCCAGTCGTCGAAGATCACGTTTGCTCCTTCCCAGCCCATCTGGGGGCTCATTCGGGCGGGCACGTCCTGCACGTGCATTGGCGTGCTGATCACCGCGCAGGGAATCCCCAGCCGCTTGGCGCTGTGGCGCTCCATCTGGGTTCCCAGCACCAGTTCCGGTGCCGCTTCGGCCATGGCCGCTTCCACCGCCAGGTAGTCGTCACTGATCATGGCCTCCAGGTCCAGGGCTTTGGCGGCGGCCCGCACGGGCCGGGCCATCTCCCGGCTGTAGGTGCCCAGCCCCACCACCGTGAAACCCAGTTCTTCGCTGCAGATCCGGGCTGCGGCGAGGGCGTGACTGCCGTCGCCAAAGATGAACACCCGCTTGCCCGTGAGGTACGTGGAGTCCACGGATTCCGAATACCAGGGCAGGCGTGAGCGCCGGTAGCCCTCGTCGGGGGCGGGGGGCTCCATCCCCAGCATTTCGTGCACTTCGACGAGGAAATCGTGGGTGGCGCCCACGCCAATCGGCACCGTTCGGCTGAAGGGCATGCCGAAATTGCGCTCCAGCCAGCTGCAGCTGGATTCCGCCACCTCTGGATAAAGGCAGACGTTGAGATCGGCATCGGGGATCCGCTGCAGATCCTCCACGCCTGCCCCGAGGGGCGCTACCACACCTACATCGATGCCGTGCAGGGTGAGCAGTTTCTGCACCTCCAGCACGTCGTCGCGGCAGCGGAAGCCCAGCAGGGAGGGGCCCAACAGGTTCACCCGGGGCCGGCGGCCCTGGTGTTGCCATGCCCTGGGGTCGTGCTGGCTGTTGGCTGGCGCCTTCTCCTTCAGCAGGTTGCGCACCAGTTGGTAGAAGGTTTCCGCGGCTCCCCAGTTCTCTTTTTTGCTGTAGGCCGGTAGCTCCAAACTCACCACCGGCATGGTGAGCTCCATGCCCTGGGCCAGGGCACCGGGCTGATCCTGAATCAACTCCGCGGTGCAGCTTTCCCCCACCAGCAGGGCATCGGGTTGGAAGCGATCCACCGCTTCACGCACATGCCGTTTCACCAGTTCGGCGGTGTCCCCGCCGAGATCCCGGGCCTGAAAGGTGGTGTAGGTGACGGGCGGACGCTGTCCGCGCCGCTCAATCATCGTGAACAGCAGATCGGCATAGGTGTCTCCCTGGGGGGCATGGAGCACGTAATGAACGCCGCGCATGGAGGCGGCAATGCGCATGGCCCCCACATGGGGTGGCCCTTCGTAGGTCCAGAGCGTGAGTTGCATGGGATCAGGCGTGCACGGTTGGGTCGGGGCTGCTGGGGTGGAGGCCAGGTCGAATCAGTTGCCGGCGACGCAACGGCCGCGAAAACAGTTCCGCCAGGTCGCCGGCCTGGTCGATGCCGTGGATCGGGCTGAACACCAGTTCGATCGACCATTTGGTGGCGATGCCTTCGGCCTCCAGCGGATTGGCCAGGCCCATCCCGCACACCACCAGGTCGGGCTGGCTGGCGCGAACCCGGTCCAGTTGCTGCTCCACGTGTTGCCCCTCCATCACCGGGACGTCATCGGGTAGTAAGGCCAGCTCGGCAGCCATCTGTTCGCGGTTCAGATAAGGCGTGCCCACCTCCACCAGTTCCATGCCGCATTCCCGTTGCAGAAACCGGGCCAGGGGCAGTTCCAGCTGGGATTCGGGAAGTAGGAAGATCCGCTTGCCCTCCAGAACGGCGCGATGGCGGGCCAAGGCGCTCTGGGCGCGCTCCATCAACGGGTCGAGCACAGCAGCAACCCGTTCATCAGGAAGATGGAAGGCAGCAGCAGCAGCCTCCATCCAGCGGCGACTCCCCTCGGCCCCCAACGGGAAGGGGGCCGTGAGCACCGTGGCGCCGCGGTCGCTGAGCAGGCGCGCGGTTTCCGTGAGGAAGGGTTGGGTCAGCAGCACCGTGGTTCCCGCTCCCACGGCGGGCAGGTCAGTCGATTGCCGGGGCGGCAGGCTGCGAATCGTTTCGATGCCCATCCGCTGGAACAGGTGCATCTGCCGGTCTTCCACGGCATCAGCGAGGGTTCCCACCAGCAGCAACTGCCGTTCATCGCTGGCGGGGAGCAGGGGCACCAAGGCCGCCAGCGCCCCGTCTTCTCCCTGGGTGAACGTGGTTTCAATGCCGCTGCCGGAGTAGTTCACCACCCGCACCCGGCCTGTCAGTTCTTCGTTGAGCCGTTCGGCGGCCCGGGCCAAATCCAGCTTGATCACTTCGCTGGGGCAGGACCCCACCAGAAATAGCGTGCGGATTTCGGGGCGGCGTTGCAGCAGTTCCCTGCAGACCCGGTCGAGTTCGTCGTGGGCATCGGCGAGGCCAGCCAGATCCCGCTCGCTGAGAATGGCTGTGCCGAAACGGGGTTCGGCAAAAATCATCACCCCTGCGGCGCTCTGGATCAGATGGGCGCAGGTGCGTGATCCCACCACAAGAAAAAAGGCATCGGGCATGCGCCGATGCAGCCACACAATCGAGGTGAGGCCGCAGAACACTTCGCGCGGCCCCGACTCCTTCAGCAGCGTTGGCCCGGCCATCGGCCGCTCCCTTGATGATCAACCTGTCCAAGCTGCGAATAAATCCGCTGAGGAGTGGAAAGGTCGCCCAAAGTCTTTGGGATCGCCCAAGCCAGGCAGAGCCGGCTTGAGCTCAAAGGCGGCGACGGAATCCGTCGTAACGATCGGAGCGATCGCTCTCCTCTGCTTTGCTCAAGCGCCAGACGTTGCGGCTGACCCGGCGGGCAACGAGGCCACCGCGTTCCACCCGTTCCGTTCCGGGGCGGGCCCCCAGCAGCATGCTCACCTCCGCGGTGGTGAGTGGAGCACCGGTTTCGATGGCCAACGACGTCAGTTCCAGCCGTTGACGCAGCTGGCGCAGACGCTCAATGTCTGCATTTCCTGATGCCTCCAGCCAGGGCAGATCCACCTGGCCGTCCTGCGCAAGCCGTTGCATCAGGCCGAAGCTCACCATCCCAAGGGCTTGATCAGCGTTGAGATCCACTGGCTTCAAAGAAGACTGCTCAGTCATTGCAAGATCTCTAGAGGGCTTCTCCGGACGGTATCGGCTGTTTTTCAAGGCGCAAGACCGCAGGCTCTAACTCTTTATTGGCCCGTTTCTGCTGAATTGGTCCGGTACACTCCCCGCCATGACCCGTTTTGCCAGCTTCGATGCTCGGGAGCGGCGACGCGGCGGTAGTGCTCTCGTCACCGGCACTGAGGTGACCCCCCAGCAGGGCGGGGCGAGCTGCGTTGTGACAACGGATTCGGAGTCGCCTCGGCTGTTGCGGCAGAACAGCCATGTGCAGTCGATCGAACTGCGCACCCACGTCTTCATCGATTCGCTGCAGCCGCAACTGGCGGCCTACATGGGTTCTGTGAGCCAGGGATTTCTGCCCATCCCCGGAGATGCCTGCCTCTGGATGGAGGTGTCACCGGGCATGGCGGTGCACCGGGTGACAGACATCGCCCTGAAGGCCAGCAACGTCCGTCTCGGCCAGATGGTGGTGGAGCGGGCGTTCGGCTCGATGGCCCTCTATCACCGCGACCAGAGCACGGTGCTCCATTCCGGAGATGTGGTGCTGGAAGCGATCGGGAGCACCATCGATCAGCGTTCTCCAGCCGATGTGAGCTGGACTGAAGTGATCCGGGCGATCACCCCCGACCATGCCGTGCTGATCAACCGGCAGAACCGACGCGGCTCAATGATCGAAGCCGGGATGAGCATGTTCATCCTGGAGACGGAGCCGGCCGGATACGTTTTGATCGCTGCCAACGAAGCTGAAAAAGCCTCCAACATCACCTTGGTGGACGTGAAAGCGGTGGGTGCCTTCGGACGTCTCACCCTCGCGGGACGGGAGGGTGATGTGGAGGAGGCGGCCGCGGCGGCGATGCGCGCCATCGACCACATCAACAGCAACGCAAGGCTGCGCTGAGCACTCAGACCAGCTCGGATCAGCTCAGGTGCAGCAGCTCACGCAGTTGTGGAGCCAGAGCTCGTGCCGCTTTCCCGCGGCTGCCCAGGCGGCTGAGCTGAGCCGCATTCAGTTCGCCATAGCTGCAACGGGCTTCCCGCACCCAAAGCAGGGATTCGAATCCGCCGCCGGCGTAGGCCGGGGCACTCAGGAGTTCGCCCCAGCAGATTCCCTCAGCCGCGGCACGACAGTTGCCTGAGGGATCACACAACACCATCGTGCTGCGGAAACAGGCACTCCGATAAGGCGATCCCACCAGTTCCTCCAGGATCCGCTGCACCTTGGCGTCGTTTCCCTCGGCGTAGCGGGCCGAATACAGACCCGGTGCCCCTTGGAGCGCATCCACTTCAAGCCCTGAATCGTCAGCCAAGGCCCAGTTGCCTGTGCGCAGGGCGGCAGCGCTGGCTTTCAGCTCAGCGTTCTCGCGGTAGGTGCTCCCCGTCTCTTCAACGTCCAGATCGGCAGGTTGACGCTGCACGTCGAGAGGAAGAGGTCCCAGCATGGCCTCGATTTCAGCAACCTTGATCGGGTTGCCCGTGGCAATGGTGAGCTCAAGCGCCAAGGAGGGCCGTCAAAAGAGGGCCTCCATTGTGCGGGCTGGTTGGGACTAGGAGCTAATAATCTCTGGATTCGACCCAGCGACACCTGTTTGGGTTGAACATTCCACCCCGCAGCAAGGCTTTGGGAAGGTGACGCAACGTGAACCTATGGAGCTTCACCAGCGCCGACAACGACTTGTGGGGATGTGATCACACGAACCACCACAGCAGACCGGAACAGTGAGGCACAGGGTGATAAGCCCGGCTTATTTGGTTCACTATGGACAGTGATCGAGAAAGTCGTCCAAATCGCTTGACGGGAAGGGTTCTGGCGGAGCAATGTCCCCAGCGAACATTCCACCCCTTCTCCCGGTAGGCAATGGCTAACGAAACCATGGGCATCGCCCTCGGCATGATCGAGACCCGCGGTCTGGTCCCCGCCATCGAGGCAGCTGATGCCATGACCAAGGCTGCCGAAGTGCGCCTGATCGGTCGTGAGTTCGTCGGCGGCGGCTACGTCACCGTTCTGGTTCGCGGCGAAACTGGCGCTGTCAACGCTGCTGTGCGCGCTGGCGCTGACGCTTGCGAGCGCGTCGGTGACGGCCTGGTCGCCGCTCACATCATTGCCCGCCCCCACCGCGAAGTGGAGCCTGCTCTGGGCAACGGCAACTTCCTGGGTCAGAAGGACTGAGATCTTCCGCTGAGCCTCTGACGAGGCACGCGAACGTCTCAACCTCTTCACCGACCTAACGGAGTTTTCCCATGAGCAAGAAGTACGACGCTGGGGTCAAGGAGTACAGGGATACTTACTGGACTCCTGATTACGTCCCCCTCGACACCGACCTGCTGGCCTGCTTCAAGTGCACCGGCCAAGAAGGTGTGCCCAAGGAAGAAGTTGCCGCTGCTGTGGCTGCTGAATCCTCCACCGGCACCTGGTCCACTGTGTGGTCCGAGCTCCTCACCGATCTCGACTTCTACAAGGGCCGTTGCTACCGCATCGAAGACGTCCCTGGTGACAAGGAGTCTTTCTATGCCTTCATCGCCTACCCCCTCGACCTGTTCGAAGAGGGTTCCATCACCAACGTTCTGACCTCCCTGGTCGGCAACGTGTTCGGTTTTAAGGCTCTGCGCCACCTCCGTCTGGAAGATATCCGCTTCCCGATGGCGTTCATCAAGAGCTGCTACGGCCCGCCGAACGGCATCCAGGTCGAGCGCGACCGGATGAACAAGTACGGCCGTCCTCTGCTGGGTTGCACCATCAAGCCGAAGCTCGGCCTGAGCGGTAAGAACTACGGCCGTGTTGTGTATGAGTGCCTGCGCGGCGGTCTGGACTTCACCAAGGACGACGAGAACATCAACTCCCAGCCCTTCCAGCGTTGGCAGAACCGCTTCGAATTCGTTGCGGAAGCCATCAAGCTGTCCGAGCAGGAGACCGGCGAGCGCAAGGGTCACTACCTCAACGTGACCGCCAACACTCCCGAGGAGATGTACGAGCGCGCTGAGTTCGCCAAGGAACTCGGCATGCCGATCATCATGCACGACTTCATCACCGGTGGCTTCACGGCCAACACCGGTCTGTCGAAGTGGTGCCGCAAGAACGGCATGTTGCTGCACATCCACCGCGCCATGCACGCGGTGATCGACCGTCACCCCAAGCACGGCATCCACTTCCGCGTTCTCGCCAAGTGTCTGCGTCTGTCCGGTGGTGACCAGCTCCACACCGGCACCGTGGTCGGCAAGCTGGAAGGTGATCGTCAGACCACCCTCGGCTACATCGACCAGCTGCGCGAATCCTTCGTGCCCGAAGACCGCAGCCGCGGCAACTTCTTCGATCAGGACTGGGGTTCCATGCCTGGCGTGTTCGCCGTTGCTTCCGGCGGTATCCACGTGTGGCACATGCCCGCCCTGGTCACCATCTTCGGCGACGACTCCGTTCTTCAGTTCGGTGGTGGTACCCACGGTCACCCCTGGGGCTCCGCTGCAGGTGCTGCTGCCAACCGTGTGGCCCTCGAGGCCTGCGTCAAGGCACGCAACGCCGGCCGTCATCTCGAGAAAGAGAGCCGCGACATCCTCACGGAAGCCGCGAAGCACAGCCCCGAGCTGGCCATCGCCCTCGAGACCTGGAAGGAGATCAAGTTCGAGTTCGACACCGTCGACAAGCTCGACGTCCAGAACTGATGGTCTCAACGGCCGGTTGATGCAACCGGCCACCCTTTTTTCTTACACCCAGGATCCCCATGCCTTTCCAGAGCACCGTGGGTGACTATCAAACAGTCGCCACCCTGGAGACCTTCGGCTTCCTCCCGCCGATGACCCAGGACGAGATCTACGACCAGATCGCCTACATCATTGCCCAGGGTTGGAGCCCGCTCGTCGAGCACGTCCACCCCAGCAACTCCATGGCCACCTACTGGTCGTATTGGAAGCTCCCCTTCTTCGGTGAGAAGGATCTGAACGTCGTTGTCAGTGAGCTCGAGGCTTGCCACCGCGCATACCCCGACCACCACGTGCGCATCGTCGGTTACGACGCCTACACCCAGAGCCAGGGTGCCTGCTTCGTGGTCTTCGAAGGACGCTGATCCTTCGAACCCTTGGTTCCGAGCCCTGACCTGATCAGGGCTCCAGCTTTTTCCGGAGGGGCAAGTGCCCTTCCACTTCACGACGACATCCTCGGGCGGACATGGCAAGACTCTCCAGTCGCGAACTCGCACTTGAACGCCGCAAGGCGCTGACCACTTCCGGTAAGAAGTCCTCGGTAGCGGCTGGTGATGGCGCCAACCGTGTCCGCACCGTTGCTGATGCCCGTCCCACCCGCACCAACGCGGCCGCAGCTGCTGAGCCTGCCTCTGCACCTGCCACCCCCGCTGCTGTAGCTCCGCAGCGGACCACCTCCTTCACAGCTGCTCCAGCAAACCTCAGCTCCCAGGTCAAGCCCCATCGCGATCCCAGCCGCGAGCTGGTGCTCGCCCGTCGTGATGCCCTGTCCCGCCGCGGTAAGACCGCCGACACCAGCCGCGATCGCAACCGCGCTGATGTGGCCCGTCAAACCAAGGCAGCCGCTCCTGCTGCTGCACCCGCTGAAACCACCAAGAGCTGTGGTTGCGGTGGCAAGCGTGCCGCTGAAAAGGCTTCCCTCAGTGCACCGGCTCCCAAATTGTCCGCCCGCACAGAGCGCCGTTCGGCCACTCCCAAGCGTCGTGCCATCGAGAACCCCAGCCGCGCGCTGGTGCTGGCCCGTCGTGAAGCCATGTCGAAGCACGGCAAAACCGCTGGCAAGCAACCCACCAGTGCAGCAGCCGTTGCCCGTCAGGCCAACCCTGACCTCACCAGCCGTGAGCTCGCACAACATGTGCGTGAGCTGCGCACCAAGGCCGGTGCCCGCAACAAGCAAAGCGCTGGTGTGACCCGCCCCACTGGTCCCAACCGCCACGGCGCCAAGCAAGCCGCTGCCGCTGATGCCCACTGGAAGGTGGGTGAAAGCACCACCACCGGTGGCCAGACCGTGACCGGCACCCAGGCCAACCGCTCGGTGAAAACCACCGGTAACGAGGCCAGCACCTGCCGTTCGATCACCGGTACCGAGTACCTGGGCGCCGAGGTCTTCCAGACCTTCTGTCAGACCGCTCCCGCTGCCACCACTCCGGCCAAGGTGCGCGTCACCGCCACCAGCCATGGCAACCGCGTCACCGGTAATGAAGTCGGCCGTTCCGAAAAGGTCACCGGCGATGAGCCCGGCACCTGCAAGAGCGTGACCGGCACCGAGTACATCTCCGCTAACCAGTCCGCTGCCTACTGCGGTGGTGGCGTGACTTCCCCTCGCAAGGTGGGCCACAGCCTCACCGAACAGGGTCGTCCTGTGAGTGGTGTGATGGTGGGTCGCTCCGCCAGCGTCACCGGTGATGAAGCGGGTGCCAACCGCAGCCTCACCGGCGATCAGTACCTCGGTTCAGATCCTCTGCCCGAAGGTCGCCCTGCCGCCAAGGTGGGTCTCTCCGGAACCCTCTCCGGCACTGGCGTGACCGGCACCTTGGTCGGCCGTTCCGCTCAGGTGACCGGCGATGAGTTCGGCTCCTGCCACCGCGTGACGGGTGATCAGTACGTGAGTGCTGAGCAGGTGAATGCGTTCTGTGGCGGCAAGCCCGAGCCCGAGGCCGCCAAGGTTGGCTTCAGCATCACCAACCGCAACCAGGTGGTGAGCGGCACCCGTACGGGCCGTTCGGAGAACGTCACTGGCGACGAGCCCGGCAGCTGCCAGGCCGTCACCGGCACCCCCTATGCAGGTCTTGAGCAGGCCGGCCAGCACTGCGGCACCCCTGCAGTTCAGGCCATCCGTGAGCGCACGCCTGTGCGTGTCGGCACCCCCTCCGCTGCCATGACCGGCATCCAGCCTGGTGTGGGTGGTGTTATGACCGGCGACAAGCGTGGTGCTTGTGAAGCCGTCACCGGCACGCCTTACGTGGGTGCTGATCAGCTGGCCGCTGCCTGCGGCGCTGACGCTCCTGCTGGCACCGACACCCACGGCCAAGCTCCTGAGGGTGCTGCCTGGACCCGCTTCAGCGTGGTGTCTCCCGCCCGTGCTGCCCAGCAGCAACGTGAGGCCGCCTCTGGCGTGACGGGTACCTCCTATGAGCAGGGGAATCGCATCACCGGCCCTTTTGACATGGCTGGTGGCAAGGTGACCGGTACCGAGCAGTTCCGCTTCGACAACCGAGAGTTCCAGAATCGTCAGCAGCGCCAGTTCCAGCCCACCGTGGCTGTGGTCAGCGAGCCTTCCGAGAAGCCTGCATCCCGGGTGACCGGCGAGGGTTCCTCCACCAAGATCACTGGTGATGACTGGGATCGTGGTGAGCACGTGACCGGTACTGAGGGTGCTTCGGCCCGCCGTCGTAATCCCAGCCGTCCCGGCCCGATGAGTGCCATGTCTCCCTTCGAGCGCAAGCGCAACGAGGAGAACGAATGGCCTGTGAGCCGCGTGACCGGTTCCAGTGGCAACACTGAGAAGGGTTCCCTGATCACCGTCTCCGGCGGCGCACGGGGCTGATTCATTGATGGTTCGCTCCAAGCCTCTCCGTGGCGGGCGACCTCAGGCCCCCTCGGCACCCACCCGACGTCAGCTTCAACAGCTGGCCACAACCTCTGATTCGGTTCAGACCTCGTCTGACGTGGAGTCCTCCACCCGCAAGGCCGCTCTGGATCGGCGCCATGCCCTCACCACTGCGGGCAAGGCCGCTCAACTGGGCGGCTCCCCGGTTGGTGGTGGTCGGATTCGCTCCAGCAAGGACGTTCAGCGTCCCGCACCCACTCAGCCAGGCTGGGTCCGCCGTGAAAAGGCAGCCACTCGGTCGGTTCCTTTCAATCTGAGCCGCAGCTCTCTGCCGATCACCCACCGGCATCATCCGTTGACGGATGCAGCGGCAAATGCCCGTCTCCAGGCCTACGAGCAGGAGATCAAGGGCCGCTTTGATCGGATCGTTCCCCTGCTGCAGCAGGTTTCAGCGCTTCAGCACGAAACCGATTTCATTCCCCAGGCCCAGCGGTTGTGCCGGGCCGAACTCGGCTTTGATCTGCCGGATCACATCCTGCAGCGGGCCTGGGTTCGCCCCCTCGACATGCGCGCCTTGTTCGCCTGGTGCGTGTTCGAAAGCCACCGGCTGTTCAGTGACCGCTTCTTCCAGGACGATCCCCTGGATGCCGGTACGGGCAGTGCTGCCTCCCGGGAGTTCGAACAGTTCCTGCTCGACTGTGGGATCCATCTGCTCGACCTGACGCCCTGTGCCGATGGTCGGTTGGCTCACACCGTGGCCTATGCCCTACGCATTCCCTTCAGCGCTGTGCGTCGCCGTTCCCACGCTGGCGCCATGTTCGACGTGGAGAACACGGTGAACCGCTGGGTCAAAACCGAGCACCGTCGCTACCGCGAAGGTTCACCCAATCCCTCCACGGAACCGACCCGTTACCTGAAGGTGGTGACGTACCACTTCAGTTCTCTCGATCCCTCCCATCAGGGCTGCGCTGCCCATGGCAGCAATGACGAACTGGCGGCATCGGCGGGTCATCAACGCCTGCTCGATTTCCGTGAGTCGGTTGAAAACAGCTTCTGTTGCGGTGCCTCCGTTGATCTTCTGCTGATCGGCCTCGACACCGACACCGATGCAGTCCGAGTGCATCCCCCAAGCCGTGACAGCGAAATGGTGCTCGACCGTTGGCTCTGCGCCAGGGAACTGCATGCCGCCACGGCATCGATGAGTGCCGATCAAGCGATGGCACAGATTGCTGAAGCCGTTGAGAGCTCTGCTCCTGGCCCCATGGATGCCGGGATGGTGTCGTTCCTGACCCGTTTGCTCGCCAATAACTTCTCCCAGATCGACTACGTGCAGGATCTTCACGGGGGCACCTACCCGGATGCCGGGCATGCAGAGCGTTTCATTGGCGTTGGCATTGGTTTTAAAGAGGTGCATCTGCGCAACCTCACTTATTTCGCCCACCTCGACACGGTCGAGGAGGGCGCCCCCGATCTCGATGTGGGCGTGAAAATTTTCAAGGGTCTGAATGTGTCCCGGGATCTGCCGATTCCGGTTGTCGTGCGTTTCGACTATTCCGGCCGTGTGCCCGGTGCTCGGGAACGGGCCATCGCTGATTGCCAACGGGTGAACCAGGCCATCGCCGATCGCTACGCAGCTCTCGTTGATGAGGGTCTGCTCCACACTTGTCTCACCATTCGCGACCGCAACCAGACGGCTCCGGCCGAGGTCGTCGGTTCCACGCTCGACCCGCAACTTCCGGAGGCTCACTGATCATGCTCATCGTCAAGGTCGTCAAGCCGCTCGTTTCCACCAACCGGATTCCCGATTTCGAGCACAAGCACCTCCAGGTGGTGCTGGATGGCAGCACCAAGAAGGTGGCCGTCGATGCGGTGGGTGCAAAACCTGGGGACTGGGTGATCTGCGTCAGCAGCTCGGCCGCCCGTGAAGCTGCCGGCAGCAAGTCGTATCCCAGTGACCTCACGATTGTGGGGATCATTGACCACTGGGAACCCGACCCCCCGAAGACCTCCGCTCCCTCTCCGTCCCCCAGCCCCAGCAAACCTGCGGGAGGCAAGGCCAGCTGATGGAGATCATGCAGGTGATGGGAACGCTGGTCTGCTCCTACCGGGTTGCCGGTCTGGATCACATGCACCTGCGCATTCTCAAGAACAACAAGGGCAAGAAGCTGGTGGCGGTTGATCCCGTGGGTGCCCGTGAGGGCAACTGGGTCTTCACCGCCAGCGGTTCGGCTGCCCGGCATGCCTGCCCTGATAACACCGTTCTCACCGATCTCACCATCGGTGGCATCATCGATTTCTGGAATCCGGACGGATAGGGATCCTTCACTTCCCTCCGCCGTTTCCGTTCCGCTTCCACACCTACCAATCCATGGCCACTCCTTCCCCCACCCCCCGTCGTCGCACCACCCGCAGCACCGCCGCGGCGAACAAGACTGTGGACGTGAAGCCTGTAGCCAGCACTCCTGCTCCCGCGTCGACTCCCGCCAAGGCAGCTCCTGCTTCAACCACCCGTCGCGCGTCCACCACAACGCGTCGCAGCAGCGCTTCCAACACCGGATCCGGAGGCGGCTCAGCCGTGACCAAGCCCGCTGCCACCCCTTCCCCCATCGTTCCCGGTGTGGCACTGGGCATGATCGAAACCCGCGGCATGGTTCCTGCCATTGAGGCAGCCGATGCGATGACCAAGGCTGCTGAGGTGAGCCTGATCTGCCGTGAGTACGTGGGTGGTGGCTACGTCACGGTGATGGTGCGTGGCGAAACCGGTGCAGTGAATGCCGCTGTGCGTGCCGGTGCCGATGCCTGCGAGCGCGTGGGCGACGGCCTTGTCGCAGCTCACATCATTGCCCGTCCTCATAAAGAGGTGGAGCCGGTGTTGGCCGGCAGTGGTGCAGCTCGCCGCAGCTGATTGCACAAAAGCCTCCTCACAGCCGTTCACAAAGAGCCCTTTTGCTCCTGACCGGCTCCTAGATTCGCCGGCCCACCAGCGACCAGCTCGATCACCATCCCGCTCGCCGTTTTGACCCCGGAGCTTTCGCTTCCCATCCAGACCGCCTGGTTGATCCCGCTCTATGGGTTCATCGGGATGCTGGTTTCTCTCCCTTGGGCCTGTGGCTGGTTCCGCCGAGATGCCCATCGACCGGCGGCCTACCTCAACATTCTTCTCACCCTGCTGGCCTTCGCCCACGGAAGCCTGATCCTGCAGGAGGTGTACCAATCAGGGCCGGTGGATCTGGCCTTCCCCTGGCTCAGCGTGGCTGATCTGGAGCTGAACATCAGCTTCAGCCTGTCGCTCACCAACCTGGTGGCCCTGGAACTGATCACGGGCCTCAGCTTGCTGTCGCAGGTGTATTCCTTGGGCTACATGGACAAGGAATGGGCGTTGGCCCGCTTCTTTGCCCTGCTTGGTTTTTTCGAGGGTGCGATGAGTGGTGTCGTGCTCAGCGACTCCCTGTTCCAGAGCTATTTCCTGCTGGAGATGCTGACGCTCTCCACTTATTTGTTGGTGGGTTTCTGGTACGCCCAACCCCTGGTGGTCACAGCAGCCCGGGATGCCTTCCTCACCAAGCGCGTTGGTGATGTGCTGCTGCTGATGGGTGTGGTGGCGCTCTGCAGCTATTCCGGCGTGATGGGGTTCAACGACCTTTACGCCTGGGCCGCTCAAGACACCCTCTCTCCCTTGGCGGCAACGCTGTTGGGTTTGGGCCTGGTTGCTGGCCCAACGGGCAAATGCGCCCAGTTCCCCATGCACCTCTGGCTGGACGAAGCCATGGAGGGTCCGAACCCCGCTTCGATTCTGCGGAACTCGGTGGTGGTGACCTGCGGCGCCATCGTGCTGCTGAAGGTGATGCCCATCCTTCAGCTCTCTCCCATCGCCATCGGCGTGATGCTCGTGATCGGAAGCATCAGTGCGATCGGTGGCTCTTTGGTGGCCCTGGCTCAGGTGGACATCAAACGCACGCTGTCGTATTCCACAACGGCCCACATGGGCCTTGTCTTCATTGCCATTGCGCTGCAGATCCCTGTTCTGGCCTTGTTGCTGCTGTTCACCCATGCCGTGTCCAAGGCGCTGCTGTCGATGAGCATTGGCGGCGTGATTGCCTCCACCAACTGTCAGGACATCACCGAGCTGGGGGGATTGGGCAGCCGCATGCCGGCTACCACCACGGCGTTTCTGGTGGGTGGTGCTGGTCTCGTGGGATTCCTGCCCCTGGGTGGCTTCCTGGCCCTGGCCCAATCGATTGAGCTGCTGAGCGTGCGCTCGGTTCCGTTCATGGCGGTGTTCCTTCTCACCAACGCACTCACTGCCATGGGTCTGGTGCGGGTGTTCCGCCATGTGTTCATGGGGGATTCCCTGATCAAGTCCCGCCGGGCTGCCGAGGTGAACTGGCAGATGGCGTTCCCAATGGTGGCGCTCACCGTGATCGTGCTGATCACCCCGCTGTTGCTGGTGCGGCTTGAGTCGCTCGATGGTTTGTTGGCCTTCCCCCTCTGGGCAGCAGCTCTGGTGGTGGGAAGCGGACTGCTGGGCCTGCTCGCTGGTGCTGTTCTTCCCCTGAGCAAGGCCTGGTCCCGCTCGCTGAATCCTGTGCTGCGCTGGTGGCAGGACCTGCTGGCCTACGACTTCTACACCGAGCGCTTCTATCGCCTCACCATCGTCAACGTGGTGGCTGGCTTCTCTCGCCTGGCCTCCTGGTTCGACCGAAATGTGGTGGATGGTCTTCTCAATGGGGTGGCTCGCTTCTCCCTGGCCAGTGCCGACAGCCTCAAGCTCAGCGTCAGCGGCCAGAGCCAGACATACGTGCTGACGGTGCTCCTGGCCATCGTTCTTTTCCTCACCGCGGTGAGCTGGTTCCTCACCTGATCGCCCCGAGATGCTTCTTTCCCTCCTGCTTCTGATTCCCTTCCTCGGGGCTCTGGCTCTGATCCTCTGGCCGGGATCCCCGTCCAGTGCACGCCTGCGCGATGTGTCCATCGTGCTTCTGGTGGTGCAGTGCTTGGCGAGCTTCGCCCTGCTGCTTCCCTTCGATGCCGCCGACGCAGGTTTGCAGTTGGTGGAACAGGCCCGCTGGGTGCATGCCATCGGGCTGGATTACGCCTTGGCGCTGGACGGTTTGTCGTTGCCGCTGGTGTTGATGAATGGGGTGCTCTGCCTGGTGGCGGCGATCGCGTCGCGCACGATCGAAAACCGCCCCCGGGTCTACTTCGCCCTGTTGCTGGTGATTTCCGGAGCGGTGAATGGTGCCTTCCTGGCCCAGAACCTTCTGCTCTTCTTCCTGTTCTACGAACTGGAACTCATCCCCCTCTGGATGCTGATCGCTGTATGGGGTGGTGCCAACCGGGCCTACGCCGCCACGAAGTTTCTGATCGTCACCGCCGTCTCAGGCGTGCTGATCCTGGGTGCCTTCCTCGGCATTGCTCTGGTCACAGGAACCATGGATTTCAGTCTGCGGCCGATCCTTTCCGGTGAACTGGGCATGACCGCCCAGCTGCTGCTGATGGGTGCTCTGTTGATCGGCTTCGGCATCAAGATCCCCCTCTTCCCCTTCCACACCTGGCTGCCGGATGCCCACACCGAGGCTTCCACACCGGTGTCGGTTCTTTTGGCAGGTGTGCTGCTCAAGTTGGGCACCTACGGCCTGCTGCGTTTCTGCCTTGGCTTGTTCCCCGACGCCTGGCAGGTGGCTGCTCCCTGGCTGGCCGGCTGGGCTGCGATCTCAGTGCTCTACGGATCCCTTGCGGCGATTGCCCAGACCGACATGAAGCGCATGGTGGCTTACAGCTCGGTGGGCCACATGGGCTACGTGCTGCTGGCCGCCGCCGCCGCCACGCCGCTCGGGTTGATGGGGGCCCTGTTCCAGATGGTGAGCCACGGCCTGATCTCTGGCGTGCTGTTCCTGGTGGTGGGTGTCGTTTATGCCCAGACCGGCACCCGCGATCTCAACGTCTTGCGTGGCCTGCTCAACCCCCAGCGCGGCCTGCCGCTCACTGGATCTCTGATGATCATCGGGGTGATGGCCAGTGCCGGAATCCCCGGTATGGCCGGCTTCATTTCCGAATTCCTGATCTTCCGCGGCAGCCTTCAGCCCTTCCCCTTGGCCACGCTGCTTTCCATGGTGGGATCGGGACTGACGGCGGTGTATTTCCTGCTGTTGGTGAATCGCGCCTTCTTCGGTCGCCTGGCGATAGCCCCCGGCGAGGTGGTGAATCCCCGTATCCTCAACCGCGTGGCGCTGCGGGAGCAGGCCCCGGCCATCGCCCTCAGCCTCGGTGTGCTGGTGCTTGGCCTTGCTCCGGAGTTGCTGTCGAACCTCAGTGAGGCGGCCACCACGGGCCTCAGCCTGATCACTGGAGATCTGTCATGACCCCGACATCCGCATCCCCTGTTCAACCTCCAGTGCTTCCTGATCAGGAGGAGTTGATCCGTCGTTTGCTCAGCGACACGCCGCTGCTCAAGGACACCCCCGACCATCTGCTGCAGGTGGTGAATGTGCTCGAGAGCTATGGGCTTGTTCTCGATGCCTACAGCAAGAACCTGGTGGATCAGGGCGAGCAGCAGATGCTCAATCCCTTCCCGATGTTCCGCTTCTTCCATGAGGGGTTCAACCTCAAGCGCCTCTGGACCCATCTGATGGGGGATCGCATCAACTTTGAGTACGCCGAGTACTGCCAGAAGGCGATGTTCTGGCATGGCACCGGCGGGTTGGATGCCTACCTCGACACGCCTGAGTTCGCCGAGGCCTGCCAGCGGATCATCAAGCGCAAGTCGGCGCGCGACCCTCTGCTGGCCCTCAACAACCGCCTCTATCCCGATTTCGCCCCCGAGGCCATCCGTTCGCTCACCACGATTTATTGCCTCGGTCTGTTCTGGCGCGTGATGAGCGACATCTTTGTCGACCTGGCCCGTCGCTACGCGATCAAGGAAGTCACCTGCGTCAACGATGTGGTGCATCACATCCGCGATGGCCTGGTGGCGGCGGCCGGAAGCCCGATTGAATACAAGGTGACGATCGGTGGTGAAGAGATCTGGGTGCTTCCCCCTGAGGCGGGTCTCACCTTTCTGGTGGATGTTGCGGTGCCCTACGTGGAGGCCGTTTTCTTCCGCGGCATGCCCTTCCTTGGAACGGTGTCGTACAACGCCCAGGCCCGGCAGATTTCACCGGACATCAGTGATTTCAAGTACGGCGCCCTTTACGCCGACCCGATTCCGAGCATGGGTGCGGGCATTCCCCCCAGCCTCTGCATGCAGGACATGTACCGCCACCTGCCCGAGGAACTGAGCCTCTGGTACGACGACAACGGTCGAGGCCAAACGGATGTGCACGTGCAGATCTGCGTCAGCTTCCAGAAGTCGATGTTCTGCGTCACCAATGCCGCCATCGCCGGCACGATGCCGCATCCGCTGGACACCGATGACCCCGAGCAGCAGGCCGCCAATCGGGCCTACGCCGAGTCCTGGTCTGGGCGCTTGATGGGCTGCCAGCGGGTGGCGCTCCTCTAGGTTTCCAGCAGGTTCAGGCTGAACGGGGACTCTGATGAATCAGTGGCAGGAGCGGAAACGACCCGTATGCCTCGAGTGTCGTTTCGAGTTTGAGAGCTACGACGCCACCAGGGATTTTCTCGACAAACTCGGCGATCACAGCGAGGCCACCCAGCGCTTCCCCGACATCAGCTTTGGGCGCACCTACGTGAACATCACGATCCGGCCCGAGGATGACGGCCCCGAGGCCCAGCTGAGCGAAGCCGATCGTGCCTTTGCCGCAGAGATCGATGCCCTCCTCAGTTGATCTGGCTTCGGCTTACGCCGATTCCGGTGTGGCTGAGGTGTTGGACCAACTGGACCGTGAACTGATCGGCCTGGCGCCGGTGAAGACGCGGATTCGGGAGATCGCAGCGCTGCTGCTGGTGGATCAGGCGCGGCAGCAACTGGAGCTGCCCAGCACCGCGCCCAGTTTGCACATGTCGTTCACCGGCCATCCCGGAACGGGCAAGACCACCGTGGCGCAGCGGATGTCGCAAATCCTGCATCGCCTGGGTTACCTCCGCAAGGGTCATGTGGTGACGGCCACCCGCGACGATCTCGTGGGTCAGTACGTGGGTCACACCGCCCCAAAAACCAAGGAGATGCTCAAGCGTGCCCAGGGTGGCGTGCTGTTTATCGATGAGGCCTATTACCTCTACAAGCCAGACAACGAACGCGATTACGGCGCCGAAGCGATTGAGATTCTCCTGCAGGAGATGGAGAGCCGGCGCAGCGACGTTGTGGTGATCTTTGCGGGCTACAGGGATCGGATGGAGACCTTCTACAGCTCCAATCCAGGCCTCTCTTCAAGGGTGGCGCACCATCTCGATTTCCCCGACTACAGCGACGACGAGCTGATGGCGATTGCAGGCCTGCTCCTCGAGGCCCAGCACTACCAGTTCAGTGCCGAGGCCGAGACGGCGTTCTCCGACTACGTCTCGCGTCGGCGTCAGCTGCCTTTCTTCGCCAACGCGCGCTCGGTTCGCAATGCCTTGGATCGGGCCCGTCTGCGCCAGGCCAACCGGTTGTTTTCGCGGATGGGAGAAGCCCTCACCAAGCAGGATCTCATCACGATTGAGGAGGCCGACATCCGGGCCAGCCGTGTGTTTAAGGGCGAAGTGGAGGGCCACCATCCCGCTCAGCTCGGCGCCTGATCAGCTGCGCCATGCCGAGGCCCACCAGAAGGCCGGCTGTGCCGTGACCCTGCAGGAGGGCAACCCCGAGCACCAGAACCGCCAAGGGTGCAGGAAGCACACAGCGGTACAACGCACCTGTGAGGGCGCCGCACCAGCTGCCCAGGCTGCCCAGATCGGGCAGCAGCAGGTGGAGTCCCATGCCAAGTGCGCAGGCCACCAGGAACAAGGGGAAGAACACCCCTCCGCGCCAGCCTGTTTCCAGGCAAAGGCCAAGCATCAGCAGTTTCACGATCGAGGAGAGGAGCAGAACCAAGGCCCCACTTGAGTTCTGGCCTTCCAGCAGGGGCCGCAGCTGCTCTTCTCCGGCGAAGGGAACCAACGGCAACCAGTGCATGCAGGCCCCCAACAGCAGGCCGCTCAGCAGCGGCCACCAGGGCCATTGGGCCAGGAGTTGGCGCTGCTCCAGCCAGCCTCGCCACTGCAGAAACAACAAACCCAGGCCGCAACCGATGAGTCCCCCCAACAGGCCTGCGCTGAGGCTGCCGAGATCTTCCCCCAGGTTGCTGGGCCAGATGTAGGGAAGCCGTTGCAGCGATCCACCGCTAGCGGTTCCCATGCCATTGAGGGCGGCAAAACCGGCAACACCGCCGAGGCTGCCCGGCAACCAGCGGTCGAGGTAGGCCTGCTTGCGGTTTTTGGGGTGAGTGACCTCGCCCACCACAGCACCCCCCAGCAGTGGAGCTCCGAAAAAGGCGAGGCTGCCTGCCACTGTTGCTTCCTGAAGCTTCTGGTCACGACCACGCCAGATCTGTTGACTGACCAGGGCGGCCATGCGGCTCATCAGGGCCTCAGGTCCGATGCAACCTCCCCCAACCTGGGCCAGCGCCGCTCCGAGGAGACCGCGAGCTTCATCGCGCTTCGGTGCCTGGTCGGGATCACGCAGATCACTCAGGGTGTCCAGCAGCTCCGGTAGCAATGTGGTGGGGCCGGGGCGATGCAGAAGCGAGAGGATCAAGCCGCTGCCGCCGCAGATCAGCAGCGACCAGCCCAGGGGAAGGCTGCGATCCAAGCCCTCGAGTACCGGATCTCCCCAGAGCCGCTGGCTTAAGCCACCGATCCAGCCCATCACAACCGCCACACCGGCGCCGCTCAGGGTGCCGGTGAGCAGGGCCATCAGGCTGAGGCGAAGGCGAGTCACCAGTGCGGGTCGGTGGCGAATTCAACCCTGAGTTTCGCTGATTTCGACGCCGGAACGGTGCTGATGCAGGCGCGCACCGTCTTGCCGTTGACGTCGATCTCGCAGGCCCCGCAGCTGCCCCCCAGGCAACCGGTGGGAATGCTGATGCCCGCTCCACTGGCGGCCACCAACCAGTCCTCGCCGATGGTTTCGTGGGTGATGCGCCCATCGGGCCAGCGCACAGGAATCGACGTCATGGCTGGAGCAATGGAGCAAGGTTCACATGTTGCTCGAAGGCATCGGCGAGGCGATCGAGCAACAGATCACGGTGGGCGCTGTGGTTCTTGGGATCGTTGGCCAGCGGTTGCAATCCCCGTTGCTCGCGAAGCCGGTTGAGCCAGGCCCGTCGCCAGGGGCCGTTGTCGAGCAAGCCGTGCAGGTAGGTGCCCACCACGCTCGAACCCTTGGGCCCGGGAGCCCACCACCCCAAACCAGGGTCGCTGCTTAGCGGCTGAAGACCGGGACCTGGGGTGGTGGTGCCGTAGTGCAGTTCAAAACCGTTCAGCGGTGTTTCCATGGGCCAGAGGCCATCGATGCTGCGCTGGCTCAGCCGTTTCGTGCCGCTGAAGGTGGTGTCCAGGGGCAGGAGGCCCAAGCCGCTCTGGGGTCCCCGCTGATCGTTGCCCTCCAGTCCCTCCGGATCGTCCAACGTTTTGCCCAGCATCTGCATGCCGCCGCAGATGCCCAGGACGGACCCCCCAGCCTGGGCGTAGGCCCTGAGTTGATCGGCCAGTCCACAGCTGTTCAACGCTTCGAGATCCCGCAGCGTCTGCTTGCTTCCCGGAAGAATCACCGCATCCGGCTCACCCAGGGGTTCCCCGGGTTGAATCCAGCGCAGCTTCAGGCTGGCTTCGGCTTCGAGCGGATCGAGATCGGAGAAGTTGCTCAAGGAGGGCAACCGCAGCACAGCGATCTCCAGATCGGTGGCCCCGCGGGTGGGTTTGCGTTCCAGAAGATCGAGGGAATCTTCGGGTGGAAACAGCTCGTTGAGCCAGGGCATCACCCCCAACACCGGTACCCCGGTGTTGGCTTCCAGCCATTGGCGACCCTCATCAAACAGCTCCCGACGGCCGCGGAAGCGGTTGATCAGGATGCCTTTGATCAGCGGGCGCTCCACCGGGCGCAGCAAAGCGAGCGTCCCAACGATCTGGGCGAAGACACCGCCGCGCTCAATGTCGGCCACCAGCAGGCAGTTGGCCCGCAGGTACTGGGCCAGGCGCAGGTTGGTGAGGTCGCGGCGTTGCAGGTTCACTTCCACCGGGCTTCCAGCCCCCTCCAGCACCAGCCGGCCTTGGGGCCATTGCTGCTGGAGCTGCATCAGGCCGGTGCGGATCGCCTGCCAACCGGGGCGGAACCAGTCGCGGTAGTAGTGCTCGGCGCGGGCGATCCCCACGCTCTGGCCCCCATGGATCACCTCACTGGTGCTGTCTCCCCGTGGTTTCAGCAGCACGGGATTCATGGCGCAGCAGGGCTCAAGGCCCGCCGCCCAGGCCTGCATGGCCTGGGAGTAGGCCATCTCCCCGCCATCGGCATCCACCCAGGCGTTGTTGCTCATGTTCTGCCCCTTGAAGGGCAGCGCCTGTTCCCCACGGCGTTGGAGCACCCGGCACAGCGCCGCCGTCATCAGCGATTTGCCGGCACCGCTGGAGGTGCCCAGCACCATCAGGGGCCGCGGCGTGGTGCCGGTCACAGCGGCCAGTGCCGACGCAGGCCGTGACGCAGACGCTCCAACACCGGAATCGAACGCTGCAGGAGTGCGGGGTCGTCATCGAGCAGCTGGCGACCCAGGGGCGTGAGCCTGAAACGGCTGGTCAGCCCTTGCCCATCCACTTCCCGGCGCAGCACGCCCACGCTGATCAGCCAACGCAGGTCGTCTTCGAGGGCTTCGCTGTTGCGGAACCAGCGTGTTTTGCGGCCGTAGCGGCTGGGTTCGCTCCAGAGGTCGCCGGCATCCAAGCCTTGCTGCTGAAGATCCCGATAGAGCGCTTCAGAGAAGGGCAGGCATCCCATGGCCCGGCAGGCCCGGTCACGGCTGCGTCGATCCAGCAGGTCGGTGGGGTGAGCGATGGCGAAGCCTTCCGTCCCTGGCAGCCTACGGAGCGTTGTTCTGCGGTGTGTTCCCGTGCTCATGCTTGCTTCCGCCTCGCCGGCGCGTCGCCGTTTGCTGGAGCAAGCGGGAATCCCGCATCAGGTGCGCGTCAGCGGTGTGGATGAAGACCAGATCCAGCATGCGGAGCCCGCAGAGCTGGTGAAACTGCTGGCTCAGGCCAAGGCCACAGCTGTCGCCCAGACGCTTGACCCGGTGGGCGATGCCGAGATCACTGCTGTGCTGGGCTGTGATTCGGTGCTCAGTTTTGAAGGGCAGGTGTTCGGCAAGCCCTCAGGGCCAGGCGAAGCGATCGAGCGTTGGCAGCGGATGGCTGGCGGCTGCGGATCTCTGCTGACGGGCCATTGCCTGATCCGTCGCGGACAACCTGAGCTGTTGGCTTGCGTGGAAACGGTGGTGCGCTTTGCTCCGCTCAGCCAGGCCGAGATCGAGGCCTATGTGGCCAGTGGAGAACCGCTGCAGTGCGCTGGTGGTTTTGCCCTCGAGGGCCGCGGCGGCCTCTGCATCGATGGCTTGGATGGCTGTTATTCCAACGTGATCGGCCTGAGCCTTCCCTGGTTGCGTCAGCAGCTTTCAGCGTTGGCTTAGTGCAGCAGCAGATTTCGCGTTCCCGAGATCGCTTGCATGGCCAGCAGCAAAGCCACCAGCAGATTGCTGCTGATGTGAATGCGCCTGGCCTGCACGGAATGACCAATCAAGGGCTGCAGCGCCGTTGAGCTCAGCAACAGGGCGGTGAGCAACATTCCCATCCAGAAATGGGACTGCCAGAACAGGGGGCTCCAGGGAACATCGCTGAACCGCTCCACGGCCGGATGCAGCCCCAGCAGAAGCAAGCCGCCTGCACTGGCTATAGCCCAGAGAAAGCGCTGCCAGACCAGCCGGGTCGTTAGCAGGCGCCCGAAGCTGAACAGCACAGCGCTGCCGGTGACGATCAGACCCAGGGGGTGACTGCTCCAGAGACTGTGGCCCAGGCCGATCAGCACCGCCACCAGCACTCCGCCGGTCACCCAGGCCCCATGCTGCGCATGCTCCACCGGCACCGTGTCGGCGATTGGGTTGATCTTGAGCCGCTTTTCCCGCGCCAGGATTCCCAGCCGGATCGTGGCGCCCACCACCGGGTAGACGAACAGGATCATCAGCACGGGGTGGATCAATCCCAGCCAGTCGTGGCCGGTGAGCGACTGCAGTGCCTGGGGATCAGCCAAAAAAAAACGCAACCCTGAACCCAGGGTTGCGCATCGTGGGGTTGTGAACTGCGGATCTGGATCAGACCTTGCGGGAGTAGTACTCCACCACCAGCAGTTCGTTGATCTCCAGGGCAACCCACTCGCGTTCGCAACGGGCGGTGACCTTGGCGCTCAGCTTGGACTTGTCCAGCTCGAGGTGGCTGGGCACGTTGGCCAGACCGGGGAACTCGAGGTTGGCTTCAGCCAGCTTCTTGCTGCACTTGCGCTCGCGGATGGCGATCACATCGCCGGGCTTGCACTGGTAGCTGGCGATGTCGGTCACACGACCGTTCACGGTGACGTGGCCGTGGTTCACCAGTTGACGGGCGCCGGGCACGGTGGGACCGAAGCCGAGGCGGAAACAAACATTGTCGAGACGGTTCTCGAGCAGCTTGAGCAGGTTGGTTCCGGTGGAACCTTCCTGGGCGCGCGCTTTCTTCACGTAGCGCACGAGCTGACGCTCGGAGACGCCGTAGTTGAAGCGAAGCTTCTGCTTCTCTTCGAGACGGATCGCGTATTCAGAGCGCTTGCGACGGGCTTGGCCGTGCTGACCGGGGGGATAGGACCGTTTGGCGGCCTTCCGGGTGAGACCGGGGAGGTCTCCCAAGCGCCGCGTGATCCTCAGGCGAGGGCCGCGGTAACGAGACATAGGTGGGAAGGTGTGTGTTGAGTTCGTGCGGTTGTTGGGCATGCTGGAACCGAAACAGCTCCAGGCATCTGCCGCGATGCACGAATCTGCAACTGTATCTGGCGGCCCGATGGCCAACCTGCGACAGGCACTGAACCAGGCTCTTGCGGCTGTTCTCCTGGCAGGGATTGGGTTTTATCGGCGCTTCATCTCCCCGATGATCGGGCCTCGCTGCCGCTTCACGCCCACCTGCAGCGCCTATGGCCTGGAGGCCATCCAGAAGCATGGACCGTGGAAGGGGGGCTGGCTCACCGTGAAACGGCTGCTGCGCTGTCATCCCTTCACGCCCTGCGGCTGTGACCCGGTGCCCGATTGATGAAGCAGCTCACCCTCTTCAGCCGTACCGGTTGCTGCCTCTGCGAAGGCCTGGAATCCCGCTTGCGCGACCTCGATCTCCTGGGGCTCTCGATCGAGCTGACCGTGATCGATATCGATGCGCCCGGCACCCCCCAGGAGCTGAAGGCCCGCTACGACCTTGAGGTGCCTGTGCTCGCGCTCGATGGGTCTGAGCTTCCCCGGGTTTCCCCGCGGCTCACGGGTGAGGGACTGTTGAATTGGTTGCAACGCTGTCTGTCCACGGCTCTCTGAACGGCTTAAAACTCCCCCAAGCACAGGGGAGATGGGATGACGCAGGTGTTGCATGCCCTGTTGAGTGATGCAGGCATCGCAGTCCCGCCGGGGCTGGTGAACCCTGGGTTGGAGGCCATCACCACCGATTCCCGACGCGTCGGCCCTGGAACTTTGTTTCTCGGTCTCCCGGGCGAACGGGTGGATGGAGGCAGCTTCTGGGCCCAAGCCCTTGAGGCCGGGGCCGCCGCTGCCGTGATTGGAGCTGAAGCCGCTGCTGCGCAACCGCCAGCTGCTGACGACCCCGTGGTGGTGATCCAAGAGCCGGTGGCGCGTCGGATTGGTGAGATCGCCGCGGCGTACTGGGATCACCCCTGCAGGCGCATGGCCCTGATTGGTGTGACCGGCACCAATGGCAAAACCACCACCACCCATTTGATCGAGCATCTGGCTGCTTCGGCCGGCCAATCGGTGGGCTTGTTCGGCACGTTGGTGAACCGCTGGCCGGGCCACAGCATCACGGCCTCCCACACAACGGCCTTTGCCGACCGCCTGCAGGAGCAACTCGCCGAGGCTGCCTCCGCAGGTTGCGGCCTGGCGGCGATGGAGGTGAGTTCCCACGCCCTGGCGCAGCAGCGGGTGGCGGGCTGCCGCTTCGCGGGCGCCGTGTTCACCAACCTCACCCAGGACCACCTTGATTACCACGCCTCGATGGAGGACTACTTCGAGGCCAAGGCGTCGCTGTTTTCAGATCCTTTGCTGCTGGCCGACGGCGTGCGATCGGTGGTCAACAGCGATGACCCCTGGGGGGCGCGCCTGGCCGAACGGCTTGGGGCCGCCTGTTGGCGCAGCTCCCTCGAGGATCCCTCGGCCGAGTTGTACATGAGCGACCTGCAGATGACGGCTGCTGGGGTGGAGGGTCGCTTGATCAGTCCTGTGGGCGAGGGTCGTTTCCGTTCGCCCCTGTTGGGTCGCTTCAACCTGATGAACCTGCTTCAGGCGGTGGGGGTGCTGCTTCAGCAGCAGCTGCCCTTGCCGGTGCTGCTGGAGGCTATCGGCCGTTTCGGTGGCGTGCCCGGCCGCATGGAGCGGGTGATCCTGAACGGGGTGGATGAAGCGAATTTGCCGCCGGTGCTGGTGGATTACGCCCACACTCCCGATGGTCTGGACAATGCGCTTTCAGCAGCGCGTCCGTTCTGCACCGGGCGGCTGATCTGCGTGTTCGGTTGCGGTGGTGATCGGGATCGGGGCAAGCGTCCGCAGATGGCGGCGATTGCGGCACGCCTGGCGGACCGCGTGGTGGTCACCTCAGACAACCCCCGCACCGAGGATCCTCAGCAGATCCTGGATGACGTGGTGGCGGGGATCCCGGCCGATAGCGATTTGCTTGTGGAGGCTGATCGAGCCAAGGCGATTGCCTCAGCCATTGCCGAAGCAGAGCCGAACGACCTGGTGTTGGTGGCTGGCAAGGGGCACGAGGACTACCAGATTCTCGGCACCGAAAAGGTGCATTTCGATGATCGCGAGGAGGCGGAACGCGCCCTGCGTTTGAGGTTGTCTTGAAACAAGTGGCTCTGAGGCGGTTGATCTGAGCCGATCAAAGGGCGCTGATCGCGGCCACCAAAGCGTTGATGTCGTCGTCTGTGGTGGTGATATGGGTGCAGGCCCTCAAGCAACTGGGGTCTGCCAGATCGCGAATCCAGAGCCCCTGTGCCCCCAGCTGCTTCACATGCTCTCCAGGGGGCACATCGCCAATGATCTGAAAGCTCACCAGTCCGCTGGCGGGCGGCACTTCCAGCAGGGGCTTGACGGCCTCCAGCCCCTGGAGTGCCCGCCAGAGCTTGCCGCTGAGGGCTCGGATGTGGTTCCAGCGTTGCTGGGCTGATCCTGCTTTCTCCAGCAGTTGCATTGAACAGCGCAGGCCGGCCATCAGGGGAACGCAGCTGGTGGCTACTTCCAAGCGGCGGCTGTCGTGATGAAACAGATCAGTGCTGCTCAGATCCACCTTGCTTTCATCACGCAGGCTGCGCCAACCGATCACGGTTGGAGACGCCTCGGCCACCACACGCTCTGAAAGCGCCACGCCCCCCAGGCCTTCTGGTCCACAGGCCCACTTGTGCCCGGTGAAGGCGTAAATGTCTGCAGCAGCAGCGGCGTCTTTGACGGGGATCTGTCCGAAGCTTTGGGCTGCATCCACCAACAGAAAAGGTTGTTGGGGGTGCTGATTGAGCTGCTTGGCGACGGCGGCAATCGGCATCACCTGGCCGGTGTTCCAGAGCAGATGGCTCAGCACCACCAGCCGGGTGCGGGGGGTGAGGGTTCGCTCAATCGCCTCGACCACGGCGGCATCGCATTGGGTCTGATCACCCCGCAAGTGCTTCACGGGGAGCACGTCAATGGCCAGGTTCTGGCGTCGCGCCAGTTCCACGCAGGCACTCACAACGCCGGGGTGTTCGCAGTCGCCGATCAGCAGCCGGTCCCCTTCGGTAAACGGCAACCCCCAGAGCGGCAGCACGCAGCCGCTGGTGACGTTTTCGGTGAGGGCAAGCCGGTGGGGCGGAACGCCGCAGCCCTGGGCCAGAAGGCGGCGGGTGCTGCTCACCTCTTTGGCGATGTAGGGCCAAACGTCTGCAGTGAACGGCCCAAGCTCCTGAATCCGCGCCCAGCTTGCGGTGATCGCCTCCAGGGATGGATTGGGCAAAGGCCCTTGGCCGCCGTAATTGAAGTAGGTCTTGTTTTGCAGGGCAGGACACAGTGATCGCAACTCGTTTGTGCCCATCTGGCTTTTGGCTGACTAGGGTGTGACTAAAGCTGTGACTAAAGGTGCCCTTCCGGAAGCATCCGACATACGTGCGTAAAGCACGCAATGGGTACCAGCTGCAGCGTGGCGTCCCGAAGGACGTTCAGCCAGTCATAGGCAAAACGATTTGGGTTGAGGCTGCGGGGTCGACCTATCGGGTCGCCCAGCGTCTCTCGCCAGCTTTTGCGGCCAAGACCGACCGGCTCATTGCTGAGGCTCGAAATGAGGTGTTGCTCACGGGGGAGGAGCTGATTGATTCGCTGCCTCAACGGTTTGACCTCAAAAATTTTGAAATTGTCGATCTGTTGCTTGAAGGCTCTGGTGTCGCCGTCGAGGAAGGTCTGATCACTCCCCAGCAAGAGAGCAGGTACAGAGCTGTTCTGAGGGGAGAGGAGCCGCCTCGACAACATCTCTCGAAGGACGAGTTGATCCAGCAGGCCAAGGCCCTTAAGTCGCCTGCAGCGCGGACCGAGATGAGTTGGAAGAGTGCCCTTGATGGGTTCTTGGAGCATGCGGGGATCACGCACCCAACTGCTGCCACAAAGCAACACGCCATTGCTTATCGATCCTGGTTGTTGGAACGCCTCAATCCTTCAACTGTCAAAACGCAACTCGCTTTTTTGGGCGGTCTTTGGTCAGTTCTTTGTGAGTTGCGGCCTGATTCCACGCATGTCTTTCGAGGACTGAATAAACGAATCAAGGTCGTCAAGTCCAGAAAGTCTGACATCACCATCACCGATCCATCGCAGTGGGAGGTGGCGGGAGATCAGATGGAGATTTTTCATTTCCTGTTTTTCACGGGTGCTCGTCTTGCCGAGATTGCTGGCTTGCATGCAGAAGACTTGCTGGAAGACCGGATTCTTATTCGACCCAATGAGTTGAGGCCTCTTAAAACCCTTTCCTCTGAACGGTCTATTCCGATTCATCCAAGGCTCGAGGCTTTGGCTCTAGAGTTACGAACGAAGAAAGGGCTTTTATGGCCAGGTCAGTATCAGGAAACAAACAAGCGTTGGGGTGTCAACCTTTCAAAGCCATGTAGAAAAATAGTTGGAATTACTCCTAAAGGTTTTAGAGACCGTGCTGCAACAGTATTGCGGTCCAATAATATGAATGAAGCTGTTGTCGTTTCATTGCTTGGGCATACACCCAATTCAATTTCAATGTCATATGGCGCTGTACCATGGAGTGAGCTGAAACGCGCCGTAAAGCTCCTCTAAGTCCTCTATTTATGGTTGAACGATTAATCCATCACACAACACTTATCTCTTCTTGAGGGCTCTTCTGGGCGGCTCTGAGCAATAGGACCCTAAAACAAGGGAAAAGCCAAAAGCTTTCCACTATCATCAAAGAAAAGATGATCAAAAAACCCGTGGTTTGGAAGCCACGTAAAAGAAATGGGTGACTCTGAATGCCTTCGGGAGTAAGTCGTCATCCGCGTTATCAGACGCCAGGGAGAACAAGCCTTCAGGCAGCTTGTAGTAGTACCCGTTATCTGATCCCGTCAGCGTGACGCCCTAACACAGCGGCACCACCATGAACTCAAGTGAAATCGTCCTCTTTGAGGTATTCATTGGATTCGTGTTTGCGGAGTAAGTGCTACAGGCGGAGCCTGCGGCAACAACTCCCAAACCGAATCTAAGTGAATATGTAATTGCTATTTGTATAATGCAAGAAATTTGGCTCAGTCCCTCAGCAAGCAGGTCAGGGAATCAGCCATGACCTACTTCTTGAATAGGGCTCGCCAGACGACATAGCTGCCGCCACCAAGCAGGACTAGGGGAAAAATCATCTTGCTGAAGGCCAACAGGATGACTCCACCAAGGCTGATCAGTCCGACCTTCTTAACCATGGCCTGACTTTCGTCAGTCATCTGGTCCCACCTGACCCGGGCCATTGCGACTCAGAAGCTGTGGATCACTTTTTAAGGGGAATTGGCTTTGGATGCAACGGCCTCTACCCACTAGCTAATGCCACGTTGCTTTGCTTGAGCGCTAACTCCAGTCCACTGGAAAGAGTTTTGTCTTGGTGGCGGTTAAGTGAGGCATGTCCTCTATGAGGTGCTGGGCTGCCCACACCCCACGGACTACGCGGCATACACCTTCTTTGTCGCAGACCCTGTAGTACTCGAAGCCTTGTGGAGCGGTGGTGAGTTTGGTTGCTCTCATGTCATGGGTTCCAGCTGACCCAATAACTAGGCAGCAGGATTAGTCTTGACTGAGTAGACCGAGACAGAACGTTCGGTTCGTCACAAAACCTTGGACGGCTTAACGGGCTCAACCGTATCGAGTAAGCCCCGACAAAGATCATTTGAGAGCAGCTTTACTCAGACCATGGGTCCGATTTGGATTCCTCTTGGGCCGCCTCACGTGCCGCGATGATTTCCTTGGCCTCCTGCTTCCAGGCCAATCCAATCGGATCGCCTTCCATCTTCAGGAGATATTCAGCCTGGCTAGCGAAGTAATCCTCTTTCGTGATCCGTCCTGCCTTGATCAGGATTAAGGCTCGGACGACATGGCCGTGGCAGTCATAAGGAGCTCCTTCTCCGATGAAGCCCCCTCCATTTTTTCGGCTGAACTCGCGGGAGTCGGAAATCAAGTCGATGGTTTTGCCTGCAATTACCTCTGCAGCACGCGCACGTAACCAACGGTCAGCCCCGTCGGGCATGTTCCCTTTCTGGAGCCACTCATCCCAGACGTAGTCGCGGTATGCATCAATCTGCTGTTCGCGCGTCCACTCTGGTTTCTTTTTCTCGAAGAAATTGCCTACAGGCGATTGTTCACGGCTGATGAAGTACCGCCGTGCCAGATCGGGACGGTGGGGCGATCTCGTCCCACCGTTACCTTTTTGTGTAGTTGCACCAACCCAGTCAGACCGAGTATCCGTTCTCCCCATAACTGCGATGGGGTCGATCTCGTCGTCATCAGTTTCGTCCCACGCTGATGAACTACCAACGACAGCCTCGGCAATCCAGGACAGCATTTCTTTGCTGTTCGTTCGCCAGTCCCATTTTTTGGCCCTACTACTCGTCATCGGCGTTTTCGGATCACTTTGTTTTCACCCATTCTGGACCTCCTCTTGTTCAGCAGGATCAATGTGCTCGAGTAGTAGCGCCCATTGCTCCATCCAGTGATTGATCTTCTCTGGCTTGCGGTTGCAGAGCTACGTCTGCGGCCAGTGTTGTAGACGCGATTCACGATCCGTTGCTAGGAAAGTAAGTGAGACGAGATGGCCAGGAAAATGGCGGTCTTGGCTCAGGTGATCTGCTCTATGAGCTGCAGCGGATCACCTTGACGTGAATTGTGCGGGACAGAACCTAGCTGCAGTCCCTAATGTCTACCCATTACTAGTGCACCGTTGCTGTGTTCGACTTGAAGTGACATAGCTTTTTCTGCTACTCGGAGTTCAGCCATTCTTTTCTCCTCTGGTTTTCTGGCGCTTCGTCTAAGTTGTGGCCCTTTTCGGACTAGGCTATTAGTAGCCACATTGAGCTGTGAACAGAGGTCTTTACGTGAAACGACTGCTGGTGCTCTTTTACGTTCTGCTCGTTTTGGTTCCCTCTGCTTTTGCTTGGGAGAGGTTTGACCGCGACGAAGGATATAAAAACTGCGTCGATGTGGCTTTAAGAGAATGGTTAGACCAGGGGAGATGGAGATCATTGAGCAGGGTTGAGAAGAGCGCCTACAAGTCTTTGGCGCATCAGCGCTGCAGTTCGCCAGCCCAGCAACATCACTTGAGTGATTTGGTGAAATAATATTTAATCCCGTTTGGGTTTAGTAGTCGAGATCTGAAGGTTGATGAGAAAGGCGCTCGGCAGCTTTCTTCACTTGGCTCATTGGCGTTCCATAACTTCCCATTTCGGTGTCTTCCAATCAGCTGAGCTTGGCGTCTCTATGGGAGTAGCTTTTCTGTAGAGGAACAATCACGATGCCCTCGCTCCAACCTTTCCTTGTGTCCCTGCTGATTGGCACAGCGGCTACGCCGCTCGTTGGCGTTGTAGGCGCAGAAGCCCAAACCGTTTCCCAGCCTGGTTATTCGCGTAGTACGAAGTGTTTTCGGGACGAGTACAGGGAGGAATACGTACCTGGTACAAAAGACAGGCCTGGATACGTACGGAATTGGACTGAAAAGGTAGAGATTGCCTGCTCTGGCAGCTCGACTCAGGCCTCTACGCAGAAATCCCAAGAAGTCGATATCGACAACAACGACTGCAGCCAAGGGAGTGTGATTGGTGGATTGCTTGGAGCAGGATTAGGCGCGGCTCTGTCCAGGGACAAAGGCCGTTGGGTGGGAGTCCCTGTTGGAGCTGCAGCAGGAGCAATGGTCGGCTGTCAGGTAGATGGTGGTTAATGCTCTCTGAACACGCATGAGTCCTTTTCTCCTGCTGGTTGGATTAGGCCTCGGTGGTTATCTCGCCGTATGGCGCAACAAGCGAGCCTTAAAAGCCAAAGCGCGACGCGGGCGTTAGCTGTCCTCAGCCAGTTCAATCACGTGCCGCAGCGTCACCCACTGCATGTTGAATCACAGCTTTTGACAAGCGAAACCACCGCCTACACAGAGGTGATATCGCCGCTCTCAGAGGTGCAAATCAACTGGAGCACCGAAGTCATAACTTTGGAGACCCAGCACCCTGTGTATCACTTGCTACTTAAATTGAGTTTTGCTCTTCTCAATGACCGCTTAAGTGAATGGGGTAGAGGTAGCACCGCGTAAAAGCCACTAATCCCGACCAAACAAATTTCAAACGGTCGTGCCTAGCCAAATAACGCGACTTCGGGTGACCCGAAAGTATTTCTATGCAAAGGACCCCTTAGAAGCCTTCAGCACGTCTTTTAACTGATTTTTGAATAGATTTAGTGACTGCATTGCTGTCCCCATCAGTAGCAAAAAGATAGTTAGGAGCATTCAGAGATGCGCATCCAGCCCTATCAAGCTCTTTGCGAAAAGAAGCCACAAAAGAGCTGCCCAAGCTTTGACCTTTCCAATCAATTCCTGGATCCCATGAATCCATCTCGACATTGTATGCGACAAGATATTCATTGAATATCAAATCTAGAGCTTGATCTACCTCAATCATTCCTTCCTTATATGCGTGACAAATCACTCCTGCACCGGCTTGCGAAGCCCCAGACCAAAACGAATTGAAAGTATCGTTTTCACTTGTTTTTTGTTCTGATTGAACTGATGTGGGTGTGAATGCTGAAATCCCAAATACGGCAAATAAAGTCAGAAAAATTTTCATCGCAACGACATGGCTTTCTAGTCTCAGCGGAAGGTAGCGATTCAGGGCACGAAGGTAAAGCCCGAGGGGTCTGCATCCCCCCGGGCACCATCTGCACCAGAGCTGGCACCGGTCGCGGTTATGCGATTTCGTCCTGCATCGCAGCAAAGAGGACAAGGAGGGAGGCCGCCCCTCCCAGGTGGATGAGATGTGGATGGTTTGCGAAAAGCACGAGCAAGCTGGTCATAAGGGGCACCACGAATTCACTCGCGTAGTGGGCTACGCCCGTGAGGCGAGCCCACGAAGGAGAAGTACAAGCTCTGAGCTCCGTCGTAGCAGAAGCAGATGGGCTGGGCACGCGAAGACAGCTAAGGAGATTTTGAGTGCCTTTACTTCTGAGCCTCAACCCTTTGGTGATTAGTCCGACCTATTTGCCTTCAGAGGTACTTCTGCAAGACAGCAGGAATCTCCAAGTCCTCTGGTGAGTCGCACTGGCTGGCTTGTTCAGCAAGCTGCGCGAGAGCCACTGATTCCTCTGGAAGGGGAATGCTGCATTCGCAGACATTCTCTTTTTTGCGAGGGAAGCGATTACCCAGAAAAAAAGGTGGCAACTCCCAATCGCGAGAAATCAGCTCCTCACCGTCCGCATCTGGCCGAGCATTTTGGTGCTCCAGCTTGAGGTCAATAGCTTCCCCCCAACTGTTCCAAGGACGTTGATTATCCATGAAACGCTGTTCAGGGCAGGGGATCTTGAGGATGTCGGCGGCTCTGCACATATGGCGGAACCACCAACCAGACCAGTTCATCTCCATCACATGGTCAACGACCTCATCCGCAGTACAAACTCCAGTGGTGATGTGCCATGGCGCTGGCTTGGGATGAGCATGACGAGCGGATCTTTCTAGGAATGTCAAAAGGCGTGGCAAGGCTGATTTGAAAAAAGCCCGCTTTCGCTTTGAACAAGTCCCATCAAGAGCGACGTCCTCTGTGACGGACCATGGGGTCCAATCCAGTTGGCTCTCGTCTGTGCCGATGCCATTAGAGAGGGAGTCACTACCCATCAGAACGACAGCGGCAAGCCAGTAGGCAAAGGCGAGAGACCTAAACGCTGACGCTCGGCATTCATGACTTGGCGACCTTCTTCAAGGAGCTGTCGCCCTGCCTTCCGTCGTTTTGACCTGCACTCCTTGCCGTCCTGAAAAGTCTGAGCATCCTTCAGGCAAGCCTGAGTTGACTGGAACAAGGCAAGTCTCTGCTCATAGCTGCTGAGAAACCAATCGCGCCTCACTTGGAAAAGCTGTTGCTTTTGGCTTTCAGTCAGCTGCGCTTCCTCTTGCGCACGTCGTTCTTGCATTCGCTGTTGTAGGCGACGTTGCAGGAAGGATTGAGCTTGACCCTCGCCCTGATGCAGCGTGATTGCTGACAGAGCAAGACAAGGGATAAGCAGCACACCGCTCAACCGAGCAGGCGAAAACGTGCGAGGCGAATGGCTATCGGTTGCACCAAGGCCATCGGAACCAAGTTGTTTGCGCATTAGAAATCAACCCGCCTATGAGGCGGTACGAGGTGTTCGGGTTAGTTCGAATGTCCTCAGACCCGCCTTAGCGGGGATGTCTCCTTAGACGTATGAAAGCTAACAGCATTTGCTCTCACCATCTGACCCAACGCCACAGGCGAGACATCACAGTTGAGATAATCTCGGCCCCTGAGGCTGGCTAATTGCGTGATAGCAGCCCCCTCTATCGGCTGGGCTGACTTCCAACAGCCTTAACCGAATCAAAGATGCGGGACTACGGAACCGCGAGGAGAAACATGTTCGCCCCGAGCGATGCGGTCCGTTCCATAACGCTGCCGACGAGTTCTGCAATCAAGTGCAATGCACTGAATCTTTCCCGTTATTGGAAGACGGGGTTAAGCGCAGAAAGCCAGCCCCATCCACAGTTGCCGTGGGATGGGGACTGGATTGTCTGCCAGCTAACGGGTCGCTCTCCCGTGCTGCCGCGATGACTCACTCAGCCGTAAGAGGAAGTACCGCAGGTCTCCTTGATAGGTGCTCGCTAGTGGCTCTGCACACCATTTTTCGAAGACCTTTGGGATCAAGGATTTCTTCCATGAAGGTCCGATAAGGAAGTCGCGATGGCTACAGAAAGTCGTCGTATGTCCTCCTAACGCCTACTGGCCCAACGCCACACGCGAAACTGAGATAAGGAGTCAACTTTGTATGGACGACCGTTTGAAGGTCGCTCTGAGCGCGGTGCTCATTGCGGCAATGTTTGTAACCGCTGCTGGCGGTAACTGGTTGACGTTCCTTTTCTTCGCTGCCATGGCGGTCATCGTGACTTGGGAAACCAGCTAAACAGGCTTCATTAACTGGGTTAACGCTGACCTCGTTCCCCACATTGTTCCTAGAGCCTGAATTCTGCGTTCCTGAGGCGGGTTGATTTCAAAATTGAGATTGACCTGATGTACGGCGCGAGGTTGGCTCAGAAGCTGAAGACTGTTCTGGAGGGTTCTCCTCAGTACTTGTCTCAGAGGCCATATCCTCAACCTCTGAAACCGGTTTATCCGTCGCTTGACTTACTGAAGACTCAGGTTGAGTTGAAGGGGCTGTGACCCGAGTGGCGCAGTCGCGTCTGATTTTTTGGACATCCAATGCGAATTGATTGGCTGCTCCCCCTGCCAGTAAGGCTTGCTCCATATCTCCTAGTTCATCCATCAGGACTGCAAACGCTCGGTATCGAGGAACAAGCAAGTCCATCCCTGCAGTGAT
Organism: Synechococcus sp. HIMB2401; assembly: GCF_042883245.1. Taxonomy (NCBI): domain Bacteria; kingdom Bacillati; phylum Cyanobacteriota; class Cyanophyceae; order Synechococcales; family Synechococcaceae; genus Synechococcus; species Synechococcus sp. HIMB2401. Next base: position 108,898 of record NZ_JBDJKK010000003.1, on the reverse strand, counting down.
CCTTCCGCTGTTGGCGCACCGCCCATCGAGGTCAAGGTCTGCGACCTCTTCAAGCCTCTCGTCCACCTCTTCGAGAAGTTCGTTGATCTGCGCTTGAAGTTTCTCTGCTACCTGAGCGGCTGTCGGTTCCGCCGGTTTACAAGCAGCCAGCAACAGCAGGGGCAGAAGCAGCAGAAGTCTTTTCATACCTCTGATTGTGCCTTGATCTCGCTTCTGGCGCCCAGCCCATGTGCTTCTGTACTACGCAGCGGGCAAGGAAGTGGGTCGCCAGATCAGTTGGAGTGCGTAATGCCCAACTCGATCGACGTTGGATCACAGTTGGTAGCTGCAGGTTGTTTGCCACTGATCAAGACCGCCATAACCGTCGTTTTCCAAGTAGGTCACACGAACATCGACACCATTGCTTTCGTTGGCGACGTACAGGTGATCTACGAAGACGTAGCTCCCTGGATCCCACAGAGCAGCTTTGATTGCCTGCTCACAGTTTTGAACCAAGCCCTGACGTGAAGCGGCCTTCAGCCTTTCAGCAGGCTCCACATAAGCCTTGAGCTCTTCACATTTGAAATGTTTGTCTCCTTTCCCCGGTTCAGCCTTGTTGAGTTGGGCACGAGTCCAGTCGCACCTCTTGAAGTCAGAGATGATCCCGGCACTCTTGAAATCAAAGTGGGATTTGCGCTGCTTGTCGGTTAACGCAGAAGAAGCAGCATCACCTCTAGCCGACTTTGTTGAGAGGAACGCGTCTGCATGGCTGTAGTAAGCCCGAGCTCCTAGGCCAACCGCGACAACAAGCACAGCCGAGGGAATCCAGCGTCGCACTCTCATTGGTCTATTAAGGCCGGAGTCAATGATGTCAGCGGTAGCAATTCAGACCCTCGGCAGGATCAGGCTCAGTGGTGGCCCTTTGCAGCGAATGCTTCAGCTGACTGGCTGCGAGTGCAGTCAACAGCGTTGGCGCCTCCAACGAAAACAGCCAAGAACATGATCGCGACGATCACGCTGCCAAAGATGTAGGAGATAGGAGATTTCATGCCGATGAAGCTAACGGCGTTATCAGGCCCGGGTTACGTCATTTGATACCTGGCGAGCGTTCAAATCAGACCCAAGCAGGCTTAGGGCAACGCCTATCAGCAGAAGCTGCGGAATATTCCAAATACTCCTCCAACGGCTTACCTGCATAGAGGCAGTGCCGGTAATGCCCAACCTTTCGGAATAGGAAATCCATCTCCCGCTTCAGGTCACTGACGTTTTGCTCATATGCCTCTTCTGCTGACCTGAGCCTGTAGACGGCCTGCACGTACTCCTCCTCTGCATCTCGCAGCTTTTGCTGTGGTGTGAACGAGTCAAAGTTCTTCCGGAGGGACATAGGTCGCAACCGTTTTGGAAATGATGCCAGCGGTTCAGATCCTCGTGCAGATGTGAGTCACGAGATCAGCGTTTACCAAGTTGAAGACGCTTCAATCGTCTCGCCACCCCGTCCAAACTCCAGCAGAAATTTCTGAGGCCCGTCTACGTACTGGCATGGACCTGGAAGCCCCCCATGCCCCTCCTATTTTTGAAATTTCGCAGGACTGGGTAGTGGCTCAGTCGCTTTACCAGCATTCCTCCAAGCCAACCCAGCTTCGATTGCAGTGCCAGCTGCCTGCTGCACAAGGGCCATAAAGGAGGGCCGCCCCTCCCAGGTGGAAGAGACGGCCTAGCGCGCTTGTTCAGGATTGGTCGATCAATTGTTGATCAGCCTCCAGTGGCTACCCCTACAACAACAGTCGCAATAGAAACCACGATGCCTCCCCACTTCACCCATTCCGTGCCGTGATCATGAGTGTTGGCGAAGAGAAGAGCGCCAAGCTGAATGACAACAAGCTTTTCGAACATGACAGAAGAGCCAAAAGCAGCCTCTTTGTAACCCAGCGAACGTGTTCGTGCGGTTACGTTCCCTCTCGAATTATGTATTGCTTGTTACTTTTGTGTGTCATGGCTCAGGGTGTTGTCGGCTGACTGTGTCGACCAAATTCCGTGACTAAAGGTGTGACTAAAGCTTTCTTGTCTCCTCTTTGAGAACCATTGCGCTGCTTGCGATCTGAGCTTGTGCAAGGAGTAGTGCGTCCTAATTGAAGTAGGTCTTGTTCTGCAGGGCAGGGCAGAGGTCGCGCATGGTCACGGCAATGGCGTGAGCCAAAGGATCGGTGTCACCACGTTGGCAGTGGCTTCGACGCTCTTCAGGGTCTTCGCTTCTTGTTCAACGACTCAGACCCACCTTTTTCTGAACTGTTTTTCAGCGGTTCGTTCCATCTGCCAGCCCGACCAACGTCGCCATTCGATTTCTGCGGCCGTGAGGCATTGATCGGCGAGCGATTCCTTTTGGTTGTGCGTGGTGCCAAAGCGGATGGGGCAAGCAGGACCAGCGTTCACCTCGAGCTCCCGATCTGAATCAACCTTGTCGTGCAGGCTGAATGGTTGGTGGTTGTGTTTGCTACCGAACCAAATTGATCAGTATTTCAACTCAGCTTATCGTCCAATCTGTCGGTTTGGACGACATCAGCTGGCCTTGAGGTAGACCTTGCGGCCATTGGCATCCACCTTGTAGCGACCACCCCGTGGACCGATGTGAATTACATCGGTGCTTGATGTGTTGATCGGGGTTGGTGGCTCCAGAGATTCCGGCTCAACCTCTATGGGGGCTGGAATCTCAGGTGTTTGTGTTCTCAGGTGTGGTGCTGCCTTGAAGATATTCAGCCCGAGCTTGCGATACAGAAAATCTGCAATTCGCATGACGCATTACTGGAACTACCTTTTATTTTCCGGCGATGTCAAGTCTGTTATGGCGCTGATCCAAGCGCCCGGTTCCAATTGCCTTACCGCTGATTGTTCGACGACTCCGCTCGACTGCTTTGCACATCGGGAAAGTGCTCGTTCATGCATTCGGGACAGATGCCATGACTGAAATTCAGCGTGCTGTGCTGCATCAGGAATCGTTCGATCGGCTGCCAGAACCCTTCGCTGTCGCGGATCGATTTGCAGTAGCTGCAGGTGGTGATTAAGCCTTGGGCGTGATGCATCTGACAGAACTCATCCATCAGGGCCAGGGATCGGCGTCTGAGTTCCAACAGTGTGGTGGCCTGTTCCGCCAGGCCTTCCATCACCTTGTATTGCGAATTCGTGAGTGATTTGGGAATGCGATCAATCACGCAAAGCGTTCCAATGCGGTGGTTGATGTCGGTTTTCAGGGGGAAGCCCGCATAAAGCCGGATGTGGGGTTCTTCCTGAACGAGGGGGTTGTCGCGGAATTTCTCATCAAACAGCGCGTCCTCCACCACCAGAGGTTTGGAATCGAGGATCGTATGGGCACAGAAGGAGATATCCCGCTCGGTTTCGCTGGCCTGCAGGCCCACCTTCGATTTGAACCACTGACGTTTCTCGTCCACCAAGGAGATCAGGGCAATCGGAGATTGGCAGATCTCTGAGGCCATCCGGGTGATGTTGTCAAAGGCTTGTTCAGGCTTCGTTCCCAGAATTCGATATTCACTGAGTGATCTCAGCCTGGCTGCTTCGTTGATCGGTTTGGGTGCTGCCTGCATCGGCCCACCTCACTTGGTATGGCAATGGTCTAAGGCATCATTTTTTTATTTTCTGTAAATGTGCAGTGCGAAAAATTTAGCTTTGTGGATTTTACTTTCTTCGATTAATTAATTCTTGGGGCTGCTTCATAGAGCCACAAGCTGCGGCTATCCCTGAGGGTCACGCTGCTGCGTTGATACACCTCTCCTGAAATGGCCCCATTGCCTCGCTGCAGCATCGGGTAGCCCCGGTGCTGGATCTCGATGAAGTCGTCAACGATGCCGTCGCGGTCTCGTTTTGCGCACTTCAGCAAGTGATGGGCGCTGCCCTTGCTTTTGAGTGATCCGTAAACGAAGAGGCGCTTCAGAGCACCTGCACCACTTCACTCACTTCGGGGATCGACTCGCGCATCTTGCGTTCGATGCCCATCTTCAAGGTCATCGTGCTGCTAGGGCAGCTGCCGCAGGCTCCCTGCAGTCTCACCTTCACGATTGGTCCGTCCAGTTCCACCACTTCAACGTTGCCGCCGTCGGCCATCAGGAAGGGGCGCAGCTCATCCAGCACCTTCTCCACGTTCTCAAGCGTGAGGGCCATGGTTTCAGTGCTCATCGGGATGAACCAGACATCAAGGTCCCAAGGTTACGGAGTGGCCCCATAGGGTGACGAGAGCGGTTAACCCTCCAGCTCCGGTGCAGCACGACGGTTCGTTCAATCCAGAGGCCCGTTATGACGCCGTTCTGGTGGGCGCCGGAATCATGAGCGCCACTTTGGCGGCTCTGCTGCATGAACTCGACCCCCAGCTGCGGATTCTTCTGGTGGAGCGCCTGGAGGCGCCTGCCCTGGAGAGCAGCGCAGCGGTGAACAATGCCGGCACCGGCCATGCTGCCAACTGCGAGCTGAACTACACCCCGATGCAGGCGGATGGCACCGTCGCGACGGCCAAAGCGGTGGCCATCAATGCCTCGTTTGAACGCAGCCTGGAGTTCTGGAGCTCGCTGCAGGAGCGGGGCGATCTCGACACCAGCAGCTTCCTCCACCAGGCGGCTCACATCAGCGCCGTGTGGACGCCGGAGAACATCGCCTTTCTGCGTCAGCGCTTCAGCCAACTGAAAGACCTACCGGCCTTTGCGCGGATGCGCTGGAGCGAAGACCAGAGCGAGCTCACCGAATGGATGCCTTTGGTGATGGCAGGCCGCGATCTCAAGCAGCCGGTGGCGGCCACCCGGATTGACCGGGGTACGGACGTGGATTTCGGCACCCTCACCCGGGCCTATCTGATGCCGTTGCAGCAGAGCGGAGCGCTCAGCGTGGAGTACGGCACCCAGGTTCAAGACCTCAAACGCCTGCGTCGCAGCGACATGACTGAGGCCGACTGGCGCGTGGTGCTCAAGGGGCCCTCGGGCAAAAAAGAAGTGCGGGCTCCTTTTGTTTTCCTTGGTGCCGGGGGTGGTGCCCTGCCGCTGCTGCAACGCTCCGGGATCCCGGAGGCGGCTGATTTCGCGGGCTTCCCCGTGAGTGGCCTTTGGCTTGTCTGCGGTGATGCCCAGCTGGCTGACCGTCAGCGGGCCAAGGTCTACGGCAAGGCGGCGGTGGGAGCCCCACCGATGTCGGTGCCCCACCTCGACACCCGCTGGATCGATGGCAAGCGGTCGCTGCTGTTCGGCCCCTTTGCCGGCTTCAGCAGCAAGTTTCTCAAGCAGGGTTCCCTGTTGGACCTCCCTGCTTCCGTAAGGGCCACCAATTTGCTGCCGATGCTGCAGGTGGGGGCCACCAATTTCGAACTGGTGCAGTACCTGATTAATCAGCTTCGCCAGAGCCCAGCAGAGCGGCATGAGGCGCTGCAGCAGTTCATGCCCACCGCCCGCGCCGACGACTGGACCCTCTCGGTGGCGGGCCAACGGGTGCAGATCATCAAACGCAGCAAGCAGGGCGGACGGCTGCAGCTGGGAACCGAGGTGGTCGCTTCCGGTGATGGCTCCCTGGCGGCGCTGCTGGGGGCTTCCCCGGGAGCGAGCACAGCGGTGACGATCATGTTGGAGGTGCTTCAGCGCTGCTTCAAGCAACGGCTCGACAGCGACGCCTGGCAGCAACGCTTGCATGTGCTGTTGCCCAGCATCCATGAAGATCCGCAGCAGGATCCGCAGGTGCTGAACCGGATGCGGGAGCGCAGTGATGCCTTGCTGGGGCTCACCGCCTGAGCGTCATTCCCCGAGATTCACCAGCACCACCCCAGCGGTGATCAAAGCGATGCCGATCAATTGGGCGGGTTGCAGCATCTGGCTGTAGGCGAATCGCCCCACCAGCACGATCACCACTGTGCCGATGCCGCTCCAGAGGGCATAGGTGATCCCAAGGGGGATGCTCAGCACCACCTTGGAGAGCAGGGCCATCGCAAGGGCGTAGGCGCTGAACACCAGCAGCGTGGGCAGCGGTCGGGTCATGCCCTCCGACAAGCGCAGGCAGGAGGTGCCGATCACCTCAGCACTGATCGCCAGCAGCAGCAGGGTCCAGGGATTGCTCATGACCACTGGTGCCGCTCCTTAGGATTGTGGCAACGACGCTTACTGGACCCGAGACGGGATTCCGCCGCTGCATGACCGACGCCCCCGTCTCACGGATCCGCAACTTCTGCATCATTGCCCACATCGACCACGGCAAGTCGACCCTGGCCGACCGTTTGCTGCAGGACACGGGCACCGTGGCCAACCGGGACATGCAGGACCAGTTCCTGGACAACATGGATCTGGAGCGGGAGCGGGGAATCACGATCAAGCTCCAGGCCGCCCGGATGAACTACACCGCGGCCGATGGGGAGGAGTACGTCCTCAACCTGATCGATACCCCAGGCCACGTGGACTTCTCCTACGAGGTGAGCCGCAGCCTGCAGGCCTGTGAAGGGGCGCTGCTTGTGGTGGACGCCAGCCAGGGTGTGGAAGCCCAGACCCTGGCCAACGTGTATCTGGCGCTGGACAACGATCTCGAGATCATTCCGGTGCTCAACAAGATCGATCTTCCCGGTGCGGATCCGGATCGGATCAAGGAAGAAGTTGAGGCGATCATCGGACTCGATTGCGATAACGCCATCCCCTGCTCAGCCAAGACCGGCATGGGTGTGCCCGAGATCCTGCAGGCGGTGGTGGACCGTGTGCCCCCGCCGAAGGATGCGGTGGAGGAGCCCACCAAGGCCCTGATTTTCGACTCCTATTACGACCCCTACCGGGGCGTGATCGTCTACTTCCGGGTGATGAGTGGCCGGATCAACTGCAAAGACAAAGTGCTGTTGATGGCTAGCAAGAAGACCTATGAGCTCGATGAGATCGGGATCATGGCGCCGGATCAGAAGAAGGTGGATGAGCTCCACGCTGGTGAGGTGGGTTATCTCGCGGCGTCGATCAAGGCCGTGGCTGATGCACGCGTGGGCGACACGATCACCCTGGTGAACGCACCGGCGGATGAGCCTTTGCCCGGTTACACCGAGGCCAAGCCGATGGTGTTCTGCGGCCTCTTCCCCACCGAGGCTGATCAGTACCCGGATCTGCGCGATGCCCTCGACAAGCTGCAGCTTTCGGATGCGGCGTTGAAGTACGAGCCGGAAACCAGCAGCGCCATGGGCTTCGGCTTCCGCTGCGGCTTCCTTGGCCTGCTGCACATGGAGATCGTGCAGGAGCGGCTGGAGCGCGAGTACGACCTCGATCTGATCGTCACCGCTCCGTCGGTGATCTACAAGGTGAACATGATCGATGGCTCAGAGGTGATGGTGGACAACCCCGCCACGCTTCCGGATCCACAGAAGCGCGAGTCGATCGAAGAGCCCTATGTGCGCATGGAGATCTACGCGCCGAACGATTACAACGGCGCCTTGATGGGCCTCTGCCAGGAACGGCGCGGGGATTACATCGACATGAAATACATCACCACTGATCGGGTGACGTTGATCTATGAATTGCCGCTGGCGGAGGTGGTGACCGACTTCTTCGATCAGATGAAGACGCGTACCCAGGGCTATGCATCCATGGAATACAGCTTGATCGGCTACCGCAAGAACCAGTTGGTGCGGCTGGATGTGCTGATCAACGGCGAGCGGGCCGATGCTCTCACCACGATCGTCCACCAAGACAAGGCTTACAACGTGGGTAAGGCGTTGGTGGAGAAATTGAAGGAACTGATTCCTCGCCAGCAGTTCAAGATCCCTATTCAGGCGTCGATTGGTAGCCGGATCATTGCCTCTACCAGCATCAGTGCCATCCGTAAGGATGTGCTTGCCAAGTGCTATGGCGGCGACATTTCACGGAAGAAGAAACTGCTGAAGAAGCAGGCCAAGGGCAAGAAGCGGATGAAGGCGATGGGCAAGGTGGATGTGCCTCAGGAGGCCTTCATGGCGGTGCTGAAGCTCAATGATGGTGGGGGGAATTAACCCTCTTCCGCAGTTCGGGAGACAATGCATCTGCCTGAGGCCAACCTGCCTGTGACCCGCAGCCTCTCCACCCGCATGGCCCGCTGGGGCCTGGTGATTGTGGGGATCTATCTGCTGGTGGCCTTGATCACGCCGTTGTTGGTGAGTGCTGGCGTCCTTCCGGACGCCAATGCCGGCCTGGAGAACCCGATCTATTCCGCTCCCAGCTGGACCCATTGGTGCGGCACCGACCGGCTCGGCCGGGATGTGTGTGTGCGCACCATGGCCGGCAGTGGAGTGGCGCTTCAGGTGGTGTTGCTGGCGGTGGGTGTGGCCCTGCTGGTGGGTGTGCCCCTGGGCATGGTGAGTGGTTATTTCGGCGGCGCTGTCGATCGCCTGATGGTGCTGCTAATGGACACGCTCTACACGCTGCCGGTGTTGTTGCTTTCGGTGGTGTTGGCCTTTCTGCTGGGCAAGGGCATTCCCAATGCCGCCGCCGCCCTTTGTGTGGTGTACGTGCCGCAGTATTTCCGCGTGGTGCGCAATCAAACCGCCCAGGTGAAGAGCGAGCTCTTTGTGGAGGCGGCCCAGAGCCTCGGGGCGGGCCCGCTCTGGATCCTGCGGCGCTATCTGTTCCGCAACGTGATCACCTCCGTGCCGGTGCTGCTCACCCTCAATGCCGCCGATGCAGTGCTGGTGCTGGGCGGATTGGGATTTCTCGGCCTGGGTCTGCCGGAGACCGTGCCTGAATGGGGTGGTGATCTCAACCTGGCTCTTGCAGCAGTGCCCACAGGGGTGTGGTGGACCGCGCTGTTCCCTGGCTTGGCGATGTTTGTGCTGGTGCTGGGGCTGTCCTTCCTTGGGGAAGGCATTGAGGCCTGGGTGAGCGGCGCAGAAGCCCGACCCGCGTCAGACTGATGCCATCGGCACGGGTGTGATGGCCTGGTGGATCAGCTTGCTGTTGCTGAGCATGGCCGCGCTGCTCTGGAAAACAAGCTGCGACAGCACCGATGACGTGATCGCCTTGCTCGAGCGGATCCTGGCCACCACCTTGATGTTGGTGGTGGTGCTGGTCAGCCGCAATCTGCTGCTGGAAACGGCGGTGTTGATCGCCGCGGTTCAGTTGCCTGGAGTGCCGCGGCGACCGCGCTGATCTCAGGCTGGTTTCGGTGCCTTCACCTCACGGATCGAAATCCGGCAGGAGCTGGGGAAGATGGCGTGGGCCGCTTCCACGGCATGGCTGAGATCGTCGGACTGGAGCATTTCTTCGCCCCATTCGTTGCCGCAGTGGTAGGTGACCGCGTACTGGTGCAGCTGTTTGTCGTCCATTGCTGACAATCCGCTGCTTTGGTTATGGCCCAGGGTTCACGGAGATACAAGTCTTCCCTTGGATCAGCAGCGCAGCTTCACAGTTCGCGGCAACTCCTCCATCAGCTCTCCTTCCTCACTCAAGGCGGGGTAGGGCCGTTCCTGCTCCCGGCACCAGCGGGCTACCTCGGGGTAGGACCACTCAAACAGCAACTGCTGGTACTGCTCTGGCTTCAGACCTTCGCCCTGGGTTGGAGCGAGTCCGGCCACCTGGCGTTGGCGCAGCGCCTCAAACAGCAGGGTTGCGGTGGCGACCGAAACGTTCAGGGACTGAACCATGCCGCGCATCGGGATGAACAGCGCTTCATCCATCAGGTCCCGGGCCTGATCGGTCAGCCCCCATTTCTCGGCCCCGAGCACGAAGGCGGTGGGGCCGGTGAAGTCGCACTCCCGGTAGTCCTTGGCATCCACCCCGAGATGGGTTCCGTAGAGCCGGAACCCTTTCGCTTTGAGATGGCGGATGGCTGTTTCGGTGTCGGGATGGTCGTGCAGAGGCACCCATTTCTGGCTGCCCTGGGCCGTGCTGTTGAACGTGCGTGTTCGCCCGTCAAAACTCACCGCGTGGGCCTCCAGCGCGCCAACGGCATCACAGCTGCGCAGGATGGCGGAGAGGTTGTGCGGTTTCTCCACGTGTTCGAGCAGCACCGTGAGATCCGCCATGCGGTGGTTGAGCACGGATTTCAGCCGCTCAAACCGTCGCGGCAGCAGGGGCATGGGCGGTCAGTCGGGAGAGAGCAACAGGTGGGGTCCTTCCATGCTTTGGGGTCTGGAACGACAATCAAGAAGTCAGCGCTTCCGTGGCCATCCAGATCCCGCCCAAGGATCCCTCCGTTGAACCGTACGTCTCCGGCGGCACGTTTGATCAGCGTGTCTGGAGCCAGGTGGCCCGTATTCCCTACGCTCGGTTGGCGACCTACGGCCAGATCGCTGATTTGATCGGTGCCTTTGGTTGTGCGCGTCAGGTGGGTTGGGCCTTGCGGCGGCTCAAGCTCCCGTCCAGCGTTCCCTGGCACCGCGTGGTGAACGCTCAGGGCCGGATTTCGATGAGCCTCAGCCGTGAGGGCAGTGACTGGATCCAGCGGGATCTTCTGCTGGCTGAGGGCATTCCGGTGGATGAGGATGGACGCTTGCCGCTGCGTCAGTTCCTCTGGCACCCGGACGCCCATGCTGGGGACTGATGCGTGTCGCTTTTGTCTGATTCGGCTCCGATTGGACTGCTGCCGCGCCGTCTCGCCTGGGATGTGTTGCAGGCGGTTGCGGCTGGGGCCTATGCCGATGTGGCGCTGGAGCGGGTGCTGCGGGAGCGGGACCTCAAGCCTTCGGATCGGGGATTGGTGACCGAGCTGGCCTATGGCGCGATCCGCCAACGGCGCACCCTCGATGCCTGGTTGGATCGGTTGGGCAAGGTGCCGGCCGAGAAGCAACCGCCCAAGCTGCGCTGGCTGTTGCATGTGGGGCTCTATCAACTGCTGTTGATGGAGCGGATTCCAGATTCAGCAGCGGTGAACACCGCTGTGGAATTGGCCAAAACCAGCAAGGGATTGGCCCGGCTGGCCCCTGTGGTGAACGGGGTTCTTCGGGCGGCGCTGCGGACGCGTGAGGCCGGCGAAACTCTCCCATTGCCCAACGATTTGCCGGCTCAGCTCGCCCAGGCCCATTCCCTGCCGGATTGGTTCACCCAGTTGTTGATCGAATGGCGCGAGGCGGAGGGGGCCGCGGCGGTGGCCAGCGCCTGCAACCGTGTGCCGGACCTGGATTTGCGGGTGAACCGGTTGCGATCGAGCCCTTCGCAGGTGCAGAAGGATTTGGCTGCCGCTGGCATCAACAGCGAGCCCATCGTTGGTTGTCCCGACGGCCTGCGCATCTCAGGCCACAGCGGCGATCTGCGCCACTGGCCTGGTTATGCCGAGGGCCATTGGTGTGTGCAGGATTGTTCGGCGCAATCGATTGCACCTCTGCTCGATCCCCAGCCGGGAGATCGCATCTTGGATGCCTGTGCGGCTCCGGGGGGCAAAGCCACCCATGTGGCGGAGTTGGTGGGAGATCAGGCGGAGATCTGGGCTGTGGACCGTTCGGCCGGACGGCTGAAGCGCGTTGCAGCCAATGCCGCCCGGCTTGGCCTCGCCTCCATCAATGCCCTGGCTGCGGATGCTGCCAATCTTTTGGAGCAGCGCCCCCAATGGCGTGAATCCTTTCAGCGGATCCTGATCGATGCCCCCTGCTCAGGGCTGGGAACCCTGGCCCGTCACCCCGATGCCCGTTGGCGGGTGACGCCCCAATCCATTCGTGGTCTTTTGCCCCAACAACAAGCTCTCCTGGACGGGCTTGTGCCGTTATTGGCTCCCCAAGGCGTGTTGGTGTATGCCACCTGCACCATTCATCCCGATGAAAATCAGAAACAGATCCAGGCGTTGTTGAAGCGACATCCATCGCTCTGCCTGGAGCAGGAGAGCCAGCTCTGGCCGGATCAAGCCAGCGGAGGAGATGGCTTCTATTCGGCTGTGCTGAAGCGGGCTTAAGGCCTTGGATCAATCCCGGTTCCAGCGACGTCCCTGGCGATCAACGCTCCTGCCAGACCCCCTATCTCTCCAGAGATAGGGGGTCTGGCGAGGCGGAGGCGCCAAGGGCGTGAGATCGGGCAGGCCGGTCTGCCCCGTCGGTTGAGCTCCATCAGGATCGCCGCTGCCATTCCCCCTCTCCTGCTCTGGTTTGGTCTTCGGTGGCTTGGCGATCGTTTTCGGGTCAACAGCCAAACGCACTTTGCGTTTCAGCTTGGGTTTGTCGGGGAAGTTGCGGACGGGGATCTCGTCCTTGATCTGGAGCATGAACTGCTTCCAAGCCCATGCCGCCTCGCCGCTGGTGCTCTTGGTGGCGCGGTCGTCGTCGTATCCGAACCAGACGCTCGTTGTGAGCTGAGGAATCGAGCCGATGAACCAAAGATCACGGGTGTTCTCTGACGTTCCCGTTTTGCCTGCCACCTGGCGATCATCGAGTTTTGCGGCGATGCCGGTGCCGCCGGTCACCACCCGCTGCAGCATCCAGTTCATGGTGTCCGCCACATCACTATCAATCGCTCGCTTGCCTCGGTTGTCGCTCAGGCGTCGGCTCCAAAGCAGCTCATTCTTCGGTCCTCGGATTTCCTCAAAGGGGCTGGGTGAGAAGAACACGCCGCGGTTGGCCATGCCGGCATAGGCGGCGGTCATGTCGAGGATGGTTTGCTCGTAGGCCCCGATGGCCATGGGGTAGTACTTGCCGAGAGGCCGATCGGTGCCGATGTTGAAGTTGTTGGCAACCTCAATGACGGCATCAAATCCAACGATGTCCTGCAGTTGAACCGCCACCGTGTTCAGTGAGTTCTTCAGGGCATCGGCCAGGGAGATGTTGCCGTAGTACTTGTTGCCAAAGTTTTTTGGGCAGTAGCCGTTCCAGCACCGCTTGGCATCAAACACTTTGGTTTCGGGCTTCATTCCCCGATCAATGGCCGCGGCGTAGGGAAACAGCTTGAAGGTGGAGCCCGGAGAGCGCAGCGCCAGGATGGTGCGGTTGAACTGGCTCTTGGAGAAATCCTTGCCGCCCACCATTACCCGCACCAGTCCGTTGCCTGGATCGATCGAAACCATCGCGCCTTCCGTGTCGAAGGGGGCATTGGCTCGAATCACCTGCTGAGCCTTCTTCTGCCAGTCGAGATTCAGGCTGGTGCGTACCTTGACCCCGCCCACCTCCAGTTGCTCTGGCGTCAAGAATTTGGGCAGCTCCTGGGCAATCCAGGTGGTGAAGTAGGGCGCTGAACTGTTGAAGTACTTGGGTGTTGCTGGCTTCAGGCCGAGGGGGCTGTTGCGACCGCGCTCTGCCTCGCTGGCGGAGATGAATCCGGCCTGGGCCATGCGATCCAGAACGATCGAGCGCCGTTCCTTGGCCAGATCTGGGTTCACCAGGGGTGAATAAATCGATGGAGCTGGCGGCAGCCCAGCGATCATGGCTGCTTCAGGAACCGTGAGCTGCTCCGGGGTTTTGGAGTAGTAGATCCAGGCCGCATCGGCAACGCCATAGGCGCCGGACCCCAGGTAGACGTAATTGAGGTACTGCTCGAGGATCTGCTGCTTGCTTAGCTGGCGCTCCAGCTTCATGGCCAGAGCCGCTTCCTTGAGTTTGCGGGTGATGGTGCGGTCTTGGCTCAAAAAGACGGTCCGAGCCAGCTGCTGGGTGATGGTGCTTGCCCCTTCCCGAACCGCACCTTGGCGGACATTGGTAACGATGGCCCTGGCGATGCCCCAGCCATCAACACCGTCGTGCTGATAAAAGCGACGGTCCTCGGCCGCGATAAAGGCCTCAGCCACCGTTGGCGGCATCGCACCGGGTTTCACCTTCTCCCGCGTGGCTGGCCCCAGCTTCTGGATCACCTTGCCGTTGGTGGAGAGCAGGGTGATCGTTCCCGGCCGATTGAAGCTGGCTATCCCCCGGGCATCAGGCAGCTTGGCATCCACCAGTTCCGTCAGGGCGCGCAAGCTAAGAGCAGCGCCCACCCCCACTGCAGCTGCTGTGCCAGCGATCAGTGCCCAGTGCAGGCGGGAACGGTTCACATCACCTGGGTCAAGGGGCTATGGCCCACGGCTAGAGCGGTCACCAGCATGCCGAGCACCAGGAAGGGCTGGGCACTGGCCTGATATTTCACGTCAAAGGCCACGGGGTCTCTCAGCAGCCAGATGTCCTGGAAGGTGATCTGGGGAACGATCAAGAGAACCAGCAGAACCGCTGCAAAATGCTGGCCGATCCCGATCAAGACGGCAACCATCGCCAGCTGAAAAACATCGATCATCGCGGCGCTGATCCAACTGGCGCGTTTGATGCCGAACACCACTGGCAACGATTGAAGTCCGAGTTCACGGTCGCCCTCAACGCTCTTGAAGTCGTTGACGACAGCGATGCCGAGGCCCGCAAGGCTGTAGGCCAGGGTGAGCAGTGCAGTGCCCCAGGTCAGCTGCCCAAACAGGGCCTGGCCGGCCCACCAGGGCAGGGCGATGTAGCTGGCGCCGAGGGCGTAGTTCCCCAGCCAACCGTTCTGCTTCAGCTTCAGCGGAGGTGCTGAATAGATGTAGCTCACAAACGAGCCACCCAATGCCAGCAGAAACACCACAGGGGTGGTGTGGCCGGCCCAACGGTCGAGTCCGTAGGACACGCCCAAACCGGCGAGCAGCAGCACCCAGATCTGCAGCTTCACCTGGCCCAGTGGAATCGCTCCCGACGGGATTGGCCGATACGGCTCGTTAATCGCGTCGATCTCGCGGTCGTAGTAGTCGTTGATGGTTTGGGTGAAGCCCGCCAGCAGGGGGCCGCTCATCAACATGCAGGCGAAGGCGGCGAGCACGTGATCCACACGCCACTCGTAGTTGCCGCTGGCTGCGGCACCACAGACCACCCCCCAGATCAAGGGGATCCAGGTGACCGGTTTCATCAGCTGCAGCCGCAGCTTCCAGATGTTGGTGGTGCCTGAGGCACCTTTCATCCCAAGCAGCTGACGCGCGTCGCTCACGGAGTCAGTCCTCAGGCGGCGGCGATTTCGTCTTCGAAGAACCAGCTGGTGGAGCCATCGCTGAGCTCAACAACCACACCGATTCCTTTGCCGTCAACGGTGCGGAAATCCTTCACCGTGCCGTTGGCGTCCTTCTTGAGAAGGTCAACCATGGCCTGGGGAATGCGATCACGCACGCGGGTCACGCGAACCTTGGAGCCGATCGAAATGGCGTCAGCCTGGGACATGGCCTGCGAGGCTTGGAGAGTGGCGCAACCCTAACAGTCGCTTTTGCGCCGAATCGATGGTTGCTCTGCGTCTGATTCCTTGCCTGGATGTCGCCCGGGGACGGGTGGTGAAAGGTGTCAATTTCGTTGGCCTGCGCGATGCCGGCGATCCAGTGGAGCTGGCTTGCCGTTACAGCCGGGCAGGGGCGGATGAACTCGTTTTCCTTGACATCGCAGCCAGCCATGAGGGGCGCGGCACCCTGATCGACATGGTGCGTCGCACATCTGAATCGGTCACGATCCCTTTCACGGTTGGCGGTGGCATCAGCACCGTTGAGGGAATCACCGAGTTGTTGCGGGCCGGTGCCGACAAGGTGAGTCTCAACTCCTCGGCGGTGCGGCGGCCTGAGCTGGTGCGAGAGGGGGCCGATCAGTTCGGCTGCCAGTGCATCGTCGTGGCCATTGATGCTCGTCGTCGCGATGCCGGCGGCTGGGATGTGTACGTGAAGGGAGGCCGCGAGAACACGGGCCTCGATGTTGTGGAGTGGGCCCAGCGGGTGGCAGGCCTCGGGGCTGGAGAGATCCTCCTCACCTCCATGGATGGTGATGGCACCCAGGCTGGTTATGACCTCGCCCTGACCAGGGCCGTGGCCGATGCGGTCCCCATCCCGGTGATCGCCTCCGGTGGTGCGGGTTGCCTGGATCACATCGCTGAGGCGTTGGACGTGGGCTCCGAGGGAGGCCATGCTTCCGCAGCCTTGCTGGCCTCGTTGCTGCACGACGGTGTTCTCACCGTGGAACAGATCAAGCAAGATCTGCTTTCCCGTGGCCTGACGATCCGTCCATGAAGCCTGGTGATCCCGCGGCGGTGGAACAGCTGTTTGACGCTGTCGCTCCTCGCTACGACCGCCTCAACGATGTGCTCAGTTTCGGGTTGCATCGCCAGTGGAAACGTCAGTTGGTGCGCGCCCTCAAGCCGGTGGCAGGCGAGCATTGGCTGGATCTGTGCTGCGGAACAGGGGACTTGGCCCTGGAGCTGGGGCGCTGTGTTCGCCCCGCTGGTGCTGTCACTGGTCTCGATGCCGCCGCTGCTCCGCTTGAGCGCGCCCGCCAGCGCCAGCGCCAGCAGCCCTGGTTGCCGGTGACCTTCCAGCAAGGGGATGCCCTCGACACCGGACTGCCCAGTGCCTGCGTGGATGGTGCGGTGATGGCCTACGGATTGCGCAATCTGGCTGACCCCCTGCAGGGGCTGAAGGAACTGTGCCGGCTGTTGAAGCCCGGCGGGCGTGCCGGGGTGCTGGACTTCAACCGTCTGCCCCAAAGCGGCGCGGCGGCTGCCTTTCAGCGTTTCTATCTGCGTCGCCTGGTGGTGCCCGCTGCCGCCTCTGTGGGCTTACGGGAGGAATACGCTTACCTGGAGAAAAGCCTGGAGCGCTTTCCTGCGGGGCCTGAACAGGAGCGGCTGGCACGGCAGGCGGGATTTGCCGAAGCGAACCACCGCTCGCTCGCGGCAGGACAGATGGGCCTGTTGATCATTAGGGCATAAATCTTGACCTGCGTCGCTTGCGACACACCCCGCTGCTGACGTAGGAAAGCTGAAGAGAACGTTAAGGGGAGGTTCCGGTTTGGCGTTTCCGCTGCCGAAGCTGCTGCCCCGCATTGAAGAGCTGCTTCAGGAAGTGCAGTGGCTGGATGGCCTGATCCTGATCACCGACTCCGACCGCGCCTGTTTCGTCTCCTTCTCGCAGGTGGATCCACTGTTGCGTCGCCTGCGCCAGCGCCCCAAGGGACCGGAGGTGGCTGAAAAGCTCTGCATGTCCTTGCTGGATTGCCATGGCAAGGGGGGTGCAAAGCCCGTCCTGGTGTTTCAGGGGGATGGCAGTTTCTGGCTCGGAATGATTGGTCCCAGCGGCAACAATCCGCATCGCCATCACGCCATCGCGCACCTGCACCGTTGCCTGGCTTTGGAGGGCTGACCGGCCACTGGGCAGAATCGGAACCCAGGACGCCCCGGCCCAGTGCATTTCCAAGACATCATCAGCACGCTCAACCGGTTTTGGGCAGATCAGGGATGTCTGTTGCTGCAGCCCTACGACACCGAGAAGGGTGCCGGCACCATGAGCCCCCACACGGTGCTCCGAGCCATTGGCCCTGAGCCCTGGGCCGTGGCCTATCCCGAACCCTGCCGTCGCCCCACCGATGGCCGTTATGGCGACAACCCCAACCGGGCACAGCACTATTTCCAGTACCAGGTGCTGATCAAGCCATCCCCAGATGGTATCCAGGAGACCTATTTGGCGTCATTGGAGGCGTTGGGCATTAAGGCCGCTGACCACGACATCCGTTTCGTCGAAGACAACTGGGAGTCCCCAACCCTCGGCGCCTGGGGTGTGGGCTGGGAAGTGTGGCTCGACGGCATGGAGGTGACCCAGTTCACCTATTTCCAGCAATGCGGCGGCATCGATTGCAAGCCCGTTTCGATTGAGATCACCTACGGGCTTGAGCGGCTGGCGATGTATCTCCAAGACGTGGAAAGCATCTGGGACCTCAGCTGGAACAGCGAGCGCAGTTATGGCGAGATCTGGCTGCCGTTTGAAAAGGGGCAGTGCCACTTCAACTTTGAGGCCTCCAACCCCGAGCGGCTCAAGCAGTTGTTCGCCATCTATGAAGCGGAAGCGGCAGATCTGATCGAGAAGCAGCTGCCGGCACCGGCCTTGGATTTCGTTCTGAAGTGCAGCCACACCTTCAACCTGCTGGAGGCCCGTGGCGTGATTTCCGTGACGGAGCGCACCGCCACCATCGGTCGGATCCGCAACCTGGCCCGCAAGGTGGCCGAGGCCTGGCTGGCGGAACGGGAGGCCCTTGGTTTCCCGCTCTTGAAAGGGGGAACTCTCGAGACAGCGGCCTGATGGTTTCTGCGTCGACGTCGTTCTGCTGATGCCATTGCCCTCTGTCTCCTGGCGCTCTTTGTGCTTCGAGGGGTGTTGTGGGGGGCGCCGACGCCAAGCCGAGCCGATCCATCTCGCCTGATCCAGACGCCACCGGCGACCGTGGCGATCAGCGGGCGCTTGCTTGCCGATGTGCGCCGTTTTCCCTCGGGGTGTTCCGGTCTGTTGGAGGTGAATCGGGTCGAGGCTCGCGGGGGTGAGGGACGAACCGAGCTGCAGTTGCCTGAGTGCCCTGCACCCCTGCTGCAGGGCTGGCGTGTCCAGGCCACGGGGGTGCTGAGGCGTCCGCTGCCAGCGGTACACCCGCTGTTGCCGGGATCGGCAGAACGTCTGGCCCGCCAAGGCAGTTGGAGTCAGCTGCGGGTCGAGAGCATCGAAGTGCTGCAGCGTCCATGGACGCCGTTGGCTTCTGAAGCATGGAGCAGGTGCCCGGTTCGTCGGCCTTTAAACTGCGGGTGCGCCTGAGGGCGTGTGGAGAGGTGGCAGAGTCCGGTTGATCGCGCACGACTCGAAATCGTGTAGGGGTAACACCCTCGTGGGTTCGAATCCCACCCTCTCCGTATTTCTGAGAATCGTTCTCAGTAGCTTCATCCCCTGAAGTTGACTGTGCTGCAGTCGGTTTCGGGGGATTAGCTTTTGGGGACGTCTCCCAATCAAGCCAATGCGGTTCGATCTTGCACTGATCTGCGCAGGAGCCCTCTCGCTCTTGGTTTTTCCTGCTCAGGCGAACCAGATGTTCCGAGCAGGAGGAAGTAGTGGAACCTCCTGTCCTTCTGGCTCTCAATACCGCGGCAGTGGCTTCTGCAGAGCCACAAAAGCGAACTACCAGTTCTTCCGTGCTGGAGGCAGCAGTGGGACGTCCTGCCCCAGTGGATCTCAATACAAGGGCAATGGCTTTTGCCTAGCGCGCTGAGCAGGGCTGAGATCCCTCCCCTGTCATTAGGTCAAGGGAGGAAGGAGCGGCAACTTACTCCTTGGCGACTTCTATGCGTCTGAAGTATTGATGGATTAAGCGCGCTGTCCCTCAAGTTTTCCATGGGCTCCATTCGAGGCAGCAGTTTCTACAAGATCGTCTCTAGCACTAGCTGGCAAGAGGCAGAAAGTATTGCAATTTCTTTAGGCGGAAATCTGGCGGCAATTAATGATGAAAATGAAAATATTTTTATTCTGAATCAATTCTCTTCTGCCACTCTGGATTCAAGCAGAGGCGGGTTATGGATCGGCTTGAGTGCCGACCTAGACGGGAACTTCTCCTGGTCAAACGGAGATAAATATGTTTATAACAATTTTGCTGCCGGGCAGGGCTTAATAACTGACTACCGCCCATACATAGGAAATCAATCTGCAGTCGATGGACAATATGTCCATATGCTTGGAAACTATTCAGATCAAGTGGGTTTCACTGGAGAATCTCCAGGGGAATGGAATGATGTACCGAACGATCCAACAAATGATATAACCTGGGGCGCCCAATACGAGATCAACAAAGGCATTGCGGAGGTTCCCCTTTCCTATTTTTCAGTTTCCGACCTAGAAGTTAACGAGGGAGATAGCGGCTCAATCACGATATCAAGAACTGGAGGCACTTTATCTGCACAATCATTGACAGTTACAAGCTCTAATGGCACCGCGTCAAATTCTGATTACTCTGCAGTCAACACGACAATAAGCTTTGCCTCAGGCGAAACCTCTAAAACAATTACTTTCAACTCAACAGAAGATACATCAACAGAAAACGACGAAACAGTCACGATCACTATAGAAGCATCCAGTACTGACGATGTCCCTGCTCAGATAACTCAGGGCACATCGACAATAACAATTTTAGGCGATGATCCTGCTGCAACTAGCAGCTCATCATCCTCCACAAGTGATAGCAGCGACTCATCCTCAAGCAGCACTTCATCTTCGTCCACTTCATCCACAACTACATCTACAACCACAACTACATCTTCATCTACAACCACAACTACAACTACATCTTCATCTGAAAGCACGAGTTCATCCACAAGCGACAGCGAATCAAGCAGTGATACGACAAGTGATTATTTGCGTACTGACTATGTCACTGCAGATACATGGGAAGCAGAAGTAAGAATAAATCGCGACTTATCAGGGAGCAGTGATCAAGAAGTTATACAAGCCAAGCAGGTCCAGAAGAATGAATATGATTCCGGCTTTGTAGGATCAATAGTTAGAGGAACAATTGACGACGACACAATTCGCGGGCTCGCAGGTTTTGATCAGCTATTCGGCAAAGCCGGAGATGACCTGATTCATGGTGGAAACGGTCGCGACATCATCGATGGCGGCAGTGGCTCAGATGAGCTGCACGGTGACTTCGGTTGGAACACCTTTTTGGATCAGCAAGATGGCTCAAAGGATCTAATTGCTATTAAGTCCGACCAGCATCTCAGCAACTTCTGGTACGGCAAGGCAGGCAATAGCCCCAATGGTGAAAAGGCTGACTTCATTGAAGGCTTAGATGCCACTGATGAGATCAAGATCATTGGGGTCTTTACTCCTGATATTTCAGTAGTCGACAACGTCACAGCGCGCGGCGTCACCGGCATCGGCATCTATGCCAAAGGCACCCTTGAGGCGGTTTATACCGGAGGCAACCTGAGCACCAGTCAGATCCAAAACATGACGACTGGAGATGGCTCGACTACAGCCATGAACAATCAGATGTGGAGCTACTGGGGCGACAACACGGTTCCTTCTCTGCAGGCGTAAGAAAGAGCAGGGCTAAGAACAGCTACTCAACCCTGGCTGCTAAGAGAGATGAGCTCTGTCATCAGGGCTCTTCTTTCCTTCCCAATGCCCTCAGGCAATAGAACTCAACCCCGCTTCCTCCGCATCTCAGAGGTCCTTCAGATGACGGGGATGGGCAAGACCTTCATCTATGACCGCATGAGGGACGGAACCTTCCCTAAGCAGATCCAGTTGGTTTCCCGCACGGTCGTCTGGAACGAACAGGAGGTCACCAAATGGATGGCAGACCGCATGGCATCCAGATGACCCAGTTCAGAGTTGTTCGTAGGGGTTCGTGGACTTCTGCGAAACGGTCGTAGGGTAATTAGTAGGGTATTTCTCGACGATTTCGGTAAAAATAAGTCCGTGTTGGTTCGATGAGGTGCGTCAGAGCATGAAATCGACAAACACCCTCTCCGTATTTCGGAGAATCATTCTTAGTAGCTTCATCCCCCGAAATTGACTGTCCTGCAGTCGGTTTCAGGGGATTAGCTTTTTGGGACGTTGCCCAATTAAGCCAATGCGCTTCGGTGTTGCTTTGGTCTGCGCAGGACCCCTCTCGCTCTTGGCTTTTCCTGCTCAGGCGAACCAGACGTTCAGAGCAGGGGGAAGCAGTGGGACCTCCTGTCCTTCTGGCTCTCAATACCGCGGCACTGGCTTCTGTAGAGCCACTAAGCCGAACTACCAGTTCTTCCGGGCTGGCGGCAGCAGCGGGACGTCCTGCCCCAGCGGATCGCAGTACAAGGGCAATGGCTTCTGCCTAGCGCGCTGATTTCGCTAAAGCCGAAGGCAGAAAAAGGCTGAAGCTGAAATATGTAGCCCGTTACTGGATCAATTAACGAAGCCAGATATGCCTCGTACGCCTCGCGGAAATGGCTGTTTTATCTTTGGTGTATAATGTTTAAGAATTTCCAAGTTTTAAGTGGCGGATCGTCCTTTTTACGGGAAAGATTACTGGGCGAACCCGGGCGACAAAGAGCTCTCTGAGGATGGAGGTGTTGAGTCTTCGCCTCCTGAATCAGATGACGCTGAAGCATCAAATCGACCCTTTTATGGAGAAGATTACTGGGCGAAGCCCGAGGATAAGGAACTTTTTGAGGCAGGGAAATCAGGCGACACTGACCTAGAAGATAAATCTTCTAAAACAAGTCCCTCTTGGGAAACAATTCAGATCGATAGTGATTCAACAGCCAGAGACATTGTCAGCCAGTGGTTCTCTGACTCCACACCCATCAGTGCCTTATCCCAGGACGTCACTGACACCAAGCTGATGGACGTGGTTGAGAAGACCTGGAGCGACAAGGTCCAGATCAACCGCGTTGTTCAAGCCAAACAAGGTGGCGGCGAACTGATCCAGGGCAAGCAGATCAACAAAAGCGCCTGGGATGGAGTGCCCAAAGGCTCTGTGCTCAATGGCAGCACCGGCGGTGAAACCCTCAGGGGGCTTGCCGGTTGGGACGTCATCGATGGCGGTGATGGTGATGACCTGATCCACGGCGGCAACGGACGCGACATCATCACCGGTGGTGCTGGCTCTGATGAGCTGCACGGCGACTTCGGCTGGAACACCTACAAGGATCAGCGTGATGGCTCCACAGACCTGATCGCGATTAAGTCCGATCAACACCTCAACAACTGGTGGTACGGCACCTCAGGCAACAGCCCTAACGGTGAAAAAACTGATTTCATCGAGGGACTGGATGCTAAAGACCAAATCAAGATCATTGGTGTCTTCTCCCAAGACCTCTCCTTTAAAGAGAACGTCACCGCCAGAGGCGTCTCCGGCATTGGCATCTATGCCAAAGGCACCCTGGAAGCGGTTTACACCGGCGGGAACTTGAGCGTTGGGCAGATCACCCAGATGACCAGCGGTGATGGATCAACAGCAGCGATGAACAACCAGATGTGGAGCTACTGGGGTGACAACACGGTTCCTCCTCTGCAGGCTTAAGAAGAACAGGGCTACGAACAGCTACTCAGCCCTGGCTGTCAAGAGAGATGAGCTCTTTCATCAGGGCTCTTCTTTTCTCTCCCATGCCTTCAGGCAATAGAGCTCAACCCCGTTTCTTGCGACTTGTAGAGGTGCTTGAGATGACGGGCATGGGCAAGACCTTCATCCAAAAAATGGCGGATTGGGCTTCCACCCTCTCCGTTTTTGTTGATCGTCGAATAGGAGATTGTTTGATTAAGAGTTAATGAATCAAGGCCTCTAGTGGCTTATCGCTAGTGCTTGAGCTTCGAACTTATTAATTGGGTTTTTAGAGGGTATTTCTGAGCTGTTTTTATGAATGAAATAGCAGAACCAGCCCCTGCTCCACTTGATGAAATTCTCGTTCCTCTCGGCTGAGGTCGAGCCCCACATTGAGCCCTTCTTTGAGCGCGTCCTCAAAGGGCGGTGTTGATGGCGGAGCGCTGTCAATCCAAAGTGCCGCTATTCCCACCGCTGTGGCATGCCAACGGAATCGGCTCGTTGTGCCGATGTCCGGTTCGTTCAACGCCTCCTCCAGGAGGATGTTGATAGTGATGTTCGTGCTGGACATGTGCACCAGCATCGTGATCTTGGCCTGCTCCTGCAATGAGCTGAGAGACTTCGTAGCGTTCGCTTCAATCCAGAGGGATGGCCTCGGCTTCGGATCACCTCCCTCAGCGCATTGCTCTTGTTCATGAGTGGTTCTCGCCTCGTTCTGTCGGTGGAGCAGAACAGGTTGTTCAAGAGGTTGATTCCCTTCTGCGCAGCCTCGGCTGCGAGCCGCAGATGGCGGCCCTGATCGACGCCGAATCTCGATGACTGGGCAGTTGGGTGCACGGACGATCCGTCTTCACCAGCCCGATTCAGCGCCTGCCGTGGGGGCGCAGCCATGTGCAGCAGTATTTGCCCCTGCTGCCCTTTGCTATCGAGCAGATCGATCTTGGTGCTGCTGAGATGGTGATCAGCAGCAGCCACCTGGTTGCCAAGGGTGTGCTGACGTCTCCGGACCAGCTGCACATCAGTTATGTGCACACACCCGTGCGTTACGCCTGGGACCAGATGCACGCTTATCTGCAGCGTTCGGCGCTGGCTCGGCGTGGTCTGGGCCCTTTGATTCGCTGGCAGTTGCATGCTCTGCGGCAATGGGGCCAACTCAGTGCTCAGCGGGTGGACCACCTCATTGCCAACTCTCGTTTCACGGCGCGTCGAATTCGCAAGTACTGGGGGCGGGAGGCCCGCGTGATCCATCCCCCCGTGGAGGTGGAGCGCTTTCGCTGGAATGCCGATCGAGACGACGTCTACCTCTGTCTGTGTCGTTTGGTCCCGTACAAGCGGGTGGATCTTGTGGTGGAAGCCTTCAATCGCCTGGGCCTACCCCTGCTTGTGGTGGGGGATGGTCCGGAGAAGGCGCGATTGGAGGCTCTGGCTGGTCCCACGGTCACCTTGCTCGGCCGTCAGTCCCAGCAGCAGGTGGAAGAGCTCATGGCCCGTTGTCGGGCCTTTGTGTACGCCGGCCTGGAGGACTTCGGCATTGCTCCGGTGGAAGCAATGGCGTCCGGAGCTCCGGTGATTGGGTTGGGGCGGGGTGGTTTGTTGGACACGGTGCGTTGTGCGGCTGCAGGGATTCCTGAGCCCACTGGGGTGCTGTTCCCTGAACAAAGTGTCGAGTCGTTGGTGCAGGCCGTGGAGTGGTTTGAACAAGAACGCATTTGGCGTTCTCTGGATGCAGAAGCCATTCGTGCGTGGGCCGAGCGCTTCAGGCCGGAAGCCTTCGCGGCGCGCTTTGAATCGGTTCTGCGAACAGCCTGGAGTGCTCATCAGCGGGGCTGTGCCGTTGCAGCGAGTGACCCTGCGGAGATGCCAGTGCTGCACCTGTGACTTTGAGTGTGGTGAGTCCCAAGTTGAGCCTTTGACCTCGGCCTCCCGGCCATCGTCGATTCAGTCCGCAGAGCGTGCAGCTCGCCGTGGCAAGTACAAGCCTCACCTTGCGCTGATCTCAGCCCCGCCATCGGATCTTTCGACCGGCACGCTGATCCGCCATCAGAACCGTTGGGGCCGAGTCTTCAAGCGCAGCGGAGACATTGTTTTTTCTCTCGCCGTACTCAGCATCGGTTCTCCGTTGTTGCTGCTTCTGGCGGGATTGGTGAAGCTCAGTTCACCGGGGCCTGTGTTTTACGTTCAGCGTCGGGTGGGCCGGAACTACCAGCGTTTTGGATGTATCAAGTTCCGCACCATGCGGGCCGATGCGGATGCCGTTCTTGCGCGTGTTCTGGAGGCAGATTCCTCGCTGCGTGCTGAGTTCGAGCGTGACTTCAAATTGAAACGTGATCCCCGAATCACTCCCCTGGGTCGTTTCCTGCGCCGCTCGAGTCTTGATGAGCTGCCACAGTTCTTGAATGTTCTGCGTGGGGAGATGAGCGTGGTCGGTCCACGCCCAATCGTCGCGAAGGAACTGGTTCGTTATGGCCCTTACATGGACGAAGTTGCCTCAGTCCGCCCTGGGTTGACCGGCCTTTGGCAAGTGAGTGGCAGAAACAACTTGAGTTACAAGAAACGGGTCAAGCTTGATCTGGCCTATGCCCGTGGTCGTTCGTTCGGCCTGGACTTTGCCATCATCCTGCGCACATTTGGTGTGTTGCTCCTTCCGATGGATCGCGGTGCTTACTGACTTGTGTTCAGCGGCTCATGGTCCATTGGATGATCCCAAGACCACTGAGCCAGACGATCTCCAGTCGGCTTGATGCCTTCAGAACAGCTCTGACCGAAAGCTCGTTTGTCTTTGGTTGGCCGGCCCCAAGCACAGGTTTCTGCACCAAGCGTTCTCCATACCTGTTCTCGCCGCCAAGTTGGATCCCGATGCAGTGGGCATAGATCGCTTCTGAACGACCTGCATTGGGGGATGGATCCGCAGAGCCATCCCGCTCAGCCGCTTGCACCCGCTGCGCCCATTGCGTCCAGGGTGGGCAGACCAGGGGCAGCGTCAGCATGACCAGACGGCAGGGCAGCCAGGTGAGCAGATCATCGAGGCGAGCGCCAGCCGTCCCCAACCAGCGCAGCCGGCCGCTGCGGTACCCGAGCATGGAATCCAGTGTGCTGCTGGCCTTGAAGCCCCAGGCCAGCGCCAGCGGACCAGGGCCAGTGGGCAAGACCATCCACAGCAGGGAACCGATCCCCATCCAGAACAGTGGTGCGAACACGCCATCCACAGCATTTTCTGAGGCTGTTTCAGCTGCGGCCCTGAGCATTCCCGTTTGATCCAGGCTCTGAACGTCGCGTCCAACGATCCAGCTCAAGTTCCGGCGGGCTGGTTCGAGATCCCCCTCCGCTGCTGAGGGCAGTGCATCCACCACGGCGAGCACACTGTCCTTGAGGCTGCGAGCCGCCAGGGCGCTGGCGAGGCTCAGGGTCAGTATCGGAATGCTGAGCCATCCCCATGGGGAGGGAAGCCACAGCAGCCGCTCCAGACACCAGCCCGTCAGAACGCTGCCAAGCACAAGGATCAGGCTGATCAAGCCTCCCCCGATGCGCAGCTTGATCGGATGGTCCCCCGCCCATCTCTCGACCCAATGGCGCAACTGCTGAATGCTCCACCCCATCACCACCACGGGGTGGATCCACCGGCGCGGGTCACCGATCAGTCGATCAAGTATGGCTGCCCCGATCACCAGCAGGCCTCCCAACGCTTCTGAACTCATGGGAGGGGCGTGGCCAGAAACCAACAAAAATCCCCGCTCTGCACCGTTAGGGCAACAGAGCGGGGGGTGAGCTGAGTGATGGTGTCTGATGCCACCGGCTGTTCAGCGCTTGCGCTGGATCAGGCGTCCTTCAGCCAGCTGAACATCGAGCGCAGGCCTTTGCCCACTTTCTCGATCGGATGCTGGGAATCACGGTCGCGCACCTTCTTCATTTCCGGCTTGCCGGCTTCGCATTCGGCCACGAAGTTCCTGGCAAAGGTGCCGTCCTGGATGTCTGCCAGAACGCGCTTCATCTCGGCCTTGGTGTCGGCGGTGATCAGACGGGGGCCGCTGACGTAGTCGCCGTACTCCGCGGTGTTGGAGATCGAATCGCGCATGGAGGTCAGTCCTCCCTTCACCATCAGATCCACAATCAGTTTCACTTCGTGGAGGCACTCGAAGTAAGCCAATTCGGGCTGGTAGCCCGCTTCCACCAGGGTCTCGAAACCAGCCTTCACGAGTTCAGACAGACCGCCACACAGCACAGCCTGCTCACCGAACAGGTCGGTTTCGGTCTCTTCCTTGAAGTTGGTCTCCAGAATGCCGGCACGGGTGCCACCGATTCCCTTGGCATAGGCCATCGCCATGCCGCGGGCGTTGCCGGAGGCGTCCTGTTCGATGGCGAACAAGGCGGGCACGCCCTGGCCGTTCTGGTACTCCCAACGCACGGTGTGGCCAGGGCCCTTCGGGGCGATCATCACCACATCCACATCGGCGGGGGGCTTGATCAGCTCAAAACGGATGTTGAAGCCGTGGGCGAAGCTGAGCACCTTGCCTGCACTCAGGTGGGGTGCGATTTCCTTCTCGTAGACGTCCTTCTGGAATTCGTCGGGCAGAAGGACCATGATCCAGTCGGCCTTGGCTGAGGCATCGGCCACGCTCAGCACTTCAAGGCCGTCCGCCTTGGCCTTCTCGGCGGAGCGGCTGCCGTCATAGAGGCCCACCACCACGTTCACGCCTGAATCCTTCAGGTTCAGAGCGTGGGCATGACCCTGGGAGCCATAACCAATGATGGCCACGGTCTTGCCGTTCAGCAGACCGAGATCGGCGTCGGAGTCGTAAAAGAGCTGGGCCATCCGGGGCGGGCTTGCGGAACACTGCAGTGGACGAGCTTACGCAGCGGCCTGCCCCGTTCGGTTCAGGCCTCGTTCGGATGGGAGATGACGCGGTCGATTAGGCCGTATTCCTTGGCTTCTTCGGCGCTGAGGAAGTAGTCCCGGTCGGTGTCCTTCTCGATCTTTTCAAAGCTCTGGCCACTCATGTCGGCCAGGGAGCGGTTGAGCATCTCCTTCATCCGCAGGATCTCCCGTGCTTCGATCTCGATGTCACTGGCCTGGCGACGGCTGGTGCCGCCGAGGGGCTGGTGAATCATGATCCGGCTGTGGGGCAGGGCGACCCGCTTGCCTTTGGTGCCAGCGGCGAGAAGGAAGGCACCCATGGAGGCAGCAAGGCCAACGCAGATGGTCACCACTTCGCTCTTGACGTACTGGATCGTGTCGTAGATCGCCAGTCCAGCCGTGACGGAGCCGCCGGGGGAGTTGATGTACAGGTAGATCGGCTTGCTGCTGTCTTCCGAGTCCAGATAGAGCATCTGGGCCACCAGGCTGTTGGCGATGCCGTCATTGACCTCAGAGCCAAGGAAGAGGATCCTCTCCACCCCGAGACGGGTGTAGATATCGACCCAGCGCTCCATCTGGCTGCCGGGTAGGCGGTAGGGAACGCTGGGGGTACCGATCGGCATGGTTCAGAACGTTGATGAAGGAAGGGCAGGAGGGTTGGGTCTGATGCCGTCGGTCAGACGGGGGGATTGCCAGGCAGGTCCTTGCGGCTGCTGAGCACGCGGTCGATCAGTCCGTACTCAACGGCTTGTTGAGGGGTGAGGTAGCTCATCCGGTCGGAGTCCTTGCTCAGCTCCTCCACAGAACGACCTGTGTTGGTGGAGAGGATCTCGAGCATCGCCTGCTTGTTGTGCAGCACTTCTTTGGCCCGGATCTGGATGTCCGTCGCCTGGCCGCGGGCGCCGCTGCGGGGCTGGTGCAGAACGATGGAGGAGTGAGGCAACGCGGCCCGTTGACCTTTGGTCCCTGCCGAAAGAATCACTGCCGCCGTGCCCATGGCCTGGCCGATGCAGATGGTGTGCACCGGAGGCTTCACATAGCGGAGGGTGTCGCAGATGGCGAAGGCTTCGGTTTCGAATCCGATCGCATCACCCGAGTACCAGCTGGTGCCAGTGGAGTTGATATAGAAGTAAATCGGCTTCTCTGGGTTGTCGAACTCCAGATAAAGCAGCTGCGCAATGATTAGCTCAGTCACATCGATGCCCATCTGACGCTTGGCGTCGTCGTCAGAGAACAGGGGCAAGCCCAGGTAGACGATCCGCTCCTTGAGCAGGAGTGAGGGAAGGTCAGGAGGTGGTGTGCGCATCACGGCGCTGTCGCCGTAGTACGGGGCCGAAGTTGTCATCTCCACCATCGCGGTGGAGCGAGCCTAGCCGGGGTCAGCGGGCTTGCGGTTGCTGGTTTTGGCCGGTTTTCCCTGACTTTTCGATTTGGATGAGGGCTTGGTGTCGGTTGATGCATCGTTCTCGTCCAACCGTGCAAACACCATGCGCCCGGTTGGGGTTTGCAGGGCACCGGTCACCACCACAGGTTTGCGTTGGCCGATCAGCGATTTCGCCTCGTTGACCACCACCATCGTTCCGTCATCGAGGTAGCCGACACCCTGGCTGTCTTCCTTGCCCTCTCGCACGATCTTGAGTTTGAGCTCATCGCCTGGTTGCACTTCAGGCCGCAACGCGATCACCAGCTCACTCAGATTCATCACCTTCAGGTCTTTGACCTGGGCCACCTGCGCCAGGTTGAAGTCTGCGGTCACCAGCGTGCCGCCGGTGTCGGATGCCAACTGCAGCAATCGGTCGTCCGTTCCCTTGCCGTCGTAACGGGTGCTGTTGATCACCAACCGCCGCCCGTAGGTTTCCCGCAGATCCTTCAGAAGCTTCAGGCCACGTCGGCCCTTGGCCCGCTTTTCGATGTTGGTGGAATCCGACAGCTGCTGCATCTCATCGATCACCGATTCGGCAACGATCACCTGCCCTTCCAGCAATCCGCAGGCGAGCATGCCGCGGATCCGGCCATCGATGATCACGCTGGTGTCCAGGATCTTGGCCGTGGCGGGGGTCAGCACCCCATCAGCCACCAGCAGCGCCTCCGTGCTCGCGGGATTGAACAGGCGCAGCAGCGTGCGGCCGTGAACTTCCGCCAGGTTGCTTCCGAGAATTCCAAAAAAGACATTGCTCACCACCGCCAGAAGGGGTTTGAGCAGAACAATTCCTCCGGAGAACGGAAGCAGCAGAACAGGCAGCAGCAGCAGGTTGGCCACTAGCAACCCCAGGATCAGGCCGACAGCCCGGCTCACCAGCAGATCGGTGGGCATGGTGCGCACCTGTTGCATCAGGCGCACCCGCAGCTTTTTGAACACCAGGCCGGCGATCAAGCCAATGCCACCGCCAGCTCCGCTGAGCTGGAGACGCAACTGTTCAGCATTGGTGGTTGCACTCACCAGGCCGTCGGGCAGCAAGTGAATCCCCATCCACCCGGCAGCTGCACCGGAAACCACAAACAGAAGCAGGATGAGCGGATCCACCATGGGTTCAGGTCGTGGCAGCTCGATCCGGATGCCAGAAGCATGCCTTATCCCATCCCGCCCCGCAGCGCCTACCTCCACATTCCCTTCTGCCACCGGCGCTGTTACTACTGCGATTTCGCAGTGGTTCCCTTGGGGGACCAGGCCCGCGCTGACGATGGGCCTGGCAGTCGCTCGATCCGTGAGTACCTGAGCCTGCTGCATCGGGAAATCGCCTCTGCCCCAGGGGGTCCTCCCTTATCCACCGTGTATATCGGCGGGGGAACGCCATCGCTGTTGTGCCCCGATCAGATCGGAGCACTGATCGATGCCTTGGCCAACAAATTCGGTCTTCAACCGGGTGCGGAAATCACCCTGGAGATGGATCCGGCCACCTTTGATGCCGCGCAGTTGGCCTCCGTTCTGGCCCATGGCGTGAACCGCATCAGCCTGGGGGGGCAGAGCTTTGATGATGCTGTGCTCGAGCAGCTGGGGCGTCGGCATCGCCAGAGCGACCTCCATGCGGCGATCGACTGGCTGGTTCTGGCCTGGCGCGATGGCGCGCTTCGGTCCTGGAGTCTCGATCTCATCCAGAACCTCCCGGGCCAGACCCTGGCCGGGTGGGATGCGCAGTTGGATCAGGCCATTGCCAGTCAGGCTCCCCATCTCTCGATTTACGACCTCTCGGTGGAGCCGGGCACGGTGTTTGATCGCCAACGAACGCTTGGCCTGTTGCAGCTGCCGGAGGACGACCTGGCCGTTGCCTTGATGGAGCGGACCACACAACGGCTGTCGGCTGCTGGACTCAGCCGCTACGAGATTTCCAACCATGCCCGTCCGGGCCATGCCTCCCGTCACAACCGGGTGTACTGGAGCGGTGCCGGCTGGTGGGGTTTTGGTATGGGAGCGACATCAGCACCCTGGGGGGTGCGTTTGGCGCGACCCCGCACCCGCGCCGCCTACGCGGAATGGCTGGATCATCCTCCTGAGGAATCAGTCGCCGAGGCTGGGCTCCCTCTGGATGATCAATTGCTGGTGGGTCTGCGGCGCCGGGAAGGGGTGACCCTTCAAGGTCTTGATGCCGACGCCCTTGAGCACCGCTGGCAACCGTTCGTTGAGCGTGGATGGCTGCAGCAGCGGGCAGGCCGTTGGTGCCTCACCGACCCCGAGGGCATGGCCCTCAGCAATCAGGTGCTGATTGAGGTGATTCTGTGGTGGGAAGAGTGTTGTTCCGGGTCTGCTGGACCCAACCCTTCAACGCGTCGATGAACAGGCGGCGGCCATCCACCAGCGCTGGGCTGAAGGGAGGTTGTTTGGCGGTGAGCCCCAGCAGGTCTGCGGTGACGCGCACCTGGCCGTCGCAGCCGTCACCTGCCCCGATGCCGATCACCGGGATGGTCAGGGCCTGCTGCACCCGGCACGCCAGCTCGGCAGGAACATGTTCCAACACCAGGG
Source organism: Synechococcus sp. HIMB2401 (assembly GCF_042883245.1). NCBI lineage: Bacteria > Bacillati > Cyanobacteriota > Cyanophyceae > Synechococcales > Synechococcaceae > Synechococcus > Synechococcus sp. HIMB2401. The sequence goes on along the minus strand of NZ_JBDJKK010000003.1, from coordinate 77,365 downwards.
AGAAGCAGCCCTTCTGCTCGAGGGTGCGCGCCTGATCAACCAGGCGTTCCTGGCTGATGGCGTCCGTGGCCTGGCGCCTGTACCCCAGGCGATGCACGGCCTGGGGGGTGAGGCCCAGATGCCCCATCACGGGAATGCCCATGCGCACCAGACGGTCGATTACGGCGACAACCTCGGGTTCCGCCCCCTCCAATTTCACCGCCGCTGCGCTGGACTCCTTCAACAAACGCCCTGCAGCCGCCACGGCGCGGTCTTCGCCGCACTGGTAGCTGAGAAAGGGCAGGTCACAGACCAGCAGGGGCTGGTCGGCCGGCATGGCCGTCAATCCCCGGGCCACCGCCTGGGTGTGATGAAGCATCTGGTCCAGGCTCACCGGGAGTGTTGTGGCATGGCCCAGCGCCACCATCGCCAGTGAATCACCGATCAGCAGCACGTCTGCACCGGCGGCCTCGGCCAGAGCTGCAGAGAGGCTGTCCCAAGCGGTGAGCACGGCGATGGGTTGGCCCTTCTGCTTGAAGCGGGTCAGATCAGAAGGACGCATGCAGCTTCAGAACCCCTCGGGGGCTCATTGCTAGCATTCGGTCGATTCGGGCCTATGCGGCTCTGACGCCCAAATCTGGTCAGGACCGGAAGGGAGCAGCCACACGGGATGCTCAGGGCAGGCGTGGGTTCCGGGTCACCACATTCAAGTGAGCTGTCAGACCGCTGGGCCTGACAGCGATCTCACAAGCTGCCGTTGTCCTGTTGCTGACGGCGACGCAGGAACTCAGGAATGCGGGCGCCGTTCTCTTCGGGCTCCCCACGATTCAGCATTCCGGGCACGGAGCGGCTGCGCTCGCTGCGGTAAGGCTGCTTGTTCTCGAAGCCTGTAGCGATCACCGTGACGTGGATTTCCCCTTCGAGGGCCTCATCCACCACAGCGCCCACGATGATGTTGGCTTCGGGATCAACAACGTCGTAGATCACCTCGGAAGCAGTGGTCATGTCCTCCAGGGTCATGTCTTTACCACCGCTGATGTTGATCACACAGCCCTTGGCGCCATCGATGCGCTCGGTTTCCAGCAGCGGGCTTGCAATCGCGGCTTGGGCTGCTTCCACGGCTCTTGAGCGACCGGAACCGATGCCGATGCCCAGCAGTGCTGTGCCTGCTTCGGTCATCACGGAGCGAACGTCAGCAAAGTCAACGTTCACCAGGCCCGGGCAGGTGATGATATCGCTGATGCCTTTGACGCCCATGCGCAGGACGTCGTCCGCACTCCGGAAGGCTTCCTGAAGGGGAGCTCCGCCGATGGCATCACGCAGGCGGTCGTTGGGGATCACGATCAGGGTGTCCACGTGTTCCGCCAACCGAGCGATGCCTTCGTCGGCCTGACGCATGCGACGACGGCCCTCGAAGCTGAACGGCTTGGTCACGATGCCCACGGTGAGAGCACCGACTTCACGGGCGACTTCGGCCACCACTGGTGCTGCACCAGTCCCCGTTCCACCGCCCATGCCAGCGGCAATGAACACCAGATCGGAGCCCTGCAGTGCATCGTGCAGATCCGTGCGGGATTCCTCAGCTGCCTTCTGGCCGATGGTGGGGTTGCCGCCGGCACCCAGTCCGCGGGTCAGGGTCTGCCCCAACTGCAGCCGTTGCTGGGCCTGCGACTGGATCAGGGCCTGGGCATCGGTGTTGAGAACGCGGTATCCAACCCCCTCAAGGTCGCTGAGGATCATGCGGTTGACGGCATTGCTGCCGCCACCCCCAACGCCGATGACCTCGATGCGGGCGGACTGGCTGGGCTGGATACCAGCTGCCGTGAAAGACCCTGAGCCGCTCACCATCTCCATCGTCGAGGCAGAACCGTGTGGTTGCGTTGCATTATGTCCCTGAAGCCTTGTCTCGGCTTCAAGAGATCACAAACCCGGCGCTGAGGTTGTGGTCTCCAGATTTTCCACCCGAAGATTTCAGGGTTCAGTTTTGGGCTGCTTGGGGGGCGGGGGGCGCCGGCAGTTGCAGTTCCGGGCGGTCCGGATTGCTGAGATCAAGGCTGCTGTGATGGGCTCCGCGCAGGTGCTTTGGAAACGTCTTGTTCAGATGGAGGATCGTTTCGATCTGGGCATTCAGGAGGGCCGGTTCGCCACCGAGATCAATCCGGCCCAGCTCGGTGGTGATCAGACTGATGTTGCCGTTGGGATCAAGCACGATGGCTTTCAGCATCCCGCCGATGCGATTCCGTTGTTGCAGCAGCGCAGCGACCTGACCGCGTTGCGGGGCATTCCATCCCCGCACCATGATGTCTGTGAGCGGATCTGCTACGGCGTCGCTCAGGGGAATCCATCCACCTGCGGCGTTGAGCAGCCCCCGTTCCCGTCCAGCGGGTCCACGACGCTCAGCGCGTGCGATGGGAATCTCCGGCTTCAGGCTGATGACGAGGCGAGCGGGGAACATTCGGCGCTGCACGTGAGCGCTGTGAACCGGTAAAGCCCCGACCAGGTGTTGTTCCAGTTCCCTCGGACTGACCTCCAGCAGGGGTGATGGAAGGCGCAGCTTGGCCGCCTCGATCACCTGATTGGTCTCAAGGGCAGCACCACCCGTCAGGATCACTGCCTCAGGGCTCCGCAGCGTCCAGCCATGGCGCAGCAAGATCCAGCTGAATCCGCCACTGAGCAGCAGCAAGGCCACAAAGCGCCAGAGCTGAAGCAACAGGGTCTGACGGCGCTGCCGGCGTAAGTCCCGGCGCCGAGCGACCTGCGCGGAAACCGGCCGTTGGGAGGATTTGTTGTTTCTCGAAACCCGGCTCACAGGTCGCATCGGGCCCGTGCCATCAGCTGCTCACCCCAGCTGCGCGCGCGGTCGGCATCAGAGAAGGGCACATCCATCTGCAGATCTTTGCCGATAAGGCGCAGCCGACAACGCCCCTGGGATTCATCGGTGAGGGGCGCATCACCGGACGCCAGCGACATCAGCTCCACAAGCTCGAGTTTGCAGACGTCAAACGAGCCCTGATCCTGAAAACTTCCCGCCTCGAAGCTGCTCCAGTGCAGTTCTCCGTCTTTCAGACGGGCACCACCACAACCATCGAGCTTGGCGAGTTCGGAGCCTTCGGCCCAGGTGCGAAACAGGTTTTGGCGCCGCCGTTCCAGCCATCCGAGAGATGCCAGCAGCACAAAGGCCAGCAGCAGAGGAAACCAGAGCAGTCCGTGGCTCATGGGTAGGCGAAGGACGCTGCGTTCATTCTCCTGCGGTTTGGATCAGTTTGTGCACCAACTGTTCGAGTGTTACGCCGCTGGCCGCCCAGAGCATCGGGAACATGCTCTGGGCCGTGAAACCAGGCAGGGTGTTGATTTCGTTGATCCAGAGCTGATCGTTGGCGTCGTCGTAGAAGAAATCCACCCGACCCATGCCGTTGACGCCCACGGCAGCGCAGGCCTGCAGGGCCTGGGCGCGGATGCGGTCAGCTACTTCATCCGGCAGAGGAGCGGGAATCAACGTGGTGCTGCGCCCTGCGGTGTATTTCGTCTCGTAGTCGTACCAGTCCGCATCAAAACGAACCTCACCGATCACCGACGCTTCGAGCATGCGTCCCCCCAGGACGGCGCATTCCACCTCTCGGGCGTTGACGCCCTGCTCCACCACCAGCCTTGGATCGAGCGCTGCAGCCTGATTGAGGCCTGCTTCCAGTTCTTGGCGGGAACGCACCTTGCTGATGCCCACCGAGGAGCCGAGATTGGCGGGCTTCACAAAGTAGGGGTAGTTCAGTTCACGTTTAATCCGATCCATGAGGGCCGATCGGCTGATCGCGTTCTCGAGTTCGGACGCGTGCAGGGCCACATAGGGCACCTGGGACAGCCCGGCGCTGGCGAAAGCAGATTTCATCGCCTGCTTGTCCATGCTGACAGCTGAGCCGAGCACGCCGGCACCAACGAACGGTTTGCCGGTCAGCTGGAACAACCCCTGAATAGTGCCGTCTTCTCCATTGGGACCATGCAGCACCGGGTACCAGAGTTCGACCGCATCACATCCCTCCGGGAACCCCTGGAATCCTGATGGGGGCAGAGGTGGGTTGAGCTCCGGTGCGGTTTCGGAGGCCAGGGTTGCTTCGGACAGATCTGTTCCCCACCAGCGACCATCACGGTCGATGTAGATCGGCTGCACCGTGTATCGCTCTCGGTTCTGCCCGCTGCGCAGGCCTCGGACGACGGTCGCCGCAGATCGGATCGACACGTCATGCTCTCCAGAGCGGCCTCCAAAGACGAGCCCGACCGTGATGGGACTGGACGGCATGAATGCGGCGACCCCTGAGCGGTGGGAGCGCCAAAGGTATCAGCGTTGTGCTCAGTGGGGCAGGGGGCTGCCGCTGAGTGAAAAGGAGCGCACCGCATCGATGCGCACCGGCACGAGATCGCCCGCTTGATAGGCACGACCATCCGCTCCGGTGGAGCTGAAGAAGGTCAGGCGATTGGTGCGGGTTCGCCCCATCAGCTGCGATGGGTCCTTGGGGTTGATGCCCTCCGCAAGCACTTCTTCCGTGCGCCCCTCGTAGCGGGCATTGGCCTTGCGGGCGCAGCGTTCCACCAGGGCATTAATTTCGCGAAGGCGTTCCACCTTCACCTCCTCCGGCAGCTGGTTGTCCCAATGGGCTGCAGGGGTATTGGGCCGGGGTGAATAGGCCGCTGTGTTCACCTGATCGAAACCGATCTCTTCGATCAGATCGAGGGTGCGGCGGTACTGCGCATCGGTTTCGCCAGGGAAGGCAACGATCACATCGGCACTGAGGGAGGCATCGGGCATGCGCTCACGGATGCGGTCGATGATCCGCCGGTAGCGCTCAACGGTGTAGCCCCGGGCCATGGCCTGCAACACGTCGTTGTCCCCGCTCTGAAACGGAATGTGGAAGTGTTCACAGAGCTTGGGCAGGTCGGCACAGGCATCGATCAGCCGCTCGGTGAAGTAGCGCGGATGGCTGGTGGCAAAACGGATCCGTTCAATGCCCTCCACGTCGTGGACGTGATGGAGCAGATCGGTGAGGGTGTGTTGGCGGCGACCCTCCGGCGTGATGCCCGGCAGATCCCGGCCATAGGCATCAATGTTCTGGCCGAGCAGGGTGATTTCCTTGTAGCCCTGGGCGGCAAGACCCTCCATTTCCAGCTTGATCGCCTGGGGCAGCCGTGATTGTTCATTGCCGCGCACGGAGGGCACCACGCAGTAGGTGCAACGTTCGTTGCAGCCATAGATCACGTTCACCCAGCCGCAGATGCTGCTGTCCCGGCGGGCCGTGGTGATGTCTTCAAGGATGTGGTGGTCTTCGGTGGCGACCACCTGCTGACCGCTGTCCACCTGCAGCAGCAGGGTTTCCAGGCGATTGGCGTGTTGCGGTCCCATCACCAGATCCAGCTCCGGCACCCGCCGGAGCAAGGATTCGCCCTCCTGCTGGGCAACACAGCCCGCCACCACCAGGGTGAGATTGGGGTTGCTGCGTTTCCTCTGGGCCTGTCTGCCGAGGTAGCTGTAAACCTTCTGCTCGGCGTTGTCCCGGATGGTGCAGGTGTTGTAAAGCACCAGATCGGCATCCAGTTCGGCTGACGCCTCCCGGTAGCCCATGGCCTCCAGGATTCCCGCCATCCGTTCGGAATCCGCCTTGTTCATCTGGCAGCCGAACGTGGTGATCCAATAGCTGCCCCGCTGGGGGTTGGCGGTGGCGTCAGTGGCGAGGGGGGCGGAGGCGACCAAATCTCTGGCTCAAGCCTTCTCAGTGTGAGTCACAGCGGTGTTGTGTCAGTTTGGAGATTGACAGCCGGATGGCGATGGGCTGGGCCCTCACTCGGTTTTCGCTCACCAAGGCCGTGCCCCTCACGATCAGCCGGGGCACCACCGCTGCCGTGGTGCGGTTGGAGCTCAGGTTGGAACGTGATGGGCTGGTGGGCCGCGGCGAGACCGGGGGATTTGAGACCGGCCACCGAGCCTTTGCCCTTGAGGCTGTGGAACAGGAACTGCTGGGGCTTTTGCCGCAACTGGAAGCTCTGGATCCCCACCGTCCGCAACGGTTTGAGCCCCTGCTTGCATCCCTGAGTCCCCCGGCCCGTTGTGCTGTCGATCTGGCCTTGTGGGACTGGCATGGGCAACGGCTCGGCCATCCGCTGTGGCGGCTCTGGGGATTGGACCCAGCCGAGGGTGTGGCCACCAGCGTCACCCTGGGACTGGCTTCTGTGGATGCCGTGTTGGATCGTCTCGAACGCTGGTGGACGCAGCTGCCGGCGACGCGGGTGAAGCTCAAGCTGGGCAGCCCCGACGGCTTGGACCACGACCTCAGCATGTTGGAAGCGGTGGCCCAGGCCATCAAGGATCGATCCCAGCGGGAGGGTGTCGCCATCGAACTGCAGGTGGATGCCAATGGCGGATGGACTGTGAATCAGGCCAGGCAAATGCTGGAGCCCCTGGCCGCACAACAGGTGGTGCTGCTGGAGCAGCCTTTGGCTCCAGATTTGGATCCCACGCGGGACACAGCGGGATTCGCGGCGCTGCACCCGCACTGTCCGATGGCCTTGGTGGCGGATGAAAGTTGCTGGGATCTGGAGGATCTGCTGCGCCTGGCCCCAGTGGTGGATGGTGTGAATCTCAAGCTGCTCAAGACCGGGGGGCTCAGTCAGGCCTTGTCAATGGCCCAAGTGGCGCAGAAGAAGGGGCTGGATCTGATGGTGGGTTGCTACTCCGACAGTTCGTTGTTGAACGGTGCAGCGGCCCAGATCTTGCCTCTGATTCGTTGGCCGGATCTCGACAGCCATCTCAACTTGGTGGATGACCCCTTTGTTGGCCTTGAGTTGCAGGACGATCGTCTGCGGCCTTCGGCGATGGCTGGATTGGGGATCCGCCAGGCAGGAGGCACAGCAGCGTGATGAGCGGGATTCAAGCGCCGTCGGGATTTCGGGAAATGCGGTTGGTGCTGCTCCAACACGGTGGTTTGGCCAGCCTCACCGGCAAGACCGGTCTGGCCATGCTCCGACACCGTGCTGGACCGATCGTCGCGGTGATCGATCCCGACCATGCGGGCCAGTCTCTGCAACGCGTCACCGGCATCGAGCGTGATGTGCCGGTGGTGGCGGACTTGTCTGCTGCTCTGCCCTACGAGCCTGAGGTTGCTGTGGTTGGCCTGGCTCCTTCGGGGGGGCGGCTGCCTGATCCTGTTCGCCACGACGCCTTGGCGGCGTTGCGCGCAGGCCTTCATCTCGCCAGCGGACTTCACACCCGCCTGGCCGATGATCCTGAACTGGCAGACGCCTGCTGGCCCGACCGTTGGATCTGGGATCTGCGCCGGGAGCCGGAAGGACTCAACGTTGGCCAGGCACGCGCCGCAGAGCTTCCCTGCTGGCGCCTTCTGGCCATTGGCACCGATATGGCTGTCGGCAAGATGAGCGCATGCTTGTCTCTCCTGGAGGCAGCCCAGCGCTCCGGGATCCCCGCGCGCTTTGTGGGTACAGGGCAGGCCGGAATTCTGATCAGCGGAGAAGGGGTCGCCCTGGATGCTGTGCGCGTCGATTACGCCGCGGGTGCGGTGGAGGCGGCGGTGCTTCGCGCGGCGGCTGCTCTGCCTGAGCAGGGCCTTGTGCTGGTGGAGGGGCAGGGATCGCTCTGCCATCCGGCCTCCACGGCCACGTTGCCCTTGTTGCGGGGCACGCAGCCGACGGCCCTGTTGCTCGTGCATCGGGCAGCACAGCAGACCATCGATCGGCTGCCTGAGATCCCGCTTCCAAACCTTGAGGCCTTGGTGGCCACCACAGAATCCCTGGCGAGCTGGGCGCGGCCTGATGGGGCTGCTGAGCCAGCCAAGGTGGCCGCTGTCGCCCTCAACACCGGCCGCCTTGATGAGGCTCAGGCTCGAGACGAGGTGGAGCGCATCCGCCAGACGCTTGGTCTGCCCTGCACGGATCCGATCCGCTGGGGAGCAGAACCGCTACTCAGGGCTTTGTTGAGTTGTTGAGAGGGCGAGCGAGGGGATTCGAACCCCCGAATAGCGGCGCCACAAGCCGCTGCCTTAACCACTTGGCGACGCCCGCCGCGTCCGTGAGAATCTACCAACACGAGCTGCAGCCTGCCTGGTGTCCCCTTCATCGCGTCCGCAAGGTCGGTCTGCTCTGGCGATGTTGGCGGGGGGGATTGCAGCGGTCGGGGTGCTCTCGCTGGTGGTGTCCAACCCGTCGTTGGAGGACTATCAAACCCATGCCGGTGATCAGCTGGTCCGGTTGGGCACCAAGGAACTGTGCGACGAGCCGACCCTGCCGATGGTTCTGCGTCTCTGGATTCGCAATTGCCCTGAGCTAATTGCCTCCCAGCGGGATGCACTGGCGGCGTTGGCGGGTCAGTTCACCACCCGTCGAAACTTGTTGGTGGCCAGTCTGTATTCCACCCGGATGGAAAGGAAAGAGATGCTGCCCGGTCTGCGCCTGCCTGGTTTTGAAGTGCTCAGCCTTGGTGTGGCCGGTCGTTTCGTGGTCCTCAGCACCGATGCCAGCAACGGTGCTGAGCGGTGATGGACGTCCCGTCGCTTGAGTCCAAGCCGGGGAGTGGCGTCCTTGAGGCCTGGGCGCCCCTGGCACTGCTGGATTTCGCCCCTTCAATGCCCTTGCCGGAGGTTGAGAAGCAAGGGCTGACGCCAGTGCGTCTGGCTTGGGAGCAGGGGCGTCTGCGGGAGCCCCAGCCCCTGTCTGCCGAACGCGTGCCACCGTCTCGAATGGTGTTGCCGCGCTTGGTCGACTGCCATGTCCATCTGGACAAGGCCTACACCTGGGAGGAGCATCCCAACCTCAGCGGCAGCTACGGGGGTGCCCTGGAGGCCAACCTGCGGGAGCACAGCTCCCGAACCGTGGCCTGCGTGCTTCAACGCGGAGAACGCGCCATGGAGAGAGCATTCGCCCATGGGCTGCGGGCCATGCGCAGCCATGTGGACAGTGGTGGCCCTGGTGCTGAGCCCAGCTGGGATGCCTTGCTCACTCTGCAGCAGCGCTGGCGCCGCCGCATCGACTTGCAGCTGGTGGCGCTGGTGCCCTTGGAATTCTGGTGTTCAGCTGAAGCGGATGCTCTGGCGCGTCGTGTGGCCGCCAGTGGCGGCTGTCTTGGTGGTGTTCTGACACCTCCTTGTGGATCGGCCGTGGTCACGGAGCAGTTGGAGGTGTTGTTGCGCCTGGCTGATCGCCACAACTGCGGCGTCGATCTCCACATCGATGAGGCGGATCACGGTGCGGCGCAGGGCATGGTTCAGCTGTTGAAGGCCCTGCTGCGCGTGCCGGTGCAGGTTCCCGTCACCTGCAGCCATGCCAGCAGTCTTTCCCTTCTGCCGGCGTCCTCTCTGGCGCGGTTGGCAGAGCGCATGGCAGCAGCGCAGCTCAGTGTGATTGCCCTGCCCCTGACCAATGCCTGGTTGCTCGCACGGGCGGACGATGCCACCCCCCTTCAGCGTCCGCAGGCCCCGATCCGTCAGTTGCAACGTTCCGGTGTTCCGGTGGCGGTGGCGGGTGACAACGTGGCCGACCCCTGGTTCCCGGGAGGCGACTTCGACCCCTTGGCCCTGCTGGCTGCATCGATGCCCTTGACTCAGTTGTTGCCCTGGCAGCGTCTGGGCCTGGCCCCTTTCACCACGGCACCGCCGGCCATTCTTCAACTGGAATGGGATGGGGTGCTGCGGGCCGGCGCTCCTGCCGATCTGATCAGCATGGAGGGCCAGGGATGGTCGGACCTGATCCGTTCTGCTCCGCAGCGTCAGGTTCTCGTGGACGGCCACTGGCAGTCGTCGCCAGGCGCTAGACCCTGACCAGTGTTCCGCCACGCCATGGGTCGCGCCGAAGCCTTGATTGCCCTGCGGCAAGCCCTCAGCGTTGATCCGGAACTGGAGTTGTTGGATGAACCGGGGGAGCTGCAGCGCCATTCCCGGGATGCCTTTGAGTACTCCCCCGTGCTGACGCCGCGGCTGGAGGCCTGCCGTGCTGAGTTGGTGGTGCGTCCGCGCACGGTGGATGCCGTTGAACGGCTGGCTTCGGCCTGCGCCGAGCACCAGGTTCCCTTAACCCTGCGCGGCTCTGGGACAGGGAACTACGGCCAGTGTGTGCCTCTGCAGGGCGGCGTGGTGATGCTCACCACGGCCCTGCGGCAGATCCGCTCGATTGATCCGATCACCGGGGTGGTGACCGTGGAATCGGGCTGTGTGATGCGCGATCTGGATCAGGAGTTGCGCCGCCATGGACGCCAGCTGCGCTTGATGCCCAGCACCTGGCGCAGCGCCACCATTGGCGGCTTTGTGGCAGGGGGCTCTGGGGGCATCGGTTCCCTGCGCTGGGGCTTCCTGCGGGATCCAGGTCATCTGCTCGGGTTGGAGATCGTGCCGCTACGCCCCGATGCCCGGCGCCATCAACTCGGCGAGATGGATGCGGAGGCTTTGAATCACGCCTACGGCACCAACGGCATCATCACGGCCCTCAGCCTGGCCACAGCTCCAGCGGTCAACTGGCACCAGGTGAGCGTGGACTGCGAGCACTGGGAGCAGGCGATTGAGCTGATGCAACGGATCGCTGCCTCGGCCTTGGATCTCCATTTGGCGAGCCTGCTGGAACAGCCGCTGTTGCCCCGGATGCCCAGCTGGGGTGGTCCTGCCGTCTCGGCGCACCGGCTGCTGTTGCTCGTTGCAAACGATGGGCTCAACAGCCTGCAACGGATGGCGCAGTCAGCTGGCGCCATCCTGCGGGATCTCGGCCCTGAGGATCTCTCCGGGGGCAATGGCTTGCGCGAGCTGAGCTGGAACCACACCACCCTGCATGTGCGGGCTTCAGAGCCGGGATGGACCTACCTGCAGATGTTGTTGCCGCAACCGGAGGCCCCAGCGATGGCGGCCTTGAAGCAGCGCTGGGGTGATGCCCTGGTCTGGCATCTCGAGCTTGTGCGTCAGCAGGGCTGTCCTCGGCTGGCGGCTCTGCCGCTCGTGCGTTGGCAGGGGGCAGATAAGCTAAACCGGTTGATGGACGACTGCAGGGCCGCGGGTGCCGTGTTGTTCAACCCCCACGTGATCACCGTGGAAGACGGCGGCCTTGGCGTCATCGATGCCGATCAGGTGGCGGCCAAGCAGCGCTTTGATCCCGAGGGCCTGCTCAATCCCGGCAAGCTTCGAGGTTGGGAAGAGCGCTCCTGAGGATCAGCAGCCCAAGCTGTCGAAGGTGGAAACTCCGGTGCTGGGGTTGATGCCATCGGCCTCGCTGCACAGCCGGCGTTGATCATCACGATCGAGCAGGGCATCCGTGAAATCGGCCCCCTCGATCTGAGCGTTGCTGAAGCTGCTGCCCGACGCAATGATCCCCGTCAGTACGGCATTGCGTAGATCGGTGGCGACGAAGTCGGCGCGATCCATCAGGGCGTCGGAGAGGTCAGCTCCCTGGAAATCAGCTTCGGCAAAGGCCCCTTGGGTGAGGATCGCGCCATGCAGGTTGGCGCCCCGGAAGTTCGCTCCGCGGCCCACGGCTCCGGCGAAGGATGTGTTGGCCAGGTTCTGCCCCTCGAAGTCGCCGTTGCTCTGGTTGGTGAGCGTGTAGTCCACCTTTTCCTGGAACAGGGCACGATCCTGCAGTCCCACTCCAGCTGAGGTGTCCAAGGCCGGGGCCGGCGTAGCCATGAGCAGGAGGGGCAGGAGAAGGCCCAGCAACCGGGAGATTCGCAGCACAGTTCACGCCCAAGCTGTGCTCACTCTGCCGTTACAACGCCGCGAGCGAACAGGTCACCGATCAGATACAGCGATCCGGCAACAATCGGCATCGGTGTCGGCCATCCATTTCTGCTGAGCTGGTGCAGCACACTTTCGAGGCCGTCGGCCTCTTGCAGCTGGTGCTCGAGCTGGGGCAGTGCCTGGAGGAGGGCCGAACGACTCCAGCTCCTGTGGCTCGGCACGGGAATGATCCAGGCCTGGTCCTGGGGCTGCAGCAGCGTCTGGAGCATGGCGACAGCGTCCTTATGGGCTTGAATCGCCAGGACCCAAACAACACCGTTGCAGGCACCACTCCACTGGCTGCGTTCTTCGGCCAGCTGCACTGCGGCCGGTGGATTGTGGGCTCCATCGAGGCGAAGCGTGTGGACGCCCCAATGCACGGTTTGCAGGCGACCGGGCCAGTGGGCTGTGGCGAAACCCTCCTGAATCACCGCTTCAGGTAACGACCAGCCCAGGCCCGAGAGGGCTTGCAAGGCACCGAGGGCCACAGCGGCGTTGCTGCGCTGAATGGCGCCGGGCAAGCCCAGTTGCCAGCTTGAATTCAGCGGCTTCACCCAGTGGAGCGTGGCCTGCTGAGTGCGGCAGGTTGTTTCCAGGACCTCCTGCACTTCAGGGGCTTGGGCGCCACTGATCACGGTGGCCTGAGGCGGGATCGCTGCCGCTTTTTCGGTTGCGATGGCGGTGAGGCTGTGTCCCAGGTGCTCGCAGTGGTCCATCCCAATGCTGGCGACGGCCACCACTGGACGGCAGGGATGGGCCGTGGTGGCATCAAGCCGTCCCCCCAGCCCCACTTCCAGCACCAGCAGCTCGCAGGCGTGCCGGTGGAACTCCAGCAGGGCGGCGGTCACCAGCAGTTCAAACGGGGTGAGCCGATGCCTTTCGTTCAGGGGCTGGAGCGCCTGCAACCGGCTGCGCAGGGTTTCAACCGCAATGGGGGTCCCCTGGATCCGGATGCGTTCACACCAGCTCACCAGGTGAGGGGAGGTGGTGACCCCGCAGCGGAGGCCGGCGGCACAGAGGGCTGATTCCAGAAAGCTGACGATGGATCCCTTCCCGTTGGTGCCCAGCACCTGAATCGCGGGAATCGTCCGACAGGGATGGCCGAGTTCGTGCAGGGCCGCATCCATGCGATCCAACTGCAGATCCATGCCACGCAGGTCGAAGCGTGGGATCAGATCAGACAGATCGTCCACTCAGCTGAGGCTGGAGAGGGTTGCCGCCAGACGGCGCAGCAGCTCGCGCACCTCGCGCTTGTTGATGGTCAGTGGGGGCACCATGCGCAGCACCGAGGGGCCGGCCGCCACCAGCAGCAGACCATGGTCGATGGCGGCTTTCGCCAGTGCGGGGGCCGTCCAACGGCTGCCCTCCCGGATCACGATGCCCTGCAGCAGGCCCCAGCCCCGCACGCCTTGCAGGTGTTCGGGGAAACAGTTCACAAGCTCCTGGAGTCCGTCGCGCAGTTGTTCGCCTCTGGCTGTGACGTTGGTCAGCAGATCTCGTCGTTCGATTTCGGTGGCCACCGTCAACCCCGCCCGGCAGGCAAAGGGATTCCCACCGAAGGTGCTGGCATGGTCGCCGGGTTCAAACACATCAGCTGACGCGTTCACCAGCAGGGCACCAATGGCATGACCACCGCCCAGGCCCTTGGCCAGGGTGAAGGCGTCAGGGGTGATGCCCAGTTGCTCATAACCCCAGAGGCGGCCACTCCGCCCCATGCCGACCTGCACCTCATCAAGGATCAGCAGGATTTTCCGCTCCGTGCAGATCTCGCGCAGGCGTGAGAAGAAAGTGCGGTCTCCAGGGTTGACGCCACCCTCTCCTTGCAAGGGTTCAACCAGAACGGCCGCGATCGAGGGACCGGACTGTTCGTAGCGGTTTATCAGGGCTTCGAGGACCTTCAGATCGTTGTAGGGGAAATAATCAAACCCGGTCACCATGGGCTCAAAACCCTTGTGGTACTTGGGTTGACCGGTGGCGGTGACCGCCGCGAGCGTGCGGCCATGGAAGCTGGCTGCTGCCGTGAGGATCACCGGCTGTTCGATGCCGCGCCGTTGATGGCCGTGCTTGCGCGCCAGCTTGATCGCGGCCTCATTGGCTTCGGCGCCGGAATTGCAGAAGAAGACGCTGTCGGCACAGCTGTTGCGCACCAGCCAGCTGGCCAGCTCTTCCTGTTCCGGAATCCGATAGAGGTTGGACACATGCTGGAGCCGTCCCAGCTGCTTGCGCAAAGCCCGCTGCATGGCCCTGTCGCTGTGGCCCAGGGTGCAGGTGGCAATGCCAGCAACAGCATCCAGGTAGCGCCGTCCTTGGGTGTCCTTGACCCAGCAGCCCTTTCCCTTGGCCAGAGCCAAAGGGAAACGGCCGTAGGTGTTCATGACGGCGGAGGGATGGGAGCCGGGGGACTTGAACCCCCAAGACCAGTGGCCGGCTGATTTTGAGTCAGCTGCGTCTACCAATTCCGCCAGGCTCCCGCTCAGGGATTGTATTGATTGAAGGGCCCCTCTTCAGAGGATGTTGCGCTTCACCTCAGCGCCGGCAGCGCTGAGCTTGGCTTCGAGGTCGTCGTAGCCCCGATCAAGGTGCTTCAGACCAGCTACTTCGGTGATTCCTTTAGCGGAGAGGCCAGCCAGCACCATGGCAGCGGCTGCACGGAGGTCGGTGCCGGTGACGGGCGCCCCGCTCAGCTGAGCCACGCCTTCAACGATGGCTGTGCTGCCCTTGAGCCGAATCGATGCCCCCATGCGCTGCAGCTCGGCCACATGTTGCAGCCGGTTTTCATAGATCTTCTCGCTGATCACGCTGGTGCCCTTCGCGGTGCACATCAGGGCCATGAACGGTGCCTGAAGATCGGTTGGAAACCCGGGAAACGGTTGGGTGGTGATGTCCACGGCCGTGATCTCGCCGGGGGTGATCGTCACGGCTCTCCCCTTGATCTCGATGGAGCAGCCGCAATCGCGAAGCTTTTGGATCACAGCGCTGAGATGCTCGGGAATCACGGGCTCCACCACCAGTGGTGAGCGCGTGATGGCCGCCGCCATCAGGAACGTTCCGGCTTCGATGCGATCCGGGATCACCGAATAGTTGGTGCAACCACGGAGCCGCTCCACCCCTTGAACGGTGATCACCGGGCCGCCAGCGCCGCTCACCTGGGCGCCCATGCTGTTGAGCAGGTTGGCCAGGTCCTGCACTTCAGGTTCCTGAGCAGCGTTTTCGATGGTGGAGACCCCATCGGCCAGCACCGCTGCCATCAGAATGGTTTCGGTGGCGCCAACGCTGGGGCAGTCGAGCACGATCTGAGCGCCTGTCAGGCGTTTTTTGCTGCCGGGTACTGAGGCCGTGACAATTCCGTGCTCCACGTTGACGACGGCGCCGAGGGCTTTCAGACCGCGGATGTGTTCGACAACGGGACGAGCCCCGATGCGGCAACCCCCTGGCAGGGGGACCCGCGCGTGTCCCAGGCGTCCGAGCAGGGGGCCAATACTGAAAAAACTGGCGCGAAGGCTGTTGACCAGCTCGTAGGGAGGGGCCGAGCCACTGAGCTCGGCGGCGGTGAGGCGAATGCAGTCCGACTGCCTGTCGACCTGAACCCCCAAAGCTTCGAGGATGGCGCTCATGCCATCGATGTCTGTGAGAGAGGGAATTTTGGTCAGTTCAATGGTCTCCTCACTCAGGAGGCTGGCTGTCATCAGCACCAGGGCGGAGTTCTTCGCGCCGCTGACGCGAAGCGTTCCCTTCAAGGCGTGTCCGCCGCAGACATTGAGGCGTTGCTTGAGACTCTCCTGAGACGCTTCTGCAACGGCCATCATCGATGAGCTGATCCCCTATGTCCGGATTTTGGCAACAGTCTTTGAGACCGTCTAGACGGCCGGCGTCCAAACTGGACAGTTTGTTGCGGGGCCGGGGCAGCCACGGATCGGCGATGCCCTATGTTCATCCGGTCGAACACGACACGCCAGCGGATGTGGCGGAATTGGTAGACGCGCTAGTTTCAGGTACTAGTGGTGGCAACATCGTGGGAGTTCAAGTCTCCCCATCCGCACTAACTTTGTCGGGTAGCAGTTCTCGACAACCATGATCGTTCTCAAGATCTCCAATGCTTCGGAAGTTGTTGCTTCCAAGGTTGGCAAGTTCCTTGAGCTGCTCACTCCTGATTCCATCGATCACACCACCGTTGAGGATCAAGTGATCAAGAAGATGATCGAAAACCTTGCGGCGGAGGGAATCAAGGGGGAGATCGCAGCCATCAACGGCCTTGAGTTGGAAGGCGAAAATCTCAGCGTTCACAAAGGCCTGAACGTGCGTAAACACGCAGCGTTCTGAGTCGTTCCCTGGATTCCTCCTCTCCCCTGATCAGCAGCCGACGCAATCCCCTGGTCAAACGGCTGCGAACCCTGGCCACCCGTGCGGGGCGAGAGGCCGAGGGGCAGTTGCTTCTTGAGGGCACCCACCTGTTGCAGGAAGTTCTCAGGCAGGGCAACGCGCCCGAGGAAATCATCGCGACCGAAGCCTGGTTGCAAGGTCATTCGGCCCTGGCTGCACGTTGCTCTCAGGCGCGATGGCGGATCGTCACCGATGAGGTGTTGCGGGCTGCGCTCACAACAGTCACACCCGATGGTGTTGCCTGCCTGAGCCCCCTGGATCGACTGCCCACTGTCCCTCCAGAGCTGGATTTTCTCCTTGTCCTGGATCGGATTCAGGATCCTGGAAATCTGGGCACATTGCTGCGCACAGCCCTCGCGGCTGACGTCAATGCGGTCTGGATGGGAGCTGGTGTTGATCCCCTCGGCACGAAGGTGTTGCGGGCCTCTGCCGGTGCTCTGCTTCAGCTGCCGCATCAACGCTTTGGCCCGAGCGAAGCGATGGCGATTTCACAGCTTCAGCAGGAACTGAAGCAGCTGGTGGCCTTGGGTGTGCAGGTGGTGGCCACCCTTGTGCCCGATGCGACCAAGGCTGACCCCCCTGTTCCCTACTGGGATCTCGACTGGACGCTGCCGACGGCGATGGTGCTGGGAACCGAGGGTGCAGGTCTGCATCCGGACCTGCAAGCCTGCTGCACCCATGCCGTCACGCTCCCCCACAGCGCACGGGTGGAATCCCTGAATGTGGCGTCTGCCGCTGTTCCTCTCCTTCTGGAGCGGCGAAGAGCGACAATGACCGCCACATCGCAGCAGTTCGGGTGAGCGACGCCAGCTTCGACTTCGACGTCATTGTTATTGGAGCCGGCTACGGCGGCTTCGACGCTGCCAAACATGCCGCCGAACACGGCCTGAAGACGGCGATCGTTGAATCCCGAGATATGGGTGGCACCTGTGTTAACAGGGGCTGTGTTCCCTCCAAGGCGCTGCTGGCTGCCAGTGGAAAAGTGCGGGAACTGGCAGACGACAAGCACCTCGCGAGCTTTGGAATTCATGCTGCTCCTGTGCGGTTCGAGCGGCAGAAGATCGCTGATCACGCCAATCAGCTGGTTCAGACCATTCGCACCAACCTCACCAAAACCCTTGAGCGGGCAGGGGTGACGATCCTCCGAGGCCACGGCCGTCTGGAGGGCAGCCAGAAGGTGGGGCTGCGGGAGCCCAGCGGGGTGGACAGGGTGCTGACCGCCAAGGACGTGATCATCGCCACGGGGTCTGATCCCTTTGTGCCGCCAGGCATCGAAACCGATGGCCGCACGGTGTTCACCAGCGACGAAGCCATCAACCTGGAATGGCTGCCCCGTTGGATCGCCATCATCGGCAGCGGTTACATCGGCCTTGAATTCGCTGATGTGTACACCGCCCTCGGTTGCGAGGTGACGATGATCGAGGCCATGGACAAGGTGATGCCCACCTTTGATCCCGACATCGCCAAGATCGCTGGGCGTCATCTGATTGATGGTCGCGATATCGATGCGCGTTCCGGTCTGCTGGCCCGCAAGGTCACCCCGGGCTGTCCCGTGCAGATCGAACTGGCTGATTTCAACAGCCGTGAACTGGTGGAGACCCTTGAGGTGGATGCCGTTCTGGTGGCCACAGGACGTGTTCCCAGCAGCAAGGGCCTCAATCTGGAGTCGCTCAATGTGGAGACGAACCGTGGCTTTGTTCCGATCGACGACGCCATGCGCGTTCTGGTGAACGGCCAACCTGTTCCCCATCTCTGGGCCGTCGGCGACGTGACCGGCAAGCTGATGCTGGCCCACACGGCTGCTGCCCAAGGCACCGTTGCGGTGGACAACATCCTTGGCCATGCGCGCGAGATCGATTACCGCAGCATTCCGGCAGCCACCTTCACCCATCCCGAGATCAGCTCTGTTGGCCTGACTGAGGCGGATGCCAAAGCTTTGGCGGAGAAGGATGGCTTCCAGCTTGGTTCCGTTCGCAGCTACTTCAAGGCCAATTCCAAAGCTCTGGCTGAGCTGGACAGCGATGGCCTGATGAAGCTGCTGTTCAACAAAACCAGTGGTGAAGTGCTTGGCGCCCACATCTATGGACTTCACGCCGCCGACCTGATCCAGGAGGTGGCCAATGCCGTTGCCCGGCGCCAGAGCGTGCGTCAGCTCGCCACCGAAGTGCACACCCACCCGACCCTCAGCGAGGTGGTGGAGGTCGCTTACAAGCAAGCTGCCGCCCAGCTGGCCGCCTGATCCCGTCCCAATTTTTCGTTCCAGTCTTTTCCCTCTTCCATGGAGATCCGCCGTCGTCCCCCCAACCCCAAGGTGCGGGTGGCCCATCTGGAATATGCGGTGCCCCACGACGACGAGGAACCGCGTCACATCCTCGAGAAGATTGTCTGGGAAAAAGATCGTGAGATCGATGCCGCCCGCGACAAGGTTCCCCTCGACAACCTGAAGCAGCAGATTGCCAAGCTTCCCCCCACCAAGGATTTCCTGGGGGCGCTTCAGGCAGCCGCCACGAAACCTGCGGTGATCGCTGAGGTGAAAAAAGCGAGCCCCAGCAAAGGGGTGATCCGTGAGAATTTCGACCCGGTGGCGATCGCCAAGGCCTACGCCGCTGGCGGTGCAAGCTGCCTCTCGGTGCTCACCGACAAAACCTTCTTCCAGGGTGGCTTTGATGTCCTGGTGCAGGTGCGTCAGGCCGTAGACCTACCTCTGCTCTGCAAGGAGTTTGTGCTGAGCCCCTATCAGCTGTTCCAGGCCAGGGCGGCCGGGGCTGACGCGGTGCTGCTGATTGCTGCCATCCTTTCGGATCAGGATCTTCGTTATCTCAAAAAGGCTGCGGCGGCTCTTGGCCTCACCGTGTTGGTGGAGGTTCACGACGCCACCGAAATGGACCGTGTGCTGAGCATTGGTGGCTTCCCCCTGATTGGAATCAACAACCGTGATCTCACCAGCTTCGAGACGGATCTGGCCACGACCGAACGGCTGCTGGTCGACTTCAACGACCGGTTGAAGCAACAGGGGGTGCTGCTGGTGAGTGAATCGGGTCTGTTCAGTCGGGCCGATCTCGACCGTGTGCAGGCCGCCGGTGCCGGGGCTGTGCTGGTGGGGGAAGCCCTGATGCGGCAGCCGGATGTTGAAGCTGGTCTGTTGCAGTTGATCCAGCCCGGTTAAGGCCGTTCCTCTTCCACTGCTGATGCACAATTGCAACATTCAGGCGGTTCTTTGTGCTGATTAGCGTTTTGACCGGTGTTGCAGCCGGGGCCGTTCATGTGGTGGGTGGTGCTGATCACCTGGTGGCAATGGCGCCCTTCTCCCTGAGCAAGCCATGGGCCGCCTTTCGTCATGCCCTGGCTTGGGGCGTTGGTCATTCCACAGGAGTTGTGGTTCTGGCGTTGATCGCCATCGGTCTGAAAGACCTGGCCCACGTGGAGGCCATGTCGTCTTGGGCAGAATTCCTCGTGGGCGTGGCCCTGCTTGTGGTGGGTGCCCTGGCCGTGCGCACGGCGTTCGGGCTGGAACTGCACACCCATGAGCACCGCCACGATGGTGCTGCCGAGCATCGTCATCTCCATCTGCATGTGCGCGGCGCCAGCAACCACCGTCGCCACGTCCATGCCTCCTCGGGCCTGGGCTTGCTGCATGGACTGGCGGGGGCCAGTCACCTGCTAGCCGTGATCCCTGCTTTGGCCCTGCCGCCCCATGCCGCTGTGGGCTACCTCGTGGCTTACTTGCTTGGATCCATCGGCGCCATGGTGGCCGTTGTGTCGGTTGTCTCGTTTCTCACCCTCCGCAGCGGTGCCCGGTTGATGCCCTTCCTCGTGGGCGGTACGGGTGCTCTCTCAATCATCACCGGGGCCATCTGGCTGCAGAAGACTTCACCGGCTCTGTTCTGATTCCCCGAGCGGGAGCCGGCCCACCACCTCACCAATCAACAGGTTGGCTGGCACCGCTCCGAGTTGGCGGCTGTCGGTGCTTTCAGCGGGGTTGTCTCCCAACAACCAAAGCCCTGTGCTGTCCACTCGGCTGAGGCGCTTGATCAAGCGCAGCCCGCTTCGCTGGGGATGCCAGGTCACGACCACGGATCCCAGGCTGGGTGCGGCCGTCTGTCCCAGTCGTCTGACTAGAACCCGGTCTCCCGGTTCAAGGCTGGGTTGCATCGATCGTCCTTCGATGCGCAGCAGCAGACGTCGCCCACAAAAAAGCAGCAACAGGTCGCGAAGACCTGCTGCTGCGATGGGGGGATGGGTTCTGTTTGAACTCAGGATGCGGTGACCCAGGCGTCGGAACGGCCCTTGGACTGCCAGAACATGCCGTGGATTTTTTCAACGGCGGCCATCAGTTCCTCAGCCTTGGCCTGATCGATGTTCACCTTGCAGGCGCTGCAGAGCTTGGCTGCTTTCCAGAAGGTGTCGTGCAGGTCGGGGAAGGTGGCCAGGTGATCGGGCTTGAAGTAGTCGGTCCAGAGGATCAACAGTTCTTTCTTGGTCTTCTGTGCTTCCTCTTCCTTGATGGCCACGTAGCGGCCGAAGGTGTTGTTGTAAGCAGCCAGGGCAGCGGCGTCACCAGCTGCGGGAGCTTCCATCGCCTTCAGCTTTTTGGTCATCGAAAGCACGGCTTCGGCTGCCACGCGAGCGGAAGCCGGGTCGTACACGCCACAAGGACCGTCGCAGTGGGCTTCTGCCACGGGGGCAGGGAGGGCACATGCAAGGGCGGAAAGGGCCGAGCGCAGCATCGGTTCAGAGCGGAATTGGCTTGAGATGAGCCTAGCTTCCGCTTACTTCTTCACGTCGAGCAGTTCCACCTCGAAGATCAAGGTTGCGTTGGGCGGAATCACACCACCGGCGCCACGGGTTCCGTAGGCGAGGTCGGAAGGGATCACCAGCTTGCGCTTGCCGCCCACTTTCATCCCGGCGACGCCTTCATCCCAACCCTTGATCACCCGGCTAGCACCGAGGGGGAAGCTGAAGGGGGTTCCCCGGTCGTAGCTGGCATCGAACTGCTGCCCATCTTCCAGGGTGCCGCGGTAGTGCACCACCACCGTTTGGCCGGGGGTGGCCTCGTCGCCGCTGCCCACTTCCAGCTCGATAATTTTCAGACCACTGGCGGTGATGGTGGTGTCTGGTGCATCGAGGGGGCCGCCGAGGGCTGAGGCGTCGGCGGGAGCGGAATCGTTGGCCATGGCGAAAAGAGTCGGGTTGGGGTCCTCAGGGTCGAGTTCGAAGCTCAACGCCTTCTGGGGTTTCGAAGCCTCGCTGCGAACGGCAGCAGGCTGCGCCGGGGCTGCGGAAACGGTGGAGGGGGCCACGATCTGGCTGACCAGGGCCAGGAGCAGGCAGGCCACACAGACCGTTGTGCTGATGATGATGTCGCGCACGGAAAGGCTTCTGTTGCGCTGATTCTGACCCCCGGTCCGCGGCGTCGGCGTTCATTCAGGCCGGTTCATCTGCCGCAGCTGTTGCTCGAGGCGATCAATGCGGCCGCGCAGCTCATCCAATTCCTTCTGGCTTGGAACGCCGAAGTCCTGGAGAAGGTTGTCGCGGTTGCGTTCCAGGTTGCGCCCCATCTGCTGTTCCAGTTCGGGGGTTTCCCCGCGCAGGGCCTTGAGCACGTCGTCCACCAATGCGGACGCTTCGTTCGGATCCAGCCGGCCACTGCTCACCCAGTTCTGGGTGACGCCGCGCAGACGCTCAGCAACGAGGGTGGTGGTGCCCAGGCCGCGGAGCAGCAGTTGCTGAAGAGGATTCGCGGCATCCATGGCGACAGGTGGGCGGGTCCGATCCAGGATGCCTTTGGCCGGGACTGCTGACCATGGGCAATCACCAACTGCAGGCCGGATCGCGGGCCCTGTTGGGCGGCGTCCTGGCTGGCGTGGCTCCATCCCTCGGCGGCCCCCTGCTGATGGTCCCCGCCCTGGCCCTGCTCTGGTCCGTGGTTGAGCGTCCCCGCTGGTCGGCGGCCTGGGGACTGCTGGCCGTTTTGATCAGCCACCGCTGGTTGCTGGCCCTGCATCCACTCACCTGGATGGGCGTTCCCGCCTTGCTCAGCCTGCCTGTGGCACTGGCCCTCTGGTTGGCCTGCGGGAGCCTTGCCGCTCTGCTCCTGGCCGGATGGTCTGTGCTGTCGCGGCGTCTGCCTCGCCGTTGGCCGCGTCCAGTGCGGCTGATGCTGCTGGCCGGGATCTGGGCCCTGGCTGAACTGGTGCTGTCGGGGTCGCCGTTGTTCTGGATCGGCGTTGGCGGTACAACCCTTCCCTGGGACCGCCCCCTGGCGGGATTGGCCCGCTGGTTCGGTTCCGGAGGGCTGACCTGGCTGCAGTTGTGCTGGGGCTGCTGCCTGCTGGCGCTGTTCGAGCAACCCGCAGCCTGGCGTCGCTGGGGCTTGCTTGGATTGGCCAGTGTGCTTCTGGCCCATGGCTTGGGCAGCTGGCTGTTGTTGGCGCCGCCGCTGCCGGTCGGTTCCGTTGCTCTGGGGGTTTGGCAACCCGCTGTTCCCACGCGAGAAAAGTTCGATCTGGAGCGTCAACAGGCGCTTCCCCAAGCTCTGGTGGAGGCGATGCGTCAGCTGGAGCCCACCAGTCCGGCTGCTGTGGTGGCTCCGGAAGGAGCGCTGCCGGCGCGTTTTCAGCTGCCGGTTGAGGCTCCAGCCATTCCTCTGATCAGTGGCGGATTTCGTTGGGTGCGGGGTCAGCAGCGCAGTTCTCTGTTGCTGTACGAGCCGCCGGCCCGCTTTCCTGTTCCCTTGGCTGACAAGCACCGTCTGGTGCCGATCGGGGAATGGATTCCGCCCCTGCCCGCCGGGCTGACGGCAGGACTGTCTGCGGTTGGTGGGTTGACCCCCGGTCCGGCCCCGAGAACGATGGCGGTGGTTGAACCCCCTGCGGCCGTCGCGATCTGCTACGAGATCGCCGATGGTCTGGCTCTGGCCCGTGCCGCTGCCGATGGCGCCACCTGGCTTCTGGCCATTTCCAATCTCGACCCCTACCCGCTGCAGCTGCAGAAGCAGTTCCTGGCCCTGGCGCAGTTACGGGCGATCGAGACAGGACGGGATCTGCTCAGCGTCGGCAACACGGGCCCCACGGCGCTCATTTCGGCCAACGGGTCGGTGCAGTGGTTGCTTGCACCTGAGGCTCCAGGCGTCGCTGAGGCCCTCGTTCAGGTGCGCCAGCGCGTCACGCCCTATTCCCGTTGGATCAGCCCCCCACCCAGAACGGTGTCGCCGTCGTAGAAGACCGCCGCCTGGCCTGGCGTGATCGAGAACTGCTCTTCCCCAAAGCTGAGGCAGCAGCGGTGGGGCCGCTGCCGCTGCTGATCGGCCTCAGTGGCCGGGAGGGGTGAAAGCTCCGCACGCACCGGCGCACTGCGGTAGCGCACTTGCACCTCAACGGTTCGTGGCGCCTCGATCGGGTCAATCGACACCCAGTTCACCGCACCCACCACGCAGCTGTCTCGGCCGGCTTCGGCCCGGGGTGCAACGACCACTCGATTCATCGCAGCGTCAAGGCGGATGACGTGAAGCGGTTCGCGCCAGGCCACACCGAGCCCTTTGCGTTGGCCGATGGTGAAGTGTTCGATGCCGTCGTGCTCGCCCACAACAGTCCCGTCCGCAAGCACGATTTCCCCCTGCCGCGGGGGCAGATAGGCATCCAGGAACGCCCGCATCGATCCGTGGTGGTCGGCCAGGCAAAGATCCTGGCTTTCCGGTTTTTCTGCGGTGCGCAGACCGTGGCGGGCGGCTTCGAGCCTTGTATCGGGTTTGGTCAGTTCTCCCAAGGGAAAAACGATGCGCCCCAGAACCTCCTGGGGCAGGTCGTAGAGGAAATAGCTCTGGTCTTTGTGGGTATCGAGGCCCCGCAACAGCTGATGGCGCCCTTGATCGCCGCCATGGCGGATCCGGGCGTAGTGGCCGGTGGCGATGCGGGGCAGCTTGCGCTCCTGCAGGGCCCAATCAAGCATCGGTCCGAATTTCACCGATCGATTGCACTGGGAGCAGGGCAATGGCGTGATCCCATCGCGATAACCATCCACCAGCCGTTGCACGATCTCCTGTTGGAACGTCTCACGCGTGTCCACCACGTGATGGGGAATGCCGAGCTGCTCACAGATGCCTGCTGCATCCACAAGCCCCTCGGCGCAACAGGCCCCTTTCCCGCTCATCAGCCAGAGCGTCAGGCCTTCCACCTGCCAGCCAGCCTCCACCAGCAGTGCCGCCGTCAGGGAACTGTCGACGCCACCAGAGAGACCAACGGCCACGCGGTGCTCCCCGGGCCATTGCCGCAGGCGCTCAAGAGCAGCCTCTCCAGCGCGGGTTGTGGTGGATCCAACGGCCATGGGCGGCGCAGGGAGTTCTCTCCATAGTGAGGTCCCGGCAACCGCAACTGGTGTGGCCTCCCGCTGATTCTGATCATCTGCTTGTGGATGCCGCGTCCATGGCCGCCTTCGAACAGAGGTTGTTCGACAGCGGCATGCCTGTTGCGGCCTTGATGGAGAAGGTGGGGCTTGCCATGGCGGCTTGGCTACTGGCGCGCCGGGATCTGCTGCGCCATGGCGTGGTTGTCCTGGTGGGGCCCGGTCACAACGGTGGCGATGGTCTCGTTGTGGCTCGGGAGTTGCACCTGGCTGGCGTTGAGGTGTCGTTGTGGTGTCCCCTGCCGATTCGCAAGCCCCTCACCGATGAACATCTGCGCCATGGCGAGTGGCTTGGTCTGCAGCGCCTGGCTGACGAGCCCGACCCCGGCGGAGCCGCACTGTGGCTGGATGCGGTGTTCGGGCTCGGCCAGAGTCAGCCGCTGCCTGAGTTCTTGGCTGATTTGTTCCGGCGTCGGCAGCAGCTGCAGCCTGGGTCGTTGATCAGCCTGGATCTGCCGTCAGGCCTTTGTTCCGACCAAGGAACCGTGCTGGGCGAGCAGGCAGCTTGTGCCTCGGTCACCCTCAGCGTTGGCTGGATCAAGCGCGGGTTGTGTCTGGACCCGGCCCGTCCCTGGGTGGGTGCGCTGGTGCGGATCGATCTGGGCTCGCCGCCTTTAGTGATGGGCAACGCCGCTGCGGTCTTGCCGCGCCGCCTGCCGGTGACAGAGGCCTGCTCGGCCCCGTTACCGCCGCTGCCGCCCACGGCGATGAAGTACGAACGCGGCCGCTGCCTGGTGGTGGCGGGCAGTGATCGTTATCCCGGCGCAGCACATCTGGCGCTGCGGGGGGCCATGGCCAGTGGCTGCGGCTGTGTGCAGGCCGTTGTGCCGCCCAGTCTGCAATCCGGCTTGTGGCAGGTGTTGCCGGAGGTGATGCAACTGGAGGATGGGGTGATTCCAGAGCGGCTGGATGCGGTTTTGGTCGGTCCCGGTCTGGGGGAGTCCAGCCATTGGTGGAACCAGTGGTCGGAGCAGATGCTCAGCGTCGCTGGTTTGCTGGTGCTCGATGCCGATGGCATCAACGGTCTGGCGGCCAGTCCGGAGGGGTGGCGTTGGTTGTTGAAGCGGCGGGGGGCCACCTGGCTCACGCCCCATGCGGCCGAGTTTGCGCGGTTGTTTCCAGACTGTGGAGCTGGTGACGCGCTGGAAAGGGCGATGTCCGCAGCCCGCTGCAGCGGTTGCTGCATTTTGCTGAAGGGGGCGCATTCGGTACTGGCGGATCCATCGGGTGCAGCCGTGGTGCTGACCGGCACGACCCCACGGGTGGCCCGCACCGGCCTGGGTGACGTGCTGGCCGGTTTTGCCACCGGTTGGGGCGCCCAGGCGGTTGCGGCACAGCAGCAGCCTGGGCTGGAAAGCTTCACTGCTGCTGCGGCTTTGCACGGTTTGGCGGCCGTTCGTGCTCGCTCCAGTGATGCTTCTGCGGTTGCGGATTGTTTGAAAATCAATACAACGCGGTGTCAGAAAAAGCAAACAACGATGTTCAACGAAGTCTGAACAAATGATTCGTTTTGATTGCCTCGGCTGGCAGGTCCCAAAAGAGCTTTTCTTGGTTTTTAAATCTTTCGCAAATCTGAAATGTTGCGGTTTGCTGTTCTGAATCTGAAGGGTTGCTGAAAACACTTTGACATTCTTTCTGTTCGTAGGAAAGTCATCTCACTTCCGCAGCACCCAAGGTGTCCACAGCTCCCAAGCCGCTGGAGACCCAACGCCGGCGCAGCAGCGACCCCGTCAGTTGGTATCTCGCCACCATCGGCAGAATTCCACTCCTCACCCCAGCTGAAGAGATCGAGCTGGGCAATCAGGTGCAGGCCATGATGGCCCTCACCGAAGACGGTTCCCGTGAGTTCGAGGATGGAGAACTCACCACGGCACAGCGCCGTCTTCTGAGGATCGGTCGCCGCGCAAAAGAGCGGATGATGAAGGCGAACCTTCGTCTTGTGGTCAGCGTTGCCAAGAAATATCAAGGCAAAGGTCTGGAATTGCTCGACCTGATTCAGGAGGGCTCCCTCGGCCTGGAGCGTGCTGTCGAGAAGTTCGACCCCACTCGGGGGTACAAGTTCTCCACCTATGCCTTCTGGTGGATCCGCCAGAGCATGACCCGCGCCATTGCCTGCCAGTCGCGCACGATCCGGCTTCCAGTTCATCTCAGTGAGCGGCTCACCACGATCCGCAAGGTCAGTCTTGATCTGGCCCACAAGCTCGGCGCCATGCCCAGCCGTGTGGAGATTGCCGAAGCCATGGACATCCCCTTGGATGAGCTGGATTCGCTGCTGCGTCAGGCGCTCACCACCAGCAGCCTGGATGCTCCCGTCAACGGTGAGGAGGGACGCAGCTTCCTTGGGGATCTGATCGCTGATTCATCCCTCGATGAACCGCTTGAGATCGTGGAACAGCGGATTCATCACGAGCAGCTGGGCCGCTGGTTGAGTCACCTCAGCGAACAGGAGCAGCACGTGCTGCGCATGCGCTTCGGGCTTGAGGGCAACGAGCGCCACACGCTGGCTGAAATCGGACGCCTGATGGAGGTGTCCCGCGAGCGGGTGCGTCAGGTTGAACTCAAGGCGCTGCGCAAGCTGCGCAACCTCACCCGCCGACTTCCGAGCGGAATCTGAGCCGCCTCGGGAGACGTTGGTTTCAACGGATTCCGTTCGGATAAATCAGTCTTCCGCCCAGATGTAGCGGGTGAGTTCTGCGGGGTCTGGCTCGGGTGCCGAGAGGGCGAAGTCAACGCAGTCCTGAACGATGCCGTCGATGTCCTTTTCGATGGCGCGCAATTCTTCGCTGTTCACCAGACCCGCTTCGGTCAGGTCCCGCTCGAGGGCTTTGAGGGGATCACGCTTGGCCCAGAACTGTTTCTCTTCCTCCGCCCGCAGTTCGTCCGGGTCGGCCAGGGAGTGGCCCCGGAAGCGATAGGTGAGGCACTCCAGCAAGGTCGGGCCTTCACCCGCTCTGGCCCGTTCCACCGCGCGTTGGGCCGCTGCCCGCACCGCCAGAACGTCCATGCCGTCCACTTCCTCTCCGGCCATGCCGAAGGAGCTGGCCTTGCGCCAGATCTCCGGGTCACTGGTAGCCCGGTCGTGGGCCATGCCGATGGCCCACTTGTTGTTCTCGACCACGAAAATGATCGGCAGCTTCCACAGCTGCGCCATGTTCATGCACTCGAAGAACTGGCCGTTGTTGCAGGTTCCATCGCCGAAGAACGCTGCTGTAACGGCGTTGCTGGAGGCATCACCGAGAGCGTCTCGCTTGTAGCGGCTGGTGAAGGCAGATCCGAGTGCCACTGGAATGCCCTCAGCGATGAAAGCAAAGCCGCCAAGAAGGTGATGCTCCTTGGAGAACAGGTGCATTGAGCCGCCACGACCCTTGCTGCAACCGGTCTCCTTGCCGAAGAGTTCGCTCATCACTTCGCGGGCCGGCACGCCGGCACTCAAGGCATGCACGTGGTCGCGGTAGGTGCTGCAAAACCAGTCGTGCTGACGCTTCATCGCACCGATCACACCGGTGCTGACCGCTTCCTGACCGTTGTAGAGGTGCACGAAGCCAAACATCTTGCCCCGGTAGTACATCTCGGCGCATTTGTCCTCGAAGCGCCGGCCCAGAGTCATGTCCCGGTACAGCTCCAGACCGGTCTCACGGTCCACGGTTGCCCGTTGTGCTGTCACCAATTTGGAGAGCCGTTCGGCATGGGGACCAGCAGTCGCAGTGCCAATCGGAGCGGAATCGACAGCGAGGTCCTGGCCCATGTCCACCTAGGGAATTGAACTCAACTTTAAGGGCCAACTGATGAGCGATGGGCAAAACCCCTGACACTGACTAAGATCCGCGTCTCCTCGCAGCGGTGCTGTTGGATCTGCCCATCGATCATTTCCGACTTCTGGGCGTTAGTCCATCGGCAGCGCCTGAGGCGATTCTGCGCCGCTTGGAAGCCCGCTGCGACAGTCCACCTGATCAGGGCTTCACCCACGAGGTTCTGCTTCAACGGGCCGATCTGCTGCGCCGATCCGCCGATCTGCTGACCGATCCCGCCGACAGGGCTGAGTACGAAGCAGCCCTGTTGCGCCTCAGTGAATCCCATCCCAACGGCACGGTGGGCTTGGACCTTCCCACCAGCAGTGAGGTGGCGGGCCTGATGCTGCTCTGGGAGGCCAATGGCGCTCTCGAGGCCTTTCAGTTGGCACGCCAGGGTCTCCAACCCCCTCAGGCCCCGGCCCTCGGGAGTGGCCGTGAAGCGGATCTGACGCTTCTTGCCGCCTTGGCCTGCCGCGATGCTGCCGTGGAGGAACAGGACCAACGGCGCTATGAGTCGGCGGCCCAACTTTTGATCGACGGCATTGAGCTGCAACAGCGGATGGGCAAGCTGCCCGACCAGCAGCGCCAGCTGGAAGACGCCCTGCAGGGGCTCACTCCTTTCAGAATTCTCGATCTGCTCAGCCGAGATCTTGGTGATCAGGAGTCCCATCAACGGGGGTTGAAGCTGTTGGATGAGCTGGTCGTGGCCCGTGGTGGTCTCGAGGCGACCGATGCCTATGGCGTTCAGCCCGGCAGCCTCAACCAGGAGGATTTCGAATCGTTCTTTCAACAGATCCGCCGCTTCCTCACAGTTCAGGAGCAGATCGATCTGTTCAGCCGCTGGTTTGAGCGGGGCGCAGCTGATGCCGGTTTCCTCACAGTTCTGGCCCTCACCGCAGCAGGGTTCTCGCGGCGAAAGCCTGAATTTCTCGAGCAGGCTCGCGATCGGCTGCAGACGCTTGCCAATGCCGACCTCGATCCCATGCCGCTGCTTGGCTGCCTGGATCTGCTGTTGGGCAACGTCAAGGATGCGGATCGGCATTTCGCGCTTTTGCGTGATCCGGATCTGCAGGCCTGGTTTTTGAACCATCCTGGTGATCGGTTGGCCGCGCAATGCGAGTACTGCCGGGCCTGGCTTGAACGCGATGTCTTGCCGGGATATCGCGACGTCGATGCCTCTGGTGTTGATTTGGATGCCTGGTTTGCTGATCGTGACGTGCAGGGCTTTGTCGATCGTCTCGATCGCAAGGCGTCGCGCCAGATCGGTGCCGAAGAAATCACCCTGGCCTGGGCGATGGCAGGCGATGCATCCCTTGGTGACTCGAGCGGCGCAGCTGAATCAGATCAGGACGTTGACTCCGAAGACACGGATGCCACGCCGTTCTGGCAGCAACGTTTTTGGCAGCCAAGTTGGTTTCGCCCCGCGGCTGCCGCTGTTGCACTGGTCGGGATCACCGTTGCGGGTTTCGGCCTGCTTCGACGCAACTGGGATCCTGCGCCGCTGCTGCCGGAAATCGCTTCACTCTCCGCTGAGGAAGAGGAGGTTGAAGCGAAGCAGGAGCTCGATGCCGTTTCATCCGCGGTGGATGACGAGCTCGTGGATGATGAGCCCATCGCGAGCCTGAAGCCCGACCTTGAGCCTTCAGCGCCCTCAGAACCACTGCTCAGTAATGCCCCCACGGAAGCCGAGCTTCAGGCTTTGCTCCAGGGATGGCTTGATGCCAAGGCGTTGATGCTCTCCGGTGAGCCGGCTGAACTTTCCGTCGTGGCGAGGGAGCCCCTGGTGAAGCGCGTGGAGCAGGAGCGGGACGCTGATAAGGCTGCAGGGCGATCCAAGTCGATTGATGCCTCCATCACCAGCATCGAGGTGGTCGATCGCAGCCCTCAGAGGATCGAACTGCTGGCCCAGGTGGCCTACAGCGATCGCCTTCAGGCTGCTGACGGCACCGTGATTGATGAGACGGCACCGACTGATTTCATCGTCACCTACGTGCTCGGCAGAGATGGAACCCAATGGCGTTTGCACGACTACATCCCGGGCTCCTGAAGTTGCTTGACCGTCGCTTTTTACGATCACCCCATTGATCCAGGGGCGTAACGCCGATGTTCGACGAGCTTTCAGCCCGTTTTGAGGATGCGGTCAAGGGACTGCGTGGCCAAGACAGCATCAGCGAAACCAACGTCGATGGAGCCCTGAAGGACGTCCGTCGGGCCTTGCTGGAAGCTGACGTCAGCCTGCCGGTGGTGAAGGAGTTCGTGGCTGAGGTCCGCGACAAAGCCGTTGGTGCGGAGGTGGTGCGCGGGGTCAGCCCGGATCAGAAGTTCATCCAGGTGGTCCATGAACAGCTCGTGGAGGTCATGGGGGGCGATAACGCTCCTCTGGCCAAGGCGGCTGAAGCACCCACCGTCGTGTTGATGGCCGGCCTTCAGGGTGCCGGTAAAACCACCGCAACGGCCAAGTTGGGCCTCCACCTCAAGGATCAGGGGCGACGAGCCCTGATGGTGGGCGCCGACGTTTACCGACCAGCCGCCATCGAGCAGTTGAAAACGCTCGGTGCTCAGATCGATGTGGAGGTGTTCAGCCTCGGTGCTGAGGCCAAACCGGAAGACATTGCAGCTGCTGGTCTGGCCAAGGCGAAAGAGGAAGGCTTCGACACGCTCCTGGTCGACACCGCCGGTCGCCTCCAGATCGACACCGAGATGATGGAGGAGATGGTGCGGATCCGCACCGCTGTGCAGCCCGATGAGGTGCTGCTGGTGGTGGATTCGATGATCGGTCAGGAAGCGGCCGAACTCACCCGCGCCTTCCACGACCAAGTGGGCATCACCGGAGCGGTGCTTACCAAGCTTGATGGTGATTCCCGCGGTGGTGCCGCCCTTTCGATCCGCAAGGTGAGCGGTCAGCCGATCAAGTTCATCGGCACCGGAGAGAAGGTGGAGGCCCTGCAGCCGTTCCATCCCGAACGGATGGCCAGCCGCATCCTCGGCATGGGTGATGTGCTGACGCTGGTGGAGAAGGCCCAGAAGGAGGTCGAACTTGCCGACGTCGAAAAGATGCAGAAGAAGCTGCAGGAGGCGACGTTTGATTTCTCGGACTTCGTAAAGCAGATGCGCTTGATTAAGCGCATGGGCTCGCTGGGGGGTCTGATGAAAATGATCCCGGGCATGAACAAGATCGATGACGGCATGCTCAAGCAGGGGGAGCAGCAGCTCAAGCGCATCGAGGCCATGATCGGCTCGATGACCCAGCAGGAGCGGGAAAATCCCGACCTCCTGGCGAGTCAACCCTCAAGGCGTCGCCGGATTGCCAGCGGCAGCGGCCATCAGGCCGCAGATGTGGACAAGGTGCTGGCCGACTTCCAGAAAATGCGCGGCTTCATGCAGCAGATGAGCCAGGGCAACATGCCCGGCATGGGAGGCATGCCCGGGATGGGTGGAATGCCTGGGATGCCCGGAATGGGTGGCATGCCGGGCATGGGCGGAATGCCAGGAATGCCTGGAATGGGTGGTATGCCCGGAGGTGGAGGTCGTCCCGGTCGCGGTGGACCACCGAAGCGGCAGCGACCCGCCAAGAAGAAGAAGGGTTTCGGGGATCTGTGAGGGCGGAACGGTATGGTGGTTGTTTGGCGGGCCTTTGGGCGTCGCCGGACCACCTCTTTTCCTTCATTCCAGGGCCACGATGATCAAGCTCCGCCTGAAGCGGTTTGGCAAGAAGCGGGAAGCGAGCTTCCGCCTCGTGGCCTGCAACAGCACCTCGCGTCGGGACGGTCGTCCCCTGCAGGAGCTGGGCTTCTACAACCCGCGGACGAAGGAAACGCGCCTCGACACCGAGGCCATCCGTGAGCGTCTGGGTCAGGGTGCCCAACCCACCGATGTGGTTCGCACGCTGCTCGAGCGCGGCGGTCTTCTGGAAAAGACCGTGCGTCCTGCAGAGACCGTGGGCAAGGCCAAGCAAGCGGCCAAGCGTGAAGCTGATGCCAAGCAAGCCGCCAAGGAGGCTGCTGAGGCCAAGGCTGCAGCTGCTGAGGAGAAGGCTGCAGAAGCTGAAGCCTCTGATTCCTCAGAATCCGAATCCACCGAGGGCTGATCATTCCGGTGTCTGACGACGGCGAACGCGGCCGTTTCGTTCTCGACCTGCCTGATCCCGATGCTGCACTGGCCCTCGCCGGTGAAGCGGAAACAACCCTGCATCGCCTGGAAGCTCTGACAGGAGCCTCCATGGTGTTGCGGGGTCTTCAACTGGTGATCACCGGGCGGCCAACGCAGATTGAGAGGGCTGCTGCGGTTGTGGAATTGGTGCGCCCGATCTGGCAGGACGGCCAGTCGGTGTCACCGGTGGACCTCCAGTCAGCGCTGGGAGCACTCAACACCGGCCGCGGCGATGACCATGCCGCCATGGGCGAGCAGGTGTTGGCGAAAAGCCAGAAGGGCAACCTGCTGCGCCCGCGCACTCTGCGCCAGAAGAAATACGTGGACGCCATGGAGCGTCACGACCTCACCTTTGCCCTCGGTCCTGCCGGCACCGGCAAAACCTTTCTCGCCACCGTTCTCGCGGTTCGGATGCTCACCGAACGCAAGGTGGAGCGTTTGATTCTCACCCGGCCGGCTGTTGAAGCCGGGGAGCGCCTGGGCTTCCTGCCGGGCGACCTGCAGCAGAAGGTGGACCCCTATCTGCGTCCGCTCTACGACGCTTTGCACTCCCTGCTCGGAGCGGAGAAAACCACTGTGCTGTTGGAGAAGGGCGTGATCGAGGTCGCTCCCTTGGCTTACATGCGAGGCCGCACCCTGAGCGATGCCTTTGTGATCCTGGATGAGGCGCAGAACACCACGCCGGCTCAGATGCGCATGGTGCTCACCCGCCTGGGGGAGCGTTCGCGAATGGTGGTGACCGGAGACATCACCCAGGTGGATCTTCCGTCCACCGTGCAGAGCGGTTTGGTGGAGGCGTCCGAGGTGTTGGAGGGCGTTGAAGGGGTTGCGGTCTGCCGCCTCACCGCTGCGGATGTGGTGCGCCATCCCCTCGTGCAGCGGGTGGTGGAGGCCTATGCCCGCCGGGACGAACGCAAAACGCCCAAAGTTCAGCGTCGATAGGGAGATCCACACCCCAATCCCTTGTCACCGCTGGCAGGATGTGATGAGTCTTTGGTGACCTGGTCGACATGCCAGCAAGCAGCAATTTCCAGGAGGCGATCCGAGAGGCGCAATCGAGCGCCCTCGTCGGCCCCAACGTCGTCAATAAAGCGCTGCCCTACGTCGGCGGCGGCATGGTGCTCACCTCAATCGGGGTGATTGGTGGTCTTTCGATGATGGCCACACCGCTGTTCATGCCCCTGTTCTGGGTGGCTGTGATCGGCAACCTGGTGCTGTTCTTCGTGGCGCAGAACGTCGCCTTGAAGGGCAACAACGCCACAGCCTTGCCGCTGCTGTCGGTCTACAGCCTGATCACCGGTTTCACCCTGAGTGGTCTCGTGGCTTTGGCGGGAGCCGTTGCGGGTGTGGGTGCAGTCGGCACCGCCGCACTGGCCACCGGAATCACCTTCGTGATTGCCTCGATCGTTGGCCGTCGCATGAGCGATTCCGTTGGCCAGGCGCTCTCCGGAGTGGTGGGTCTTGGATTGATCGGCTTGATCCTGGCGATGGTCGTCCAGTTCATCGGCGGCATCTTTGCCCCTGCCATGTTCCATGGCACCAGCTTCGAGCTGATGATCGCCGGATTCGGCACCGTTCTCTTCGTGGGCGCCGCCTTCGTCGACTTCTACACGATGCCCCGCTCCTACCGGGATGACCAATACCTGGCAGGTGCCCTGAGCATGTACCTCACCTACATCAACCTGTTCATCTTCATCCTGCGCCTGATCATCGTGCTCAACGGTGGCGGTCGTCGCGACTGATCGTCGCGACTGACGATGCCAACGCATCGAATCAAGCTTCTCCCCGGCTTGTCCGGGGTTTTTTTTATGGCTTAGCCCTCAGCCACGGCATAGACGCTGTCTCCGATGGCTTGTTTCTGCTCGGCGTCGTACCCCCACTTCTCCAGGAAGGCGACGTCCTCACCGCGGTTGTCGAGGGCTGCGGCCAGCAGTTGCTCCAGGCGCTCCTTCACCTCCGCTGGTTCCAGCAGTCTGAGCAGTTCAATGCAACGGCTGCTGACCCGCTCCGAGCCGGCCTGCTGGGCCTCATCTCCCGACCGCCGGTGATGCACGGCCATGGCGGTGCTCATGGCCAGATTGCGGACGCTCAGATCCACAACGCCAGCCCCGGCGCCCCGCAGTTGCCCCACGACGGCATCGGGCAAACGATCCATCAGCACGCTCTCGCCCGCCAGGCTCACCACGAAAAATCCCCGGGCACCATCGCGGCTGGCCACCATTTCACCGATGCGGTCGGCCAGCACCTCATCGCTGATCTCCTCGTTGTCCCACTGCTGCAGCCAGGCCGCTGTGATTTCCATGGCCTGCTGGAAGGTGGGTTGCTGATCCGCCATGGACCTGTTCAATTCCTGCCCTAAGGCTATGGGTCGATTCAACGGGCCGATTCGACGGGTCGATCCAATGGCGGCGCAGACTTAGAGCATGCACGCAACTCCACTGCCAGAGAATTACCGCTCTGGCTTCATCGCACTGATCGGTCGCCCGAACGTGGGCAAATCCACGCTGGTGAATCAGCTGGTGGGGGAGAAAGTGGCAATCACATCGCCCGTGGCCCAGACCACCCGCAACCGCCTGCGGGCCATTCTCACCATGGAGGTGGCCCAGATGGTTCTGGTGGATACGCCTGGCATCCACAAACCCCACCACTTGCTGGGGGAACGGCTGGTGAAGAGTGCCCGCAGTGCCATCGGTGAAGTGGACCTGGTGGTGTTGCTGTTGGAGGGCTGCGAGCGCCCGGGGCGTGGTGATGCCTTCATCGTGAATCTGCTGCAGCAGCAGTCCCTGCCGGTGCTGGTGGCCCTGAACAAGTGGGACAAGTTGGCGGAGGAGCATCGCTCTGAAGCGGAAGAGGCCTATGCCGCCCTGCTGCAGGAGACGAATTGGCCGGTGCACCGCTGCAGCGCCCTGTCAGGCGATGGCTGCGCGGAGCTCACAGCAGCGATGGCGGCTCAGTTGCCCTTGGGGCCACAGCTGTATCCGCCCGAAATGGTGAGTGATCAACCGGAGCGGGTGCTGCTGGGAGAACTCATTCGCGAGCAGGTGCTTCTGCATACGCGGGAGGAGGTGCCCCACAGCGTTGCCGTCACCATTGATCGCGTTGAGGAGTTGCCGGCCAAGGGCAAGGGTGCGGGTCGCACGGCCGTGTTAGCAACGGTTCTTGTGGAACGGAAGAGTCAGAAGGGGATCCTGATCGGCAAAGGCGGGGCGATGCTCAAGACGATCGGCCAGGGGGCGCGGCTGCAGATGCAGGTGCTGATTGATGGCCCGGTGTATCTGGAGCTGTTCGTCAAGGTGGTGCCTGATTGGCGCAGCAAACCGGCCCGCTTGGCGGAGCTGGGTTACACGGGGGATCAATAACGAGAAATGCCTGCCCCACGGCTGAGAGGATGGGCGCATGAGTGAACAAGCCTTTCCCCCGGAAGACCCTGGCTCCTTTCTGAGCCTCTGCGACGGGGAGTGGATGAGCCTGCGCAGTTGCTTTGAGCTGGCTGCCGGTGGTGATGACGAGTGGCACAGCAGTGAACGGGGTGAACTCACCGTTCGCTGCGTGAGCGAGCAGGGGGCTCTCGGCCAACTGCAGGTGCAGGCCCCTGGTGGAACCAGCAGCACCCTCACCTTCGCCGCTGATGGACAGCTGATCCTCGATGGTGATTCCCCAGGCAACTGGAGGTTCTGGCCTGACGGCAGCATGGAGTTGAACCTCAGCCGGGCTGACGGCGTGCAGGTTCAGGAGCGGATCTGGTTCACGCGGGCCAACCTGCGCCTGCGCAGCACCACGGCGGTGGATGCCCAGGGAACACCGGTGCAGGGCAGTTTCTGCACGGACATCCGCAGGGTGTCCAAACCCGCGGCCTGAGGCGGCATGGCCCCCTACCGCCTTGATGTGGTGAGCCTGGCGCCGCAGGCGTTTGCTCCTCTGCTGGAGCTGGGGGTGATCGGTCGTGCCTTCAACGCGGGCATTGCCGAGTTGCATCTGCACAACCCCAGGGACTTCGCCACGGATCGCCATCGCAAGGTGGACGACGAGCCCTACGGGGGCGGTGCCGGCATGGTGCTCAAGCCCGAGCCGGTGTTCGCCGCGATGGAGGCGATTCCCCGCAGTCCCCGCAGCCGGGTGCTGTTGATGTCACCGCAGGGGCGTCCCCTCCAGCAGGCGGATCTGCAGCGTTGGTCCAGTGACCACGATCAACTGGTTTTCCTCTGCGGTCACTACGAGGGCTTCGACGAGCGGATTCGTGGCCTGGCCGATGAGGAGGTGTCGGTGGGTGATTTCGTCCTCACCGGTGGTGAGCTGCCGGCGATGACGGTGATCAACGGTGTTGTGCGCCTGCTGCCCGGCACGGTGGGGACCGCCGATTCCCTGGTGGAGGAAAGCCACAGTGCACTCCTCCTGGAACACCCGCATTACACCCGCCCCGCCGACTTCCGCGGCATGACCGTTCCGGATGTGCTGCGCAGTGGCGACCACGGTGCCATCGCCCGGTGGCGCCAGGAGCAGCGGGAGCAGCGCACCCGTGAGCGGCGGCCCGATCTGTTTGCCCGCTGGCAGACCGCGACAATGGATGACCCTTCAGATCCCGGCATGGAGCTGCGCATCGGCAACGGATACGACATCCATCGGCTGGTGCCCGGACGGGCCCTCATCCTGGGGGGTGTGACCCTGGACCATCCCGATGGTCTTGGCCTGGATGGCCACAGCGATGCCGATGTGCTGGTGCATGCGGTGATGGATGCGCTGCTCGGGGCCCTCGCCCTCGGTGATATCGGCAAGTATTTCCCCCCCACCGATCCCCAATGGAAAGGGGCCGACAGCTTGAAGCTGCTGGATCAGGTGGTGAAGCTGGTGAAGGAGCGCGGCTGGTCGGTGGTGAACATCGATGCGGTGGTGATCGCTGAGCGCCCCAAACTCAAGCCGCACATCACCGAGATGAGCAGCCGAATGGCGTCTGCGATCGGCATCGCCCCCGATGCCGTCGGTGTGAAGGCCACCACCAATGAAGGATTAGGTCCGGAGGGACGGGAAGAGGGCATCAGTTGCCAGGCTGTGGCCCTGCTGCAGCGGAGCTGAACCGTGCATCGCCTCAGGTCTGTTCTGCTTAGGGTCATCGCACCTTGTTTGGCGTTGGTTCTGTTGTTGGGCGGGCTTTCGGAGACAGAGGTGCGGGCAGAGTCCGACCCGACACGTGCTGATGTGGTGGCTGTGGTGGAGCACCTGCGGCTGCAGGTCCCCCGGGAGAGCCGTGAGCAGTGGATGGCGGCGGAACGCGGCAGCTGGGAGCCCTGGCTGAAGCAACAGCCGGGTTTTCTGGGCCGTGATCTGTTCTGGGATCCGGCCACCGAAGAGGGAACGTTGCTGATTCGTTGGAGCAGTCGTAAGGCATGGAAATCGATCTCCATGGCCGAGGTGGAGACGGTTCAGGAGCGCTTCGAGAGCTTGGCCCGCGAGCAAACAGGACAGCGCCAGGGCAACCCATTCCCGCTGGTGTTTGAAGGGGAACTGTTGCCGCAGTGACCACGCCGGATGCTCGCCTCGATCTGCGGCGCCGTCAGCGCTTGGGCATGGTCGAGGCCGTGTGGGGGGAACACAAGACAGCCGATCAGATCATCGCCATCCTTGAAAGGTTTGCCGCTGCAGGAGAACTGGGTCTGGTGACCCGGGTGGATCCCGAAAAGGCGGCACGGGTGTGTGAGGCGTTGCCGGCGGTGGAGCAGCATGCCGACGCTCGCTGCCTCACCCTGGGTGCATTGCCTCCTGTGCCTGCGTCACCGGCTGCGGTGGCGGTGCTCAGCGGAGGCAGCAGTGATCGCACGGTGGTGGCGGAGGTCAGCTTGGCCCTGCGTTGCCACGGCATCGGCGTGGATCCTGTGATGGATGTGGGGGTGGCTGGATTGCATCGCTTGCTGGATCAACTGCCCCGTCTGGCCACGGCGCGGATCCTGATCGCCTGCGCGGGAATGGAGGGTGCGTTGCCGACGGTGCTGGCTGGTCTGGTGCCGCAACCGGTGATCGGCGTTCCGGTTTCGGTTGGCTATGGAATCAGCGCAGGGGGACGAACCGCTTTGGAAGGCATGCTCGCCAGCTGTGCTCCAGGCTTGACGGTGGTGAATATCGACAACGGCTACGGCGCAGCCATGGCTGCATTGCGGATGCTCAGGGGCTGTGCCCCGGACGCTTCAAGCTGAAGCTTCAAGCCGCCGCGGAAGGATCGATCTGGCCGAGACGCTGCAGCTCAGCGCTGTTGTGATCGCACTCCACCTGCTGAAGCGCATGCACAAGAGCATCAAGATCAGCCCGCGCCAGCTCACCGTCCTGTTGCCATTGCATGGAGCGGGGGTCGGGAGCCAACTCTGGAGGTGCGCAATCTAATCAAGCCAAGCTAGGCCTGATTGCTGGGGAGAAATACTCAGAAAACCTGTAGATGAGCCACGAATGGCTCTGGTATCTCAGAGGTGTTGGAGGTTGGGGTAAGCCGTCACCAGGTCGTTGGCGCTCAGCACATCTCCGCGACCTTCCGGTTGCCAGATCACTTCGAGGGCCATGAGTTCACTGGAGGCTGTGGAACCAAGAATGCGCAGGGTCTGGCGCAGATCTTCTCCGGTGTCGGCTCCGGCGAGCTTGGCCGATGCCGTGGAGGCCACCAGCAAGGTCACAACGATGAATTCGTTGGTGGCATCAGCGTCTCCAGTGCTGTTGCTCGTGTCTGTGGTCCGCTGTCCGCCGACGTTGCTGGTGAGCTCAGCGTCCAGCTTGCTGCGCTCGTTCATCGAGAGGCGATTGAACGTCGATTCAGCCGAACTAAAGGGAACACTGCCGCTCTCGGCATTGGCGTAAACCCAGAGGTCCGGTTGGCGCAGCAGGGCCAGGGTTGTCTCCTGCAGCAGTCTCTGCAGACCTGAGGAACTGCTGGTGTCTGAAGAGGCGGCCAAGGAGCGCAGATCGTCCTGCAGGGATTTGGCACTGGCCAGCAGGCCCACCTGCACCTGAATCATGTTCACGTTGCGCGGCATGGCCGGCACTGC
The DNA here is from genome assembly GCF_042883245.1 of Synechococcus sp. HIMB2401. Taxonomy (NCBI): domain Bacteria; kingdom Bacillati; phylum Cyanobacteriota; class Cyanophyceae; order Synechococcales; family Synechococcaceae; genus Synechococcus; species Synechococcus sp. HIMB2401. The sequence continues at coordinate 37,900 of NZ_JBDJKK010000003.1, read as the reverse complement.
AGCAGCACCACCGATCGAGGGGGCATTGCCAACGCCACGAAGGGCGTTCACCAGCACGCCTGCGACCGCCATCAGGATCAGCAGACCAAACAGCCCGCCCCCACCGAAGCCGAAGATGGGGATGAGGAAGGGGAAGCCCATCCCGCCGCCGCGGTAGCCACCGCCGTAGCTGCCACCCCGGTAACTCCCACCGGATCGCGGCATCGAAGGAGCGCGGAAACTACCCCCTCCCATGCGCCCACCGCGGGCGGCATCAGCCGGCTGTGCCTGGAACAGGCAGAGCCCCACAATCACCAGCGGCAACAGCAGTGATGCGAGCAGTCGTCGGGATCGTGTCAACAGTCGGGGAGTGGCCACAGCAGCGCCCACAGCATTAATCCGGCGACTCTAGGAACCACCACCAACGATGGTGACGATCTCAAGGGTGTCGTCATCCTTCACCACGATGCTGTCCCAGCGGCTGCGGGGTGCGATCACACCGTTGTGCTCGGCCACCACCAGCTGGGGGTTGTTGGCCAACAAGGCAACAACCGCCGCCAGGCTGGCGGGGTCCGGTGCTGGATCCAGCACGCGGGTTTCACCGTTGACCATCAGGGTGAGAGGCATGGCTCAGAACGTGGCGTGGTCCAGCTGCTGGAGCAGTTGCCGCGAGGCCAGACCGCTGTCATCTGTGTGCATGATCGCGCCGATCACGGCCACGCGCTGGCCCCCTGCCGTGAGCAGTGCCGGCAGGTTGGCCGAGGTGATTCCACCGATGGCGAAGACGGGGCGTTGGCTGATCGCAGTGGCCTGCGCCAGGAGCTCCACACCAACAGGCTTCCGCTCGGGTTTGACGGCCGTGGAATGGATCGGGCCGAAGCCGAGATAGTCGATTGGCTCCTGCTGAGCCTGATGAACCTGATCGATGCTGTGGGTGCTGCGGCCCAGCAGACGATCAACGCCCAACAGATCGCGGGCGACCTCGCTGGGCATGTCGTCCTGGCCCAGGTGCACCCCATCCGCATCCACCGCCAGGGCCAGGTCCACACGGTCATTGATGAACAACAGCGCCCCGAAGCGGTTGCAGAGCTGTCTGAGCTGCTGAGCCTCCCGCAGGCGATCGCGGTCGTTCCCCGCTTTGCAGCGGTACTGCACCATGCCCACGCCGTTCCGCAGGGCGGCCTCCACCCGATCGGTCAGGTCATCGCAGGGGGTTGTGATCAGGCAGAGGCGAGCGTCCTTGAGCTTGTTGCGTCGCCGTGCTCCCAGGGTGGCGTTGAGGCAGGTCACCTCCAGGTCGTAAAGCCCGTAGCGGATCGCTGCGGCTTCAGCGGCCAGCGCAGGATCGATGGTGCGGCCGTACTCCTCCAGCACCCGCAACGCCTCCTGCACCCGGGCGCAGTTGGCCGCCACCACATGGTCGGGGCTGTGGCGATCGAGTTGGGCCGGATGCTCCAGTCCGGCGCCGGTGTCGGTGCTGGTGGAGCGGGCCTGCTTGTAGCTGTCGTGATGCAGTCGCCCCAGCCGTTGACGCCAGTCCTTGAGGCGCACCACCAGATCCTGTTGCTCCAGCCCGAAGCGGCACCAGTCCTCAACCACCCTCAGGCCTTCCCGGGCACGGTCGAGGTTGGCGTCGATCAGGCGTGCCACCCGTGGATCCATGGATGTCTCGCTTGGGGTTGGATTCATGGCACCCTGTGGGCAACGGTTTCGGCGTCGGTCATGGAGAACGGTGGTTCTGAGAGCACCATGCACGTTCTGGTCTGGGGAATCGTCCTTCTCGGCGGCATCGGCGTGTTCATCGTCTGGGGGCTGGTGAATGCCTATCCGACCGTGGCCTGAGAGCCGGTCTGAAGAATCTCGCGGGCCTGGGCTGCGTCGCGGCCGATCTGGCTGCTGAGCTCTTCAAGGCCGCTGAATTTGGTCTGGCCGCGCAAGCGCTGCACCGGCTCGACGCCCAGCTGCCGGCCTTCCAGTTCCAGGCTCTGATCCAGCAGGTGCACCTCCACGGCTGAAGGGGACGTGGGATCGATCGTGGGTTGGGGCCCGAGGTTCATCACGGCTGGCAGCCGATCGCCATCCCCATCCAATTGGGCCCAGGCGGCGTAGACGCCAAGCCCTGGCAAGGCCTTACGGCCATCCACCTGGAGATTGGCGGTGGGCCAGCCCAGTTCACGCCCCAGGCCTCGGCCTCGCACCACCCGTCCCTGAAAGCGGTAGGCCCGACCCAGCAAGGCTTTGGCGGTGGTGAGGTCGGCCTGGTCGAGGGCCGCGCGGATGCGGCTGCTGCTCATCCGGCCCTCTTGGTCTTCAACGATTGGCACCACCTTCACCTCAACGCCGCTGCGAGCCGCAAGCCGTTCCAGCATTTCGGCGTCGCCGCGCCGCTGATGACCGAAGCGGAAGTTGGTGCCCACGGCAATGCGCCGGGCCTGAAGTGTGTTCAGCAGCACGCTGGTGACGAAGTCCTCCGCACTCAGCTGAGCCAGCTCGCGGGTGAAGGGCACCAGCACGAGCTGCTGGATCCCCAGCGGTTCCAGCAGAGCGAGTTTTTCGCTGGGTAGATCCAGCCTCAGGCGTGCCTCCCCGAATAGCACCTCACGGGGATGCGGCCAGAAGCTCACCACCGAGGCAACGGCATCGTCCGGGCTGTCCTGGATGGCCTCGGCGATCACGCGGCGATGGCCGGCATGCAGGCCATCGAAACTCCCCAGCGCCAGGGCAGTGGGCCGACGGGCTTCCTCTGGAGAGCAGAGCGGAATCAAAGAGGTGCAGAAGGGGCGCTTTGGTGGCAAGTTTGAACGACCGAGCACCAGGGCATGCCAGACCGCCTCGATTTCCAGAAGTTGTCGTTCGGCGTGCGTCGGATGGGATGGATCCGGTTCTGGATCCAGGTGGTCCTCGGCATCGTTGTGGTGGGCGTTCTGCTGTTCAACAACATCGGCGGCAGCCTGGCCCGCAATTCCGAACGTGCCGTGGGTCTGGGGCCTGGCCTTTCACTCACATCCCTGGCCTTCCTCGTGCTGGTGTTCAGCCTCTGGCAGGGCTGGCTGATCGTTCGGACCGGTCGGGCCATCGACAGCGCGGCTCGTCCCAGTCGGGGCGAGGTGGCGCGGCTGATCAAACGGGGGCTGTTGGCGGATCTTCTGGGTCTCACCTTCGCCACCATCGGCTATCAGGCCCTCGCTGGCAGCCTGTTCGTGCAGGCCTCAATGCAGACTCCCGGAATTGCCATCGGCGGCCGCGGCATGGCCGACAACCTGGCGATCACCTCCCTGGAAATGCTGTCTGTGCTCAGCAACACCCAGGTGCTGTTCGCCCACCTGATCGGGGTGTTGTTCTCCCTTTGGTTGCTGCAGCGGGTTTACCGCACCAGTTGATCCTTGAGCTTGAGCTGCGGCAGTCCGCTGAGGGGGCCCCGCCAGAACAGGTCGGGCTGGATCGGTGTGAGTGAGGGGGAATTGGCGTGGATCTGGGCCACATCACTGGGCCAATCCCTTGGGCCTTCTCCGGCTGATTCGAGATCCTGCACGGCTTCTCCGGCCAGCCAGTAGTAGGCGCGGCCACGGGGGTCTTCCCGACGGCTGAATTGCTCGTCGTAGCGCCGGATCGAGAGACGGGTCCAGCGCAGTGCTCCCATCTCCTCCCGGGCACAGGGGGGGATGTTGAGGTTGAGCAGCAGGTTGTCGGGCCACTGGTCGGCGATGGCCTGTTCACTCACCTCAAGGGCAAGGTCGGCGGCCGCCTGAAACTGACGCCACTGGAAGCAGGCGCTGCTCACCGCAAGGGAACGAATGCCCTCAAGGGTGCCTTCCATCGCTGCGGCAACGGTGCCGGAGCAGAACACATCTGTTCCCAGGTTGGGGCCGTGATTGATGCCGGAGAGCACCAGGTCTGGCTTCTCCTTCACCAGTTCGAACAAGGCCAGCTTCATGCAGTCGGCGGGGGTGCCACTGCAGGCCCAGGCGGTGACCCCTGGGGCGAACAGTTCATCGGCCCGCTCGGCGCGGATGGGGGTCTGCAGGGTGAGGCCATGGCCTGTGGCCGACCGTTCCTGATCCGGGCAGACCACCATCACCTCATGGCCGCGGGCTGCCGCTGCGGCGGCCAGGGTTCGGATGCCGTCGGCGAAGACCCCATCGTCATTGCTGATCAGGATCCGCAGCGGGGCCATGGGGTCATACGCACTGAGGTGAACCTAAGCGGCACGGCTGCTTACAGTCGGGAGCTGTCTGTTCCATCCCTGTGAGCGCACCGGTCACCCTGCAGCAGCTCACCGATCAACTCGATGCCCTCGAGCAGCAGGCCGCGGCGGAGATCGCCGAGGCGGCCGATGCCGCTGCGCTGGAGCAACTGAGGGTCGGGCTGCTGGGCAAGAAGGGCCGCATCTCCGGTGTGCTCGGGGCGATGGGCAAGTTGCCCGGTGAGGAGCGTCCCCTGGTGGGTCAGCGCGCCAACGTGCTGAAAACGCAGGTGCAGTCGCTGTTGGGAGAGCGGCTCCAGGCCGTGAAGCAGGCGGCCATGGCGGAGCGCATCGCCAGGGAAAGCCTCGATGTCACCGCCCCGGCTTCCGGGGTGCCGATGGGGCATCGCCATCCCCTGATCACCACCACTGAAGAGATCGTCGATCTGTTCCTGGGCCTCGGCTACAGCGTGGCCGAGGGGCCTGAGGTGGAACGGGACCACTACAACTTCACTGCGCTGAACATCCCCGAGGACCATCCAGCCCGGGACATGCAGGACACCTTTTATCTAGGTGGTGATCTGCTGATGCGGACCCACACCTCCCCGGTGCAGATCCGTCACCTCGAAGAGAACCCGCCGCCGGTGCGGATCGTGGCCCCCGGACGGGTGTATCGCCGTGATGCCGTTGATGCCACCCACTCACCGGTGTTCCACCAGGTGGAGGTGCTGGCCATTGATGAAGGGCTCGATTTCAGCCACCTGCGCGGCACGGTGATGGCCTTCCTCAAGGCCTTCTTCGGTGACCTACCAGTGCGTTTCCGGGCCAGTTATTTCCCCTTCACCGAGCCCTCCGCCGAGGTGGACGTGCAGTGGCGCGGCCGCTGGCTGGAGGTGATGGGCTGCGGCATGGTGGATCCCGCCGTGCTGGAAGGGCTGGGCCTCGATCCCGAGCGCTACAGCGGTTTTGCCGCGGGCCTTGGGGTGGAGCGCTTCTGCATGGTGCGCCATGGCATTGACGACATCCGCCGGCTATACACCAGCGATCTGCGCTTCCTCGAGCAGTTCTGATCGGGAACCTTCGTTACTGAGCGGCGTTCTGTTCTCGCGCGTCCCATAGGCTGAGGCTGACCTCTACCCGTCGTGGATCAGTGCCCCGGATCGGACTGATCGTCAATGACGGCAAGCCGCTGGCGGTGCAGACGGCGGACACGATTCAGCAGCGCCTGGAGGCTGCCGGCCATGCCGTGGAGCGGGCCAGCAGTTCCGGGGGCATGGTGGGCTTTGCCAACCCCGATCAGCACTTGCGCCTGCGCGGCTACAGCGCCTGTGTGCCCAAGGGCTTCGATCAATCGATGGTGTTGGCCATCGTGCTGGGGGGTGACGGCACGGTGCTGTCCGCCGCGCGGCAGACCGCCCCAGTGGGGATTCCGATTCTCACGATCAACACCGGCCACCTGGGATTTCTGGCCGAGGCCTATCTCGATGATCTGGATCGCGCCCTCGATGTGGTGCTCACCCAGCAATGGACGATCGAGGAACGCAGCAACCTCGTGGTGAGCGTGATGCGGGGTGATCAGCGCCGCTGGGAGGCGCTGTCTCTCAACGAGATGGCCCTGCACCGTGAGCCGCTCACGAGCATGTGCCACTTCGAGATCGCCATCGGCCGCCACGCCCCGGTGGATATTGCCGCTGATGGTGTGATCCTCTCCACGCCGACGGGTTCGACGGCCTACGCCCTCAGCTCCGGTGGGCCGGTGATCACGCCGGATTGTCCGGTGCTGCAACTCACCCCGATCGCGCCCCATTCCCTGGCCTCCCGCGCCCTGGTGTTCAGCGACCGTGAACCCGTCACGATTTTTCCAGCCACGCCGGAGCGGCTGATGATGGTGGTGGACGGCAGTGCCGGTTGCTACGTCTGGCCGGAAGATCGGGTGCTGATCCGCCGCAGCGATCACCCGGTGCGCTTTGTGCGCCTCGCCGACCATGAGTTCTTCCAGGTGCTGCGCAACAAATTGGGTTGGGGCCTGCCCCACATCGCCAAGCCCGAGCGGGAATGAACGCTGATCCCCTGTTGCTGTTGGCAGGCCCTTCGGCGGTGTCGCTGGCGCCCCGTCTGGCTGCATCGGGCTACGCCACCCTCGACTGGCTCAGTGCCGGGCCCTCGGCCCATGCCCCTGAACCGGGTGAATCTCCAGTGGCCGCTGTGCTGGCGGCCGATCAGGCCGCATTGATTCAAGACCTGCGCAGCCGTTTCGGGGCCATGCCGATCCTGTTGGATCTGGAACGCGACAGCGTTGAGGCTCGCGCCGCCTGCCTGGGAAGCGGTGCCGATGATTTCTGGCTCTCGGAGATCGGGCCCAGCGATCTGTTGTTGCGTCTGCGCCTGCACCGCACGATTCAACAGCGCTCGGGGCAGCGACCGGCGCTGCTTGAGCTGGACGATCTCAGTGTCGATCCCACCAACCGAACGGTGCGGCGGGGAGACCGTGTAGTGGCGTTGACGGCCCGGGAATTCATGCTGTTGCAGGTGCTCTTGCGGCGGCGCGGCCAGGTGTTGAGCCGTGAGGTGCTGCTTCAGGAGGTGTGGCAGGGGGAGCGTTCCAGTAGCAATGTTGTGGAGGTGTACGTGCGCTATCTCCGCCAGAAGCTGGAGGCCGGCGGAGAACGCCGTCTGCTGCACACCGTGCGCGGCCGGGGGTATTGCCTCGGGCAGGTGTTGCCGGAGGCTTGAGCGGCCATGGATGCTCTGCCCTCTGAGCCACCGCCGCAGTGGCTGCCGGTTGGGGCCCGCTGGTGCGTGGCCCAGCAGCGTTGCATCGATCTTGAGGTGGCCCGCAGTCCGGAGCAGCAGCGGCTGGGCTTGATGCAGAGGCCGGCTCTGCCGCCCTTGCGCGGAATGTGGTTTCCCTTTGCCACCCCCCAGCCGCAGCGCTTCTGGATGTTCAACACCCTTGCGCCTCTGGACATGATCTTTGTGCGCGATGGGCGGGTGCTCGATCTGGAGCCTGCCGTTCCCACCTGTGCTGCCCTGCCCTGTCGCTCCTATGCCGCCGATGCCGACGGCAATGGACGGGCTGATTTCGTTGATGCGGTGATTGAGATCGGTGCCGGTGAGGCGCAGCGGCTTGGCATTGGCATCGGCGATCCGGTTCGGATCACTCCGCTCAAGTCTTCCCTGTGAAGCCAGCTCAAGCCGGCTTCGTTCCCGTCACGATCAAGGTGGGGTTCATCGGAGCCAGGCGGGTGCCATCCCCAAGCGGTTGTCCCCGCCAGGCCTGCAGTTGCTGAATGCGCACGGCCAACCCGGCGTTCTCGAGCAGCGGCCGAACGCTGGCCAAGGCCTCGATGCTCGCCAGGGGGATCACCACAACACCGCCACACCGCAGCCGCGTCAGCACCTCCTGCAGCAGGCGTTCCCGTTGGGCGCCCCCGCCCCCGAGCAGAACCCGGTCGGGTTGGCTGAGCTGGCTCGGGAGCCCGCCGTTCAGCACTGTGGTGGCGTCGGCCTCCAGCACCGCCGCAGGGCTGACGCCGAGCCGTTGTGCATTGCGTTGGATCAGTTGCGCGCCACCGGCGCGGCGTTCCACCGCCAGCAGTTGCAGCCCTGGGCGCAGGCGCAGCGCTTCCAGACCGACGCTGCCGGTGCCGGCTCCCAGATCCCAGAGCACGCCCTGCGGCGGCAAGGCAAGTTCGGCCAGGAGTTGGATGCGCACCTCCCGCTTGGTCATCAATCCGGGGTGATCGCTGTGCTGCAGGTAGAGCCCGTCATCGAGCCCGAACAAAGGCAGTTGATGCGGATCCGGTGCGGCGGGTTCGCGGGCGATCAGCAGTGCAATCAGCAGCGGCTGCAGATCTGTTGGTAGTGCGGTGCCTGGGGCGATCAGCTGCACCCGTTCATCGGGGTGGCCGAGGTTTTCGCAGAGCCACAGGTCCGTGCTGGCCTCCAGCCCGCTGCTGCGCAACATCTGCTGCACGGTGCCGGCGCCCCCCTGGTTCGGGTCCGTCAGCACCGCCAGGGCTGCGGGTCGCTTCTGCAGGGTGCTGGCCAGGATTTCGGGATCCCGTCCGTGCAGGCTCACCCAGTCGGCGTCCTGCCAGGGGCGCCCGATGCGGGAGAAGGCCAGCTGCAGCGATGTGGGGGCGGGATGAAACCGCAGCCGCTCTGCCCCGATGCGGTCGCAAAGGATGCGCCCCAGGCCGAACCAGAGCGGATCGCCGCTGGCCAGCACCACCACAGCTTGATCAGCCGCCCTTGGTTGCAGGCTGTCCACCAGAGCCCGCGGGTCATCGCTGCTGATCAGCTCGGGCTTGGCGTCCCCCAGCCAGTCCTGCAGAGCAGCTTGCAATCGCTGCGGTGCTGCAATCACGGTGGCCGCCCGCAGCAGCGTCTGCTGTGGAGCGGGCAACGAGGCGGGTGCCCCGGCGTCGGTGCCGATCACATCGATCATCCCGTCATTCTGGTGTCAGGGTTTGCGGGGCCATGGCCGCTGGCGCAGGCCCTGCTGCAGGCTCGGATTGCCCAGGCCCGCAGCTACACCGCTGATCCGGTGACGCTGCCCTTCGCGGCGGAACAGCGCCTGAACGACCTGATGGAGGAGGCATGACCCCAGCCCACGATCGTCGCCAACGCTTGCACGAGCTTGTGATTGCCTTGATTGCCCAGCAGGACGATGTGCCCCTGCTCGATCCCGATCAGCCGGACCTGGAGGGGACAGCCCCGGGCCGTTGGCTGGATCAGAACCGCCGCAGCCTGCATCGCTATCAAGCCTTGGTCCGCACGGCGGTCACCCTGGATGCTCTGCTGGATGCCGAAGACAATCCCTCACCACTGTCTGCAGGTTGATGTCTGCAGGCTGATCGCAACGCCTGGTTGATCGCGTCAAACCTGGCAATCTGGGGCGACTCTCGGCCCCTGCATGGCTTCGTTCGGTTGGTCCGCTCTGAACTCCCTGCTGGGTCGCGGCAAGCAAGCCAAGGGCTGGCAGCCACCGGAGGCCTCCTGGAGCCGACCCTTTGGCCTGGGCTGGGACAAGCCCTACACGGTTCGCTATGCCAGCAACCTCGACGACGGCCCCAACCACGGCATGCCGCTGGGGGGCTTCGGAGCTGGCTGCTTCGGGCGGGCGCCCGACGGCAACATCAACCTCTGGCACCTCGATGGCGGCGAGCACTGGTTTGGGGTGCTGCCCGATTGCCAGTTCGCTCTGTTTGAAGGGAATGGCCGCGGCAAGCGTGCCCACGCCCTGGCGGTTCAGCCTGATCAGGATGCCTCGCGGCCGGAGGCTGGCCAGCCGCTAAAGGCCTGGGAGTGGTACCCGGCCAGCACGCCGGATCGCAGCACCGGCACCTATTCCGCCCGTTACCCCCTCAGCTGGACCAGCTATGAGGGCGTGTATGACGCCGAGGTGCGTTGTGAGGCCTTCAGCCCGATCTTGCCGGGTGATTACCAGCGCACCAGCTACCCGGTGGCGGTGTTCGTCTGGACGCTGCGCAATCCCACCGATCAGCCTCTTGATTTGTCGTTGCTGCTGAGTTGGCGCAACACCACCGGCTGGTTCACCAACACCGATGCCTCGGCGGAGGTTCACTTCCGCGATGACGGCAGCCCCGAGCACAACTACGCCCCGGCCATCGGCAGCACCACCGGTCAGCGCAACCGTTGCATTGACCATGGCTCCCTCAAGGGAGTGGTGCTGGAGGGCAACGTCTCCAACCCCGTTGCCGAAGGTGAGGGCCAGTGGTGCATTGCCACAGCCGAGCAGCCCGGTGTGACGATCCAGCGCTGCAGTCGCTGGAATCCCAGCGGTGATGGGCGTGAGCTGTGGGACAGCTTCAGTGCTGATGGCTCCATCCCTGAAAGCAACAACGACCGACGCAGTGGATCCGACGATCCCCTCAGTGCTGCGCTGGCGGTGCAGTGTCAGCTGGCCCCCGGGCAGAGCATTGAGATTCCGCTGGTGATCAGCTGGGATCTGCCTGTGACGGCTTTTGCCACCGGTAGCCAGGCGCTGCGCCGCTACACCGATTTCTTCGCTGCGGATGCCAACCAGGCGGTTGCCATTGCCGCTGAAGCGCTGCGTGACTGGCGCAGTTGGCGACAGCAGATCGAGGCCTGGCAGCAGCCGGTGCTGCAACGCCAGGACCTGCCGGAACCGCTCCGGATGGCTCTGTTCAATGAGCTCTACGACCTCTGCAGTGGCGGCAGTCTCTGGAGTTCGGCATCACCGGAGGATCCCTACGGTCGTTTCGGCGTTCTCGAGTGCCTCGACTACGCCTGGTACGAAAGTCTTGACGTTCGTCTCTACGGATCCCTGGCCCTGCTGCAGCTCTGGCCGGAACTCGACAAGGCCGTGCTGCGCAGCTTTGCCCGGGCGATTCCGGCCGCAGATGCCACCCGGCGCCCGATTGGTTGGTACTTCACCCAGGGCAAGGGCCGGGTGGAGGCTGACCGCAAGGTGAAAGGAGCCACCCCCCACGACCTGGGGGCTCCCAACGAGATCCCCTGGGATGCGACCAACTACACCGCTTATCAGGACTGCAACCTCTGGAAGGACCTCGGCAGTGATTTTGTGCTGCAGGTGTGGCGCACGTTCAAGCTCGCCCCCAGTGGTGAAGACATCCGCTTCCTCGCCGATTGCTGGCCGGCGGCCGTGGAGGCGCTGCGCTACCTCAAGACGTTCGACGTGAACAACGACGGCCTGCCCGACAACGGCGGTGCTCCGGATCAGACATTCGACGACTGGCCCCTCAAAGGGGTGAGTGCCTACTGCGGTGCTCTCTGGATTGCTGCGCTTGAGGCAGCCCTCGCCATTGCCCAGACGCTGCAACTCAGCACCGGGCTGGATACCTCAGCTGAGCAAAGGGAATTCAGCGGTTGGCTGGAGCAATCCCGGGGCAACTTCGACAAGCTGCTCTGGAACGGCGAGTACTACGACATTGATGCCGAGAGCGGCACGCCGGTGGTGATGGCCGATCAGCTCTGCGGCGATTTCTATGCACGGCTCCTGCGCCTGCCGCCGGTGGTGAGCGACAACAACAGCCGCAGCACCTTGAAGGCGGTGAAGGAGGCCTGCTTCGAGGCTTTCGATGGCGGATCCCTCGGTGTGGCCAATGGTCTTCGTCGCGATGGCACGCCCTTGGATCCCAATGGCACCCACCCGCTCGAGGTGTGGACGGGGATCAACTTCGGGATCGCCAGCTACTACCGCCTGATGGGAGACAAGCAGACGGCGCAAGCGATCTGCTCAGCGGTTGTCGAGCAGGTGTATTCCGGTGGTCTGCAGTTCCGCACCCCTGAGGCGATCACTGCGGTGAACACCTTTCGGGCCTGTCACTACCTCAGGGCCATGGCCATCTGGGGGCTCTGGGCCACGGAGACCGACTGGACGCTCATCCCCGGAGCGGATGCCCGTTGAAGCGTGGCGCTGGGGGATTCACCGAACTGGTTGCGGTAATCCCTGGCGAAGTGATTGCGGCTCTGGAAGCCGTAATGGCAGGCAATTTAATGCACGGTGTTGCTGCCAATGGTCTGCTTCACCTCCGGGGAGCTGAGGGGCATCACCCCCAGGTCGTCGGTTGCCCTGAAGCAGCAGGTCTTGATTGGTTTGGGTGGATAAAAACCGGCAGCTGCCGTGAACCACCCAGCTGGAAGCCCACCGCCTGCAGGCTGTTGCTGAGGCCCGGAGCAGAGTGGAATGCAACCTCCATGGGGTGATTGTTGGCGTGAATCGCCTTCTGTGCGGGTTTGTTGTGAGAATTCACTCACTCACCTTCTGCCCATGCGCCGTTTGTTCTGCTGTTTGTTGGCGGCTCTGGGGCTGCTGCTGCTCACGCCGGGTACGGCCTGGGCCCAGGTTCACCAGCACGAGAACGAGGATGGCGTCGCCACGGTCCGTTCGCTGGAGAGCCTGCGGGATCTCGATTACGACAGCTGGCAGGCGGTGGCCTACCGCGAAGGCCCTCCGGGCAAGCCGGTGGTGCTGCGCGTGGTGGGCTATCCCGGAAAACTGCGGCTCGATCATCCGGTGAGCCTCCAGGTATTGGCGGGTCGGCGCGAATGGCAGCTGGACGACATCACCCTGGCCAATCCGGTGCTGGCCACCGACGGCCGCGACGCAGCGGCTGAATTTGCCCTCGATCCTCTGCTGGACGATCTCAGCAACAACCGACCGCTGCGTCTGGCGTTGCCGGGTGTCTTCACCGAGTTGCCGATCCCTCCCTACGTCGTTGGTGAATGGCGCTCCCTGCAGGAGCTGCCCCTCAGCTGATGTGGGAGCTCTGGATGCGGCGGGCCCTGGCCCTGGCCGCCCTTGCTGAAGGTCACACCAGCCCCAACCCTCTCGTGGGGGCCCTGGTTCTTGATCGCCAAGGCCGCCTCGTGGGTGAAGGCTTTCATGCCCGGGCCGGAGATGCCCATGCTGAGGTGGGTGCCTTGCGGCAGGCCGGGGATGCGGCCCGGGGCGGAACTCTCGTGGTCACCCTTGAACCCTGCTGCCACCACGGCCGCACGCCCCCCTGCAGTGAGGCGGTGCTGCGCGCGGGTATTGGCCGCGTTGTGATCGCCCTGGAGGATCCCGATCCCCGGGTGGATGGGGGCGGCATCCGTCAGCTGAGGCAGGCGGGGCTGGAGGTGATCAGTGGTGTGCTGCGCGAGGAGGCCCGCCAGCAGAACCGGTCTTTTCTGCACCGCGTGCGCACCGGCCGTCCGTTCGGGGTTCTGAAGTGGGCCATGAGCCTGGATGGCCGCACTGCTTTGCCCAATGGCGCCAGCCAATGGATCAGCGGTCCACCCGCCCGCGATTGGGTGCATCAGCTGCGCAGTGTCATGGATGCCGTGGTGGTTGGGGGCGGCACGGTTCGCGGCGATGATCCGCTGCTCACCAGCAGGGGCCGGCGTTCACCGGAGCCGCTGCGGGTGGTGTTGAGCCGCAGTTTGGATCTGCCGGATCGTGCCCAGCTCTGGGACACCGCGGTGGCACCGACCCTCGTGGCCCATGGCCCCGATGCCGACCTCCGGGGTTTGCCATCCGGGCCTGAGGCACTGGGGCTTTCGGCCTGTGAACCGCAGCAGCTGATGGAGGCCCTGGCGGAACGGGGGTGCAACCAGGTGCTTTGGGAGTGCGGCCCTGAGCTGGCGGCCGCGGCGATCCAGCAGGGCTGCGTGCAGGAGATTGCAGCGGTGGTGGCTCCGAAGTTGATGGGGGGCATGGCGGCCCGCACTCCCCTTGGAGATCTGAACTTCAGCGCCATGGATCAGGTGCTGCAGGGGCAGTGGCATCAGAGCGAGCCCATGGGCAACGACTGGTTGCTGCGTTGGCGCAGCGGCAGCTGAGCTCAGCGCTCCCGGCTTTGCCGATCGAGGCTGCTGGCGAAGCGGCCGATCAGCACCCCCATCACGGCAGTGAGCTGCGACTGTCAAGCCTTACTCAATCGAGCAAGGAGAGCTGCTGGTGCTTGTTGGCGGGGACCGCAGTTGGCTTGAGTGCTCTGCAATCCCATGGCTCCGCTGGCGCTGGCGTGAGCATCGGCTCGAGGGCGCGTCGGTGAGCTCCATCACCCGGTTCCAGCCAGATGCTCTCCAACCCCTCGGGGATGATCACCGGCATCCGATCGTGCAATGGGGCCACCAGGCTGTTGGGCTGCGTCGTGATCACGCAGCAGGTCTCCACTTCACTGCCATCGGGGCCGATCCAGCGGTCCCAGACACCGGCCAGCCAGAACAGTTGCCGGTCTTTGCGCTGGATCAGGTGCCCCTTTTCAAAAAAGCCGGTGCTCGGCAGAAGGCAGCGGTGATGACGCCATGGCCCGCGAAAGGAGGCTTTCTCCGCGATGGTTTCGGCGCGGGCATTGATCGGTCGCGGCGCCTGCAGCGGGTCCTTGACCCAGCCCGGCAGGAGGCCCCAGAGCATGTGGGAGAGACGGTCTTCACCGTGCTCACGCCGCACAGCCAGCACCGGTTCTTGGGGGCGGATCAGCTCGCGGGGGGCGTAATGCTCCAGCCAGGCGCTGTCCTCCGGCCGCAACCAGCTGCGCAGCAGCTGCTGCAATTCCGCGCGAGGCTTGTCGAGGCAGTAGCGACCACACATGGGCAGAAGCTAGGCGCCGTTCGGTTCTCACACCCGTTGATTGCCAGAGATCCCTCGTAGCGTGTCGGAACTCTCAGGCCATCCATGCCGATCCGCCAGGACGACAACCAGCCGAACCGTCGCTTCGGGATCATCAACCTGGTGCTGATTGGCTTCGGGGTGTTGCTGCTGGCCAGCAGCTTCCTCCCCAGCAACGGCATGCAGCAGGTGCCGCGGGTGCCCTACTCCCTGTTCATCGACCAGGTGAATGACGGTGCGGTGAAGCGGGCCTTCATCACGCAAGACCAGATTCGCTACGAGCTGAGTGATCCCGAAGAGGGCACGCCTCCGGTGCTGGCCACCACGCCGATCTTCGACATGGATCTGCCCCAACGCCTCGAGACCAAGGGCGTTGAATTCGCAGCAGCTCCCCCGAAGAAGCCGAACATCTTCACCACCATCCTCAGCTGGGTGGTGCCGCCCCTGATCTTCATCCTGGTGCTGCAGTTCTTTGCTCGCCGCTCGATGGGCGGTGGTGCTCAGGGGGCGTTGAGCTTCACCAAGAGCAAGGCCAAGGTGTACGTGCCCGATGAGGAGTCGCGGATCACCTTCGCCGACGTGGCGGGTGTGGATGAGGCGAAGCAGGAACTCACCGAGATCGTCGACTTCCTCAAGCGCCCTGAGCGCTATGCCGAGATCGGTGCGCGCATTCCTAAAGGTGTGCTGCTTGTCGGCCCTCCCGGCACCGGTAAGACCCTGCTGTCCAAGGCCGTGGCCGGCGAAGCCGAGGTGCCCTTCTTCATCATTTCCGGCTCGGAGTTCGTGGAACTCTTCGTTGGTGCCGGTGCCGCTCGGGTCCGCGACCTGTTTGAAGAAGCGAAGAAAAAAGCGCCCTGCATCATCTTCATCGACGAACTGGACGCCATCGGCAAGAGCCGTTCGGGCTCAATGGGGGTTGTCGGCGGCAACGACGAACGGGAGCAGACCCTCAACCAGCTGCTCACCGAGATGGATGGCTTCACCGCCCAGGACAAGCCGGTGATCGTTCTGGCGGCCACCAACCAGCCCGAGGTGCTCGATGCAGCCCTGCTGCGTCCCGGCCGTTTCGACCGGCAAGTGCTGGTGGACCGTCCGGACCTCTCCGGCCGCAAGACCATCCTCGAGATCTACGCCAAGAAGGTGAAGCTGGCTGCAGGTGTTGACCTCGACAGCGTGGCTCAGGCCACCAGTGGTTTTGCCGGTGCTGATCTCGCCAACCTGGTGAATGAAGCTGCCCTGCTCGCAGCGCGTGCCCAGCGCACCAGCGTTGAGCAGCAGGACCTCGGTGAAGCGATCGAGCGGGTTGTGGCTGGTCTGGAGAAGAAGAGCCGCGTCCTGCAGGACGATGAAAAGAAGGTGGTGGCGTACCACGAGGTGGGCCACGCGATCGTGGGCCATCTCATGCCTGGCGGCAGCAAGGTGGCCAAGATCTCGATCGTGCCCCGTGGCATGAGCGCCCTGGGCTACACCCTGCAGCTGCCCACCGAAGAGCGCTTCCTCAATTCCAAGGAGGAACTCCAGGGCCAGATCGCCACGCTTCTCGGTGGTCGCTCAGCTGAAGAGATTGTCTTCGGCAAGATCACCACGGGCGCTGCCAACGATCTGCAGCGCGCCACCGATCTGGCTGAGCAGATGGTGGGCACCTATGGCATGAGCGACACCCTGGGGCCCTTGGCCTACGACAAGCAGGGCGGTGGCCGTTTCCTTGGTGGAGGCAACAACCCACGCCGCTCGGTGAGTGATGCCACGGCTCAGGCCATTGATAAGGAGGTGCGCGGGCTGGTGGACCAGGCCCACGACGACGCCCTCGCGATCCTGCGGGAGAACATGGCGTTGCTCGAGACGATCGCCCAGAAGATCCTCGAGAAAGAGGTTATCGAGGGGGATGACCTCAAGCAGATGCTCGAGGCGAGTGTGCTGCCGTCCGGTGTGACCGCTTGACGGCAGCGGGCCTCATCCCCGATAACAGTCCTTTGAACCGTCGCGATGGCTACCGCTTCTGCGGGCGTTGCTGCTGTCCTCTCTCCGCTGTGCGGACGTGACTTCCTTTCCTCAGCGGATTGTTCTGCCGGGGAAACAGCAGCGTTGCTGGATCTGGCTGCACAACTGAAGAGCGGCGATCGTCGGATCGATCTCGGCAACCGCGTGCTGGGTCTGATCTTCAGCAAGGCCTCCACCCGAACCCGTGTGAGTTTTCAGGTGGCCATGGCCCGCCTCGGCGGCCAGACGGTGGATCTCAATCCTTCCGTCACCCAGCTCGGCCGCGGCGAGCCGCTGGAAGACACGGCCCGGGTCCTCAGCCGTTACTGCGATGTGCTGGCGATTCGCACCTTCGCTCAGCAGGAACTGGTGGACTACGCCCATTGGGCCTCGGTGCCGGTGATCAATGCCCTCACCGATCTGGAGCATCCCTGTCAGGCCCTGGCCGACTTCCTCACCATGCAGGAAGCCCATGGCGCCCTTCCTGGTCAGACCCTGGCCTATGTGGGCGACGGCAACAACGTGGCCCATTCCCTGATGCTCTGCGGCGCGCTGCTGGGGGTGAATGTGCGGATCGGCTGCCCCGAGGGCTTTGAGCCCTTGCCGGGCGTGCTTGAGCAGGCCCAATCCCTGGCACACCACGGTGCCTCGATTGAGGTGGTGACTGACCCCCGTGAGGCGGTGGCGGGAGCCCAGGCCGTTTACACCGACGTTTGGGCCTCCATGGGCCAGGAAGCCGAACAGGCGCAGCGGGAGCAGGCCTTTGCGGGATTCTGCGTGGATCATGCCCTGATGGAGCAGGCGGCAGCCGATGCGATCGTTCTGCACTGCCTGCCGGCTCACCGCGGTGAGGAGATCAGCGCCGAGGTGATGGAGGGCAAGGCAAGCCGCATCTTTGATCAGGCAGAAAACCGCCTGCATGCGCAGCAGGCTCTGTTGGCGGTGTTGATGGGTGGTCTATGACGGTGATCCACCGCTGGTTGGTGCCGTTGATCGTCACCGCCCATGCGGTGGCAGCGTCAGCGGATCAGGCCACCGATAAACAACAGCAGAGCATCATCGCCCGATGGACGGCCGAGAAAATCTGTGAAATGGGTGTGGATGCTTTTTACGCCTTGCCGGATCCTGAGCTCAAAGCCATGTTTGAGCGCGACACCTCGATGCGTTACGAGGATGTTCCCAACGCACCAACCGATCAGGAAAAGTCCCGTATTACCGGGCAGTTGATGGGATATCTGATGGCGGCCTGTCCGCAACAGCTTGAGTCCTACAAAAACCGCTGAAGAGCATCGCGATGCGTAAGGAACGCTGCTGGGTTTGGTTCAAAGGTGGCCTCTCGGAGGAGGGGCACTGGATGTCGGGCTGGGTGGCCAGCACAACCGAGCAGCCGGGGCTGCTGATTGAGCATCCCGGCTATGTCTCTTGCCGGGTTCCGGAATGGCGTGTGGTGTTTAAGGAGCCCAAAGACCTGAACCTGGCGCCGAGCATTCCCGAGGCTGCGGTGTGGAAGCTGGTTTGAACTGAGCCTGCGCTTGCGGCACACGGCAAGGAACGGTACAAATGTATTGCCCGAACCTTTTCTTGCGGTGACCCGTGCCCCCCAGGAGTCCCTCACCACTGCTCAGCAAGAGCTTTACGACTGGCTGGCGGACTACATCGGCACCCATCGCCACAGCCCTTCGATTCGCCAGATGATGCAGGCGATGGGACTGCGCTCTCCTGCGCCGATTCAGAGCCGGTTGCGCCATCTTCAGCAGAAGGGATGGATTACCTGGCAGGAAGGCCAGGCGCGCACGCTGCAGCTCTTGGGCGACATGGTGGGTGCCGCCGGGATTCCCGTGCTGGGCGCCGTTGCCGCTGGTGGCTTGGTGACGGCTTTCGATGATGTTCAGGAGCATCTGGACCTGGCGCCGGTGCTGGAGACCCGTGGCCTGTTTGCCCTGACGGTGAATGGCGACTCGATGGTCGACTCCCACATCGCCGATGGTGATGTGGTGTTGATGGAGCCGGTGCAGGATCCCCAGCGGCTGCGCAACGGCACGGTGGTGAGTGCTCTGGTGGCTGGCAGTGGCACCACGCTCAAGCATTTCCATCGCCAGGGGGCGACGGTGGTGCTGGAAGCTGCCAACCCCGCTTACCAACCGATTGAGCTTCCCGCCGAACAGGTGGAGGTGCAGGGTCGCTTGGTTGCCGTCTGGCGCCAGGTCTGAGGCTTCCGCGGTGTAAGCTGTGACACGACGACGGCGGCTCTGAAGCCACCACGTCGACATGGGGCCATAGCTCAGCTGGTAGAGCACCTGCATGGCATGCAGGGGGTCAGGAGTTCGAGTCTCCTTGGCTCCATTCTTTAAAGCCCAGTCTCTGACTGGGCTTTCTTGTTTCTGGGGTTAGCCGCGCAGCGGTGTGATTCCGTTGGTTGGTGTGATTTCTGGTGTGATTTGCACGCCACCACCAGTGGCGTGCACGACTTGCCACTGAATAGTGGTCCCAGTATATTTGTTCTAACTCTGGTGGGACTAGGTCAGCCGTAGGCCGGCCTAGGCGTGAGTTGAACCTCACCTTTTGGATCCCGGAGTTCCACACCTACAAAGGACGGAACTCCCATGCCTAAATCCAAGGCTTCAAAACGGCGAATTGATAAGTACGCCGGCAACTCACCGCAGCTTCGAGACTCTGGCTTTTTGGTGAAGCTGGGCGGCTCTGATGAAATCGCGCATCACTACCGCCATCACTTTCACCAGTTCCTCGACTACCTGACGATTGATCCCTCTGCTCCAAACCCTTTGGATCAGGTGGGGGATGGTGAGCCTGCTCTGCGGGATGCCATGCGCCGGGCTGGCATTGCTGGCCTGACCCGCAATGAGCTTTTAGAGAAGCGTGATGAATACGTTGCGCGCCTAGATGCCGGCAAGGCGCGGTACAGCAGCAAGCTGCACCGCGTCGAGTGGATCCCCGCTAACTGAGGTCGGGGCATGAAAACTGAACTCTGGCTGCCCACTAAGGCAGCAGCGGATGCTCTTGGCATCTCGACTGACACGCTGAAACGCAAGCGTGAAATTTGCGGCGGTTTCCTCGAAGCCGGTCGCCACTGGTGCGCGGGCTCTACCCGCAACAGCTCGATGACATGGTGCGTTGAGAGATGCCTCAAGGCACTTCATCAACGCGGCATGCAGGCACGACGCATCGTCGAGTTCTGAGCCATGCAGACATCAGTCCTGCGCGGCCCTGCCCGTGTTGCGGGAGAACGCGCGATAGCGACTGCCGCTGGAACGACACCACGATCCTTTGCCATCAGGGCCAGTCACATGGCCCTCCATCGCATCTCAAGCGCGGCGACACCATCAATATCGGTGGCAAGCAGTGGGCCGTCATCCGCTTTGACGGTGGTTTCGCTGGCTGCGCCATGGTCCTCAAGCCGCATCGCGGCAAGGCCCGCTCACGCGCTTACAGCCGTCTTTTGGGGGGCACAGCGCCCCCGATGGACAAGGTCGGTCGCCTTGCTGCCGAGGAGATTGAAAAGGCCATTGCTGACATCGACCGCGCCTTAACGGTTCCGCCGTTTGAATTTCTGCGGCCCGATGAGATGCGCAGGGATTTTGCGCTGGCTCTGGAGACCTACGAGGCGACCAATGCCTTCCGGAAAACCGTCGGCAAGCTGGCCCGCTCGCGGCCCTGCCTGCGGGAGAGAAAAGCCGTCCTCGACTGTGCGTTGAAAACACTGTGGTGGATGTGCAGAGCGGTGGAGGAGTTCTGCCGCAACGAGCTGGGCGAGTGCAACCAGTTCGGAGAACCAATCGCTTGCAGACCGTCCAAGGAGACAGGACATGGATGACCCCAGAGAGTTTTTAAAAGAGGCCGCCGCCGCCGAAGAACCAGAAGTCTTCGGTCACATGCGAGCGGAGATGACTCGCATACGAGCAAGCCTTGCTGCCGAGGGGACCCCCCTTGGGGATGTAGGGAAAGTCCCGAGCGCGGCGGATTTTCTCAAGGACAAAGAACCAGACGACTGGTTGATCGACCAATTCGGCATGCGCGGCTCACTGGTTGTCCTTGGCGGGGCAACAGGAGCCAGCAAAACCACGTTGATTTACGGGATGGCTCAAGCCATCAGTGAGGGCAGCGTCTGGGGCGGCCAGCTCCAGTGCAAGAAAGGCAAGGCTCTGGTGATTCAGAGCGATGAGAGCGAGAGAAACGCCCAGCGCAAGCTGCAGGTTATGGACATGGATCCGCCGAGCTTTGACCTGCTCACCGACATGCCTGAGCTGGACCTAGATCGCTTGAAAGCTCTGCAGCAGGTCAACCACTACGACGCGATCTTCATGGACTCAATCACCACCCTGCTTGGCATGTGTGGTGACGGGCCAAAGATGACTGATGTGGAATTTGGCGCCGTCATCTACAGGCTCAACAAATGGGCTGATGAGGCGAATGTCTTGGTGGTCATGACTTGCCATCTGCGCAAGCAAGCCAGAGACGCCACAAACAACAACGTCAGGATTGGCGACATGTATGGCGCTGGCAGTCAGACATGGGCTGCCAGTGATGTGTGGGCTCTCTGGAAAGTTGACGACAACGATGCCAGCTACGACACCCACTTGATGCTGCGCTGCCTCAAGGGGAGGTTCTGCGAGATCGACACCGCTTGGCACCTTGATGGCTGCAAGGAGGATTTCTCGCACCGTGTTGTCGGTGTTGTTGATCCTTCAGACCTGCTGCCGCTGAAAGCGGTTGCGGTTAAGGAACAAGCTCTCGCCCTGATCGTCGGCAGTGGCAAGCAATGGACCATCAAAGACATCAGCCAAGCCATCAACTGCAATCACGAGCATGCGCGCCGCACGCTGCAATCACTGTTGAGTCAACACCAAATTGCTAGGCGCAAGTTGCCATCTACTGGCGGTCGTCCTCTCTATGCCTACACAGAGAAGGACTTTTCCTGCACCCCCAACACCCCCCCCACTGATCGGTAACAACAGCGCCAATCGTTTGTGACTAGCTAGAAGCGCGTCACTAGTTAGTTACCCATGAATAAGTCTCAGATGCTGATCGCATTTCTTGCGTTCGGTGCTTCTGCAAGTTCCATGGTCGCTTGGCGATTTGCTGCATCAAAGCTTTGGAGAGAGGAGCCATGATTCCTGCCTCTACCTCAGTGCTGATGGTGCTTCTCAAGCCATTGCGGGTCCTTTCCGCCGTACAGCTTGTGGGTAATTTCGGACGTCGTCGTCGCATTAGTGCCAAGCAACGCGGGGCTAAAAGCGTGAGCCTTTGTCTAGGCAACGTATGGCGAAAAAAAGCTGGTTAACACTGAGATGTTCTCCACTGCTTGTCCTCCAACGCAAAAATCAAAGCGGGTCTTTCTTATGCCAAGGGTTCCGAGAACCAGTACCTCTTCAGCACTTGCGGAGCTGAACTTGGCCGTAGCCAGATTGCAGGGTGGCGTTTTGAGGTCAGCAACAACGTCCCCTCAAACCTCACGAAGGGTTCAGGGACCGACTTGTCGGCTGTCATCTACGGGATCGCCGATCTGCTGATAGGTCTGTAGGGGCGCACTGCAGATCCATGTGAACCCCTCCACAGACTGCGCTTGATGTACTGAAGCTACGCGTGCGTTGCAGTTAATCGACATTGCAGTTCACGATGCCGAGATGTTTGCGGCAATGAAGCACGCAATCGCGTAACTCCCATGTCATGACCTGATCACTTGAACAGTTCCAAGCCGTGGGGATGGCTACGACATGGCTGTCCCCTTACTCACTTTTTGTGCAGCACTACCTAATCGTTTGGAGCTTCCCCACCGTTGAAGGCGCATGGGAGTCATGTCCAGGTTTTGCCGACTACATCAATGCTGGAGGGCCTGGCGACAAGTTTGACGGATTTGAACTGAAGTACCGAGTTTGTGAGCCAGTGAGCGGAAGTGGTGTGGCAATTGCTGAGGCAAGTGATATCGGGAAGGTTTGGGCTCATCTTGGCCCTTGGATTAAGGGATATGGGATTGAATTTGACGTGACTGCTGTTGTCTCTGATGCGCAGTTTGCAGCAATGTGGCCTGGTGTTGAAGCGGCTGCAGCAGTTGAATAAGACCTACAATTAGCTTGGTTCAGATGGGGGTCACCTGTTGGGGGTTGGCCCTTTTTCTATGTCGTACTTCCGTGTCAGGACAAGCTTTCTGCCCGTTCCGCTGCAGTAGCTGCAGACGTGCATATAGCCGTCATACCTGCTCTTCTTGTAACCACTACCTCCGCAGTGCTTACACCTGTGACTTGTGATCTTGGTGTTGAACAAAGGCAGCGCCATTTGTAGTGCTGTTGCTTCTGAAGTCATGTCTATTTCCATCGACACCTCACCACTAGCTCTGGTCAATCAGCCATTTCAATAGATATTGACTTAGTAATAACTATCAGTGTCAACAGTGCAGCTTATTGATGACGATTCCCCGAAGGTACCGAACCCTGCCGATGACTCATTGAGTCGTCAGATCAAATAATTCTTCCAAGAGCTCTCAACTGCTTTATCTCGTCTTCAATGCGGCTGACGATTCGGGCGCCTCGACGACTGAAGGGAAGCTTGCTGAAGACAGCCTCGAAGATCTCATCGTCGGAATGAAGGACTCCGTCAGAGCAGAACCAGACGATGTATTCCGCCAACTCACTGCCGTAGTCGTCGATCGACCCAAGTTGGGGGATTAAAGGTTCACCTCCTTCTTTTTCAGGTGCGGCAGCGGCAGGCTCTTCGCAGGGAGGGGTTGGAGCTGTCTCAGCTGGTTCTGGTTTTGCCTCGTAGGCATTGAGTGCTTCTTGGACGGCCTGCGTCGCTAAGAACACTTCGGTCTCTTTGTTCCGGAACCATTCGGTTGACCAGATGCGGTGAAACTTCCAACCCAGTCGTTCCAGGTGGGCTTGGCGAATTCTGTCTCTGTCTCTTGCTGTCTCTGAGGAGTGATAGGAGGCTCCGTCAGCTTCGATCGCGAGGATGAACCGTCCAGGGCTATCGGGATGCTGAACCGCGAAGTCCAGCCGATAACCAGACACGCCGTACTGCGGCAC
This sequence comes from Synechococcus sp. HIMB2401, assembly GCF_042883245.1. Lineage (NCBI taxonomy): Bacteria > Bacillati > Cyanobacteriota > Cyanophyceae > Synechococcales > Synechococcaceae > Synechococcus > Synechococcus sp. HIMB2401. Next base: position 14,613 of record NZ_JBDJKK010000003.1, on the reverse strand, counting down.
CATCCCAATTCCTTGCTTGCGAAGGGAGTCGTAGATGTCTTGTTCGAACGGATTCATCGGCACCGTGTCAGCCGATAGATCCCCGAGGTCTTCGCCACCGCTGTGCACGAAGCGCAGGTATTGGATCAGCCCTTTCGCGCCAATGCTGTTCAGTTTGTTGTCGTCGTACTGATAGGGATTGATCGTGGAGACGACCTCTACGCGTTTACGGGCCCGTGTGACAGCGACATTGAGGCGTCGTAAGCCAGACAGGTTCTTGTCTCGGTTAATCGGTCCAAAGTCGTAGCGCAGCTTTCCGATCTCTCTGGGGCCATAGCCGGTTGAAAGGATGACGACGTCTCGCTCATCGCCCTGGATCGATTCCAGGTGGCGAATGATGAATTTCTCGTCTGGTCTCCCTTCAGGGAACAGCTGGATGGATGGGTCTTCACCAACCTGGCGGTCAAATTCGTTTTGGATATTGCGAGCGTGTTCAGAGCCAAGAGCGATCACCGCAAGGCTCAAGTCAGGGCGAAGGGTGAGATTTGTGATCGCAACCTGAACGGTGCGTTGAATTTCTGCACGGGGGGACTTGCCTGTGACATCGCTGAGCTGCCCCTCTACGAGGTGGTATTCGAACGGAGGTTCCAGGCTTGTAGAGGGAGCCGTGACCAACCGCCGCCCGTAGAGCTCCGGGTGTTGATTGGAGAAGGCGATGAGGCGTTCATCCTCTGAGCGGTAGTGCCATGAAAGGGTTCTGACACCCTGTCCAGGCAAGACCGCTTTGACGGCTTCAAGCAGCGACTCCGCTTCATCGACGGCGTCAAAGGCGTCGTCCTCTGGGTCATCGCTCGTCGAGATTTCGTCCTCGTCGTCGTTGGTCGCGAAGAAAGAGGTGCTTGTCGGTGAAAGCTGTTTGGAGTCACCCGCAACGATCGTTTGCTTGCCGCGGAGGATGGAGGTGACTGCTTCAAAAGGAACGATCTGACTGGCCTCGTCAAAGATGACGACATCGAAGAAGGCTTTGTCCGGAGGGAGCAACTCCGAGACCACAAGGGGGCTCATGGCCCAGCACGGCTTCAGTGCTTTTAGTAATTCAGGTGTCTCAGCAAAGAGTCGACGAGCAGATTTCCGCTTTCGTCTCCTCTTGTGCTGGGTTTCGATCAGGTCGGCCTGTTCAGGGTGTGCGTTTCGGACCGCATGAGCTCGCTCAGCGCAGAGACGGCGTATGCGCGATCCATTTGTCCGTATGTGATCGGCATCCCTTTCTCGGAAAGCCTCGATGTTTCGGTCGAGGAACTGACGACCGGAGTTGCGTAAGGCCGGCGACTGAATTCGGATGGCTTCTTCGACGTAGTTCGACCACTCCTTCTTCAAGTCATCGCAAATCGGCTTGGCCGATTCACCCGCACAAAGTCGGTCGAGCATCTGATCGAATAATTCCCTTGAGCCAGCGATCAGTTGCTGGAGTTTCTCGAGCTCCCGATGCAGGTCAGGGGCAAAAGGCAATTGGGTTCGAATTTCTTCGAACCGGCTGATCACTGCATCGACTTCCGCGATTGAGCAGCTGTCAGGCGACAAGTCCTCGACCAAAGAATTGAGTCGCGATAACGCCTCAAAGAAATTCGTGAGGGTGTCTCTGAGATCGTTTGGATATGTCCTCGCTTCTGCTGGCACACCTACCGCATGAAGACAGCTAAGGGCAGACATAGATCGACAAGCAGCCCGAAGAGTTGCGGCTGACGGCTGCACGCCATCCCGTAACGCCGACTTCAGGCCAGCCAGTGAGTCGCGGTAGCCCTTATCGAAGAGATATTTGAAGCACCGCAATAAGAACGGTTGAGCCAGGTCTGCTTTCAGACGTTTGAGCTGAGCGACGGCTGGGAGCTTGCGAAGGTCAGGAGTGATCAGCTCCAGGTTTTCGCTGATGACATCCAAGTTGTCGAGGATTGGCTGGATTTGGTGAGGGCTCTGGACCAGTACTTCTTCGCCTGTGGACCGGGCCTTGGCTTCCACCTCTTGGAGCCAGCCTTTGATCGAGCGTTGTGCTCCTTTGAGCTTGTCCAGCGCCTCAAGGGCACTGAGGATTGCCTGGGGTGTTTGAAGTTGCCCGTTTTTGATCGCTTTCGCGACAGGGGAATGGCTTGCAAGTAGGTCTTGCGCTGTAAGAGAAATCAGCTCTGCCAGGCACTTCTCGGTGCCTTGGATCTGGTCAAGGGTGATTGCATTCAGGCATGACGCACCTAGATCAAAGGATTGGACCGGTTCACTGCCGGCTTCCATCGCAAGATCAATGACCTCTAGATAGGAGCAATCCCAGGGCTCCTGCTTGGTCTGGATGGCAGCACTTCGGTCAACGAGCTTTCGGCGCACTTCCCCAAGCTCCAGTTGCTGTGCACTGAAGTCCGTATCGGGGATTGATTTGATTTCTTCGAGAGCTGAGACGAAGGGTTCGGTAGGCCGTTTTCGAACCGCTTCTGAGGAGTGCAAATCGAAGAAGCAATCCCCGAGCCCAACGTTGTCGATCCGCTTCTTGACGGCATCGATTGCGGCTCGTTTCTCCGCAACGAACAGAACGCTCTTCCCGACGGCGATGTAGCTCGCGATCAGGTTGGCGATGGTCTGGCTTTTCCCTGTGCCAGGTGGCCCCTCAATGACCAGGTTTTGCCCTTGCAAGGCGGTGTTGATCGCCCACTGCTGACTGGAGTCCGCATCGAGCACGAGGAACTCTTGTTGAGGGGGGATGAAGTTGGGTGCGTCCTGCCTCGCGTCACTGATGTCCTCCCTGAGGGCGTCCTTGCTCTCGGCATCTCCAGCGAGTGCTGCAATCAGCGTGTTCTCTTCAAGCGATTCCGTTGCGCTTTGAAGGTCCGCAACCATTGGCAGGTTGGGGTATTTCAGGTTTTTGATCGCATGACCATCGAGCTTTTGAACTTCGAGGTCTGCAGGACATTGCGAAGCAAAGAGCTCCCAGAGCTTCTCTTCTGTGGGGTCCTCCAGCTCTTCGAAGCTCTCGTCCTTGATGCCTACTGCCATTCGGCGTTGCAGGTGGAGGATCAAGACGGGGTTGATCTCTGGTTCGGTGTCGACAAGCCTGAGCTTGGTATTGATGAAGGCTCCCCCTTCGTTCTCCAGTTCGACTGAGTAGAGAAATAAAGGTGCGTTGGCGTTGCTGATCTTGTCGGTCTTCCAGGTGGCGAAGCCAGAGGCAAGTTTGAGCACTTCGATGCCGCGCTGCTCTTTGAACTCGATGGCAGTTTTGATTGCCCCCTTTGCGGGCTTCATCTGATCGGGATCAGTCAGGTCGCATAGATCGGTGATCGCGACCGTGTCTCCGTTCAGGAGCTTGGAGAGCCCTTTGGGGTCAGGAAGGATCGTGGAGGTCTTGGTGACCTTGAAGTTGATCAGCTCGTTCCTGGCCGTGAGGTCTACGAGCTCGTCAGCCCATCGTTGAAAGCGTTCCTGCAGTTCACTCATCTCAGCTGTCGTCCCAAAGAACCTTCTTGGGCAGCACTAGGAATGTGTGCCATCAATCTTGGCTCCTGCAGAGGGCTGGTACTCCGAGATCGACAAAGTCCTTGACCCTGTCTCGCTGGCCAAGCAAATCGAAACCAACATCGGATGGTTCGGGCTTGAAAGGCAATGAGCGTTAAGGCTGATTGCCTTGTGCGTGCCCGCTGACGAGAGTTGGTCCATCGAGATCGGAGGCGCCAATGACGGCCGACACTCCACCTGAGCAAACCGTAGAAGTCGCCTGACTTTTAGGTCCCTGCTCCAACAGTTTCCACCCAACCGTGGGCTACTCGTCTGTGACGACACTGCAGTACGTCAGAACAGTCGACTCTCCTCTGCACCGTTCGTAGGTGCCCTGTAGGAAGCCAGCCCGACACCTGGACGTAATGGCCCCAGGAACCTGAAAGCCCGACACTTCGCCCGACGCCAGCAATGGCATACGGCATGGCCCCTGTTTTGCCACTACAGGGGTGTCGGAAGCGAGCAATAGGAGAGGTCACCCCATCCCTGTCGTAGGTGGGCTGGCCTCTCAACCCCTGATCACATCACGGGTTTACAGATGCACAAACGAGCGAGTTAGGCCGTCTCTTCCAGCTGGGAGGGGCGGCCTCCTCCTTTGTTGAAGTGCAGGTGAGCAGTTCCCTAGGACGCCTTGTTGTTTTTGCAGGGGCGTTCACCTCGCTTCAACTTGAGCCACATCGCTTTCTCAAGTGCTGTCAGCTTTGGAGAGGTTTCATGCAACGCAGCTTCGGCACGTCGCCTGGCGGCAATGATGAAACGGTCTGTCTTGTCTACTCCGTCGAATCCCATGTCCCTGAAGAGGACGACACTCGCAACGTAGACATACGAATCGTGTGTGCATCGAATGCCAGTGAGCCCTCACTTCAAGCGATGGCAAGAGGTGAATAGGACTGCAATCACCCAACCAAATCTTGGCCGCCGCGAGCGATTGCTTCACGCAGATACCTGTTTCGTCGTGTCCTCGAGGACATCTTGCTGAAGCTGCTGAACTGCACAGAGAGCTTCATGCGCTGGCCACCCATGAACATCCATCAACTCCTTAACCAGAGCATCAGGGGCCTGAGTGATCGAGCAGCGAATGGCATTGACAACCTTGTTGTCCCTCGCGAGTGCAGATAGCCGTAGAGCCCGGAGTTGCTGAGTGTTCGGCTGTTTCATCACAGCACTCTGGACTACCGCTGGTTTTGCTCCATTTGCCGAATGCCTATACGGACTCGGCTCGCTCATCCACTGACCTATCGCAGGGGACCGGCGCATCTCCTCCAACCCATGGATTTGAGTGCATTCCATTTCTCCAGCGCCTCTTGTCGTGTCATCAGTTGACTCCCCTGAGGGATCGGGTCGTCAGGTGGTCGCCAATGGAAGCTGCGCATGACGATCGACTCGCCTTGAGAGCCATCCTTGGATGCGGTGAATTGGTAGTAAAGCTGCTGTGATTCGTTGGCAAGCCATGCACCAACTGACTTGTAGGAGAGTTCTTCAGTGATGAGTTCGCTCCATAGGAGAGGCATCTGATCGATCTGTCAGACGGCTTTTTTCGTAGCTGAGCTGACGGAGCTTTTCGATGTGCTGCTGATGCTCACCGCTGCTCCAGTGCTGCGGGAAGGCGACTCGGGCTTGAAGTTCCGAGATTTGGTTGTTGAGTTCTCTCGCTGGGTCCTCGGACCAAGGGTCCTCTCCACAGTGGACCATCGCCACCCCCCTAATGGCGGGGGAGAAGTGAATCTCCTAAATCACTACTGATGCGCTTTTTGGGATAGGTCGTCTTCCCGTCAGGAAGGACCGCCATCTCTGTGCCTGAGATTTAGGCATTAAGCCTTAGCCATCGGCCAGAGAAAAAACAGCAGACTCCTATAACCCGCAGATGCAGCATGAAAGGACTCCACACGAACGTTGCCTACTTCGGTGGCACCGTCGCGATTGCAGTCCTTGTCATGACTTTCGTCGTCAAAGCAACTGCCTGAAAGTTTCCAGTCGAAAGCTGAGCATTGGCTCGAGCAGGGTCCTCTTGGGACAAATCAACGTGGGTCATCCGAAGGTGCGTTGATCCTGTAGACATTGATTGTCAAAACATTAGACACTTAGAGACATCAGGAGACAGAGAAATGCAACTCATGACTGTGAGTGCCGCTGCAAGGCACCTCGGGTATAAAAGTCGTTCGCAGCTGTACAAGCTGATGAATGACGGTTGGCTGGATTCACATGTGCATATCCAGATGCCAAGCGGGCAGCGGTTGCTGGACGTCGATGGCTTGCAGAAGACGCTTCAGGGCTTATGCCAGTGGCGAGTAGACAGCGTTTTCCTAAGGCGTGAACGATCGAGCTGCAGGGGGTTAGGACTATTTCTGCTCTTCTCCTAAGCGTTGACGATGCAGTGGAAGTGCCCACCAGATGAAAGCTTCTTTTTTACTGATTGTGCCTTGGTTAGCACATTCAATCTCGGCAGCATTTTTGTCTGACCAAGTAATACTTTCCAAGTCCTCAAGCTTGGTGTATTTGCAGTAGCAGTGTGCTGTAGCCAGATCTTCCATTAATTCTGCAACCTCTCCCCACATGGTCATTTGGATGTCCATGCAGGATTGGTGAAACTCTGAATACTTGCCAAGAGTCTCTGATTGATCAGTAGAAAGTTCCGGCTTTTCCTCTTTGTCATACCAACCCCCATCAAAGGCAATGGCTGGATCTGCCAACACCAGCGGGACCAAGAGCAGCAGTAGTCGTTTCATGTCGTGATTTTGCAGCTGACTACTGCTGTTGCTGTTGCTGTTGCTGTTGCTGCTTCTTCTTCTGAGGCTTGTTGCGCGATGCCTGGTGATTGGCGCTCGCCTTCTCATAGACCTTACGAACCGTCTTTGCTTCAGAGTTCATCTAGATCAACCTCTTGAGGCGGAAGCTTGTATGAGCGGGAATAAGCCCTTCTAACAATCCTCCTAAGAAGCAGGAAGGTCATTCCCATCAACAGCAGTAGAAGAGCCTCCACGACAACAGTGTGGCGCTAAACGTCGTAATCCCTGATCAGGCAGATGGCGCTGTAAGCATCACTCATGCGATGAGGGGGCTGCCGTGACGAACGATCGAGGTCACTTCATTAGTGGTCGCATCAACCACCATGTAAGTGCACATCAGCGCCTTCGACTTTGTGCGGGCACACAGGTAAGCCCTGAATTCCGTTTGGAAGTAGAGCTCCTTGACCCAACGGTCGGGAGCTTCTTGCTTGACGACGTTGTACATGGCTATTGCCTGGACCCTTGCTCTAGCAATGCCTTTGATGCGCTAGCCCAAACCACGGAATTTCCGTTGTTTAGGCACCAACACTTATCCAACGAGTCGGTCATCCTCAGCCAGGATCGCTTTCCCTTTTGAAATCCTCAGCACCTCACCTGAGTTGCCGGGACTTTCGTACATGACTCGATAGAGCCCGAAAGTATTCAGCGATTTGGCCCGGGCGTTGGTGAAAGCCTTGAACTCAGTCTCGAAGCACTGCTCCTGAAACCAAATGTCGGGCCCATCGCTTCGTTCAACACAGAACATCATCTGTTTCCCTTGAGGTTCTCAGCTTGGAGAGGGCAGAGCTGCTCGCTTGCTATCTCCAAATGAGCTTCGGGATCATGTCTTCAGTTGACGACCAGTCAGCAAGGGAGCCATTCAGCCTTACGAGCCCCGCTCGTCAATGGCACATGATGTTCTTTGGCTAAGGATTCCCAGTGATCACCCTGACGAAATCGCTGTTCACATGGAAGACGGCAGGAATCCTGACAGGACTGAAGCTGGCAACACTGGCAGTCGTACTTGGCCTTGCTCGTGCGGGGCTTCTCCCAGCCTGGTTCCCCCACTGGGGTTAGCCAGCTTCGGAGCCCAGCCCATCTCCTTCTGGGAAGTCGGTGCTTAGATGCAGGCAAAAAGAAACCCCCGCCGTGGGCAGGGGCTTGAGATCTTCTGATTAAGCCTTGATCACTTGGCGTAGGAAACACCGCGGTAGGTCAGGCTTGGATGAGCATTGTGAGCGACTTCTTCGCGGCAGGTGTTGTAAGTCTCGCGGCGGTAGGTCAGCTCAATACAAGCTTTGGGCGAGGCTGCTGGAGCCTCGTAGGAGTGACCTCTGTAGAGAAGAGCAGTCATGGTTAGTTCCTCAGAAAATTCCAAGTCCCCGTTCCGTGGCTTGGAGTGTCTGCGCCCCTTCAAAAGGGGTGAACGTTGTGTAGCGGTTGCTACAGATCTTTTATACAGGGTCGTCACCCCCCCCTGTCGTTCATATGGATACACAGCACTTTTCTGGCTGGATTCAGCTCAGTGCCCTCATCCAATTCCAGGCAAGCGGAGCCCCGAGCGATTGAAGCTCCGCTGCACCGCCAGCTCTGCCAGTTGCGGTGCAATTCCGTCGTAACCGCACTGACTTCAGCTAAATCGCGTTACTTACTACGGAATCGCAGACAGGGTGATCCGCTGCAGCTCTATAGAGCAGATCACCTGAGCCAAGCCCACCACCCTCTCGTGGGGACGTGTCTCTATTGAGGTCATAGCTCTAATGGTCTGGGCTTTGCCACAGCCAGACAGGAGTTCAGTCCACGAGTTCAGTGTCTTTGCGGACAAACCAGTCGTTCTCATCCGCGAATCTCTTTTCGATACGGCGACGAGTCTCAGCAACGTGTCGGCGTTGTGCCCACAATTCGCCAACGAACTTTGCGAGTCGTTCGCGGTGATCCCCACGCTGCATTGGCACCGAGGGATCCTGCTCCGTTGTTTCTGGATAACGAGTGGTCATTTAGATCGGGATGGTTGAACTCAACCCTTAGCCAGATCTTTGGTTGGAGGCCATTTCCCAAAAAGAAACCCCGGAGGTGTCTCCGAGGTCGCTAACCCTTTCGGTTGATCCCCATCACCCGACCGGACTGGACAAAACTAGCCTCGTTGGACTCAGAAGTGCCAACAAATCCATATTCCGGACATAGTGCGGTGAAGTTCTGTACCGACTCTTAAGACACCAAATGTGGGGCTAGGCAGTGGCAAAGAGCTGGGCCATATTGTCAGTTCCCCCATCACCTGGCCCGATGTGCGCGTCACAGCGGGTTTTTTTATGCCTCAAAAGCACTAGCAGTAGTGCTTTTGAGGCGTTTCGAGGCTCGAAGCTGCAGGTAGGGCCACTTGGTATGTGGATAACGCGAGGCAAAAAGAAACCCCCGCCAAAGGCAGGGGCTCCAAAACGTCTCTCGGGAGTGTGACCTTGTTTCCACCCCGTGAGGCGTTTTTCCTCACACATTCACTATCTCTACCCAGCTGGCACTGTGACAGTTGTTGGTGGACGGCTTGTCGCTTGTCCCTAGCCAGTTTCTTGAGCTCAGCCATCTCCATAACTCCTCCCGTGGTTGGTTTTTGAGCTTTCCGCCACTACGGGCCTCGGTTGAGAACGGGGCCACAAACCATTTCCACGCAGGGGGATCTAGTCAGCCGTCGAGCAGATCCCCCGAGCCAAGACCGCCGTTCCCTCGGCTATCTCGTCTCATCTCCACAACTAGCCACGGATCATGAATCGCGATTACATCGACTGGCTGGAGACGTTGCCCTGCAACCTCAATCCGGAGAAGGTCAACGTGTGGATAGGTAGCTGGGCGCCTTTGCCGGAAGAGATTGATCTGCCTGCTTACGAGCATTGGCAGGATCGCGAGAATCAGCGGAATCCCAAGGGCGTGATGTCTCGCCTGTGGAGTTGGGTCAATATCCAATAAGGCCTCATACGCCGATTCTCTGTAGCCATCGCGACCTGATTATCGGACTGTCACGGAAGAAATCCTTGATCCCAAAGGTCTTCGAAAAATGCTGTGCAGAGCCACTAGCGAGCACCTATCAAGGAGAACTGCGGTACTTCCTCTTACGGCTGAGTGAGTCATCGCGGCAGCACGGGAGAGCGACCCGTTAGCTGGCAGACAATCCAGTCCCCATCCCACGGCAACTGTGGATGGGGCTGGCTTTCTGCGCTTAACCCCGTCTTCCAATAACGGGAAAGATTCAGTGCATTGCACTTGATTGCAGAACTCGTCGGCAGCGTTATGGAACGGACCGCATCGCTCGGGGCGAACATGTTTCTCCTCGCGGTTCCGTAGTCCCGCTTCTTTGATTCGGTTAAGGCTGTTGGAAGTCAGCCCGGCCGATAGAGCGGGCTGCAGAGCCAAGAGCTGATTGCCATCTGGTTTGGTTGCGATTTATTGGGTCAGCTGCTTTGTGGTGATGACTCGCGTTCTTCGTGACCAGTGGGCACCGATGGCGATTGCAGGTGCATCACTAGTGGCGTTGGTGTGGCTTGAAGCCTTTGTTTGGTGAGTCGGCGGGGCAGCCTGAAGAAAACAGAGGGCTTAAGTAGACCGCTCAAGTGGCAGGCGCATCTTGAACCTGCAGCTCGAGGGGGTCTGCACTTGGGAGTCGAGGACCACTTGGCCTCCTCCCCATTAACCGGGGAATCGAGGACCGTAAGGACTCTTCCCCACACCATTCCAAGCCGTCAGCTCAAAAGCTGGTGGAAATTCACCGCACGTAGCGGGCATAACTGGGCAGTCGTTTCAATCGAATCTGAGTCGAATAACCCGTCGGCGTGATGATGTTCACCACTTCAGGGGCAGGGCTATTCAGCGTGTAGCCACGTTGGGTCAACTTCTCCCAGGATTGTTTGAGTAATTCAGTGTCCATAAGTCTTCGATAACATATCTCATCAAGCTTCCGCCAGTTTTGATCAGTATGTGCCACTTGATGCAATTTTGAACCTCAAGGGTTTTTAGCTTTGTGATGCCCCTGGCTACTGGTTTTGGCATTCGACGAACTCGATAGGACAACCAGGTATATCCGTGATGCAAAGGCTCGCGCGCTGGAAGTGCTGAATGAAGCCTCCCCCAAGCTCACCGCCCTTGAGAAGGCCATGTGGATGAAGTTGAAGCGAGGGGAACGCCCCTGCAAAAACAGCAATGGCCAATATCCCCGAAGAAAGCATTGACGCAGAGGCTGCCAGTTGTCTGCAATATGTGGCACTTGATGCATTTAAGGACAAGGAATTAACGGACCATCAGGAAAAGCAGAAGAGAGATGATCCAAGAATTCAGCATGATTTCTCGGCCGCCGCCGATGGTGCATCAGCTTGGCGACAAACGCTTTGTTGTCTGTGTGTCGAGTGGGCTGTGCTTGGAATTTGCTGACCGATGGGATGCCGAGTGCTGCCTGAAGAGCCTTCAGGTTGCCAGTGTTTTGCCTAAGTAGTGAGGCTGCACGACGCCTCGGATACAAGTCCAGATCTAAGCTCTACAGACTTATCAACGACGGCTACCTGCACGAGCATGTCCATGTGCAGCAGCACACGGGACAGCGTTTGGTTGACATAGAGGGGCTGAGGGAGAAGCTGCAGTGCATCTGCCAGTGGCGCCCCGACAGCGTGTTTCTAAGGAAGCCTCGTTAACGCCTGGCAGCTCAACTGGGAGATTTAGAAATCACAGCGAACTGACCGGCGTTACGCGCAATCTCTACCTCGATTTCCTCCGGTGTTGCATACGGAGGGCCAAAGAAAGCAGGCCGAGAGAAAGGCACGGTGAGACCGGTACTAAAGGACGGACGCTGGTGGAGCATCTCGATCCAGGCGAGCAGATGGCTCATCGGCGAGATATCGACATTTGCCCAATAAGCACTAGCGCAGTAAGGGAAACAGGCGACATCCACGAGTGTGCAACGCTGACCGAGCACAAACGGGCCGCTCGATGACGCGAGCTGGTCGTCGAGCATGCGCAAACAGCGCTCCGCTTCGGCAATGAAGCGACCAATCGCGAAGGGATCGTTTTGGCCGCGAACCTTGGCGATTCGCTGAAAGTACATGGCCTGCCCCATCGAAGGTCCGAGGGCGCTGACCTGCCAATGGAGCCATTGCTTCGTCTGCAAGTGCAGCTGCAGGTCCTCATCGGCAGGGGGCAGCAAAGGGCTGACGAAGCGAGCCGCGCTGTACTCCAAGATGGCTGCCGACTCGGCGACTGTTACTCCGCGCGCACGATCAATCAGTGCCGGAATCCGACCATTTGGGTTGATGGAAAGAAAACCTTCACTGCGCTGTTCACTCTTCTCAAAGTTCACCAGTGCCCAGTCATAAGGCACACCCATTTCTTCAAAAAGGATTGGGAGCTTCCAGCCGTTTTGGGTGGCATATATCAGACAGCAAATTTCACTGTGTTCTGAAGACGACCACGCTTCGTCAAGCGTCACCTGCCTGGCGAGCCTTGATTTTTGGCTCATGTCATCGCCTCTCTAAGTCATCCATCTCTGATCAACGCTAGGGATCCGATCCGATCGTTCAACTGAGTGCTCCAATCCTGAACTCAGATCAAATCAACCATGTGGTCACTTGCTGTAGGCACAACGCCATTGAGGCTTGGCAGGCGATGCAGAAGACGGGCTGGAGGCGCTGCCCCCCGCCTGTGCGCTGAGGACCAATCATTTTCGTTATGGCAGACGGACCCAGCAGTTGCCGCTGACTTGGGTCCGCGTCCCGGCCGGAGCCCTCCAGAACGGGACGCACCTCAAATACGCCAGTGACGCCAATCGATTCAGAGTGAATCGATGCCAACCTCGACTTTTTGTTGCCAAGAGAAAAAACTGCCGGAGGCGCTGCCCCCCGCCTGTGCATTGAAGCCATTAAGGGCGGAAGCATCCGCCCCATCCACTCGACTTAGTGGGAGTAGCTGACCCCGCGGTATGTGAGAGCAGTCACAGCGCGAGAGGCATTGCTCATTGATGCCTGGTAAGCCTTGCCCATGTACTTGAGCTGAACAACAGTTTTCTCCTTTGGCTCGTTGCACGTGGTGTACTTGTTGCCGAGGAAATTGAGTTCCATTAGGGGGGTGGGGGATGCAAACGCTCAGATCTCAGCCCAAGGAATCGGCTAAAACAATGTTCCATCCGTTACTTAATGATTTAGTGATAATTATTTGTTGCTCTGCGGATACACCTGATCGTCTCAGTGTGTTCTGGCAAACATCTTTTTGATGGCAATTTTCAGTTGCTCGTCTGAATTCATAGATGAAATGAAGTGACTACTGCTGTTGCTGCATCAGCTGCTGACGCTTGCTGAGCGTCGCCGCCACAGCCATGTTGGCGGCGTCCACTTCCTTCTCCATGTCCTGGTCGTCGATCCACTGGCCGTAGTGCTTCATATGAGTGCGAACGTCATGGCCCATCAGCCTTGCGGCCGTCCGGATGGCTATGGGTGTGTAGAGAGCACTGCGCCAAGCGAAGCCATGGCGGAGGCTGTACGGCTTCAAACCTTTGATTTCTTCTTTCAGCACTTCATTCCAGAAAGGATGGCGATCGAGGTATTGCCCAAAGGCCGCCCCGCCGTCCTTGAAGTTTTTGGCGTTGCGGATGCTGGTCGGGAGCTTCACCAGCCCGCTGTGCCACAGCTGCATCAGGCGCTCACCTTCTCCAGGTAGCTCTTTCAGGTTGAGAGCACGAGCAGTGCGGGGCTTCTTGGGTGTTGCCGCTGTTCTGCTGTTTCGCTTGGTGTTGCCGACCTTGAGCTTGCCGTCCTCAAAGGACAGCACCATCAGCTCAGCAGGACGTAATCCATAGAAAGCGACCAGCCCCACGGCTAAGTGCAGCTCAGGGTTGCCCTCAAGGCTGTCCAGCAGCCTGATCAGCGCCTCTGGTTTCACTGGTGGCGTGTCTTCCTTGGGTGTGGTCCTGACCCCAATAAGAAGAGCTACCTCCTCATCGTCAGGGGGCAGCCAAAGGTTGTCGGCGGCGCATCGTTTCACCGCAAAACGCAGGAACCGGCAGACATCCAGCAGGTTGCGTTTACGCCCTGATGAGCCTGGCGCGATCTTGGTCAGGTGCTTCTCGGTGTACAGGCGAAGCAGAGCACCAGCATCATGCGCAGCACCAGCGCGAGCCGTTATGAGATCGACGACACGCTTGATCCGGTACGCCTCATTCGTGTTGTAGTTCGACTCCGAGACGGTCCCTGAATCAACCCGGAAACTGCGGTATCGCTCCGAAACCACAGTCCAGTTCGTGGCTTCACCAGTCAGCTCAGGGCTGTCTGAGATCAGTTGATATGCGTCCTTGAGGCCGATGTTCTGGTCGGCCATGGTCTCCCGCAGCTTTTTCACCAGCGCGGTGACGGCATCGCAGCTGCTTGGCGCGAAGGGCAATGGTGTGGATATCGACGGGCGTCTGGCTGAGCGCCGCGTCCCTTCGATCTTCTGGATCTTGAAGCGCCCGTACTGATCCTCCAGTACCCAGCCGGGACCATTGCTGCGTCGCACGACAGAGCGCAGATCCTTTAGCCACTGAGCCGCCTTCGCCATGACCCCCTTCTGCTTTTGCAGGTGGTCAGAGCTTGGCGGTCATGAGTGTGTTTTGCAAGTGTGTTTTCTGCCCTTATTCGCCCCAGCATGCCGTCGCAAGTTAAGTGGTGCTCCTTGAGAATGCTTAGTGTGTCTGGGCTTTTTCTAGATATCGCAGTCAGTCTCAGCGATCACAAAGACTGCATGGCATGCAGGGGGTCAGGAGTTCGAGTCTCCTTGGCTCCATTTCAAGATCCCTTTGCTCTGCAGGGGATCACTTCCGTTTTCTCTCTGCTTGTAGTCACCACGCGGCAGGTCGGCGACAGACCGGATTAATGCAGAGAGGTTGCTTTCGGCCACGCGTCAGAACGCCCTCAATTCGATTTTCAGCCAGCCCAGTCAGGAAGTCATCCCTCGATTGAGGGAGGTGACGAATGTTGAGATCAAGCTCTTGCACGGACCATTGGTCGCTGAACAAGCACATTCAGGCAACTGCGTGATAAGCCGGACCTATCGATCTCATCAGGAGTGCTCGGGCCGGGCGTCGTGCCGGCGCCGCAAACTTCCTTTACATTGCCGATGTCGGGTTAACCGACCTTTTTTATCTGCCACCGGGATTCGTCCCAACGGCTCTTTTCCGTTCTCATGACCACCACCCTCCAGCAGCGCTCCGGCGCTTCCAGCTGGCAGGCCTTCTGTGAGTGGGTCACCTCCACCAACAACCGTCTGTATGTCGGTTGGTTCGGTGTGCTGATGATCCCCACACTGCTGGCTGCCACCATCTGCTTCGTCATCG
>NZ_JBDJKK010000002.1:0-595200 GCF_042883245.1 Synechococcus sp. HIMB2401 | reverse complement strand
GCTGCTGCTGAGTCCACTCCTGTGGCTCTGCAGGCTCCTGCCATCGGTTGATCTGGAATCAACAAACGGTTCAGATCAACTGAATCGGAAAGCCCCCTCCTCGGAGGGGGCTTTTTGTTGTGCTTGCAGAATTGAGCTCCAATCAACCATCCATAGCGAGGAGCCATCTGTGGCCCTCTCTGCACAACTCGGTGCGATGTAGAGGTTGCCAACTCCTCAGCAACGCTTTAAGTCGACTCAGCAGTGTGGAAGCAAGGCAACCTCGACATGACAAGAACCAACCGCTTTTGCTGGTGGGCATTGACTGAGCAGTCCTATGGATGGGCAGGGACTAGCAGCAACTGAAAAGCATGAGACAACGCGCCGGACTGCCATGAGAAAAACGCAAACCCTGATCCAGCACCTCGGCTTAAAGCCCCATCCAGAGGGGGGCTGGTACCGAGAGCTGCATCGCAGTCCAGACCAAGTTCAACGACAGGACGGTGCCGAGCGATCTGCCTTGACGGCCATTCTGTTTTTGCTGCCCGCCGGTGCCGTGAGTTGCTGGCATCGGGTGATCTGTGGAGACGAAGTCTGGACGCACATTGATGGGGCCACGCTGGAGCTCTTTCAATGCCAGGGCGATGGCACAGGGCTGAAACGTGATGCTTTGCATGCGTCCAACCCCATCCAGGTGGTTCCCGCCAACACCTGGCAGGCGGCGCGGAGTCTTGGTGACTACTCATTGATGAGCTGTTGTGTCGGGCCGGGATTTGAGTTCTGTGATTTCGAGATGGCCCGGCAGCATCCCGCGACAGAACGTCCGAAATTGCCCCATCCGGAGTTGATCTGAACCGATGGCTTCGTAGCCTCACCACATCGATCAATGGCCATGGGCAGCAGCTTCGGCGACCTCTTCCGGATCAGCACCTTCGGTGAATCCCACGGAGGAGGGGTGGGTGTCATCGTTGAGGGCTGTCCACCACGGCTCAACCTCAGCGTCGAGTCGATTCAGGTCGAACTGGACCGACGCAAGCCAGGCCAAAGCCACATCACCACACCGCGCAAGGAAGCGGACCAGGTGGAAATTCTCAGTGGCCTGCTGGATGGCGAAACCACGCTTGGCACCCCGATTGCCATGGTCGTGCGGAACAAGGACCAACGACCCGGGGATTACAAGGACATGGCGGTCGCCTTTCGGCCCTCCCATGCCGATGCCACCTACCAGGCGAAGTATGGAATCCAAGCCCGCAGCGGTGGTGGACGTGCATCAGCGCGGGAAACCATCGGCCGTGTCGCTGCAGGTGCGATCGCCAAACAACTGCTGAAACAAGCGGCAGGAACTGAAATCCTGGCCTGGGTGAAGCGGATCCACACCATCGAAGCCTCCGGCATCGACCCACAGCAGGTTCAGCTGAGTGATGTGGAGGCCAACATCGTTCGGTGCCCCGAGCCAGCGATCGCCGAGCGGATGATTGAGCGCATCGAAGCCATTGGCCGCGAGGGTGATTCCTGCGGCGGGGTGATCGAATGCGTGGTGCGTCATCCCGCCATTGGTCTGGGCATGCCAGTGTTCGACAAACTCGAAGCCGACCTCGCCAAAGCTGTGATGTCGTTGCCGGCCACCAAAGGATTTGAAATTGGGTCTGGTTTCGATGGAACGCTGTTGAAAGGCAGCGAGCACAACGACGCCTTTGTGCCGACCGACGATGGACGGCTGAAGACCGCCACCAACAACTCCGGGGGCATCCAGGGAGGGATCAGCAATGGTGAGCCGATTGTGATCCGAGTGGCCTTCAAGCCAACGGCCACGATCCGCAAAGAGCAGCAGACCATCGATTCCGATGGCAAGGCCACCACACTCGCTGGGAAAGGACGGCACGACCCCTGCGTTCTGCCGCGGGCCGTACCGATGGTGGAAGCGATGGTGGCACTCGTTCTGGCTGATCACCTGCTGAGGCAGCAGGGGCAATGCAGCCTTTGGTGAGCACGACCCTTCAATCAGTTCAGACGGAACCCACCGCTGAGCTGGAGCTCACCGCCGCTGCGGCCGTTTTCGTCTTTGCCGCGCTGCGGGTCCGGGTGCGGCGGGCGGGCTTTTTGCTGGCCTGAGCCTTGGCTGAGGCTGGTTTCTTGGCAGCCAACGTTTTCTTCACCGTCCGGCGTGCACGACCGGTGGTCCCACGGCTGCGATGACTCAACACCAGGGCCCACTCCTCATCACTGAGGGTGGATGGCTTGCTGCCATGGGCGTAGGAGAGCTTGGCCGCCTTTTCAATGTCCTTGATCAGGTTCGTCCAGGACGTGGCAAAACGCTTGTCAGACTGCGATTTCGCGCCGCTCTCCACCAGGGTCTCCACGACTCCAGCAGCCGAAACCTTCTTGCGCCGACGATTGAAGATCTCCTTCTGAAGCTGAGCGATCAGGGCATCGGCCTTGTCGCTGAGCTTGATCGTGAGCTGCGACATGACGCAGTTGGATAACTATCTCATCTGTAGCATTTTGGACGCATGTCGACCAGTCGTTGGCGTCAACGCTGGCTTGTCGATTGACGCAACCAGTCGAGAAGTGCCCGGAATGCAGGCGGCGATCCCACCACCCTGCGGCCCAGAGCCACGGCGCCATGCCCAGCCTCCAGCCATACGGGAAGGTCGCTTACCTCGAGACCACCAGCGGCAATCACGAAGGGCAGGGGGCCAAGGGGCGCCTGCAAGCGGCTCCAGTAACCAGGCCCCAGATTGGCAGCGGGAAACAGCTTGACGACACGACAGCCGAACCGCATGGCCTGGTGAACCTCAGTGGGGCTGAAGACCCCAGGCACCAGCAAGACACCAAGTTCTCTGGCCTGCTCCACGAGCTCAGGGCACCAGCACGGTGCCATGGCATAACTGAAATCAAGCCGAGATAGATCGTTGAGCGCCTTGGAGACCGTCACCGAAGCAGCCCCCAGATTCAGACCAGGGCAATGGTCTTGCACCCGTTGCATGAACCCCATCCAGCCTGGCTGGTCAACCCAGGCCACTTCGAGATGTCGAAGTCCTGCGGCATGAAGCTGCTTCACCTGGTCCAACAAACCAGAGCCTGAAGCCGCGAGGTCGTCGGGCTCAGGCCGAATCACCAACAAAAGCGGCTGATGCTGCAGGGATGCCACCAAAAGCTCCTGCCGCACCAGCCAAGGGTTGGAAGACGAATCGAAATCAGACGTATTCGGCGACCCGGACGTCACGTTTAATCAGCAGCTCCTGAAGCTCTTCAGCATCAACAGTCTCCTGCTCAACGAGCATCTCAGCCAATTCATCCAGAACGGCTCGGTTGTCGACGAGCACCTTGGTGGCGCGCTTGTAGGCCACATCGACCAGCTCAGAGACCTCTTTATCGATCATGGCGGCGGTTTCCTCAGAGAAGTCACGCTCCGCAGCGATGTCGCGGCCAAGGAACATGCCACCCTGCGCGCGCCCCAAGGCAACAGGACCCAGCTCATCGCTCATGCCGAAGCGGGTGATCATCTGACGCGCTGTGGAAGCAACCTGCTGGAGGTCGTTGGAGGCACCAGTGGTGACCTCATCTTCGCCGTAGACAATCTCTTCAGCCACCCGACCGCCAAGGGCAACAGCCATCTGGTTCTGCAGGTAGGCCCTGGAGTAGAGACCTGATTCCATTCGCTCTTCACTGGGGGTGAAGAAGGTCAGACCGCCGGCATTACCGCGGGGAATGATCGAGATCTTCTGAACCGGGTCATAGTCCGGCATCAGAGCGCCCACAAGGGCATGACCAGCCTCGTGATAGGCCACCAGGCGAGCGCGGCGCTCGCTCATCACACGGTCCTTCTTCTCCGGGCCCGCCATCACCCGTTCAATGGCATCGCTGATCTCGTCGTTGCTCACTTCGGTGAGCTCGCGACGGGCCGCAAGGATGGCGGCTTCGTTGAGAAGGTTGGCGAGATCAGCACCGGTGTAACCAGGTGTCCGGCGTGCAACCTTGTCGAGATCGACGTCCTTGGCGAGGGTCTTGCCGCGAGCGTGAACGCCAAGAATTTGTAGACGTCCGGAATAGTCAGGCCGATCAACGGTGACCTGACGATCGAAACGTCCAGGGCGCATCAGAGCGGCATCGAGCACGTCCGGGCGGTTGGTGGCCGCCACGATGATGATCCCGGTGTTGCCCTCGAAACCATCCATCTCCGTTAGGAGCTGGTTCAGCGTTTGCTCACGCTCGTCGTTACCACCGCCGAGGCCTGCACCCCGCTGACGGCCAACGGCATCGATCTCGTCGATGAAGACGATGCAGGGAGCGTTTTTCTTGGCTTGCTCGAAGAGGTCGCGAACGCGGCTGGCACCAACGCCAACAAACATCTCAACGAACTCAGAACCAGAGATCGAGAAGAAGGGAACACCTGCTTCACCAGCCACAGCCTTGGCGAGAAGGGTCTTACCGGTGCCAGGAGGCCCCACAAGCAGAACACCCTTGGGGATCTTGGCGCCGACGGCCGTGAAGCGATCGGGGTTCTTGAGGAAGTCGACCACCTCGGTCAGCTCAAGCTTCGCCCCTTCAATGCCGGCCACATCGGTGAAGGTCACCTGGGTGGAGGGCTCCATCTGAACCCGCGCTTTGCTCTTGCCGAACTGCATGGCTGGGTTGCCGCCACCTCCACCCTGGGCGCGCCGGAAGAGGAAGAACAGACCACCGAGCAGAAGCAGAGGGAAGATCAGACTTCCAGCAGCCTGCTGCCAGCCAGGGGTCTGACGGGAGGGCTGCACGGCGATATCAACGCTGTGTTCGGTCAGCAAGCCGAGCAGCTCACGATCGGGGGCCAGGTTGACCTGGGCACGACGGCCGTCGTTTTCAACCACCTGGGCGGTGCCTTGATCAGGAGAAATCAGCACACGGCTGATTTGGTCATCCTTCACCGCCTCAACGAACTCGCTGTAGCGGATTGTGTTCACCTGGGGCTGGCTGCCACCGCCGCCACCAAAGAAAGCTGGTGCAATCACAACGATCGCCAGAACCAAGAGGGCCCCGAGACCGATATTTCGCCAACGCTTGTTCACAGGTCGTCTCGTAGATGAAGGAATGTTAAACGGGTTCTCAGTCTTCAGGCGGCGCGGAGCACCTCAACCACGCTCTTGAAGGCGAACCACTCGGGAATCTCCTCACCACCGCGCAGCATCTTGCGGAACTGGGTGCCGCTCAGCTTCTTCACGTGCAGGCCACGCGCTTCAGCATGCTCGGCCGTCACATAGCCCTCTTCCTGGGTGTAAACGAGGTTCAGGGAGGGAACGGTTTCCATCGTGAGCTCGGGGGCACACTCCTTCGCGAAGTTCTGAGCGTCGTAAGGGCCATAGAAATCGTCACCGGTGAGAGACGATTTGCAGCCGGCCATATCCCGGCCAATGATGAAATGGGTGCAGCCGTAGTTGCGGCGGATGATCATGTGCTGCAGCGCTTCACGCGGACCGGCCATGTGCATGGCGTAGGGCAGGTAGGCCCAGCGAATGCTGTCGTTGTTCACTTCGGCCGCCAGACGTTCATAGGTCTGGAAGCGAACGGCACCAGGGATGTCGTCCTGCTGAGTGGGACCGCAGGTGGGATGAACGAGCACCACAGCGTGGTCACTGACGTTCTGTGCATGCAGGGCACGGGTGAACAGTTCGTAGTGCGCGCGGTGAATGGGGTTACGGCACTGGAACGCCACCACGTCCTCACCTTCGGGCAGGCCTGCACGCACCTCAGCAGGGGTCTTGCAGGGGAACACCCGCTCGGGCAGAGCAAGACCCTGGAGGCTTCCACCCAGATAGAAGCGCTTGCGCTCCATCGTGATCATCCGAACCGCAGGGTGCTCGATGGAGGTGGTGCCGTAGCAGCCCTTGGCTTCAGCCACTTTGTTGGGTTCCCACTTGTCCTCCACCTCGAGGACGGCCAGGCCCTGACCCTTGTAGGTGAGCAGCAGCTTGTCGCCCACCACCACGTCATCGCGGTCGGTGTCCATCACGATCGGCAGACCGAACAGCTGGCCAGCAGCCAGACGATGCCCACTGACCACGGCGTCGTAGTCCTCCTGGTGCATGAAGCCACGCAGAGGAGAGAAGCCACCCACACACAGCAGCTCCACATCACAGGCGTTGCGATCGGAACACTCGATCGTTTTGGTCGCCGTGGCTTTCACAGCGGCACGATCCGCCTCTGCCACCATCAGATCAACCAGCGTTCCGCCGTAGGGAGCAATCACACCGGATCGCTGGGCAGGAGCTGAAGCACTGGCGGTCATGGCTGCATGGAAAGATCGGGCGATTCTCCCAGATCGCCGGAGGATTGCAATGGGCCACAAAAAAGGGGGCCTAAGCCCCCTTGCAACCTGTTGTGATGACCTCGATCAAGCCTCTTCAAGACGGCCGTAGAGATCGCCAGTGATCTTGATGTCGACCACTTCACGACCACCCATGTCGGAGTCAGAGGGCTGGATGGCGCTGAACACACCAGCGAATTCTCCGGTTTCAGGATCAACCTTGGTGATGGAGAGGCTCATGGTTCCCACACCATCGATGTAGCGCTTGTTGTTGTCCTTCTCGAGCTGCTCGTCATCACCACCAAGTGCCACAAGACCCTGGGCGTACTGAACACCAGTGGTCAGAGCCCGACCCTTGGGATCAATGAAGTTGCTGGTGCGGTAGCTGGGGGTGCGATAAGTGCCTTCAAAGTCGGTGCTGGTGGTCAGAGCCGAGCCATCAGCAGTGGCATTGAGGGACTTGCTGGAGAACGTGAAGGGGAACTCTTCGCCACCGGGCACCAAAACGGTGATCGGCTGGAAGTCGATTCCACCTTTCTCCTGGAATTGCAGGCCAGATTCCGTCACCTTCAGATCGCCAAAAACGGAGTCGAGGCTGGAGGTGTAACGGGTGAGGATCTTGCCCTCAACAAACTCGGCTTGCTGACGAATGTTCTTGGGCTCCTCCTTGGCATAAACCTGCACGGGGTGCATGCAGATCTCACGCAGCTCGTAGCTGCCACCGGCCGTCAGAGGAATCGAGCCCCGGGCTGAATCCCCAATCGTGGGGCAATCGTTGGCTTTGCCGGTGTTGTGGATGTCGTCGTAGGTGACGTTGGATCCACCACGCTGAACTGCATCACTGTCGCCACTGCAGGCCGTGGTGAAGAACGCGAGGCAGAGCGCCAGCACGACGGCCAGCAGAGGACGAATGCGCATGGAAGGAGCCGATCGGCTGAACGCTAATGGGGACGGAATGCCGTCAGATCTGGATCTTACAGGGCGAAAAATGACGTCAGGGCTAGCCTTTTGCAGCTCTCAACAACTTGTCGAAAGCGCGTGACATCCAACGATCCCAATTCGACCCAGGCACGGATGGCTCCGGCACTGGCCGCCCTGGGCGAGCTGGCAGAGGAGTTGAGGGGAAATCCCGAAGCACTGCTCACCCTGCTGCGTGAGCTTGAGGCCCTGCATCGCGACGTTCAGGACGGTCCGTTTCGTCAAAGCCTTCCAGAAAACCGCCAGAAATTGTTCACACTTCTGCAGGGAATGGAGAAAAACGGAGGCTGGCCCTACATCCCTCGTCTTCAGCTGCGCACCTTCATCGACCTGCTCGGTCAGGACTCCATCGACGCCGCGGCCTGATCCCGAGCCTCAACCAGAGCATCAAGCAATTGATGGGCCAGAGAGAGCTTGGCCGTCACGGGCAGCTCTCGTCTCCAGCCATCTCCAAGCAACCAGCCTCCATTGGGTTGGTCCCCGAAACCCTGACCATCGCGATCCACGGGATTCACCATCATCAGATCGCAGCCCTTCGCCAGCCGCTTGCTTTCAGCCCGCTCCAGCAAATGGGCATCGCTGCCTGTGAGCGCTGAGAAGCCGAGAACCAACTGTCCGGGACGGCGTTGGCGGGTCAGATTCGACAGCAAATCAGGCACTTCGGCCCAACCGGAGACAAAAGCCTGCTGAAGATCCTGCTTGGCCAGTTTGCTTGGGGGAGCGGCATCGCGCCGCAGGTCAGCGACGGCAGCAGCCATGACGAGCACATCGGATCCGGGCTGAGCCAAGTGCAGAGCTGAACCGAGTTCGGCGGCACTCTCCACCGCAGTGCACTCCAGGCCTTCAAGCCAGGCGTCGGGGAGATCCAATGGACCATGCACCAGATGAACGGTGGCACCCCGGAAGCGTGCCGCCTGCGCCAGCAACACACCCATGCGGCCGCTGCTGCGGTTGCTCAGGAAACGGGCCGGATCAATCGACTCTTGCGTCGGTCCAGCCGAAACAAGAACAGTCATCCCCGAGCAATCAAGGGTCACGTCAGGAATTCCCGAACCGCGGCTGAACACAGACGCAGCCGCCAACTCAATCAACAGCGGATCGGCCATGCGCCCATCGCCGACGCGATCACAGGCCAAGAGACCGGACGCCGGCACGAGGGGGATCACCCCAGGGAAGGATTGAACCTGCTGCCAGTTGCGTTGCACCGCAGGGTGACGCCACATGGCCGTGTTCATCGCCGGAGCCGCGATGACAGGAGCTTCCATGGCCAGCAGAACACTGGCGAGCAGACCATCGGCTGAACCCTGGCTCCAGCGGGACAGGCTGCTGGCACTAAGGGGCGCAACGATGGCCAACTCCGCCCACTCCGCCAACTCGATGTGCAACGGCCTGGATAAGGCGGAGTCCCACTGGTCGGCCTCGAGGTAGCAGCTATGGCGACTGAGGCTGGCGAGCGCCACGGGACTCACCAAGGCAGCACCACTGGTGGTCACAAGACAGCGCACCTCAGCACCGGCCTTAATCAGCGCGCTGACGAGCAATGGCGTCTTAACAGCAGCGATGCTGCCGCTGACGGCGACCAGCACACGCCGCCCGCACAGTGGCGACGACAGTGGCGACGACAGTGGCGACGCCTGGTCAGTCTTCATCAAAAGGCTCTTGGTCCACCAAATGGTGGTACGGAAGGATCAGTTCGGGCCGGTGGATGGCCAGCGCCCGAAGCAGGTGCCAATCCGAAAGGCTGTCGAAAGGAGAGGGGTAATCGTCCTCTTCAAGCCGGCGGGCGAGTTCGGCCGTCGAGGCCTCGTCAAAAGCTTCGAGCCGTTCCTGCGTAAGCATCAAGCCGTCCTCAGCCCCCATTCATGGCAGTTTGACGCAGGCCGTGCCGGCTAGCGTTGGCTGACCGGGGAATTAGCTCAGTTGGTAGAGCGCTGCGATCGCACCGCAGAGGTCAGGGGTTCGAATCCCCTATTCTCCACTGCGCTTTTGCAGCGTCGCCTGCCACTTATTGGCCTGTTTGTCCTGGTGGTGTTCAGCACCGTGGCACGACCTTCAGCTCTGCTCACCTTCACACTCCTGGCTGCAGCCGGTGCGATAAGTCGCGCCCCATCACGCCGCACCTGACCCCCCATGAGGTAAAAGGGGTGTTGAACTCCCCCGTAGCCGATGTCGCAATCGAAGCGCGAGCAGGTCGTGAGCCACCTGCGCTACATCCGCCAAGAGCTGCGCGAGATGCACCAAGGAGTCATGGAAGACGGCCTTCTTCCCGAAGCGGGCGAAGTTCGCGGTGTGATGGCACAAATGGAAGCTCTGCTGGAGCTTCTCGAAGGCAAAGCGTCCAGAAAAGCGAAGGCTGAGTCCAAATAACTTTCAGCGCAAGCCGTTGTCAAAGCCCTCAGCTCTGGCTTTGCTGTTTCAATCCCCATCACCTGGCCCGGGCTTGTCCCGGGTTTTTTATTGAAATCTCCTATCCGTAGTGTCTGATGCCTGCAGGTTGCCTACGGGTGGTGTAAACAGGGGCTGGCAGGGGCATGGCCGGGTGATGGGGATCACTGGTTTCAACCCTGCCTCTTCCCCTGAAACCAGTGCCGTGCAACGGCTTCAATCCACCCGGCTGCAAACCAACGTTGGAGCAGCACTTCAAAGGCTGGATCGATGGGCGCGCAATCCTTGGCGGCGGTTTTCCTTGCTGGCCCTTGCCGGACTCATTGGCTTTTTGATCGGTAGCGCCATCACATCAGTGGCAGGCGTTCTCGGGCAAATGGACCCCGTTGCTGCGCTTGTGGTGGTTCTTGGCACTGAACTCACGATCCGGCGCCGACGCAGCTCCGAACCATCACTGAAGCTGCCCCAACAGCTCCTGGACCTTGGTCGTATTGGCTTTCTCTACGGCCTCTTTCTCGAAGGGTTCAAGCTGATCTGAAGCAGAACCGTTCAAAACAGCCAACCAAGATTGCGATTCATACCCTTGGGAAAGAATCCGATGGGATGCAAATGGCGAGCAACCATTGCTTCCTGGAGCTTGAACCGCCAGCGGAGCGGTTACGTCATGCACCGCATGTGGTCATCGTCGGCGGAGGCTTTGCAGGGGTGCATGCCTGCAAAGCCCTGGCCAAGGCCAATGTGCGCATCACCCTGATTGACAAGCGCAACTTCAACCTGTTCCAGCCACTGCTCAATCAGGTGGCCACAGGTTTGGTCTCGAGAAGTGATGTGGCCACGCCTCTGCGCGAATTGGTGGGCAAGCAAGACAACGTGCAGGTGCTGCTGGGGAGGTCACCACCGTGAACCCCGAAGGCAAACAAATCGTTTTCAACGGCAAGGCCTACAGCTATGACCATCTGATCCTGGCCACAGGATCAGGCAGCACTTATTTCGGCCACGAAGACTGGCGTACCTTTGCGCCCCCGATGAAAATCCTCGAGCACGCCGAGGAAATACGTCGCCGTCTGCTGATGGCGATGGAGCAGGCGGAGCAGACACCGAACCCCGAGGCACGCCAGTTTCTGCAGACGGTGGTGATCGTTGGTGCCGGCCCCAGCGGCTGCGAGATGGCTGCTGCCGTTTCAGAGTTGATGCGGTGGGCCCTGAACAATGCCTTCAAACAGCTGGATCCCCAGAAAACACGGATCGTGTTGGTGGACCCCGGCGACAGAGTGCTGAGAGCGATGCCAGAGGAGCTCTCCGAAGCGGCCCTTGCGACTCTCAAACGCGACAGGATTGAGTTTTTGCCCCAGGGCCGCGTCCAAACCATGCGGCCCGGAGAGGTGGTGATCAGCAGCCCCGATGGTGATGTCCGAGTCCAGGCGGCAACGGTGATCTGGACCTCTGGTGTGAAGCCATCCCATCTGGGACAGAAGCTCACGGAGGCCACCGGTTGCAACCACGATCGCGGTGGAAGGGTCATCGTCAACCCCGATTTCTCGATTCCCAGCCATCCCGAGATCCGCATCGCTGGTGATCTCTGCAGCTACAGCCACACCGTGAATGGCAGGCCGCTGCCGGGCATGGCGGCTCCCGCCAAACAGGCCGGCACATTCATCGGCAAAGACATCGCTGCAATCGTCTCCGGAGGTTCCCGCCCCACCTTCCGCTACGTCGATTTCGGCAGCATGGCTGTGGTGCACGCCAGTGCAGTGGCCGACCTGCATGGCTTCAAATTTTCTGGACGCCTGGGCCTGCTGCTGTGGGCCATCGTTCACCTGGCCTTGATCCCCAACCGAGAGAACCGGATCACCTTGAGCATCAAATGGCTGTACGCCCTGGCGACCCGGCAACGGGCCTCGATTCTGCTAACCAGAATGCCCAGCCAGCATCTGGCCCTTGATGCTGAGGATGCCCACTTCCCGATGGCCAGCGGCAAAGGTCCCTCCATCGCAGAACCCGATGCCGCCCTCAAGGCAGCGATGGATTACTACGCCCATCAGCTCAGTGGCCTCCCCCAAACTCAGGAGCTGCTCGACACCAAGGAGGCCTCAGTTGCGGATTCGGAAGCTGCCATCAAATAGAGCAAGGCCATCCTGGTGGGCACGCCATTCCTGACCTGCTCTTCCACAAGGCTGACGCGCGGGTCATCCAGAAGCGAGCCACTCAATTCGACGCCGCGATTGACCGGGCCGGGGTGCAGTACGGGAACGTTCTCTCCGCAGAGCTGCATGCGCTCATGGCTCAGCCCGAAGTCCCGGTGATAGCGCTCCAAGCTGGTGAGCAACTGCTGGCCCATCCGTTCCTTCTGAAGCCGCAGGGTCATCACGGCATCGGCGCCCGGCAGCGCATGCTCCAGGCGCCGCACCACGCTGACCTTGCCCCGTTGCGGCACCGGATCCTTCAGCAGACCCGGGGGCGGAGCATCCACGAAGGCCGAAAAATCCTCGGGGACAAGGCTGGGAGGACCGCACAACACCACATCCGCGCCACAGGCCGTCAAAGCCCAGAGATTGGATCGGGCCACCCGCGAGTGAAGGATGTCTCCAACAATCACAATCCGGCGACCTTGCAGCGCTTCCGGCATGGGGTACTGGGGCGAGAAATGCCGGGCAAGAGTGAGCAGATCCAGCAGTCCCTGACTGGGATGACTGTGAAGTCCATCGCCCCCATTGAGCACCACGGTGCGCTCACCCATCTGCTGCAGATCCAGCGCCAGTTGCTGCGGCACACCGGTGGAACGGTGGCGCACCACCAGAACGTCGGCGCCCATGGCCACGTAGGTGCGCGCTGTGTCGAGAACGCTTTCCCCTTTGCTGAGTGAGCTGCTGGAGGGTGAAAAGCTCATCACATCTGCCGATAGACGCTTGGCCGCCAACTCAAAACTGCTGCGAGTTCGGGTGCTGGGCTCGAAGAACAGCGTTGCCACCAGACGGCCCTGCAAGGCGGGCAGTTTGCGGGCACCAGTGACGGGCAGCGAACGAAACCGCTGGGCCAGCTCAAGCACCGCAGCAAAGTCTTCCCGCGAAAACGAGGCGAGATCCAGCACGTGTCGATGCGGCCAGCCACTCATGACGACGACTCCAGCGATGGCGCCCAGCACTGGGCCTTGGGTGGCATGCGATCACCCCGAGCTCGTCTGCTGACACTGCGACTGCTCCGCAGATACCAGCGCCATGGGGTTGGAGCGCCCTGGGAGATGCCGATCCGGGTGGTTGTCACAAGATCCTGGCTGGCAAATGTGTCTGACCTTGGGGCCATCCACACGTCATGTTCGCCCGTCACCGGACGGCTGTCATCACAGCGATCAAGCCCGAAACGTCGTGCCAACAGGCCGGGCCCTGCAGCAATCCGCTCCGGTTCATCGGGAAGTGCCACGGCACGCAGCAACACGCCATTGGCCCAATCGGCCCGATCGGTGACCACGTTCACGCAGTGGTGGATGCCATAGCTGACATACACATAAAAACGCCCTGGCTTACCGAACAAGGTTTCGTTTTGCGGTGAACGGCGGCGGTAACCGTGACAAGCGGGATCGTCCTGGGAATACGCCTCGGTTTCAACGATGACGCCCCAAAGCAGGCTGCCGTCTGTTTGACGTTTCACCAACCGGCAGCCAATCAGCTCAGGGGCAACGACCTCCGCTGGACGGCAGAAGAAGGCGTGGGGCAGGCGTGGGAAATCTTGGGTGATGGGCTGGGTGGCTATGGGAGTGGCTTGAAAACCTTCCTAAACTTGCTTCAACCACCTTGAGCAAGCGTGAGCAAGCCCAGACGACAGGGCTCTCGCATCTAAGTCCAGAGATATATGCAATACATGAACGCAGATCTTGCCATCAACATTAATGTGCAGGTTAAGACTTCAGCGGAAATTACGGAACAGCTAATGGTGTGCTCCCACGAAAGAAGTGGAACACATCTCACAATGAACACAATAGACGCCGTAAGCGAATATTGCTCCAACCCATGGCTCAACTACGACCTACGTCCTCTTGGATCAATGATAAATTTCTTCAACCCCACAAGTACTAGCACTTACATCAGAAGCTTGTCAGATATAAAAGTCAATGGCACTTCAAGATGCAATGCAAGCATAATTAAGTCACACTTCCCGATAAGCCATCTTGGCGAGGAAGTGAAAAACTTACCACTCAAGATTATTTATGTTTGGAGAGATCCTGCAGAGACGATCGCCTCACTTTGGAAATACCTGCATAGATGGAGCTGGGATGAAGGTCCGAAAACAGAAACCCCCATTGAGCTTGCGACCGCAAGACCCTCCGGTCAATCCCAAAGGTATCAGACTTCCAATTACAAAGACTATTTTGAGCGCTGGGCTGCACATGTGATTGACGGCATTGCCCAATGCAAGAATAACCCCATGGCAAAGAGCGTCTCTTACAGACAGCTACTAACGAACCACACTGCAGCAACCGAAAGTCTCTGCAATAGCCTTGACATTCAGATGCTTAAAAAACCGCTCATTCCCAGCAATGACGAAATCGCAATCAAAGGCTCAGATCTCAATCTAGATGCCGATATCATGGCAAGACTCCGCGATTTATGCAACAAAAGGATTGAAGAGTTTCCAGCCTTAAAAGCCCTTCTTTCCGAAGACCAAAATCCATTTATCTACAGCTAATTCACAATTGCTTTTTTGACGCTAATACTAGCTCATCCGATTGCTCAAACTAGCCAAGCATATTTCTCATCTATCTCCTACCGCGACACTCTTCCTTTTGGGATCTTTTGGCATTCAGCTTGGATTTGAGTACTGATTTATCCAAAACAGCTCATCAAGTTCGTAGCCTTCCGTAGCCATTGGCGGTCTTCAAGCAAGACAAATCGCACAAATCAGCTGCAGTGGCTTGATTATTGGCTGCCTGACCCACGGCAAACACTTAACAATCAAGCCCAACTTGGGGTCCTTCAAGTCAGGGCTCGCTTCACGCAGTGGTGGATGCCATAGCTGACATACACATAGAACCGCCCTGGCTCACCGAACAGAGTTTCGTTTTGCGGTGAACGGCGGCGGTAGCCATGACAGGCGGGATCGTCCTGGGAACAAGCCTCTGTTTCCACAATCACGCCCCACAACAAACCTCCATCCGCTTGGCGTTTCAC
Source organism: Synechococcus sp. HIMB2401 (assembly GCF_042883245.1). Classification (NCBI taxonomy): domain Bacteria; kingdom Bacillati; phylum Cyanobacteriota; class Cyanophyceae; order Synechococcales; family Synechococcaceae; genus Synechococcus; species Synechococcus sp. HIMB2401. The sequence goes on along the minus strand of NZ_JBDJKK010000002.1, from coordinate 580,413 downwards.
CAACCTGCAGCCCACCAAATCGGGGCCCACGATCTGAGCCGGACGGGCAAAAAAATTGAGCGGAAGCGATACGAAATCGATGACAGGCTGCCGGCTGGCGGCCACGCTTGTTTCAGCTTGAACGTTGCAGGCTGTGGACAGCAACCTCCAGGCACGGCGTGATGGGGTGTTTCTGGTGCTGGCGGGTTTATTCCTCGGAACCCTCGGCATGCTCAACATCCTGGGGCTGACGCGCTTCCTGCAACTGGGCAGCATTGGAAGCTGGCAGATCGTGGTGGCTGTCGGTGCACTGCCCTATCCGATCACGTTCCTATGCACCGATCTGATCAGCGAACTCTGGGGAGAACAGAAAGCCAATCAAGTGGTGTGGGTCGGGCTGCTGCTCAACGGCTGGGTGCTGCTGATCCTTTGGCTTGGGGGCGTTCTGCCGGGCATGAGCGGCAGCGATGACACCACCTTTCGCACCATTCAGCAGCTCAGCTTCGGTGCGATTGGCGCCTCGATGGTGGCTTACCTCACGGCGCAGTTCGTGGATGTGCGGCTGTTTCATTTCTGGAAACGGCTCACCAAAGGCAAGGCGCTCTGGCTGCGCAACAACGGCTCCACGCTGGTGAGCCAGCTGGTGGACACCACTGCAGTGGTGCTGATCAGCCATTACGGCGCCCATGTGCTTCCTGTACAGCAGGAACGATCCGTGCTTCCGCAGCTGCTCAGCTTCATCGCCAGCGGCTACCTGTTCAAAGTGCTGGCGGCGTTGACCGACACGCTGCCCTTCATCTGGCTCACGGGATGGCTGAGGGAGTGGCTGGAGATTCCCGGAGAAGGATGCGAACTCACAACAGAACCCACATCACCGATGCATTAGCGGTGCATCCACGCCAAGCTGAGGTCAGTTCAGGCCAGGTGATGGACGCAGCCACCTCCAGCTTCAACCTCGGCACTGTGCTTCTCGCCAGCATTGTGCTGTTCCCTTTGGCCTGTCTGTTTTTCGGAACACGCGGCGGTTACTACAACACCGATCAGTACGACGGCAACGGCACCGCCCACTGATCGGCTGGAGTTGAGCGATCATCAGGTCACTGCTTCAGCCTGAATGAGCGCTGCAACTCCCGGTCCTGTCGACAGCACGAACGCCATTCGCCTGGCCCTGCGCAGTTGGCCTGAAGTGGAGAGCTACCTCCAAGGCTGCAAGGGGGTGATCATTCCCCTGGGATCCACTGAGCAGCACGGTCCCACGGGCGCCATCGGCACCGACGCCCTCACAGCAGAAGCTGTTGCCCTCGAGGTGGGACGGCGCACGGGCGTTTTGGTCACACCAGCTCAAGCCTTTGGCATGGCGGAACACCACCTTGGTTTCGCGGGAACGATGAGCCTGCAGCCAGCAACGCTTCTGGCCGTTCTGCACGACCTGGTGTTGTCCCTGGGCCGGCATGGCTTCGAACGGGTGTTCGTGATCAATGGCCATGGCGGCAACATTGCAACGGCCAAAGCCGCCTTTGCCCAGGCCCACGGCACCGCCGCCACCCGCAATCTCCCCGTTGCCCCGCAGCTGCGTTGTCGGCTGGCCAACTGGTTCATGGCCGGCCCCGTGATGCGCCAGGCGCGCGATCTGTATGGCGACAAAGAAGGCCATCACGCCACGCCCAGCGAAATCGCTGTCACCCTCGCCATGGAGCCGAGCCTGCAGAGCAAGCAGCGACCGCTGCCCGACCCCGCGCCAGCAGGTCCCATCCATGGACCAGACGACTTCCGGCGCCGTCACCCCGATGGACGCATGGGGTCCCACCCCTCCTTGGCCACCGCCCAGCACGGTGAGGCCTTGCTGGAGACAGCCGCCACCGCGTTGAGCGAGGATCTGCGCACGTTCCTCGGCGAGTCATGAGCCAGATTTCCAGCGACGATGTCCGCAAGGTGGCCCAGCTCGCCCGCCTTGATCTGCCCGAGGACAAGATTGCGACCTACACCGGTCAGCTCGAGTCGATCCTCGAGTACGTGGGTCAGCTCCAGCAGGTGGACACCGAAGGTGTTCCGGAAACCACCCGAGCCGTGGAGGTGACCAACGTCACCCGGGCCGATGGTGTGCAGCCGACCCCTGTTCGGGACGACATTCTCAACCAGGCACCCCAGAGGGAGGGTGACTTCTTCCGGGTTCCGAAAATCCTGGCCGACTGAACCCGGATCAGCGGAACACCGAACGTTTGGGCTCGGTTTTGATCGCGATGCGATCAACAAAACCGAGCCAGTGGCGACGCAGCCCCCGACCGGGCATGAAACGGGCTGCGCGCCTCATCTTTCCGCTGCGGCGCTTGTGGCTGCGCACTCCCACAAGGATGTCGTAGAGGAAGTTGTAACCATCCCGGCGGGTCTCAAAAATTCCCAACCGTTGGGGAGATCCCTTGGCGTCGAGCAGAGGCTTGGTGGCCTCATAGGCCGGTTTGTATTCGAACCAGGGAATGGATGGCCAAAGGTGATGAACCAGGTGATAGTTCTGCCCCATGATCAGCCAGTTCATCAGCCTGCCGGGATAGATCCGGGCGTTCGTCCAGCGGTTGCGGGAGGTGAACGGCCGATGCGGGAGGTAGTCGAAGAACAAACCCAGCGTCACGCCCACCATCAGGGCAGGGGCAAACCAGCAGTTGAAGATGAACGGCAGAAAGTCAAAGCGTGCCGCCGCCAGCACAATCACCACAAAGATGCTGCGCTCCAGCCCCCACTGCATCAACTCCCAGCGGCGCCAGAGGCGACGTTGAAAGAAAAACCACTCGTGATAGAAAAATCTCGGGGCGATCAGCCAGAGTGGCCCGAACGTGCTGACGATGTGGTCCGGGTCGTTCTTCGGGTCATTCACATGGGCGTGATGTTCAAGATGCACCCGCGTGAACACGGGAAAGCTGAACCCGAGCAACAGCGCCGAGCCATGGCCCATGGCCTGATTGAACCATCGATTGGGATGGGCTGCGTTGTGGCAGGCGTCATGAATCACCGTCCCTTCCAGATGCAGCGCCAGAAAGCCGGTGCACAGCAGCACCGGCAGGGGCAAGGCCGCCACAAACCAGCCCCAGATGGTCAGAGCCGCGAGGGCATAACCACCTAGGAAGAGCCCGACGGTGGGGTTCCAGAAGGCCGGCGGGTCAACGAATTCGCGTGGAACCGAGCGATAGCCCACTCCAACCGGACGAGGCTGCTGTTGTTGAGCAGTGCTCTGATGCATCCGGAGGTCAGGCAAAAAGTCTGTAACGATCCCGAACCACGGTAGGAAAAGGAATGCCCACCGGGGGACTTGAACCCCCACGACCAAAGCCACTGGTACCTAAAACCAGCGCGTCTACCAATTCCGCCAGGTGGGCAACGCCCCGACTTTAGAGATCGCACCAGAATGGGAGCAGACCGCCACACCTCGGATGCTTGCGACCCTCAGCGGCGATCTCTGCCTCCTGCTCGGCCTGGCACTCCTGCTGCTTCCCCTTCTGGCCGTTGAACTCAGTCGTCCCCGCGATGGTGTTTGGGGCGCAGTGGTCTTGCTGCTGGGTCTCGTTCTGGTCACCAGCACAGACCGTCTGCGAGGAGCGCCGATGCTGGCGGTTCTCTGCGCCGGCCTGTTGATCGCACGCTTGGGGTCCGAGGTCGGACAGGCCCGCTGGAACAGCCTCAGCGAAACCGAGCAGCAGCGGTTCACCTCGCTCGATCATTGGCGCACCAGCCTTCAACAACTTCTGATCACCACGGGCCGGGTGGGCGAAGGCATCAACGGCATCGCCAAACAACTCAAACCGTCTGGGAAATCAGGGGTTACGGGCAAAAAATGGGTGCGTCCCGAGCCCCCTGAAATCACTGACGCAAGCGACACCGCGTCCGGCGAAGCAGCCAAGGTCACATCTCCAGAGGGCGAAGACTGATAATCCCGAGGCCAGAGCAGGGACCCCGTGAGCAAGGAGACGCGCGACGCCGCCGCTGAGGAACGTCCCTCCTACAAACACACCCTCAATCTGCTGCAGACGGGATTCGGCATGCGCGCCAATGCCGTCCAACGCGAACCCGAACTGCAGGGCTTCTGGAAAGACCACGGCATCGACGGCGAGCTGGGCCTGAACAACAGCGGCCCAACCTTCACCCTCCATGACGGCCCGCCATACGCCAACGGTGCTCTGCACATGGGGCATGCCCTCAACAAGGTGCTGAAGGACGTCATCAACAAATATCAGGTGTTGAACGGGCGGCGAGTCCGCTACGTGCCGGGCTGGGACTGCCACGGTCTGCCGATCGAGCTCAAGGTGCTGCAGTCGATGGATCAGGATCAGCGCAAGGCGCTGACACCGATCAAGCTGCGCAAAAAGGCTGCCGCCTACGCCCGCAAACAGGTGGATGGCCAGATGAAAGGCTTCCAGCGCTGGGGCATCTGGGCGGACTGGGAGCAGCCGTATCTGACTCTGCAAAAGGAGTACGAATCGGCTCAGATTCGGGTGTTTGGCGAGATGGTGCTCAAGGGGCACATCTACCGGGGCCTGAAACCGGTGCACTGGAGCCCGAGTTCACGCACCGCTTTGGCCGAAGCCGAACTGGAGTACCCCGACGGCCACACCAGTCCCAGCGTCTACGCCGCCTTCCCAGCAGTGGATCTGCCGGCGGCGCTGCGGGATGCACTCAAGGCAGAGGGCCTGGACCTGCCCACGGAGACGGACGCCCTTGGAAAGGCCCTGCAGGTGGCGATCTGGACCACCACCCCTTGGACGCTGCCGGCCAACCTGGCGGTGTCAGTGAATGAAAGGCTCGATTACGCCCTGGCCGATGACGGCGAAGGCCGACTGCTGCTGGTGGCTGCCGATCTGATCGAGACGCTGAGCGGCACCCTGGCGCGCCCACTGAGCCGGCGCGCCACCGTCAAAGGCGCTCTGCTCGCCGGGCTGACCTACCGCCACCCGCTGCTGGATCGCACAAGTCCGGTGGTGATCGGGGGCGATTACATCACCACCGAATCGGGCACAGGCCTCGTGCACACCGCACCTGGTCACGGCGTCGACGACTTCCACACCGGCCAGAAGAACGGCCTGCCCGTGCTCTGCCCTGTGGACGAAGCCGGCAACCTCACGGACGAGGCCGGGCCGTTCGCGGGCCTGAATGTGCTCAAGGATGCGAACCCCAAGATCATTGAGGCGCTGGAGTCCGCCGGGGCCCTGCTCAAGCAGGAGGCCTATGGCCACCGCTACCCCTACGACTGGCGCACCAAGAAACCCACCATCTTCCGGGCCACGGAACAGTGGTTTGCCTCCGTGGAAGGGTTCCGTCAACAGGCCCTGGATGCGATCGCCGCCGTGGAGTGGACCCCTGCTTCCGGTCGCAACCGGATCGAATCGATGGTCAAGGAGCGGGGCGACTGGTGCATCTCCCGTCAGCGCACCTGGGGGGTGCCGATTCCCGTCTTTTATCACCGCAACAACGGCGAGGTGCTGCTGAACGCCGACACCCTGGAGCACATCCAGGCGTTGATCGCCGAGCACGGTGCCGACGTCTGGTGGGAGAAAGACGAAGCGGATCTGCTGCCGCCCGCCTACGCCGACCAGGCCGACCAGTGGCGCAAGGGCACCGACACCATGGACGTGTGGTTCGACTCCGGCTCAAGCTGGGCTGCCGTCGCCAGTCAGCGGGACAACCTGAGCTATCCCGCCGACCTGTACTTGGAAGGGTCCGACCAGCACCGCGGCTGGTTTCAGAGTTCACTGCTCACCTCGGTCGCCGTGAATGGCCACGCTCCCTACAAGCGGGTGCTCACCCATGGCTTCGCCTTGGATGAGAAGGGCCGCAAGATGAGTAAATCCCTCGGCAACGTGGTCGACCCGATGGTGATCATCGAGGGGGGCAAAAACCAGAAACAGGAACCGCCCTACGGCGCCGATGTGTTGCGGCTCTGGGTGAGCTCGGTGGATTACTCCGCCGATGTGCCGATCGGAGCCGGGATTCTGCGCCAGCTGGCCGATGTGTATCGCAAGGTGCGCAACACCAGCCGCTATCTGCTGGGCAACCTGCACGACTTCAATCCGGCAACCGACGCGATCCCGATTGCGGAACTGCCGTTGCTGGACCGCTGGATGCTGCAGCGCACGGCCGAGGTGATGGACGACATCACAGAAGCCTTCGAAAGCTTCGAGTTCTTCCGCTTCTTCCAGCTGCTGCAGAACTTCTGTGTCACCGATCTGTCGAACTTCTACCTCGACATCGCCAAGGACAGGCTCTACGTGAGTGCCCCCGCCGACCAGCGCCGGCGCAGCTGCCAGACCGTGATGGCCCTGATCATCGAACGGCTGGCCGGACTGATCGCCCCTGTCTTGTGCCACATGGCAGAAGACATCTGGCAGAACCTGCCTTATCCCGTGGAGGAGACATCGGTCTTCCACCGCGGCTGGCCGAAGGTTCCAACCGAGTGGCGTGATGCTGCTCTCAGCGCTCCGGTACAAGAGCTGCGGGAGCTTCGCGCCGCCGTCAACAAAGTGCTTGAAGATTGCCGCGGCCGTCAGGAACTTGGCGCATCGCTTGAGGCAGCCGTGCGGATTGACGCCCGCCGTCCGGAACTCCAGGCCGCTCTCTCCTGGCTGAGTGAGACGGGGGATCCCGAGGTGGACGGTCTGCGGGACTGGCTGCTGGTCTCACAACTGCAGATTGGCGGCGAGCCCTGGGCCGAAGTGCTGGCCAGCCAGGACGACGAGCTGGCATCAATCGAGGTGAGCCGAGCGCGGGGAACCAAATGCGAGCGCTGCTGGCACTACGAGGGGGATGTGGGTCAGCACCCGGAGCATCCCCACATCTGCGGGCGCTGTGTTGGCGTTCTGGAACGCCGGACTCACCAGTTAGCCTGAGCCAGGAGATCGTTCGGCGGCATCGGTCCAGCCATGACAACTTCCTGACCTGGCGACAAGGGCCCCTGCAGCAGCTCAGCCTGATCCAGGCTGGTTCCCTCAGGGAGAACAGAGGCATCAGGGTCAAAGGCGGTTGGATGGGTGGTGCTGCTGCTGAACCCACGGAAGATCAGCAACTCAAACGGCTCATCCACGACCTGACCCCGTAGGCGGACAACTCGCTCGGGCTGAACACGCGTTCGCTCTTCCAGGGCCTGAACCAGCGCCTGGTCAGTCATCAGAAATCCCCCGCCACGCGGCCGTAACGGGGCAAACGCACCAACAGCCACTGCAGCAAACCAGCCAGGTAAGCCACCAGGGCGACGTACCCCACAAAGGCGGCAACGGCCTCGGTCCACAAACCACCGAACAGAAAATTGGACACCGTGGCCGCAAGACCATGGATGCCTTGAGGAGCTTCCAGCCAGATGAGGCATGCCGAGGACTCCAGCTGTTGCATGCAGCCCAAACCCGTCACGCTCATGCCCAGGCTGATGAGAGCAAACCCACTGAATGCCCAACGCCACACCTTCACGGCAAGGGGCAGCGGACGCCAGGGCGGCTGGTCGGCCAGCTCCTCATTGATGTCGACCCAGAACCACAGGCTGATCACCATCAACACCGGTGCGACAACCGCCATGGCGTAGCCCAAGGGCCGCTGATCCGTCAGCAGCAAGAGGCTGATCGCCATCAGGCTGGCCACTTTCCAATAGATCCCGAGCAGCCGAAGCACCAACGGCTCGCGACGCCAGGACGACCAGATCAACAGGACCAGAGGCACACCAACGGCGAAGGTGGCGGCCAGGCGATAGGTCAGCCACACCAGAGCGCGGTACGTGAGCTCGTTCACTGGGGACTGTCACAGTGCCGCCATTATCAACGTCCCGAGCTGTGCTCCAGGGTTGATAGGGTCCGCTTCATGGCACCGTTCGCACCGTTCAGCTGGTTTCGCTCCGGGGGCGCTGAAGCCAGTTGCCAGACAGGGTTGTCTGGCAAAGCGTCCCTGGATGAAGCCGTAAGGGATGTGGTCGAGCAACTGGGCCGATCCAAGGGCGAAGCCGATCTCGCCCTCGTCTTTACCTCCACGGGTTACGCCACCGACCTGCCGCGGCTGCTGCCGATACTGCGCGCCCAGATCAGCGCGAAGCATTGGATCGGATGCACCGGAGGCGGCGTGGTGGGCACCCGCGGCGACGGAAGCGCCGCGGAACTGGAGCAGACACCTGCTTTGAGCGTGACGCTGCTCTCCCTGCCGGGAGCATCGATCGCCACTCAACACCTGAGCATCGAGGAGCTGCCTGATCTGGATGGAGCCGCCCAGCAATGGCAAGACTGGGTTGGCATCACCCCCGAGGCTGCCCGCAGCCAGATCCTGCTGATCGACCCCACCAGCAGTGGAATCAATGACCTGATCAGCGGCCTGGACTACGCCTATCCGGGTGCCGAAAAGATTGGCGGCATCGCCGCACCCCACAACAGCCCGCACGGATCTTTGCTGCTGGATGACCAGGTCGTCACCGGCGCAGTGGTGTGTTCCATCGGGGGAAGCTGGCGGCTCGAAACCGTTGTGGCCCAGGGATGCCGCCCTATCGGCCCGGTCTTCTCAATCGAGCAGGTGCAGCGCAACGTGTTGCTGGAACTGAGTGATGGCAGCACCAAGGCCAGCCCCATCAATTGCCTGCAAAGGGTTCTTGCCGACCTCAGCGAACGGGAGCGCGAACTGGTGCGTCACTCGTTGTTCCTCGGTGTGGAACGCAGCAGCCTGCGGCTGAACGCCAACGGAGCAGCCTCGGAAACGAGTGCCTTCCTGATCCGCAACCTGATCGGAGTCGATCCCAACAATGGCGCCGTGGCCGTTGCAGAGCGGGTGCGCGCCGGCCAAAACGTGCAATTTCACCTGCGCGAAGCCACGGCCTCTCAAGACGAAGCCGTTGCCCTGCTCAAAGCAGCGACAACTGATTCTGGCGACACGGTCCACTTCGGACTGCTCATGGCCTGCCTGGGACGGGGCCAGGGGCTGTTTGGTCGAGCCGATGGCGACATCAGCCTGGCGCGTCAACTGATGCCAGACCTGCCAGTGGCGGGAGCGTTCTGCAACGGGGAGATCGGACCAGTCGGCGGGACAACACATCTGCATGGCTACACCGCCTGTTGGGGCTTGCTGCGCCAGGACCCCGACAGCTCCTCCGGCAGTGGCTCTGACAATCTCGATTGAACCGGATCGCACCGCTTCAGAACCTTGCGTCAGCACGTCAATCCCCTCAGCAGCTTCTTCCAGTTGCCGCTGGAATTACCACCACCCGAGCAGCTGTTTCGCGTTCCTGATCAGCCGATCCACCTTGATATCGGCTGCGCCCGTGGACGCTGCCTGCTGGGCCTGGCCGAGCGTGATCCCCACTGGAACCATCTCGGCGTTGAAATCCGCCGACCGCTAGTGAAATCTGCCGATCAAGACGCGCTCGCCTCGGAGCACGGCAATGTTCGGATCCTGTTCTGCAACGCCAACATCAGCCTGGAAGGCTGGATGAAGGCCCTGAAGCAAGACCGACTGCAGCGGGTCTCGATCCAATTCCCCGATCCCTGGTTCAAACGCAGGCACCACAAGCGCCGGGTCCTGCAGCCGGCGCTTCTGCTCGCCATCGCAACAGCCCTGCAGCCCGGCCGTGAGCTGTTTCTGCAGAGCGATGTTCTGGACGTGATTGAGCCGATGGTGGCTCTCACCGAACTCAGCGACTGTTTCGACCGCCCCGCCGAGGACCAACGTCCCTGGCGCGCCAGCAACCCGCTTTCGGTTCCCACGGAACGGGAGCGCTACGTGCTTGAGCAAAACCTCCCCGTCTACCGGGTGCTCTATCGCCGGAACCAGAATCCACTTCCTTCCGTGTCAGATCTGGAACAGCGCTGGCAGGAGATCGATAATCCGGCGGAAGCACTCACCACCTGAAGCCCCACGATGGCCTCTGCGGATGCAACCCAGACGGCAAGCAGTAGGGCCCTGTTGGTGCGCTGGCAGGGGGTGATCACTCCGGATCAGGCGGTGCTGAAACGCCTTGAAGGGCTGGCGGGACTCCTGCTGCTGGCCTTGTTCACGGGTCTTCCTTTCTTCACACGCACAGGCCTGGCCCTGGTGATTACAGCCTGCGGCGTTCTTTGGCTGCTCTGGTGCCTCTGCAGTCCGCCACCTCAGCACATCGGAACCATCTCGCGCTGGCTGATGCTTTTTCTGGCCATCGCGATTGTGACCACCGGATGTTCTCCGGTTCCAATTGCCGCCAGCAAAGGCCTGATCAAACTGCTCAGCTACCTGGGCGTTTATGCCTTGCTCTGCAAGCTGCTGCTAAGCAACAGCCAATGGTGGGACCGTCTGGTCGCCGGACTGCTGAGTGGCGGGCTGCTCAGCAGCGTTCTGGCTTTGCGACAGCTGTATGCCTCCAGCGAGGCACTGACGGGCTGGGCCGATCCGAATTCCATCAGCGCCGGCACCATTCGGATCTACGGCCCCCTGGGCAACCCCAACCTCCTGGCGGGTTACCTGCTACCGCTGATTCCCTTCGCAGCGATCGCACTGGTGCGCTGGCGTGGGGTGGGAGCCCAGCTGTTTGCCGGAACCACATTGGTGTTGGCAGCAACAGCCACGCTGTTCACCTACAGCCGCGGCGGCTGGCTGGGAATGGTTGCTGCCGGTGCCGTGCTGCTGTTGTTGCTGCTGCTGCGCTGGACACGCCACTGGCCTCCGCTCTGGCGACGTCTTGTGCCTCTGGCCGTGCTGCTGGTTGGATCCGCTTGCCTTGTGGTGGCGGCCACCCAGATCGATCCGATCCGCACGCGCATCACCAGCCTGCTGGCGGGACGGGGAGATAGTTCCAACAACTTCCGCATCAACGTCTGGATGGCGGCCATCCAGATGGTGCAAGACCGTCCCTGGTTGGGCATCGGCACTGGCAATACGGCGTTCAACAGCATCTATCCCCTGTATCAGCAACCGAAGTTCAACGCCCTCAGTGCCTACTCCGTTCCCTTGGAAATCCTGGTGGAAACCGGCATTCCCGGGCTGCTGGCCTGCCTGGGATTGCTGGCCAGCAGCCTGAGGCAGGGCCTCAAGCAGCTCAATGCCGATGCTCCAAGCGCCTTGGCATCCATCGCCAGCCTCGCTGGCATCGCTGGCCTGCTGATGCAGGGCAGCACCGACACAATCTTCTTCCGCCCCGAAGTGCAGCTGATCGGCTGGTTTGCTCTGGCCAACCTGGTGAGTCAACCCAGGGAATCATGAGACTGCTCGCTGGATTCGATGCCGGACAGACGCACACCCGCTGCCGCCTCAGCGTGGTTCAAAACGGCGTGCACCAGCCTGTTGGAGAAGGCGAGGGCCCCGGAGTCAGCCACCTGGATGCCCTCCAGGGTGAACTTCGTTTCCTCGAGGCGATCAGCACCAGTGCGCAGGAGGCCCTGAAAAATCACCCCGATGGCGTGATCCAGGCGGCCGTTGTGGGAGCCAGCGGTATCGAACACGGAACAGCGTTGCAACAGCGTGCTGAACGTTTGGTGGGTCAGGCCCTGGCCATCGGTGATGACACAGGCTTGACCAAGGTGCTGGTCACTGGAGACGAACGCACCGCCTTGCGAGGTGCAATCCCTGAAGGTGCAGGAATCCTGGCGATCAGCGGCACGGGAATGATCGTGCTGGGCCGAGACGAGAACGGCCTTGAACACCGCTGTGGTGGCTGGGGATGGCTACTCGATGGAGCCGGCTCGGCCTTTGATCTCGGCCACCAGGGATTGCAGCTGACCCTGCGCATGGCCGATGGACGCCTGCCCGACCATCCGCTGCGCCTGCAGATCTGGAATCAGATGGGCTGCGACAGCCACGCTGCAGTGAAAGCCCGGGTGGTTCAGCAGGACTTCGGCACGGCTGACTTTGCAGCCTTGGCTCCGCTGGTGGTGGAAGCAGCAGCCAAGGACTGCCCTGGCGCGGAGAAGATCGTTCAGGGATCGGCAGCAGCCCTCTCCCGCTGCATCAGCACCGTGGCCCAGCAGCTTTCCCTGCGCTCCCCCCTGGTGGTCTGCCATGGAGGAGCCGTCACCCATCTCCAAGGGTTCCGCACAGCCGTGCAACAGGCCATCCATCAGTCGATTCCCGAAGCCCGATGGGGCAAGGCCAAGGGCGATGCCTGTGATGGCGCCCTCCTGATGGCCGAGGCCTTAAGCCTCAGGCCGCGTTGAGATGATCCTCGGCAACGGCGGCCAGATGCCCCGTCCAATGCTCCACAGCGTCCGACTGCTCGGCTTCCACCATCACCCGCAAGACGGGCTCCGTACCACTGGCCCGCACCAAAATGCGACCGGTCTCGCCCATCGACTGCTCCGCTGAAGCAATGGCGTCGGTGAGAGCAGTGCAAGCGCTCCAGTTCTTACGACGCAAACGGTCGATCACCCGCACATTGACCAATTTCTGCGGGTAGGCCTGGAAACTGCGGTCCAACCAATCGCTGAGGCTGATGCCCTGGGCATGGCACAAGGTGGCCAACTGAACGGCGGTCAGAACACCATCGCCACACAGCCCATGGGAGGCGGAAAGGATGTGGCCGGATTGTTCTCCACCGAGGCCCGCGCCACTGGCCACCATGGCGGCATGGACGTGCTGATCCCCCACTGGCGTGCGATCGAGGGTGCCGCCCCGCTGCTGCCAGGCACGCTCGAAGCCAAGGTTTGACATCACAGTGGCCACCAACCGCTGATCGGGGAGCGCCTGCTGCTCCTGCAGCACAGATCCCCAGAGAAACAGCACGTGGTCGCCGTCGATGATGCGGCCGCGGCCGTCCACCGCCAGCATCCGATCGGCATCACCATCAAAGGCAAAACCCATCGCCGCGCCGCGCTCGATCACAGCCCGTTGCAGCGGTTCCAGATGGGTTGACCCGCAAGCCACGTTGATGCGGGAGCCATCGGGTTCCCCATGGAGCACGGTGAGATCAGCCCCCAGGGCACGGAAGGCATCTGCACCGCACGCCGTCGCGGATCCCCAGCAGAGGTCCAAAACGATGGGAACGCCATCCAATCGACGTTCAGCCACCGATTGCTGCAACACCTCTCTGTAGCCATTCAGGAGATCGGCGCTGGATCGCACCACACCGCAGCGGAATGTTGCTTGCTCAGCCATGGGCGTCTGCCCCTGCAGACCGGCTTCCACCTGGGCTTGACGGGAGGCGCTGAGTTTGGCGCCATCGGCCCCAAACACTTTGATGCCGTTGTCCGCAGGGGGGTTATGGCTGGCGGAGACCATCAGGCCGCCGGAGGCCCCCAGCTGGCGGATCAACAACGGAACCGCCGGCGTCGGACAGAGCCCAAGGGTCCACACATCGCGACCAGCGGCCGTCAAGCCGGCCGTCAGGGCAGCAACCACCATGCTGCCGCTGTTCCGGGAGTCCATCCCGATCAGAACAGGACCTTCCGCCTGCAGAACCCGACCAACCCAATAGCCCACCTGAAGACACAGGGCGGGGGTGAGAACCGTGCCGGCGAGCCCACGGATTCCATCGGTTCCAAACCCTGGCGCAGCGTCACCGAGAGCGGGGCCGATCGGGGAGCACGCCTTTTGAACCATGGGTCTCAATCGTGGACAGCACCATAGGAAGCACCTCTGAGGCTGATTCCCAGGGACGTGACAGGTGCAGCTCTGCCCTCCACGGCCCGCAGGCGATCAAAGGCTCGCCAACTCTCTTTGAAGCATCAGAATGCAACGAGTTCAAGGTTGGGTGTGCAGGCAGGGCCGCGAATCGGAACGCTGCTGCTGCTTTCGGTTGCTGGTTTCAGTGGGTTGGCTGCATGGGGCGGGCAGCTGCTTCTGAACAAGCAGCATCAGCGCCTCACGCCTGAGGTCTCGCAGGCAAGGCTCTGGCAGCACTACCGCTGGGCCATCGATCCGCAGACCCGTCGAGAGGCCGCCCTATTGATGGTGGCGAGGGATGGGTCACCGCAACTGCTCCATGGCCAAGGCTGGGGGCGCGATCCGATGGCGGCCGTGGTGCTCGAACGGGCAGCCCTCACCGCTGCCGCCCAGGGCAAGCCATCGGACGCCGCTGAGACCTGGCAGCGCCTGTTGGATCGCTTTCCCGAAGCACCCGGCTCCGCTTGGGCTCGATTGGCGCTTGGCAACAACAATCCCGTTCTTCATCAGCAGCTGCTCCAACAGCAACCCGCACACCCCGCAGCACTGACCCTGGCGGCTCGGGATGGCTCCGAAGCGCTAGCAAGCCATCAAGGCGCCCTGCACCTGGCCCGTTGGAATGCGCGCCGAGCCGGTGCCCCTGGGCTGATGCGTGACGCCTGCGAGGCCACGGGGGCGCAGGCACCTCAACCCGACCAACGCCAAACCTTGGCGCAAGCACTGGCAAAACAAGGCCATGCCGACACCGCACTGACCTGTCTTCAGGAGCTTGAGGCCTCCCCAGAGACCCAGCTGGCCATCGGTCGTTCCCTGCTGCTGCATGGCGACCCTGGTGCAGGTACAGCCCGGCTGCTGACCCTGGCGCAGAACCACCCAAACCACCCCGCCAGCCTTCAAGCAGCACGGATCTTGAGTGAACCGCTCGATGCCCAGCCTGGGGTTCTGGATGCGCTTCCGGCTGCCCTTGAGGAGCGCTCAGCCGCTGTTGCAGCAGCTCGCGTGCGACTCGCCGGCGGCGACGGGGCGGATGCTGCCCTGAGCCGCTGGCCCAACGACCCCGACATCTGGCAACTCCAATGGGACCTCGCCCGCGAGGCATTTCTGGCTGGAGATTGGGATCGTGCCCGCGCCCTGCTGGAACGCCCCGATGAGGATGGTCCCCTGCCTCCACCGTTGGAAACGCGGCGGCTGTTCTGGTTGGGGCTTAGCCACAAGCAACTCGGCGAAACGACAAAGGCAGAACGCAGCTGGCGCCGCCTGATCGGGGCCTTCCCCGGGGGCTACTACCGCTGGCGCGCCATGGAGCACCTGGGTGTGGCCGAACCCCTGGGGTTGCGATCCCCAGACCCGCAGCAGGAGCCGCCAGCCTGGCAACCGCTCAACAGCCATCACCGCCTGGTGAACGAGCTTTGGCGCCTGGGCCAGGTGCACGCCGCCTGGGAGGCCTGGCAGGCCCAGGCAGACCCTGCAGTCCCGCCGCCACCTGAAGAACGTCTCGCCGAAGGCAGGCTGCGCCTTGCCGTCGGGGACACCTGGATGGGACTAGACCAGCTCTGGTGGCTCAGCCTCCGCTGGCGTGATCCGAGCTGCCATCAACGGACTCTCCTGCATCGCAGCCAATTCCCTCGCCTCTTCGAAGCTGAGATCCAGACAGCGGCAGAGCAAGCAGGCGTTCAGGCCAATCTGCTGCGAGCGATCGCCAAACAGGAATCACGCTTTGCGCCTGGTGTCGTCTCCCCTGCTGGGGCCGTAGGCGTGATGCAATTGATGCCCTCCACAGCCACAGAGATGGCTGACGCACCAACCAGCACGCTGATGCTGAAGGATCCCGCCGACAACTTCGAACTGGGCGCGCGCTACCTCCACCACTTGCTGGAGCAATGGGAAAGCGACCCCTTTCGCAGCATTGCCAGCTACAACGCCGGGCCAGGTGCTGTGGCCTCTTGGGCACAACCCACGGATCAAGACGACGATGCGCTCTGGGTGGAACGCATTCCTTACCCGGAAACACGCTTCTACACCAAGAAAGTGCTCGATAATCTGCTCGGCTACCTAGGCGGAAATCAACCCTTCTGCAAAGAGACTGGCGGTGGGGTGGGGCAGAAGCGTGCCGGCGACGATGCCAGCGATCACGACCAAACTCATCAGAAGCAGGCAGATCCCAGCAGCGGGCAGAACACCGATGCGGATGAGATCGAGCCTGGCCAACAGCACGGCTGAGGCCAGGATCAACACGTCGGTGAGCACATTGAGCTTGAGCAGGTAGATGCCACCAGTGATCACCACCAGCAGCGTGACCACCAACGTCATCACCCGGCTCGATGCCATCAACAACGACACCTGGCGCAACAGCAGATCGGGCATGGTGCAGAAGACCACAACCACCTGGATCTGCAGCAGAACGAGACCCCAGAACAAGGCCGCACTCACGCCATAGAGAGACGTGAAGGAGGGCTGAACAATCTGCCAATGGTTGCCGAGCACAACCGCAACGAGAAACAGCACCGTCAGCAACGGCGCCCGAACCGGAAGGCTCAGCAGTCGCAGAATTGGCATGGCGTCAAGGTAGCGGCGGCCTTTCGAAGGAGCTGCCAGAGTGATCGCTGCGGTTGACGTGCGATGACAGGCACCCCGGAGTCTTCGCCCCTGGGCACAGCACAGCGATGGGTGCTGGTGATGATTGCGGTGGCTCTGGCCATTGGCCTGGTTGTCCTACGCGGTGGCATTCAGAGCGAAAACCCGATGGAGCAGCTGGCGAGACGATCCCTTGACCCACAAACAGCGTTAACCAACGGACGCCCAACGCTGCTCGAGTTCTACGCCGATTGGTGCCAGGTCTGCAGAGAGATGGCACCTTCGATGCTGACTTTGGAGAAGCAATCGCGAGATCGACTCGATGTTGTTCTGGTCAACGTCGACAACCCCCGTTGGCAAGATCTGGTTGATCGCTACGACGTCAACGGCATTCCCCAGTTGAACCTGTTCAACGCTGAGGGGGAAGCCAAGGGGCAATCCCTCGGCTTGCGCAGCGCTGAGGAACTCCAGCTGCTCACCACAGCACTGCTTGAAAATCAGCCGTTGCCGGCCTTGCCTGGCGTCGGCAACATCAGCCAGCTGCTGACGCCCCCCTCTGCGAACAACGCGATGGCAGGGGCCTCGAGCCCAGCCAACGCGGGGCCCCGCAGCCATGGTTGACACGCCTCGCCATGATCACCACAACTCGTCACTCTGACGCTCCCATGGACCGCTTTCGGGTCGATCTGATCGCAGCTACGCCGAACCCGCAGCAATGCGTGTACGCCGCCATGCATCAGGACTACAGCGAAGGATTCGTGGCCGGAGATCGTGCCAACTGGCCCGATGAGCAGCGGGCTGGAGAGATCTGTGTGAAACGCCTGCTGTCTGGAGAGCGCGGCCACTACGGCCCGATGGAGCATGCACAGATCGTGCTGAACGTGGGCTGGTTCCCGCACTCGGTGATGCAGCAGGCCCGCACCCACCGGGTTGGGGTGAGCTTCGATGTTCAGTCGATGCGTTACACAGGTGAACGCATCTGCCGTGCAGCGGATGGAGCCCTGGACCTGGAAGAGGTGTTCTATCTGAGGCCCATCGGCGAGTACAGCGATCGGCAGGGCAAGAAATACGCCTACACCGAAGCACTACGCCAACAGGATCTTGATCTCTGCCGTAGCGCCGCCGAGCGCTACAGGGATCTGCTCAGGGCGGGCTTCGCCGAGGAGCACGCCCGCGGCATCCTTCCCTTCGACTACCGCCAGCATTTTGTGGTGAGCTTCAGCCTGCGGGCGTTCCTGCACTTCATGGACCTGCGTGCCAAGCTCGATGCCCAGCTGGAGATCCGCCAGCTCTGTGATCTGATGTGGCCCCACATGGTGGAGTGGGCCCCTGAATTTGCAGCCTGGTACGAGAAGAGCAGGCTGCACCGAGCTCGTTTGGCCCCCTAATTAGAGAGAACTAGACCTTGGCCAGCGTCACCCGTTCCGGTTGGTGCTGGTACTTGCCTTGTCGATCGCTGTAGGTGGTCGAGCAGGGATCACCCTCAAAAAACAGCAGCTGACAGATGCCCTCATCGGCATAGATGCGGCAGTCAGCACCAGAACTGTTGCTGAACTCAAGGGTGAGGTGACCCTCCCAGCTCGCTTCTGCCGGGGTGGTGTTCACGATGATTCCAAGGCGGGCATAGGTGCTCTTGCCCAAACAGATCACGGTGATGTTGGGGGGAACCCTCAACTTCTCTAAGGCCACACCGAGGCCATAGGAATGGGCCGGGAGAATGAAATATCGCCCGTCTTCATCCTCATGAAGGGGAGTGGGTTCGAGGTTGGCCGGGTTGAACCGCTTGGGGTTCATTACCGTGCCTGGAACATGCCGGAAGATCAGAAATTCCTGGGGAGAAAGGCGTAGGTCGTAGCCGTAGGAGGAGCAACCAAAACTCAGCACTGGCCGCAGCTTCTGCTCCGGCTCCAGGTGACGGACCAAACCGCTCTGGAATGGCTCGATCATTCCCTGCCCGGCCTGTTCAGTGATCCAGCGATCGCACTTGAGCATCAGAAACCTCGGCGCAACTCCGTGACTTGATCTGCCATCTCCACCACACTGGCGGGGATTGCAGGTCCAGTGATGATCACATCCATCGAAGCGGGCCGCTGCTCAAGGGCTGCAATCACGTCCGCTTCATCCAGGTATCCGAAGGCCACGGCAAGGCCGAGTTCATCCAACACCAGCTGGTCGAGATCTCCCTGGATCAGATGCTGACGGCAGATGGACCAAACCTCAGCCACCGCCTCCGCACCACCGGGATGCCCCGGCGAGGAAAGGCAGAGGGGCACTTCCGGCCGCAGCCAGACGAGGCCTCCGCAGAGCTGCACCCGGCCGGCCGGTCCCTGCAGCACGCCCCCTTTGAGGAACTGACTAATCAGAACACGACTGCCCAAGCCGGCAGCTCGCATGGCCTGGCTTAGAACACTGGCGAAACTGCCTCGATAAGGCGCCGTATGCACTTGCAGCTGCCCTTCGGGAGCCACCAGATGTAGGGGTGGCGGATAAGAGACGGCAGGCAAGGGCCTCAGGCCCGCCCGTTGCAAGGCCTGCTGATCCCGATCCAGGGAATTTTGGAAGGATTGGGGGTCGGCGAGGCTTGTGGTCATCACGGAAGCATCTGTCCGGGCGACCCCGGCAAGACCTTGAATGTAGCGGCGAGATCACATTCCACAAGGGGATTGACACCACCCATGGTGTTTGGACAGGGCGAGAACCAACCGCCTGCGAGGCTTGACAAACTGCACACCACCGATGAGCCAATCCCCTGAACAACGCACTGATGGCCGTCGCCCGCAGCAGTTGCGACCGTTCTCGGTGACCTGGAATCCCATGGGGTTTGCCTTGAGCTCCCTTGTGGTTCACACCGGCCGAACCGCTGTTCTCTGCAGCGTTTGCTTGGAGGACAAGGTTCCCCGCTGGCGCAAGGGAGAAGGATTGGGATGGCTCAGCGCCGAATACCGGTTGCTGCCCGGATCCACCCCACAGCGGCAATCACGGGAGCTGATGAAACTCTCGGGTCGCACCCAGGAAATTCAGCGGCTGATCGGCCGAAGCCTGCGCGCCGTGATCGACATGGAGCGTCTAGGGGAGCGCACCTTGCTGATCGACTGCGACGTGATCCAAGCGGACGCCGGCACCCGGACGGCCTCGATCACCGGGGCTTGGCTCGCCCTGGACCAAGCCTGCCGATCCCTGGTGGACCAGGGAGTGCTGGAGCAATCGCCCCTGATCGATCAGGTGGCGGCTGTATCCGTTGGCTTGGTTGATGGCCAGGCCTTGCTGGATCTGGACTACAGCGAAGACAGCCGAGCCGAGGTGGACCTGAACGTTGTGCAGTCCGGCGATGGCCGTCTGCTGGAAATCCAGGGAACTGCGGAGGGTGCGCCCTTCAGTCGCAGCCAACTCAATGAGCTGCTGGATTTAGCAGAGCCGGGATTGACATCCCTGATGCAGGCGCAACGCCAGGCCTTCAACGAGCACAGCAGCGTTACGTAATAACCGCTACATGGCGGCCACCGCCGGCTCCGTAACTTCGCCACACCAGGGGGTTGTCATGACCAGTAGCCGAGGTTTCAGCCGATACGCCCCGCAGATGGTGGCTCCAGCTCCCAGCGCAGAGCCCGCCAACCGTTCTCTGCTGGAGATCATCCGGGATCTCGATGGCGCCAGCAGTGAACTGGTGGATCGCAACAAGACCATCTTTTTCCCTGGAGATCCCGCAGAACGGGTGTATCTGATCCGCCGGGGGGCCGTTCGTCTGTCCCGCGTCTACGAATCGGGAGAAGAGATCACCGTGGCCCTGCTCCGCGAGAACAGCCTCTTCGGGGTGCTGTCACTGCTGACAGGTCAACGATCAGACCGCTTCTATCACGCTGTGGCCTTCACCCGGGTCGAAATGGTGACGGCACCAGCGACCTCCGTGAAGGCCGCCATCGAAGCAGACACCAGCGTTGGCCTGCGCTTGCTTCAGGGTCTCTCCAGCCGGATTCTGCAGACCGAGACGATGATTGAAACCCTCACCCATCGGGACATGTCATCCCGACTGGTGAGCTTCCTGCTGGTGCTTTGCAGGGACTTCGGCGTAGCAGATGAGCTGGGCATCACCATCGACCTGCGCCTGTCCCATCAGGCCATCGCTGAAGCAATTGGCTCAACACGCGTCACAATCACGCGTCTGCTGGGAGACTTGCGTCAATCCGGTCTGGTTCAGATTGACCGCAAGAAAATCACCGTTCTGGATCCGATCGCGCTGGCCAAACGCTTCAGCTAGGCCTGCCATCGCCCGACTTGTGCAGCGATGAGCGGCTGGGCACTGATTCTGGTTCTGTTGGTGCTCGGGGGCGTGCTGTCGACCCTGGGCGACCGCTTGGGCAGCCGCGTCGGCAAAGCGCGACTGAGTTTGTTCAGCATGCGCCCACGGCGCACCGCCGTTTTGATCACGGTGTTGACCGGCAGCCTGATCAGCGCACTCTCACTTGGCCTGATGCTTCTGGTGAGCCGGCAGTTGCGGGTGGGCCTGTTTGAACTGGATGCCCTGCAGGAGAAACTCCAAGACAGCCGTCAGCAGCTGAAGGCAGCCGAGCGGGAACGGGACAAGACCCAAACGGAAACCAAACGGATCGCCATTGAGCTCGAGCAATCACAGCAACGGGCCAACACCCTGCGCCTCGAACTGGCTCCTCTTCAGAAGGAGCTGGCCCAACTCGAAGCCGAACGTGAACGTCTCAGCCAGGACATCGCCTCCCGCGATGCGGACATCCAGCGCACGGAAGCCGAACTCAACAGCGTTCGCAGCCGCATCCGTGCCGGTGAGCAGGAACTCAAAGAACTGGAACGCAATCTGGTCGCCTTGCGGCGTGGATCGGTGGTGATCAGCAGCGGACAGACCTTGGCAAGAGCAACGGTTCGACTCGATGCTCCGGACCAGGCCAAACAGGCTGTCGACAGGCTGTTGCAGGAGGCCAATCTCAACGCCTACGGGAAAGTGCGACCTGGCGAAGCACCAGAACGCCAGTTAATCCGCGTTCCGCGCAGCGATGTGGAACGCCTGCAAAGCATCATCCGCAAACCGGAGACCTGGGTGATCTCGCTGCGCTCAGCCACCAATGTGCTGCGGGGTGAAACAGCGGTGTATGCCTTCCCAGAAGTGCGTCCGAACCGGCCGGTGACCCAACGCGGAGATGTGCTGGCCACCACCACACTCCAACCGAATGAACGCACTCCAGAGGGCATTCGCACACGGCTGAACCTTCTCTTGGCCTCGGCCTATGCCGAGGTGCAGCGGCGGGGGTCCCTGACCGAGGGCCTTCAATTCGATGGATCAGCCCTCTCCCAACTGGCCCAGACCCTGATGGAAGGACCGAGCCAAAGCGTGGTCTTGGACGTGATTTCCGCAGGGGTCAGCGACAGTGCCGATCCCGTCGTCGTCTCCATTCAGGCCTCCCCATGAAACGGGTGGCCGTCCTCGATCCAGGCCGCTGCAAATGTGGTCTTGTGCTGGCCGATCTTCAGCTCGGCCTCGTGCGCGAAGGGCATGTGCTGGCCCCGGAGGCCGTCGAACCCTGGTTGGAGCACTGGAGTCAAGACCAAGCTCTCGATCGCATCCTGATCGGCGATGGCACGGGAAGCCGAGCCTGGATCCAGCGACTGGAACGGCTGGGCCATCTCACCGTGGTTCCGGAGCAGGGAACAACTCTGAGGGCGAGACAGCGTTACTGGGCGCTATGGCCGGCTCGAGGTTGGCGACGGATGCTGCCGGCAGGACTGCGCATTCCACCGGTGGATCTGGATGCTGTTGCAGCTTTGGTGATGCTTGAGGAGCACCTGCAATGCCGCCTGAGATGGCCTGAGCCTGCTCCGACGTTCTCGCTCAGAACCTGGCCCGGACCATGAAGGTGTAATCACCCCCCGGTTCCAGCCTGTAATCAGAACGCACCAGAAACCGCCGCAGGGCATCCTCGATAAGGGCACGTCCCAGGGAAGGCTCCACCACCAGTTCACCGCGATCAAAGGCCCAGGAAAACTGCCACTCAAAGCCTCCAGCAGAGACTTCACCCTCCACGCACTTGGCTTGAAAGCACTGGCGGAGCACTCGCAAATGGGCCGTTGTCGCCGGAAGTGCCGGCATCAGTCGACCGACTCCAGGTCATAGCGGAAGCCGTTGATCCAGGTTCCAGCGCGCTCAAAGCTCTGGTGCTGAAGACGTTGAATCCCATCCAGAACAGCATCGAGAACAGCGCCGACAAAGGGTTGCTCCGCTTTGCTGAACGGACCAAGAACATGGGACACCGTTCGGGCGCGGCGTTCGGCAGGGTTCTGAGCCGGCGCACCAATGCCGATCCGCAGCCTGGGGAACGCCTGGGTCCCGAGGTGCTGAATGGTGCTGCGCAAACCGTTGTGCCCGCCGGCACTGCCCTGGGCCCGCAACCGCAAACGACCCAGCGGAAGATCCATGTCGTCCACCAGCACCAGCAATTGGTGAGGCTCCAGGCCGAACCAATCGAGAGCCGCACGAATGGCACGACCGCTGTCATTCATGTAGGTCTGAGGCATCAGCAAGCGCAGCCGCTGCTCGCCAACCCCTGTATCGGCTGCAAGACCGTGCAACTTGGCTTGCTGACGAAAACTGAACCCAGAACGCTCACCCAAAAGCTCGAGGGCCATGAAGCCGATGTTGTGACGGGTGCCGGCGTATTTCGCACCCGGATTTCCCAGACCCACCACCAGCTTGAGATCAGTGGTCATACCGCTGGAACGACTCAGTCGCTGGGGGGAAGTTCTTCAACCGGCTTCGCAGCCTCACCGGAAACTTCCGGTTCAGCCATGGCTTTGTTGATCTCGCGTTCGAATTCCTTGGACGCGGATTGGAAGCCCTTCAGGGTTTTACCAAGAGTCCGACCAAGCTCAGGCAGGCGTTTCGGCCCGAAAACCAGCAAGGCAACGGCGCCGATAACCGCCATTTCGGGGAGACCGACGCCGAAGATGTTCATGGGTGCAGATCAGCCGAGGCCGTTCCAGTTCACGTTGATGCCCTCGAGGATGAGGGACTTGTTGTACAGCTGAAGAATCACCAGCAGAAACACCAGGAACAGAACCATGAAGATGCCCATCACGGGAGTGGTGCCCCATCCGGGGACCACCTTGCCGTACTCGGAGTTCAGTGGGCGGAGAAGGTCTCCCAGACGGGTGCGTTGTGCCATGGCGACGCCGGGTCTCGGGTGGTTTGAAGTCTCGATACTGTAGGGGCCGACTCCGGTTCGGGGTTGATCCTGTCGAGAGATGTGATGGAAACGTCGTCCCCAGCTCTGTCCGTCGCCATTGGCGTGCTCGCTGTTTTGTTCGGACTCACCGGATTTGGCGTGTATCAGGCCTTTGGCCCTCCATCAAAAGCACTCGACGACCCGTTCGACGATCACGAGGACTGATCCACCACCAGGGAGACGAGTTCTCCTGGGGTGATCACCACGGCAGAAGCGGCCATTGAGTCGGCTTCCCTGCGGACCCTCCACCCCGCTCCGGGAGTCCAGCGACAGCGCGCTGATCCCGAATTGAGCAGCTTCAGCACGCAACCATCGGCATGGCGCTCCAACCCCACCGGCGTGAGTGGAAGCGGCAGCGATGGAAACCATTGACGCTGCTCCGCCGGCAAGTCCGCACACCACCCGGGCTCACGAAAGGCAATGGCCGCCTGAGACACACCGGCATCGCTCCATGAGCCGGCGAACGGCATGAGGGCCAAGCGCTGGCGATGCCACCCCTGATCAGCGCTGGGATCTGGCCAGGTCGGGCCCCGCAGCAGCGAAATGCCAAGTCGGTCTGAAGACCAATCCACACCCTGGGGACCGTCCAGCAACACAGCCATCCCGCCTCCGGGAGCCGCCGACTGCGAGGCGAACCAGGAGATCACAGGCACTTCCCAACGGGCTTGCTCCCGAGCCGTCATCGGTGCAGCCGGCCGTTCGATCACCCCTCCACTGGAGTCGGCAGCGATGCGGACGGCGGGGGTCGCCAGCGGCAGCTCAAGACGCAGCAACTCATGGGTCTGGCGCCAGTCGATACCGCAGATCAGCTCCAGCCAGGGCGTATCGGCCTTCAGCCGCAGGTCCAGACGCATGCAACTGGCACCGAGCTGGCGCCGCAGCACCAGATGCGCCACCAGGGGGCCCTGATCGAGCCACTCCAGGGAATCCGTACAGAGCACACCCAGGGGCTGAGATCGGTAGTCCGCCGCAAGATCCCAGGCATCCCAGAATTCGTCCCGGTCCCGATAGCGCTCCAACTGCAGGGAAGACGACAACTGATCCCGTCCATCGCGATCCCGCAAAGCCAGCAGTCCGGCCGAGGAGACATCGAGCTCGATCAGACCATTACCCACACGCCAAGCTCCCGCCCCCAGCGGCGTGATGACCACAGCCTGACGGGGCTCAGCCGCGCAGGACGTCCAGCCTGGTTCACGCCGGAGCGGCACCGAACAAATCCCGTGCTGACGCGGTAGCTGCACCCAGGTACCACCAGCAGCGGCGTTTTGCTGCGGCAGTGAAACGGCGTCCGCTGACCACGATCCCGCAGGAAGGCGAACCAGAGGCGACCAGGACGCCAAGGGCTGCAGACCCCACCAACTCCACACCGCTGCTGTGTCCTCCGGACCCGGCAGCCTTGCCAGCCGCCGGTCGCGTTCCTGGCGGACCTGGCGCCGGGCCGAGCGCCAGACCGGTTCCGCCTGGTCAAACACCTCCGGGATCGAGGTACCCGGAAGGATGTCGTGAAACTGCTGGAACAACAGCGGACGCCAATCGCTGCTGCCGCTGTCGCGACCTGCGATCGCCAACAGGGCTGAGACTGCATCAGCCTCCCGCAAAAGCCGCTCGAGCGTCCGGTTGTGGCGCTTCTGATCGGGACGGCTGGTGGCGCAACCGCGGTGCAACTCCAGGAAGAGTTCATCTCGCCACACCGGCAAGGCATGATCGCCCTGCTCCAGCTCGGTCAAGAACTCCCTGACCGTGCCGGCACGGGTGGGCAAGGCGGCCGCTTGCCCTTCCCAGAGCTCGATCTGCTCCAGCAACTCTTCGGTAGGACCACCACCGTGATCACCAACGCCTGGAATCCAGAGCGCCGCCTCCAGCCCCGTGGCCTGATGCCAGGCCCGCTGCTCGTCCAGCATCTCCAAAGGATCGGCGCGGCGCCCGATCGGCGGCAGCATCAGGCTGTGTAGTTCCGACCGTCCCCGTGCGCGCCAGCGGAACAAGCGGTGGGGGAAAGGGTTGTCAGCATTCCAGGCCAGCTTGTGGGTGCAGAACCAGCGCACACCGGTGGCTGACGCCACGGCAGGCAGGCCAGCAGCGAAGCCAAAGCTGTCCGGCAACCAGGCCAGTTCATGGGTCCATTCCGGGAAGCGGCGGCGGCTGTCGTCCTGACCGAGCGCGAACTGATTCCACAACGACGCCGTGCTGACCAACACACAGTCGGTCTCCACCCAGGGGCCATTGATCGGTTCCCAGCGGCCGGCCCGACTGGCCGCCTGGATCTCCGCAGAAAGAGCTGGCCGATGTTGCTCCACCCAGGCGTAAAGCGCCGGCGTGGAATGGGCAAAGCGCAGCTCGGGCCAGCGACGCATCAACGCCAGCGCTGATCGGAAGGTGCGTTCAGCGGCCTGCCAGGTGTCGGCGACCGGCCAAAGCCAGGCCAGATCGAGATGGGCATGACCCAGCCAATGCAACGACCCTCGCGGCGGTTCTGCCTGATGCAGGTGCGTTGCAACAGCAGCCTGCGCGTCAACACTGCTGGGATCCAGATCAGCCCAATGCGAGGGCAGGTCTCCATCCGCCGCCAGATGCAGCTCCAGGGCCGCAGGCAACAGCAAGCCCTCGGGGTCGGAGCCTGCAGACTGCGGCTCCAGCTCGAGATGACTGCTGATCAGGGCTCCATCGTCATGCAAGGGACTGCAGAGCTCCAGAACAAAATCCAGGGCAGCCCCCTGACGACAACGCCCAGGCAGCGGCCAGCGACAGGCGGTATCGAACAGATCACCCTCATGCACCAACACGCCATCCACCCAGAGACGCATCTGCTCAGCCCACCAGCTCAGCACCAGCCGGGCACGGCAGGAATCACGGTTACTCCAATCATCAGGCCAGCTCAATCGCTGCTCAAGACGCAACCATTGGCGTCCCCTGGGCCAGATCAGCAGACCGCGCTTGGCCCAGTCCGGCCGGTGCGTTGATCCCCAGCTTTCATCGAGAAAAAACCCAGCCTGGGCGGAGCCTGAGCGGCGCCACCCGGCACGCAGATCACAACGCGAGCGACTGCGAAACGTTTCAATCCACTCCGATCGACCGACTTGATCAGGGTCCATTCCCCTGCTGACGCTGTCATGCCCCATAGGATGATGACCTTGTCACAGACGCCGGTCGGTCTCCATGCTCGCCCTCAAGATCTCCGTTTACTCGGTCGTCTTCTTCTTCCTCGGCATCTTCGTGTTCGGGTTCCTTGCGAGCGATCCAAGCCGCACCCCTAGCCGCAAAGACCTGGAAGATTGATGCCGTCTCCCGATCAGACCGCGCCACACACTGGTCTGATCGGAGCATGATTTCTGAAATGAGCTGTCAAGCTCATGAGCCGCAGCTGCATTGCCTTGGCGGCCCTCCGCCTTTTTTTTGCATTGACCGGAACCCTGATCACAGGGTCGGTATCCGTATTGCCCGCAGCGGCCGGTTCGGCTGAATCAACGCCAGAGAACGTTGCAACGTCAGCGGCGAGCCTCAACGTTCGCGCTGACCGTCAATACGCCGACAACAAGTCGAAAGCCAACGTCGCCGAGGGCAACGTTTCAGTTCAACTCGGGAACGCCGAACTGCACGCCGATCGGGTCGAATTTGATGCGGCTTACCGCACGCTCTACGCACGCGGCGCTGTCCGCTTCAGGCGCGGCAGTCAATATTTTCAAGCGTCAAGCTTCCGCTACAACCTCGTTCAACAGGAAGGACTGCTCAATGATGTTTACGGGGTCATCGACCTCGAGGAGCCCCTCACTAATCCATTAACTAGCTCTCAAGCAACATCAGCCCCACCGGAGTCACCCACATCAGCCGGCCGTCAAGACATGCCGACCGTGGCCTGTCCACCACTGCTTCCTCCGGTCCCCGACTGGCATCCCCATCCCTGGGCAGTAACGGCCTGGGGCGGGCAGATGATTGATGCAGACTTCGGCCCGACTTTCCTTTTCGACGGTCGAATGCGTCCCGAAGGCCTGCTGGGCGTCGGCTTACAGAAGCGAATCAAGCGAGCAGGCCCGCTTGCCATTGAACTTGAGGCTGACCTGTTCAGCCACATCGCAGACCAACAACAAGGTGGCGCTTACAACCAAAGCCAGCCCAATGCTGATCTCCCGTCCCAAAGCTTTGGGGAAGGGATTTTGGGGATCGGAGCACGCTTGTGGGTGCAGCCTTGGCTGAGTTTCAGCGTCGTTGAGGGCATCAGTTTTTACACCGATGTCAGCCTCTATGAGAAAACTTTCCGGGAGAAAAGCAGCCAGCTTCTGAACTATCTCGGCTTCGAAGTGGAAGCCGCTGTATCTCCCGACTTGTCACTCGTTGGTCGGATTCACCACCGCTCAGGAGCTTTTGGCCTCTTTGACGGAGTCTCAGGGGGGAGCAATGGCTACTTGCTCGGGCTCCGCTACCGCTGGGGGCAAGATACACACCAGGTAGAGCGCACCTTGATGCCTCCACTGCCGGAGTGTGAAGCACCGGATCGCAACAAGCACGTCAAGCCCTCCTCCCTTTCAGAACGACTCGAATCGATTGCCCTCGGAGATGGAGGTGAGCCGCAAGGCAATGTCTCGAGTTATGGCAAACCTAAAGAAGAAACAATTCCGCCAGGCCAGCAGCAAGCCATGCGGGCGAACGCAATATCCAACATCGATCAGCGCATCTCGCAAATCGCTTTAAAAGGCAGCTTCATCATCGAACCACGCGTTGGAAGCCTGACCCAACGCTCGAATTCCTCGATCAGGAATGAAAATCGCTTCGGAGCAATTCGACCTACTCAACTCAAAAACCTAGAGAAAACACAACTTCTCAGTGGCAGAGTTAGCCGCTGGAGAGTTCAGGCATCAGAGGTCTTAATCAAAAACAATGGATGGGAGGCCGACCGAATGGGCTTCAGCAACGACCCTTTCACACCGACACATACAAGGATCGATGCAGAGGACGTGGTCGCACGGGAACAAGCCGATGGCGACATGATTATCTCTGCGCGGCGAAACCGCCTAATCCTCGAAGAGCGATTGCCCATCCCATTAACGCGTCGACAACTTATAAAAGGAGAGGAAGATGTGGAAAACCGTTGGATCCTTGGGTTCGACGATAGGGATCGTGACGGCTTCTTCATTGGTCGAAATCTCAAGCCAATTGAACTGACCCGCGATTTCACCCTGAGACTGGAACCCCAATTGATGGTGCAACGCGCCAACAACGGCGAAACCAGTAGCTATCCGGCAGAGGGTGAATCAGCCGATAGTGAAGATGTCGACCAGCCCACCACAGCAGCAGATCTATTAGGCCTTAAAGCCGAACTCAAGGGCCAGATCTGGGATTGGGACATCACCCTGAACGCCGACATCAGCAGTTTCAAGCCGCAGAACTTTGCTAATGGCAGCCGCTACTGGGGCTCTATTGAAAATGATATTGAGCTGCCATGGTTAGGCGACGTCACCGCTCGATTATTTGGCGCGTACCGCTACAGATCTTGGAATGGCTCCCTGGGCGAAACCAATGTTTACTCAGCGCTGGGTGGATTCATCGAACAGAGAAAATCCTTCGACTTGGGCGAGCTGAGTAACTCCTACATCTGGCGAATCGGAGTGGGCAACTACCAGGCGGACAGTCATACCAACACCAATCTCACCGAAAAGTTTCGTGCCAACTTCTACGGCTCCATCAACAGCTCTTATCCGATCTGGCGCGGGGAATCAGCCGCTTTGACCCCTGAAGACGCCTACCGCTACTCACCGGTAGCCATAGTTCCAGGTCTACGGTTCAACACCAATATCAACACCCTCCTGTCGTCCTATGGCGATGGCACCAGTCAAAGCACGCTCAGCTTGTCCATGGGGCCAACCCTCACCCTGGGAACCTTCAGCAAAGCCTTCCTGGACTACACAAAACTGACGATCAGCGGTAATGCCACACTCAAAAATGGTTCAAGCCCCTTTGATTTCGACCAGGCTATCGACTTGGGCACCCTTGGCATTGGCATCACCCAGCAGATCGCTGGTCCCTTAGTCCTAGATGCCGGCATTGGAGTCAATGTGGATCCAGCTTCCGAGTACTACGGCAATGTCATTAATTCCAATATCGAACTTAGATGGCAACGACGTAGCTATGACGTCGGGTTCTACGTCAATCCCTACGAAGGCATCGGCGGTTTCCGATTCAGACTCCACGACTTTGACTTCAAGGGCACAGGCGTGCCGTTTGTGCCCTACATCCCAACGAACTGGATGAAAACCACCAACGTGGATCGACCCTTCTGATCAATCACCGCCCCCGATGATCAGATCGCTACCAAACAGTGAAGCTCCGGCATAGCGCATGCCGGAGGTCCGCACGTTCGGGGCATAGGCGTTGATCACCTGAGCCTCTCGTAGATCGGCATTGCGCAGATCCACGCCTGACAGCTCGGCATTGGTGAGGTTGGCTCCCCGCAGGTCAGCACCTTCGAGCAACGCTCCGGTCAGGTCCGCCCCTTCCAGATTCGCGTCCCGCAGATCAGCACCGCGCAGATCACTGCCCCGAAAATCAGCGCCGATCAGATGGGCCTGACGGAAATCCACCTCGCGGAGGTCACAGCCTGGACAGCTGCGGTCCAACGGATCATGGGGATCAACCTGAAGTGGAACGGCACCAACGGGAGCCACACCGGCAACGACCAACAGGGGCACAAACGGCAGCAACAACCGCGAAAGCAAATGGGCCATTGAGATCCAACCTCCGAATGCAACCTCCTATCTCTTTCATAGACACAGGAGTCGCGCTTGGCTGTTACTTTGCGGCAAACTGGTCGATGTAGGGCAGTGTTTGCATCAATTCCGCAACCTGAGGGCCATGGCCCAGGAGCTGGGACGTTGCATCCCAACGACCGCTGCGCAGCATGTCCAGAGGACCAGGATCGATCGAGACAGGCCAACTAGAGTCGGCTGAGGTCAGTTGCAAACTGGCCAGATCGAGACTCCAGGAGCGTCCCGGATCGC
Organism: Synechococcus sp. HIMB2401; assembly: GCF_042883245.1. Taxonomy (NCBI): domain Bacteria; kingdom Bacillati; phylum Cyanobacteriota; class Cyanophyceae; order Synechococcales; family Synechococcaceae; genus Synechococcus; species Synechococcus sp. HIMB2401. The sequence continues at coordinate 550,055 of NZ_JBDJKK010000002.1, read as the reverse complement.
CATCCACCTGCGCCTGAATGGCTTTGATCTGCTCGGGGGCCGCCGTTGCACAGGGAATGCCAAGGGCGAGGCAGTTGCCGTAGAAGATCTCGGCAAAACTCACCCCAACCACCGCACGAATTCCCCAGCGCATCAACGCCTGAGGTGCATGTTCACGGCTGGAACCACAGCCGAAATTGCCGTTCACCACCAGTATCGAGGCCCCCTGATAACGGGCCTGATCAAAGGGATGCTCACCGGAGAGTTCAAGGCGATCGTCGGCAAACACCTGGTCACCCAGCGCCTCGAAACTCACGCATTTGAGGAACCGTGCCGGAATGATCCGATCCGTGTCGATGTCTTCACCGGGGACGGCGATAGCCGTTCCACTCACCTGTTGAATCGGACCAGTGGGGAAAAGAGCCATCACGATGCGGACGGAGAAATCAAAGTACGGACATCGGTTACACGACCGTGAACAGCAGCGGCCGCCACCATGGCTGGACTCATCAACAACGTCCGGCCACTGGCCGATCCCTGCCGACCCTTGAAATTGCGGTTGCTGGAGCTGGCGCTGATCTGACGCCCCTCCAGCCGATCCGGATTCATCGCCAGACACATCGAGCAGCCGGGCTCTCGCCACTCAAAGCCCGCGGCACGGAACACCGCATCCAGCCCTTCCGCTTCAGCAGCTTTCGCCACCTGCTCTGAACCGGGGACCACAAACGCCTTGATGCCTTCAGCCACCTGGCGCCCCCGGGCCACATCGGCAGCGGCACGCAGATCGCTAAGACGACCATTGGTACAGCTGCCGATGAAACAGACATCCACAGGGACCCCTGCAATCGCCGTTCCCGGCTGGAGATCCATATAGCGGTAGGCCTCCTCAGCAATCGGACGCTCGCCTGGATCCAGCTGATCCAGGCTTGGCACCGTTTCATCGATCCCCAGTCCCTGGCCCGGGGTAATGCCCCAGGTCACCGTGGGTGGAATCGCAGCGGCATCAAACACCACCTCGTCGTCGACCGTTGCGTTGGCATCAGTGGCCAGGGAGCTCCACCAGGCGACAGCACGGTTCCAGGCCTCACCCTCGGGGGCATGGGGGCGACCTTTCAGATAGTCAAAGGTGACCTGATCGGGATTGACGTAACCGCATCGGGCGCCCCCCTCGATCGCCATGTTGCAGAGGGTCATCCGCTCTTCCATCGACAACGCCTCGATGGCAGAGCCAGCGAACTCATAGGCGTAGCCAACGCCGCCCTTCACACCCAGGTGGCGAATCACATGCAGGATCAGGTCCTTCGCCGACACGCCCTCGGCGAGACGGCCATTCACCTGAATCCGGCGCACCTTGAGCTTGTTCATGGCCAGGCTCTGGCTGGCCAACACATCGCGCACCTGACTGGTGCCGATCCCGAAGGCAATCGCCCCGAAGGCGCCGTGCGTGGAGGTGTGGGAATCACCGCAGGCCACCGTCATGCCTGGCTGAGTCAGGCCCAGCTCGGGGGCAATCACATGAACGATGCCCTGCCGTCCACTGCCGATGTTGTTGAGAGGGATGCCGTGCTCCTGGCAGTTCCGCTCCAAGGTGCTGAGCATCTCCTCCGCCAACGGATCGGCGAACGGCCGTTGCTGAGACGTGGTCGGCACGATGTGGTCCACCGTGGCCACCGTGCGCTCAGGACAGCGCACCGTCAGCCCCTTGTCCTTCAACGCCGAGAAGGCCTGAGGACTGGTGACCTCATGGATCAGATGCAGACCGACAAACAGTTGGGTGGATCCGCCGGGGAGCTCCGCCACCCGATGCAGGTCCCACACCTTGTCGTAGAGGGTGCCGGCACTCAACAGTTCAGCCGCAAGAACCGTCGACCCTAAACCTGAGCGAGCAAGCGAAGGCGCAGACGGTCCAAGCCGCGGATCACGCTCATCCTCTGAATGGCCTCCCGACCTCGCCGCTCACCGAAATGCTGGACCCAGGCCTCACAGCCATCGGGACCAGCCAAGGCCAGGTGCACCAGACCCACCGGCTTCTCAGCACTGCCACCACCAGGTCCGGCGATGCCGCTGACGGCAATCGCCCAATCGCAATTGAGGTTCTCCCGGGCTGCCCGAGCCATCGCCTCGACCACAGGCTGTGAAACAGCGCCATGGGCAGTGAGCAGATCCGGAGACACCCCCAGCAATGCCTGTTTAACGGCATTGCTGTAGGCAACGACGCCACCCTGAAAAACCGACGAAGAGCCTGGAACAGCCGTCAGGGCTGCCGCCAATCCACCACCGGTGCAGGACTCCGCCACCGCCAGCGTGTGGTGCCGTTGCTTGAGCAGGTCGATCACCACCGACGCCAGGCTGTCCGCATCGGCGCCGTAGCAGTGGTTGCCCGTGCGACGGCGCAGCTCAGCTTCCAGCGGCACCAACAGCTGAGCGGCGGTATCGGCACTAGGGGCACAGGCCGTGAGCCGCAATTTCACATCGCCGAGGGAGGCATAGGGAGCCACTGTTGGGTTGTTCGACGCCAACAAATCAGCAACGCGCTCAGCCAGATCGGATTCACCAATGCCGGTGAAGCGGAGCTGACGGCTCACGAACACACCGGAAGTTCCACCATTGGCTTGTAGCCAGGGGGCGGCTGTTTCCGCCCACATCGCCCGCATCTCCGCAGGCACACCCGGGAAGGTGAGGATCGTGAAATCAGGCCGGGGAGACCAAATCATTCCCGGTGCCGACCCCTTTGGATTGGGGAGAACCTCCGCTCCACGGGGCAGATAAGCCTGGCTGCGGTTGCTGGGAGCAACCGGCCGGCCACCGGCCGATAACTTCCGCTGGATCTCCCGCCAGAGCTCGGGCCGCTCCTCCAAGGGAGTCTCGAAAGCAGCGGCCAGGGCCTCGGTGGTGAGGTCATCGGGGGTTGGGCCCAAACCCCCTGTCGTCACCAGAACCCTGCAGCGCTGCGATGCTTCGCGTACGGCAGAGATCAAACGCTCTTTGTTGTCGCCAACTACGGTTTGGCGGTAATGCGGCAGACCCAGGCCGGCCAACTGTTCGGCAATCCATCGAGCATTGCCGTTGAGGATGTCCCCCAACAACAGCTCTGTGCCCACGCACAGGATTTCAACACCCGATTCAGCCACGCGGTTCGCCAAGGGCCGCAGGATCAACAGGGGTGGAGCAGGGGTTGGTGTTTAACAGAGCTCGCTCATGCTGCAGCTGGCGACGGCTGATCACCACCGTGGCCACGAGGATGGCCGTGGCCAAAGCCAGCCAGAGGAAGCGCATCTCGGCATTGGCCACCACAAGGGCAAGGGCAGCAAGCCACTGGGTGAAGACGTAGATCAACAGCACCGTGCGCCGATGACTGAACCCCGCGCGTAACAGGCGGTGATGGAGGTGACGGCGGTCGGGATAGAAGGGGGAACGGCCTTCCCGCAGACGGCCCATGATCACGGCCGACATGTCGGCCAGAGGAAGCGAGAGAATCAGCAACGGCAACAGCAGGCTCACCGTCGTGAGCCCCTTGGCGGGTCCCACGATGCTCACGGCGGCGAGGGTGAAACCGAGGAAGTAAGAGCCCCCATCCCCCATGAAGATGCGGGCGGGGTTGAAGTTGTGGCGTAGGAAGCCGAGGCAGCAGCCCGCCAGCGCTGCGGCAAGGAATCCGGCAGCCACCTGATGCAGCGAAAAGCTGACGGAAACCAACCCAACAGCGGCAATGCCAGCCACTCCCGCAGCAAGACCATCAAGGCCATCCAGCCAGTTGATGGCATTGGTGATCCCTACCAGCCAAACCACAGTGGCCAGCAGGCTGAGGCTGTCAGGCAGAGCAATCGGACCGGCTGAAGCGGTGAACCAGGGGAGATCGATTGCCCCGATCCGAACCCCCTGGCTCCACACCGCACAAGCCACGGCAACCTGTCCAGCCAGCCGCGGCCAGGGCGAGAGAGCGAAGAGGTCGTCGGCCAGGCCGATCAGAAAAAGACAGAGCGAACCGGCCAGGGTGCCCCAGATCAGCTGATCCTTGGCCGGCGCCAGCAGGCCGAAGCCCCCCATGGACCAGACCGTTGCCAAAGCCAGGGCAAAACCCAGCACCATGGCAATGCCCCCCAACCTCACCATGGGGGTGATGTGCTGCTTGCGCTCATCCGGTTGATCAGTCCACCCAAAGCGCAAACCCAGCCGGCGGACTTGGGGCACCAGCACCATGGTGGTCACCGCAGCCAGAAGAAAGCTGACCGAGGCGACCGCAATAGGGCTGGCCAAGAGGTTCACGCAGGCTCCAGGAAAGAGACGATCCCCCGGTCAGAAGGAGTCACTCCAATCCTAGGGAGCTTGCAACCGTTCAACCAGGCAGTGCCTCGGCCCATTCGAGAGCCAAGGCCAAGCCTTAGGCCAGAACCGGCTGCTTGCTGTCGGCGTAGAGGGGAAAGCGCTCACAGAGGGCGGCCACCCGATCGAGGCAACGCTGGCGAATCGCATCATCCTCAGGATTGAGAAGACGGTCGGCAATCACATCTGCGACCTCCCGGAAGGCCTGCGCATCAAAACCACGGGTGGTGAGGGCAGCTGTTCCCAGCCGCAGGCCGCTGGTGACGAAGGGCGATTCGGGGTCGAAGGGAACGGTGTTCTTATTCGCAGTGATGTGCACATCACTGACCAACAGATCAGCCACCTTTCCAGTCATGCCGATGCCACGCAGATCCAGCAGCACCACATGGTTGTCGGTACCGCCGCTGACGACATCGATGCCGCGGGCGATCAGCTGTTCAGCGAGGGCTGCCGCATTGGCAACCACCTGCTGGCTGTAGGCCTTGAACGAAGGCTGCAGCGCTTCCCCGAAGGCCACAGCCTTGGCAGCGATCACATGCTCCAGAGGGCCACCCTGGCTGCCAGGGAACACAGCCTTATCGAACTTTTTGGCGAACTCGGCGTCGCGGCAGAGGATCAGGCCGCCGCGGGGGCCGCGCAGGGTCTTGTGGGTGGTGGTGGTCACCACATCGCAATGGGGCACCGGGCTGGGGTGCACACCAGCGGCCACGAGGCCAGCGATGTGAGCCATGTCGGCCAGCAGATAAGCACCCACTTCATCAGCGATGGCACGGAATGCGGCGAAATCGATGGTGCGTGGATAAGCGGAATAGCCGCAAACGATCAGCTTCGGCTTGTGCTCCAAAGCCAGCTGGCGGATCGCCTCCATATCAAGGCGTTGGGTCTCCTTGTCGACGCCGTACTGAACAACGTTGAACCACTTGCCGCTGACGTTGACCGGGGAACCATGGGTGAGGTGGCCGCCATGGGACAGGTCCAGCCCCATGATCGTGTCACCGGGCTGCAGCAGGGCGAGGAAAACAGCGAAGTTGGCCTGGGCACCGCTGTGGGGCTGGACATTGGCCCAGGCGGCACCAAACAACTGCTTGGCCCGCTCGATGGCCAGCTCCTCAATGGCATCAACGTGCTCACAACCGCCGTAATACCGCTTGCTGGGCAACCCCTCGGCGTACTTGTTGGTGAGCACAGACCCCTGGGCCTGCATCACCGCACGGGAGGCAAAGTTTTCCGATGCGATCAGTTCCAGGTGGGTTTCCTGACGCTGACGTTCTTGATTGATGAACGCGGCGATATCCGGATCCGACTGAGCCAGATCAGCGTCGATGGCGCGTCCAGAAATCTGGCCCATGAAATGTCAGTAAAGCTTTGACCAATCGTAAGAAACCGCAGCGATCAGCCCGAGCGATCAACCAAAAAAAAACTGCCCGCCGGGGGCAGTTGAAACGCGCCTGGAGAGATTCGAACTCCCGACCCTCTGATCCGTAGTCAGATGCTCTAATCCGCTGAGCTACAAGCGCTTGCGCCAAACCATCAGACCCCATCGAGGGTCCGCTCGTCAACTGGGTGCGGGCCGCGTCAAGATTCAGGTGTTTCTGAGCCTGAGCAATGCCGATCCGCTGGTATGGCCCCGCTAACCCTGAGGATCCGACCTACCGGCATTTCGAACGCATCGTGAACCTGTGCCTGCATGGCGGCGTGTTCGCCGCGGTGAACAGCGGCGGCTGGTTTCTGCAGGAGATGCGCCACCCCTTTCCCGAAGGGAGCCTGACCTGGGTCACCAGCCTCTGGGCAAGCCTGTGGCTGGGCCAATTGATCTGGGTGATTCTTCAGCGCCCCAAGCCGGAGGAATAAAGCCAGCATGGATGCAATCCCCTCCTCGATCCTTCCGGGCTGATGTCCCTCTCCGCCAGTGACCTGCAGGACCTTCAGAGTGCTTTGGCTGACCGCCTCTACGTGCAGATCAGCGGCTGGCATCTTTACCTCGGCGATGCCGACCTGGCCTCAGCCCTGGCTATTGAATGCAGTGCCCGCGTCAATCAAGGTGCTGAAGTAGCGGCCCGGCAGGCCCTCGACGCGGTCAAGGTGCCCCTGGCAGGAGGCGCCAGTCAGCTCCCGCTCTCCAAGCTGATTCCCCCCGCCCAGCTGAGGGATCTTGAAGAGATCCTCGAGCCGTACTGCAGATAAGGTTGCAGTCCATCCGCAGCGGTTGGTGTGCTGATCATTGAAGTCACCAACTCCAGAGATTTGGTGCGCCAACGCATCGGCCGCCTTGGTGAACGGCTGATTGGTCGGGTCGTGGACGCGGAGGCTCAGGTTGAAAAAGCCCTGATCCAGGAACTGGAAACCGCCTTTAAAGAATTTGGGATCGAGGCACGGATCGTGTCTGTTCAGGGCCCGCAACTCGTGGGTCGCGAGCAACTGGAACTTCCGATTCAGGTGCGTGAAGAGCTGGATGTTCGTCTCAGCGAGCCCTGAACCGGCCCACCACCAACTGCGTGACCTCACGCACCTCCGGCACCTTGAGTTGTGCACCGATTAAGGCAAACAAGGCCAAACCCAGCAGGCCAGGAGCAGACACCTGCAGCACTAGGCCCAGCAACCCTGCCGGCCAAGGCAAAACGGTCACCAGGATTCCCGCACCCCCCGCTGCCAGAACTCCGGCGATGGCTAGCCGCATCAGGTCCATCCCCCAGCGCCGCAGCGGCAGGCCTCCAACCTGTTGCTGCAGACCCACCAACAGGGCGAGGCAGGTGAGCAGGTTGATGGCAACCGTGGCGAGCACCAACCCTGGCGCACCGAAATTGAACGGCGACTGATTCCCCCAAGGGGTCGGACCACCCACCAGCAGCCAGTCAAAAACCACGTTCAGACCGATCCCCGCCAGCGAGAGCCGAAAAGGCGTCGTTCCATCGCCAAGGGCATAAAAGACGCGCACCAGCACATCCCTGCCGAGGTAAGCCGGCATGCCGAGGCCATAGGCCATCAACAGGCCCGTCACCAGCTGTGCGGCTGATGCATCAAAGGCACCACGCTCGTACACCAAGGCGACGATGGGGCCACCCAAAGCAATGAACAGTCCCCCCAGGGGGATCATCGATGCCGCAGACAACATCAACCCCTGTCGGATCCGATCGATCAGCTGCGGACGATCCTCAGGAGCCGTGAGCCTGGAAAAAGTGGGCAGCAAGGGCACCAGCAGTGCATTCGAGATCAGGCCCAGAGGGGTTTGCACCAGCAAATTGGCGTACCCCAGACCTGCCGCCGCACCGACGATGCCGGAGGCGAAAAACAGATCCGTGAACACATTGATCTGAAGCATTCCGGACGACAACGTCGCCGGCCCCATCACACGCCACACCTCCCGCACTCCCGGGTGCCGCCAGTCCCAGACCAGTTGGAAACGGGCCAACCCCTGCCGGATCAACGCCGGCAGCTGGATCAACCACTGCAGCAAGGCCCCCACCAACGTGGCCAAGGCCAGCACCACACCACCTGTCATGGCGGCGGACGGCAAGGCGATATCAGCGCCGAGCTGCCACCAGAGCAGTCCCACCCCCAGGATCAAGGCCCCGCTGGACATCAGCGGTGAAATCGCAGGGATCCAGAATTCGTAGGCGGCGTTGAGGGACCCGAAGCCGAGCCCGATCAGCCCCGCCAGCAGCGCCATCGGCGCCATCACCTGCAGCTGGACCCGTGCGATGGCGTGAAGCTCGGGGGCAAGGCCAGGGCCCACAAGGGTGATCAGAGGATCCGCCGCCAGCACCAGAACGATGGTGACCAGGAGCAACAGAGCACTGACGCTGGTGTTGAGCGCCGCAAGGATGTGCGCCCCTTCAGCCCGGGGGCGCCGGCTCAGCACGCTCACCATGGCGCTGTGGAAGGGACCATTGATCCCCCCGAGCAGGATAAGCAGAAATCCAGGCAGTACATAAGCGTAGTTGTAGGCGTCATAGGCCGCGCCCACCCCGAAGGCCGCTGCGATCACCAGCTGCCGAATCAGGCCACCCACCTTGCTCAGCAAGGTGCCGAGGGTCACCACCAGTGCGATCCCCTTCAGTGAACGCGCCATTCGGCCCCCAGCATTGGGCGCATTGTGGAGGCACCACACGAGACCATGGGCCAATCTCGGCTGCTGCCATGACTGGCCTTCCCTCTCCGGGCGATGCCCTGCTGCGCTTTGAACCCCTAACGGAGGGTGTGCTGCTGAAGCGCTACAAACGCTTCCTGGCCGATGTGGAGCTGAGCAGCGGTGAGACCGTCACCGCCCATTGCGCCAACACCGGCCCGATGACAGGAGTCTTGATCCCTGGCCAACGGGTGCGTCTGCGCTACGCCCCCTCCCCCAAACGCAAGCTGGCCTGGACCTGGGAGCAAGCCGAGGTGCCAGGCGCCGATGGCCAACCTTGCTGGGTGGGCATCAACACGGCCCTGCCCAACCGACTGATTCGTGCCACGGTCGAAGCGGGGTGCCTGGAGGCCCAGCTCGGGGGCATTGAGGGGATCCGCGCTGAAGTGGCCTACGGCACGAACAAACGCAGCCGGATCGACCTCCTGCTGACGCCATCCGCGCAGAACCCTGATCAACGACCGATCTACCTGGAGGTGAAGAACACCACCTGGACCGACGGCAGCACGGCCCTGTTCCCCGACACGGTGACCGAACGGGGGCAGAAGCATCTGATTGAGCTGATGGGGCTCCTTCCGGACGCGCGTGCGGTGCTGGTGCCCTGCCTCAGCCGGCCGGACGTGACTGCCTTTGCTCCCGGTGACAGCGCCGATCCGCGCTACGGGGAGCTGTTTCGTCAGGCCACCAACAGCGGAGTGGAAGTTCTGCCATGCTGCTTCAGCTTCAGCGCCGATGCGGTGCACTGGCAGGGGACACGCCTAGTCCACCTAGATTGATTTTGGTAGCAGATCGAACATAGAAAGACTTTCTTGAGGTGCAGCGTGGGTTGGTTCGCCTAGTTACAACTGGGCGTGTCACGCAGCTCTGCACTCTCGTTCATGACAACTGCATTCCACGCGCCACCGCAAACGCGGCGCAAAACCCTTCAGGAGGCCAGCCTCCTGGAAGGCCCGATGCTGCTCCTGAAGAGCATTCGGGGCTTCAGTTCCAACCGTGCCATGACCTGGCTCGCCTGTGCGCCCCTGGCGCTCATGGGCCTTGGCATCTTCACCCTGTCAGCCAAAGCCGAAGAGCTGCCTGAGCTCTCCGCCGCTTTCCTGGCTAACAACCTTTGGCTTCTGGTCGCCACCATCCTGGTGATCTTCATGAATGCCGGCTTCGCCATGGTCGAAGCCGGCATGTGCCGGCAAAAGAATGCCGTCAATATCCTCGCCAAGAACCTATTCGTGTTCGCCCTCGCGGTGACCGCCTACTGGTTCGTGGGCTACTCCTTGATGTACGGCGACTCCGTCATTGGCGGCTGGTTGTATTTCGGGGGCCTCTTCTTCGACCCGACCGTCACCGCTGAGACCATCAGCGAAGCCGGCCTGGTTCCCACCGTTGATTTCCTGTTCCAGGCGGCCTTCGCCGGAACCGCAGCCACGATCGTTTCCGGTCTTGTGGCTGAGCGGATCAAGTTCGGCGAATTCGTGATCTTCGCCCTGGTGCTCACCGCAGTCATCTACCCGATTGCCGGGAGCTGGCAGTGGAACGGTGGTTGGCTCAGCGAAATGGGCTTCATCGATTTCGCTGGTTCCTCGATCGTTCACTCCGTTGGCGCCTGGGCCGGCCTCGTCGGCGCCATGCTGCTTGGACCCCGCATCGGCAAGTACGTCGACGGCAAGGTTCAGGCCATCCCTGGTCACAACATGTCCATCGCCACCCTTGGCGCCCTGATCCTCTGGATCGGCTGGTACGGCTTCAACCCCGGTTCCCAGCTGGCCATGGACCAGTGGGTCCCCTACGTGGCCGTCACCACCACCCTCGGTGCTGCCGGTGGTGCCATCGGCGCCACGGTGATCTCCACGATCACCTCCAAAAAGCCTGACCTCACCATGATCATCAACGGCATCCTGGCCGGCCTGGTGAGCGTGACTGCCGGTTGCGGCAACCTCACCCTGACGGGTTCCTGGGTGGCTGGTCTGGTGGGCGGCATCATCGTCGTCTTCTCCGTTGCCGCTCTCGATGCCGCAGGCATTGACGACCCTGTCGGCGCCTTCTCCGTACACGGTGTGTGCGGCGTTTGGGGCACGATCGTGATCGGTCTCTGGGGATACGACGTCCAGGGCGACGGCTCCGGCCTCGGCCTTCTGGTCGGCGGCGGCATCGACCAGCTCGGCATCCAGGCTCTGGGTGCTGCTGCCTATGCCATCTGGACCGTGGTCACCTGCTTCATCGCCTGGCAGATCATCGGCTCCCTCTTCGGCGGCATCCGCGTCACCGAACAGGAAGAGTCCGAAGGTCTCGACATCGGCGAACACGGCATGGAGGCCTACGCCGGTTTCTCCACCACCAACAACTGATTCCGCGTCGATCTGTTGCTGTTCTCAAGCCCGGCCGAATGGCCGGGCTTTTTTACTGCCTGAAGCAGCGCTTCAGGCCACATAGAGTTGCCCCACTCCAGCGCCCTCCATGGACACCCACGCCTTCAAGCGCTCCCTCCACCATTCCGAGCGTTACAACCGGCGAGGCTTCGGGCGCGCCGAGGAAGTAGCGGAGAGCCTTGAGCAGGCCTACCAGAGCGGCCTGATCGGCACGATCCGGGACAACGGCTACCGACTGGAACACGGCCGGCTTAACGTCCGGTTGGCGGAAGCCTTCGGCTTCTGCTGGGGTGTTGAACGGGCTGTGGCGATGGCCTACGAGACCCGCAAGCACTACCCGAGCGAGCGTCTCTGGATCACGAACGAGATCATTCACAACCCTTCCGTGAATGATCACCTCAGGGAAATGGATGTGCAGTTCATCCCTGTCGAACAGGGAGTGAAGGACTTCTCAGGTGTCACCTCCGGTGATGTGGTGATCCTGCCGGCCTTTGGTGCCACCGTTCAGGAAATGCAGCTGCTGAATGAACGGGGTTGCCACATCGTTGACACGACCTGTCCCTGGGTCTCCAAGGTTTGGAACACCGTCGAGAAGCACAAGAAGCACACCTTCACCTCGATCATTCACGGCAAGGTGAAGCACGAGGAGACACTGGCCACAAGCTCATTTGCCGGCACCTATCTGGTGGTGCTCGATCTGGAGGAAGCCCAGTACGTCGCGGATTACATCCTCGGCAACGGGGACCGAGATGACTTCATTCAACGGTTTGCCAAAGCCTGCTCTCCAGGGTTCGATCCCGATCGGGACCTCGAACGTCTGGGCGTGGCCAACCAGACCACGATGCTGAAGAGCGAAACGGAAGAGATCGGCCGCTTGTTCGAACGCACGATGTTGAGCAAATACGGTCCCACCCAACTCAACGACCACTTCCTGGCCTTCAACACCATCTGCGATGCCACCCAGGAGCGTCAGGACGCCATGTTCTCCCTGGTGGATGAACCTCTGGACCTGATGGTGGTGATCGGTGGTTTCAACTCCTCCAACACCACCCACCTTCAGGAGATTGCCGTCAGCCGTGGGATTCGCTCGTTCCACATCGACACGCCCGAGCGCATCGACGTCGGCAGCAATTCGATCGAGCACAAACCACTGGCAGCCGAACTCCGTCGTGAGGGCGATTTCCTGCCTGAAGGCCCCGTGCGGGTGGGAATCACCTCCGGTGCCTCAACCCCGGATCGGGCGGTGGAAGAGGTGATCGAAAAACTGATGCAATTGAGCGAAAACTGAAGCGCAGAGAGCTTTACATTGGTTCATCTTTAATCGCCCTCCGCCGGCAGCTCCCCATCCGTGACGGTCTTGTCGCCCACTGAAACCGACAATCAGCTTCACGGTGCCGACCCGCAAGTGCGCTGCTACAGCAGCCACTTCGAGGATTCGATGCAGATGCTGGCGCCCCGAGCGGTGGTAGCTCGCTACCTGGATGACCATCAGAGCTGGTTTGAACGTTGCGCCAGCCCGATGCAGGTCGAGGCCATCGATCGGCAGTCCTACAGCCTGACCCTGGGGCGGTTCGGCAACTTCGGCTTTGAGGTGGAGCCAACGATCGCTCTGCGACTGCTGCCACAGCAGGAAGGGATCTATCGCATCGAAACCGTTCGAACCGTGCCGAAGTCGCTCGCCCTGCGCCATCACTACGACGTCGACTTCCGCGCAGGGATGCGCCTGATCTCCGAACAGGAGCACACCTCAGTCCAGTGGGATCTGGATCTGAAGGTCTGGATCCGTCTGCCCAAGGTGATCACCATGCTCCCGGATCAGTTGGTCCAGAGCAGTGGTGATCATCTGCTCAAGCAGATTGTCCGTCAGATTTCACGACGGCTCACCTGGAAGGTCCAGGAAGATTTCCACGCCGCCCATGGTCTGAGCTGCCCACCGCGTCAGCGGGCAGCCTTCTGAAGAATCTTCAGCGGTTGGTCCAGATCTTGTTGACGATCTCCATGCCGCTGACGGCCTGCCAGAGGAACAGCGTGAGCATGCCCATGTTCAGGCCCACATGAGCCTTACGCGCAATCACATTGCCCCGCTGCATCAGGGGTGAGAGCGAGGCGGCAACGGCGATCATCCCGGTCATGGCCAGACCCACCAGCAGGTGCGGACCGACAAACAACTTGCCGTTGTTCAGATAGGTGACCGCCATGCCACCCAGGGTCCCGAGGGTCATCACGGCCAGCAGGATGCTGCCCCAGAGGTAGTGCCGCTGGGCGAACTTTTTCGGCACCAGTTCTTTGCGCTGTTCTGGGGTACCGGTGCGCGTTTTCTTGGCCTTGATCCCCAGGTAGAGAGCCCAACCACCAACGGCGAGCAGGCCCCACTCTGCTAGGGGGTGAGCGAAATTGAGGCTGAAGGGGAGGGTGGCGAGCATTGAAGGGGACTCTTCAGTGCCGCGAGGCTAGGGGGCCGGCGGCCCCCACCAGCGTCAATGGAGGAAATGGCGGCGCCCCGTGAGCTGCATCGCCAGGCCGAGCTCATCGCAAGCTTTGATCGAATCGGAATCGCGCATGCTCCCACCGGGATGGATCACGGCGGTGATGCCGTGGCTGGCGGCCAGACGCACCGTGTCGTCAAACGGGAAGAAACCATCACTGGCCAGAACAGCCCCCTGGGCTTTGTCACCCGCAGCCTCCAGCGCAATCCGCGCTGAGCCCACACGATTCATCTGACCAGCACCCACACCGAGGCTCTGGCCATCCTTGGCCACAACGATGGCGTTGGAGCGAACGTGACGCACCAAGCGCCAGGCAAATTCCAGGTCCTGCTTTTCCTGCGGCGTGGGCGGCCGCTGGCTGGCCACGGTCCAGTCGGCCGGGGTGATCGCCTGGTCATCGAGGTCCTGAACCAGGAGACCACCCAGGATGCTGCGCACGTGATCGGGGCCGGCCAGGTCAATGGCCTGCGGAGCCAGCTCCAACAGGCGCAGATTGGCTTTGGCCGCCAGCACCTCCCGTGCCTCGGGCGTGAAGCCCGGTGCCACGACGCATTCCAGAAACAGACTGGTGAGCTCACGGGCCGCCGTAGCTTCCACCACACCATTGATGGCGATGATGCCGCCGAAGGCACTCACCCGATCGGCATCCAGGGCACGCGTCAGTGCAGCAGGAATCGAAGCTCCGATCGCCACACCGCAGGGGTTGGTGTGCTTGACGACCACGGCGGCAGGCTGCAAGGCCGGAGCGGAACCATCGGCTCCGTAGCCGAACTCCCGCACCGTGGCGAGAGCCGCCTCGAGATCCAAGAGGTTGTTGGTGCTCAGCTCCTTGCCCTGCAGCTGAATCGCACCACCCCAACCCTGTTTGGGATGGCTGAACCAACGCGCTTTCTGATGGGGATTTTCTCCGTACCGAAGGGTCTGCCGCAGCGGCACCGCCTCCAGCCAGGGGCTGTCTTCTGCAGCGGTTTGGTCGGCCATCCAGCGGCTGATCGCCGTGTCGTACGACGCCGTGTGCTGAAACGCTTCCAGGGCCAGTTGGCGCCGCAGCTCCGAAGGCACGCTCCCGCCCGACTCCGCCATGGCGGTCAACAGACGGTCGTATTGGTCAGGGCTGGTGAGAACAGCCACATCAGCATGATTTTTGGCGGCCGCCCGAACCATGGCGGGGCCTCCGATGTCGATGTTCTCGATCGCCTGATCCCAGGTGACGTCAGGCCGAGCAATCGTCTCGCGGAAGGGATAGAGGTTGACCACCACCACATCGATGGGGGCGATGTTCTGCTGCTCAAGATCAGCCTGGTGGGACGCGTCACCCCGCTTGGCAAGAATCCCGCCATGCACCCTTGGATGGAGCGTTTTCACACGACCGCCAAGAATTTCTGGAGCCCCGGTGTGCTCCGACACACGGGTCACCGGAAGGCCGGCCTGCTCGAGCACCTTGGCCGTGCCCCCACTGGAGAGCAGCTGATAGCCATGGGTCCGATGCAGGGCCTCCGCCAAGGGCACCAGCCCGGACTTATCGGAAACACTCAGCAGAGCGACAGGAGCCATCGAAGGGTCGTGACTGGGTCGTGAGCCAACCTACGCAGCAGTGATGCTCATGCCCCATGGATGGCCGGCTGGTGCTGCTCCACGGCTGGGGAGCCAACGGAGAGGATCTCAAACCCCTGGGCGATCGCCTGGCGGGCGAGTGTTCCAAGACCCTTGATGTGGTGTACCTGGAGGCTCCTGAGCTCCATCCCGACCAACCGGGAGGGCGTCAGTGGTACGGCCTGTTCCCAGCACAGTGGGATGCCGTGCCCGCGGCCGTTGAGCGCCTCAAGGCTCAACTTCAGAGCCTGAGCAGCTCAGGCCTTGGACTCGAACGAACGGTGGTGTTCGGCTTTTCCCAGGGGGGAGCCATGGCCCTGGAGGGAGGCTGCGCCCTTCCGATCGCAGGGCTGATCAGCTGCAGCGGCTATCCACACCCCAACTGGGCTCCGCCCCAGCAACACCCCCCTGTGTTGCTGATGCATGGTTCAGACGATCCCGTGGTGCCGTTCCAGGCCATGCAGTCGATCGCTGCGCAGTTGCAGCCCGATCAATGCCAGACAATTCCATTCAAAAACGGCCACACCATCCCTGATGAGACGGTGAAGCCGATGCTGATGTTTATCGAGCGTGTTCTGGAGAACGCCTGATCAAACGAAGGCGTATTCGTACTCCTCCATTTCCTCCCAATCATCAGCGCCAAGCTCGAGCCCCTCGAAGAGCTTGTCTTCACCAATGGAATCAACAATCGTGCGCAATGAGGGGAAGAGGAAATGGTTCTCTTCGGCGTATTGGGCGCTGAACAGACCTTTCTCACCCCAGAAGAAGCGGTCGGTGGTGTGCTCATTGCGGCGCACATTCAGCAACGCCGGAGGCACCAGTCCACCCTCAGCGATGTAACGACGAGCGGCCGTCACGGGCTTGTACTCACCGGTTTCGAGGTGATGGGTTGGCACATGGGCCAGGACCCGCTGACCTGCCAGGCGACGACGGCTAATGCGCTTGCGCTTCTTGGACATGGAAGGGCTCCGGTACGAAAGGAAGAACGGGGTGGATCGTCAGAACAAACAGGTGCCGTCGGCGCGAAAACGCCAGACGCAAGGGAAGCGTCGGGGCAATTGCAGACACACCACAATCACCGGCAGGACACCAACACCCAAGCGGGAACCAGCGGAGGACACTGCAACCTCTGCTGTAGCTTTGGTTGCGAAGCAATTGCAACCTTTGTGAGAGCTGGCGGACGTCTGTTCACGGTGAACAGCGCCTCGGTCGATATGAGGATCTTAAGACTTTTCCCAGATTTTTCAAGTCCCCCTGGCGCAGGCTTGCCCAAGCACCTGAATTGATCGTCCGGAACTGATGCAGCTCACCGATCGATTCTTCGATTTCACCGATCAACAGCTGGCTGATCTAACCGCCAAAGAGGGCATCCAACATCTGGGGCTGTACGTCAGTGCGCCACCCAATCAGCAAGGCCCGCCACTGCTGCTGATCCGGCAATGGTCAGCCAATGAACGATCGCTTCCCCCTGCCGACGCAGACCCGAACCTGCGCCTGCCGAACGAGAGTCGGCGCTGGTACCCCCTCCAGGATGCCGGTCTGATCCTGGGAGCCCTGCGCGCGGACCTGGATCCGCAGCGGAGCTGGACGCTGACCCTGGACCAACGGATGCGGCGCAGTGCCGCCGCCATCAGCCACGCACTGGGGCGTGACCTGGAATGCCTGCAACTTCGCCAGGAACTCAGCCAACAAAACGAGCAGCTGCGCACCCTCGTGCATCAGCTGCGCAATCCACTGGCTGCCCTGCGCACCTACGCCCAACTGCTGCTGCGGCGGCTCGAAGCCGACAGCTCCCACCGTCCACTCGTGGAGGGAATGCTCTCGGAACAACGCCAACTCGGCCAGTACATCGACGTGCTCGATGGCCTCGGGCAACAACGTCTCCCCGAACAGGACCCCCTTGGCCCCACCCTGTTGCCCCCCGGGCCTGCCGAAGGTGAGGCCACCATGCAAACCCTGCTGATACCTCTGCTGGAGCGGGCGGAAGCGACGGCAAGCCTGCAGTGCCGCCCCTGGCGGGGACCAGACCTGTGGCCCCAGTGGCTTGATCAACCGTCCCAGGACGGAACGATCGCGGAGATCGTCGCCAACCTCCTTGAGAATGCCTTCCGTTACAGCCCAGCGGGCTGCAGCGTGGGGCTATGCCTGTTGCCCGATGGGCTATGCGTCTGGGACAACGGGCCGCCGATCCCCCTGAAGGAGCGCGACCTGATTTTCGAGCGGGGAGCACGGGGGTCCACCGGACAGGACCGGGCGGGCACCGGACTTGGGCTCGCCCTTGCACGCTCCCTGGCGGAGCAGCAGGGCCGCAAGCTCACGCTCTGCGTGGAGCCTTCCACAATCGCTCCGGATCTGCCCGCTCAGGGCAATGCATTCGTCCTCAGCTGGCCGGCAGGAGCAAGGCCAGACCCAACAACGTGATCATCTCGGTGAGCACAAGAGCTGCTCCATAGCTGTCACCGGTGTGCCCCCCCAATCGTCGCCCAAGGCTCTGGGCGACAAGGATCGCCACCACGCCCCCCAGGAGAAGGGGCATGGCCCCCACCCAACCGGCCAAGAGAACCACCACCAGAAGTGAGGGCAAGGCATCCCAGAGCGGCCTGCCGTGCTCGCGATGAAACGCTGCGGTTCCATCAGCGCGGAGGTAGTCGAAACGTGCCATGGCCCAGAGCGGCGCCACCCGGGCCCAGAACGCCGCCAGGCAGAGCCCGAGCGGGGCCTGCCCCCCCAGCTGGATCAATGCCGCAACCTGCAGCAGCAGCACCATCACTAGAGCCAGCACACCACTGGCGCCCACCCGGCTGTCCTCCATCGCCTCGAGCCGCCGCTCCGCTGGCGCCCCGAGGCCATCCGCCGTGTCGATCAGGCCGTCGTGGTGCAAGCCACCACTGAGCTGGATGCCGAGAGCCACCACGCAAAGGGCACAGGCCGCCGGAGGCCAGGAGAGCCTGGACAGACCAATCCAGAGCAGCCCCTGCAACGCACCGATCAGCAGCCCCATCCAGGGGGCGAAGCGGGCAATGCGCTGAAACGAGGGCTGCGGCCAGGGCCATGCGGGCAGCACCGTGTAGAAGATCCAGGCTCCCGCCAGATCGGAAAGCCAGGGCGGAACGATCCTGGGAATGGCGCGAGGGATGCAATCGGCCCTCACCGTAGGGTCAATGCAGAGGCGGATCAGTCGTGTTCGGCTTCGAGATCAACGCGCATTGCGCCAACACATCAGCACGGTGCGGCACCTTTGAGACCCCGCATGGGCCGGTGCACACACCACGCTTCATGCCGGTGGGAACCCTGGCCACCGTCAAGGGCATCAGCACGGAGCAGCTCGGGCGCACGGGAGCCCAGATGGTGCTCTCGAACACCTACCACCTGCACTTGCAACCGGGGGAGGAGATCGTGGCGGCGGCCGGTGGCCTGCACCGGTTCATGGGCTGGAACGGCCCGATGCTCACCGACTCCGGCGGCTTTCAGGTGTTCAGCCTGGGGGACCTGAACAAGATCGATGACCGTGGGGTGGTGTTCCGAAACCCCCGCGATGGACGCACCATCGACATGACCCCGGAACATGCCACCCAAATCCAGATGGCCCTCGGGGCGGATGTGGCCATGGCCTTCGACCAGTGCCCGCCCTATCCGGCGACGGAGAACGACGTCATCGATGCCTGTCGCCGCACCCATGCCTGGCTCGAGCGCTGCGTCACAGCCCACACCCGCGAGGATCAGGCGCTTTTCGGCATCGTTCAGGGCGGCTGCTTCCCCCATCTGCGGCGGGAGAGTGCCATGGCCGTAGCCTCCTTTGATCTGCCGGGCATTGCCGTCGGTGGCGTCAGCGTTGGTGAGCCCGCTGAGGAGATGCATCGCATCGTGCGGGACGTCACGCCCCTGCTTCCTTCACACAAACCGCGCTACTTGATGGGCATCGGCACCCTGCGCGAGATGGCCATTGCCGTTGCCAACGGGATCGACCTCTTCGACTGCGTCCTGCCCACCCGACTCGGCCGTCATGGCACCGCCCTGGTGGGCGGTGAACGTTGGAACCTGCGCAATGCACGCTTCCGCCACGACCACACTCCCCTGGATCCGAGCTGCTCCTGCGTGGCCTGCACCGGTCACACCCGGGCCTACCTGCATCACCTGATTCGCAGTGAGGAGCTTCTGGGCCTCACGTTGTTGAGCATTCACAACATCACCCATCTGGTGCGTTTCACCTCGGCCATGGCACAAGCGATTCGCGACGGCTGTTTTTCAGAGGATTTCGCTCCCTGGAAGCCAGACTCGCCAGCCCATCACACGTGGTAGCGTCCAGCCCAACGCCTTTTTGATGCAAGGGATGGCCGCCTTCACCCTCGACCTGCTGGCACAGCTGCCCGAGGCCTATCAGGCCTTCTCTCCGCTGATCGACATTCTCCCGTTGATCCCAGTCTTCTTCCTGCTCCTCGCCTTCGTTTGGCAGGCATCTGTGGGCTTCCGCTGAAGCCTCAGCCCAACCGGATCACCTTCAAAACAAACGCTGGTAGCGAAAGCATGCGTCGCCAGCGCGAAGGCTCCTGAATGAGCCGATACAGCCACTCAAGCTGCATCCGACACATCCAACCGGGAGCACGTTTTTTGGTGCCGGCCCAGACGTCAAAACTGCCGCCGACACCCATCCACAATCCAGGCTGGCCGGCCGCCACGCGTTCGGACCAGGTTTCCTGGCGCGGCACCCCCAGGGCCACCAGAACGAGATCAGGCTTCAACTCCTTGAGCTGAGCTTCAACGCCCGGCCAGGCCTCGGGAGCTTGATAACCATCCACCGCGAGAGCCAGGTTGAGCCCACGGATGCATTGCGGCAACTCCGCGCGCAGCGTTGCCATCACCGCAGGTGATGCACCAACCAACGCCACACGCCATTGGTGGGCGGCGGCGTACTCCAGCAAGGTCCAGGCCAGTTCGATGCCGGCAGTTTTGACAACCCGGATCTGCTGACTGCCCAGGGCCCAGACCACTCCCGCACCATCAGGGATCACCAGATCAGCCGTTGCGATCGCCTGACCCAAGGCTGCATCGGCCCGGGCCGACATCGTCATCTCAGCGTTGAGGGTGACGATGCGTCCGCCGCCCCGGGCATGCAGACCGAGTGCAGCAGCACAGACATCACGGCAGGCATCCACAGGCACGCCGAGCACCTGGCAGCGGCGACGGTCATCGGGGGCGGTGCTGACAGAGTCCATGGCCATGGGGCTGCGTTGGAGAATTTAGGGGCGGTAATGGATGAGGGCATGGTTGTGACGACGACGAAAACCCTTCCGCAGAACCACGCCACGACCCTTCAGCGTCTGGATCAATCCATCCAACGGGTGGTTCTCGATCGGCAGGACCCGATCAGCGGCCTGCTCCCCGCCAGCACCGCGCACACCATCCATGGAAACTACGGCGATGCCTGGGTGCGGGACTGCGTCTATTCGGTGCAGTGCGTCTGGGGACTGGCCCTGGCCCACCGCCGTGAGCAGGGGCAGAACAGCCTGCGCGCCTGGGAGCTGGAGCAGCGGGTGGTGGCCCTCATGCGCGGCCTGATGCGCTCGATGATGCGGCAGGCCGAGAAGGTGGAGCGCTTCAAAGAGAGCCTTAACCCCCTCGACGCCCTTCACGCCAAATACGACAGCTGCACCGGCGAGCCAGTGGTGGCTGACGACGCCTGGGGGCATCTGCAACTCGATGCCACCTCCCTGTTTCTGCTGCAGCTGGCGCAGTTGACCAGGGGCGGCTGCGCGGTGGTGCAAAGCCGTGATGAAGTGGATTTCCTCCAAAATCTGGTGCACTACGTCGCCAGGGCCTACCGCACTCCCGACTACGGGATCTGGGAACGGGGCGACAAAGGCAACCATGGTTTGCCGGAGCGCAATGCCAGCTCCATTGGCATGGCCAAAGCCGCCCTGGAGGCCCTGGATGGGGTTGACCTCTACGGCCCCCATGGCGACGGCAGCTGCATCCTGCTGATTCCCCAGGGGGCCATCGCACGGCTCCGGCGCGCCTTGCAAGGGCTCCTGCCGCGGGAATCCGCCAGCAAGGAAGCCGACAGTGCCTGCCTCTCGGTGATTGGTTATCCCGCCTGGGCCGTAGAGGATGCCGCCCTGGTGGAGCGCACCGGCCGTCGGATTCGACGAGAACTCGGCGGGTCCTACGGCTACAAACGCTTCCTCCGGGATGGTCACCAAACGGCGGTGGAAGACGTCAACCGCCTGCACTACGAACCGGAGGAGCTCGCCGCCTTTGAAGGGATCGAGTCGGAGTGGCCGTTATTTCTGGCCTTTGAACTGGTCACCGCCTGCTGCGAAAGACGCTGGGACGAGGCCCGGCAACTGCACAGCCAGCTCAAGACGCTGGCCGTTGAACAGGACGGCGAACGTCTCTACCCCGAGCTCTATCAGGTGCCGGCCAGTGCCGTCGATCAGGAACGGCTCAATCCAGGCAGCCAGGAGCGGGTGGCCAACACCAACCTGCCGCTGATCTGGACCCAGAGCCTGGTGTGGCTCGGGGAAATGCTGCTGGACGATCTGATCCGTCCCGAGGATATTGACCCCTGTTGCCGCAGGGAGCCGCAGCCGCTCGGCGCCGACAGTGTTCTTGTGGCGATGGCTGCGGAGACGGATGACGTGCGCCAGGCGCTGCTGGCCGCCGAGGTGCCAATCGACCCAACCTCAGTGATTTCCGTGCAGTCGTCCGACGAGCTGAAGCAACGGTTGAAAGCCGCCGGCACCAATTCGCGGCTTGAGCTCACTGGGCGCCCCGGGCACCGGGTGGAAACCGAGGACACGGCTCGGGTCTACCGCCAGGACGGCGCCATCAGTGTGTTCACCCCGTCCGTGCTGGAAGACGTCAGCAGCTATCTGGCCGATGACCCGGAGGAGCTCCTGGAGACCGTTGTGGACGAGCTGCATCTGCTGCAACGACACTGGCGCGGCATGGGACATCCCCTTCTGGTGATCCCCATTCGCGACGCAGCACTGCAGCAGCACCGCGACGTCATCCTCAAACTGGCCCGGCAACTCGGCAGCGGCGTCATTGAAAGCATCCCCGTCCGCTTGGGCTGCCTCAGTGAACTGGTGGATCAGGCGCAGGAGGTGCAGCTGCCGCCGCTCCAACAGAAACCGGTTCCATGCTCCGAGCCAGCCAAGCCGCTTCTGCGCGACGCCACCGATCTGCGGGATCTGACCGCCGCAGAGGAGCAGGAGCTGGATGACACACCGATCGAACAATTGAGCCAGCGCCTCTGGAACAGTGCGCTGCTCCATGAACAGGCGGAAGTGCTCGAGTTGCTGCAACGGCGTCTTGGCCCCCAGGGGATTCAACGCAGCCCTGAGGGCCATCCGGTGGCCCTGCGCACCCTGCTTGAGGAGGTCTATCAACGGGGCTTGCGTTGTGAAGACTGGAATGTGGTGCGGCGCTGTGCTGGCGCCATGGGAATGGTGCATCCCCAACTCGAAGATGCCCTCACCGATCTTCTCGTGCGTCAGAAACAGGTGGTGGTGGGGCGCAACTACACCGGCGACTCCCGGCTGCGTCAGCCGATGGACAGTGCCGCCATCGCAGAGCGGATTGAAACCACCAGCGGAATCGACGGCCGTGAACGCATGCTCGAACAAGAACTCCTGCTCGCCCTCGACAGCGTGGCGCGGCGGGAGCCAGCGCTGCTGAAGGGGAGCCTCACCCTGCAGCTGGGGCAGCTGATGCTGCTGCTGACATCAGAGCTGGCCGTGGAGAAAACGCTTAGTCAGGACGAAGCCTTTGAAGCCCTCTGCAGCGAAGCACCCCATGCGATTCGCAAGCGCTTGCGCGCCGTGCTCGCCGATGTGGACCATGCCAGAGCAGCCCTGCAACGCGGCGAACAGCTGCACGTGAGCGGCCGGGTGCAGTGGTCAGTGCCTGACCCCTTGGAGGAAACACCGGGGGGTGGGGACTGGCTTCAACACCGCATCCGCCTGGGTTCCTTCCAGAAAGTTCCCCGCGATTTCTATGCCGGGATCTGGTCGCTGCTGCAGCACTGCCGCGGCCTGGTGATTGGCGACAAGCTGGAGCGGCGCAATCGCCTCAACAGCAGCCTCATCCTCGAGAAGACGCCAGGGGAGCGCAATTTTGCCGCCCAGGTCGACCATTTGCTCAGTCGGATCAAGGCACCGGAATACCGACAACTCTGCAGCGAATGCCTGCTTTCGCTGATGGCCTTCGTCGAAGCCAATCCAGAGGTGCGCTTCGAGGATGACCTGGCCCTCGACGTGGTGATCGGTCATGCCGTCAGGGTGGGCTGGCAGCAGAGCCATCCCTCTCTTCATCCAGAGAACTACCCGCAACACAAGGCCCAGGCCTGGGGGCAGTTTTATCGGTCCTCACCCGGTGACTGCCGCCGCTGGCAGGTCACGGCGTTGCGGGAACTGGCCGAAGAGCAGGGGCTGGTGTAATCCCAGTGAAAGCCCTCAGATCGGTGCGCACAGGGGCGCTCCCGTATCCGGATGTTCAACGGCCTGCTCGATCAGGTCTGCCAATTTGAGAGCCCGCGAGGCCTGAAGACCATCCACCGCAGGGGTCTCGCGGCCGCGAACGCACTGCAGAAAGTGCTCGAGCTCGGCATAGAGCGGTTCGATCGAGGTGGTGCTCACCTCCTCGATGAAGCCATCATTCCGATACAGCAGCTCGCCGTGATCAGCGGAATACCACTCGTGAGCCCGGCGATGAATATGCAGGGTGTGGTTGAGGAAGTCCGTCTCCACCAGGCTCGAACGGCAATGGGCACTGAGGCTGCGGATTTTTCGGTGGCTCATCTTGCTCGCCGTCAGGCTGGCCACAACACCGTTCTCGAAACCCAACGTGGCGTTGACGTAATCGATCGGGCCTTCGGCACTGCGACCACCGGCAGCGGCAAGCCGTACCACCGGTGCCTTTGCCAGCTCCAGCACGAGGTCGATGTCATGGATCATCAGATCCAGCACCACAGAGACATCATTGGCACGATCGGAGTGGGGGCTGTGGCGACGGGCCTCAAGAACCACCACCTCCTCGTTGGCCACCACCTTGGTGAGCTCACGGAAGGCAGGGTTGAACCGCTCGATGTGGCCCACTTGCAGCAGACACCCCGCCGCTGAAGCGGCCTCGATAAGTGCTGTGGCCTCGTCCTGACTGGCCGCAATCGGCTTTTCAATCAGAACGTGCACACCCGCACGCAGGCAGGCCAGACCGACGGGATGGTGCAGCAGCGTGGGGACCGCGATGCAGACGGCCTCCACCTCCGAGAGCATGGCGTTGTAGTCGGCGAACCAGCGGCAGCCGAATTGCTCAGTGGCGAGCTTGCCGCGCTCAGCATCCGGATCCGCGACACCCACCAGATCGGCATCCCGCAGAAGGCTGAGCACCCGCGCGTGGTGCCAACCCATGTTGCCGATGCCGATCACCCCTACCTTGACTGGGACCATGGGGTCGGGAGACATCAGCGCAGGCGGTCGATTGGGGGAAGACTATCGGCCTTCAGTCGGAATCTTCCTCTGAGCTGGGGAGAACAAGCCGGACCCGCTCGATCCGCGGCCCGGCCATGGCTGTGATCTCGAACTGCAGGCCGTTGAAATGAAGACCTTCCCCCGCGGACGGAATGTGCTGGAGCCGCTCCAGCAGGAAGCCCGCCAGGGTGTGATGGTCATCGGCCTCGGGCAGATCGAGATCGAGCTGTCGATTGAGCTCGAAAATCTCCAGATCTCCGGCCACCAGCCAGGCACCGGGGCAGTCCTTCTCTTCGAGCAGATCCGGTTCATCGGTCTCGGCGGGATCCTCATCACCAACGATTTCTCCGGTGAGATCAGCTGCGGTCACCAGACCCTCGGTGCCGCCGTGCTCATCCACCACCAGCAGGAGCGGCTGACCGCTGCGGATCATCGGCAGCAGTTCCGCCAACGTGCAGGTCTCCAGCACGGGCACCGCAGGCTGGAGATACGGCTCAAGCAACGAATCGGCTTGGAGCTCACCCCGTGCGATCGGTTCGGCCATCTGACGCAGATCCAGCACGCCACGCACGTCATCCAACGACTGGCCGATCACCGGAAAGCGGGCATGACGGGTGTGGTGCACGGCCTCCATCATTTCCGCAAAACGGACCGTGGCCGGCAGAGTGACCATCCCAGAGCGCGGCACCATCACCTCCCGCACCTGGGTGTCCCTCAGGGCGAAGACACCTTCCAGGATGTTCTTCTCATCCGGGAACAACCCCGTGACCCGTCCAGACTCCACAAGGGTTTCCAGCTCACCAGCGGAAAGGGCTGGCACCAGCACATCCCATTGGGGAGCCAGGCCAAGCAGGCGCATCAACAGACCCGCCAGCGCCTCAAGCAGATTGAGCAGTGGGGCTAGGCAGCGCATCACCACCTCCAGCAGCGGCACCAGGCGAAGCGCCGAGGATTCCGGACGGTTCAACACCCAGGCCTTGGGCAGCAAACCAGCCACCAGCGTGGCCAGCAACACGATGCTGAGGAACAAGGCTGTGTCGCGCCAAGCGACACCCACAGACCCATCCGACCAGAGCCGCCCCCCCAGACCACGGCCAGCCCAGCCAAGGGCCACCAGAGCAAGGGTTGCACCCAGTTGAGACACCAGCAGAGCGCGCCGCAGGCGTCGCTGAAGACGCTGGATGGAACGGGCCCCGGCCTGCTCTTCCTCAACGAGCACTTCAACGCGACTGGGGCGTAGCCGCAGCAGGGCCACCTCTGCAGCCGCGAAGAAGGCCGGCAGAATCAGCAGAACAGCCAGCAGAAGAAGCCGCATCAACAGGGTGGAATGGGGGTCGCGAGGATCGAACTCGCCTTAGGCGAATTATGAGTTCGCTGCATTCACCAGATTGCTAGACCCCCATGGGGAGAGTGTTACCACAGGGGAGTCACGCCGGGGAAGTGATCGTCTGAGGGCGCATCCTGCACGGCTTCGATGGTCTCGGTGGCCGCCAGGCTGCCGTTGAAACCGCTTGAGATATCCATGGTTCGCATCGGCAGCGGCGGACTCTGCTCCTCCAACAGCGCTCCCGTCGTGTTCTGAAGTGCAGACCCATCCCAGATCAGCGTCTGGTCGGGGAAGCCAAATCCCATGACCCGATTCCCCTCGATGCCGCCAACTGCGATCCCCAGAAAATCGGTCAATTGATGCAGGGGGTCCACGCCCCGGGCCATGGGCGAGGTCCAGGTGTAGAAGCGACGGTTGACCAGCTCACTGGTGGTCTCCGTGGGGTGGCACACCGTGACTTCGACGGGAGCACCACCACTGCCGGGCATAGGCGCCTCAACACTGGTGGTGCAGACCAACGGACCCGCCAACACCGATGGGCCGGCGAGCAGGAGCAGGCTCGAACCAAAGAACGACCGCAGCAGCACCGGATGAATCAGCTCTAAGCGCAAACTAAGGACATCTGCGAAGCGCGGCCAGCCCCATGTCTGAATCGTCGAGTGTCCCGACTGAGCGGGAGCAACTGCTGAACCGTCTGGCCACCCTGGCCTACCGACGCGGAGACTTCACCCTGGCTTCAGGCCGCAAGAGCGAGCACTACGTGAACTGCAAACCCGTGAGCCTGAGCGGTTCCGGCCTGGCGCTGATCAGCCGGGCGATGCTCACCCACGTGGAGGCCGATGCGCTGGCCGTGGCTGGTCTCACCCTCGGAGCAGACCCACTGGTGAGCGGTGTTGCCATGGCCGCCGCCGATCGAGGTCGGGAGCTTGATGCGCTGATCGTGCGCAAGGAAGCCAAAGGCCACGGCACCGGTGCCTGGCTGGAGGGTCCGCTCCCTGCCCCTGGGGCACGCATCACCGTGCTGGAAGACGTTGTCACCACAGGAGGCTCATCCCTCAAGGCGGTTCGGCAGCTGCGCGACGCCGGCTACAAGGTGGAGCGGGTCGTCACCATCGTCGACCGGGAAGAAGGGGGTGACGCTGCGATGACGGCTGAAAATCTTGAACTGATCAGCCTTTTCAAGCTGTCTGAAATCGCCGCCTTCACGCCGGCATGAGCAAGTTGTTTTGGGACGCCAAGGTCCCCTGGCTGCGCTTGAACGGCAGCGGAGCACGCCAGTTTCTTCAGGGGCAGACCAGTGCTGACCTCAACGCACTCCAATCCGGGGATTTGCTTCAGACCTGCTGGCTGACCGCAACGGGACGCTTGCGGGCCGTGCTGGAACTTCGTTTCGATGCAGAAGGGGCCGATGTGATCGTTCTGGCGGGAGAGGCCTCTGCCGTTCACGCTGGATTTGATCAGGTGATCTTTCCAGCCGATCGGGTTCGCCTCCAACCCCTGGGCCAGTTGCGCCGACTGCAGTGGCTCGAGCCCATGGCTGCAGCCGTGTGGTGCGATACGGATGTGCCCCTGCCAGAACCCTGGGCATCAGGGGAAGCAGCCACCGCGACGGCTCTGGAGCAATGGCGGCTTCAAAGCGGATTCCCCCCGGGCCCCGGTGAACTCAATGGCGAGACCAACCCCCTGGAGCTTGGGCTCATCGCTCAGGTCAGCACGGAGAAAGGCTGCTACCTCGGCCAGGAGACCATGGCCAAACTCATCGGCCAGGCAGGGGTGAAGCAACAGCTGCGCTGTTGGAGCTGCCCCAGTCCGCTGGCGGCCGCCGCCAAGCTCACGCTGGATGGCGAGCGAGCCGGGGTGATCACCAGTGCGCTCGAACGCGATGGCACTTGGCTTGGGCTGGCCCTAGTGCGCCGCCAGTGCCTGGCCAGTCCAACGCTGGAAGGTCCCAACGGAGAACAGCTCCAGATCCGTCAACCTGAGGCGTTTCAGGATCCCGACGCCTGATCCTGTTCAAGCAACCAGTCGGCTACTGCCCAGGTGGCCAGGCAGTCGTCGCGGTTGTAATCGAAGATCCAGCGCAGCCCGTGTCTGGTGCCGCGTCGATCGGGCCCCTCTCCCTGCCACTGCCGCCACCAGAGCAGGGCCCTGGCCCCATCCACACCGGCCTGACTCCATTGGAACCCCTGCCAAACAGCCACGGCCTTGAGGCCATAACTGGCCAGGGGTAGGCGCCAGTGATGTCTGACCCGGGCATGCACATCCACCAACCGCTGACGAAGCTGCAGCACCTCGGCCTCGGCAGCACCCTGCCGCTCAGCCATACGCCTTAAGGCCAGGCTTTCTGTCTCCCCGTAGTGGAGGATCGGCCAACCCCGATAGCGATTCAGCAACCGCTGCAAACGAAGCCAGCAACGGGCTTCACCATGCTCAGCCAGGGCCAGGATCGGGTGATACGCCACGGATGCCAGATCCCAATTTCCGCTTTTGGTTCTGGGCAACACCAGAAAACCGTGAAGGAAGTCGTGACGGGCGTCGGGATCGGATTCGATGTCGTAGAGCAGCACACCAGGACAATCCTGCAGTTCCGGCAGTGCCGCTGAGGCATCCAAACGCTCCACCCGTCCATCCCGCTGCGCCCGGGCCTGAGCCACCAGGGATGCGGCCACCTCACCATGCTGATCCCCAAAACGTTGCAGCTGCTTGGCGAGCTGCAACGGATCAGCCCCGGCGAGATCGGACAAGCCGCGAATCCCAAGCTCCAGCAACATCTCGCGCCGCTTGGCGCCGATGCCGCTGACCTCGCTCAGATGCCCTTCCTCCACCGCCACGGCATTGCAGGCGACACGCCAGCTGCAAAGTGAGCACTTGCGCCGGTCAGCGGCCAGCGGAGGAGGAACCGGGCTCTCGAGGTCAGAGCGCAGTTTGCGCAGCCCCTCCGACAGCTGTCGGCGCAGACCACTGGAGAGATGCAGCCGCTCCTGTTCCAGGCGCCGGCCACCACCGCCGAGCACCAGCATCGACGGAACGTCCCCCTGCTGATGCTGCTCAAGCAACAAGGCCATCAGTGCCAGCGGCAGCTGATGTTCCCGGGTGGTGCGGCGGCCCTGACGGGCCAGCACCGGTTGATAGACGAAGTCACCCCAGCGGCTCTTCCCCTTGACCCGCCGCAGCAGTGGAGGGTGTGCCTCCAACGGCTCACCGGATGGGCCAAGCCCCTTCAGGCGCAGACCCACCACGGCCTCGGCTCCGGCAGCACAGGCGGCGATGCCATGGCCAGGCTTGCGGGGCAGCAAGGCCACAAAACAGCGCTGCTGGTCGTCCAGCAGCAGATTGCGATGGGCCGTCCAACGCCGCTCGGCAGGATTCCCGTGGCGATCGAGCCAGGCCTTGCGACGGCAACGCAGCCAACTGCGCAGCAACCGGTCGGTGAGAGCGTTGGCGGCAGCCGGGGTGTCACCCATCCGCCGACCCTACGGCTGCCAGCTGCTAGATCCACTGAAGTGCAGGCTGTGCCATGGCATCGGCTCCCCTCCCCCTGAGTCCAGCTCCGATCAAGTTCGGCACCGATGGCTGGCGCGGGATCACCGGCGTCGACATCACGGTTGAGCGGTTGTTGCCCGTTGCCGCTGCCGCGGCTCAGGAGCTCGCCCATCGCGCCCCCGAGGGTCTCAACAGCCGAACGGTGGTGATCGGTTACGACCGGCGCTTTCTGGCTCCAGAACTGGCGGAAGCCATCGCGGCCGCTGTGCGGGGTTGTGAACTGGAACCCCTGCTCACCGAAACCGCTGTGCCCACGCCGGCCTGCAGCTGGGCCGTGGTGGAGCGCAAAGCCCTGGGAGCGTTGGTGATCACCGCCAGTCACAACCCACCTGAATGGCTGGGGCTGAAGATCAAAGGACCCTTTGGTGGATCGGTCGAGGGAGACTTCACGGCCGCAGTCGAACGACGTCTGGCGGCCGGCGGCATCACGGCACCAATCAAGGCGGAAGTCCCCCGGTTTGATGGGCGCGGCGAGCATCTGGAAGGGCTGCGCCGCAAGTTGGACCTCAGTGCCCTGGTTGATGGCCTCAAGGCCATCAACCTCAAGGTGATCGTCGATCCGATGCATGGATCAGCCGCCGGCTGTGTGACGGAGCTGCTCGGTCCTGAAGCCGCTGGCGTTGTGGAAGAGATCCGCAGCGACCGTGATCCCTTGTTTGGCGGTCATCCACCGGAACCCCTGGCGCCCTACCTCGGGGCGTTGATCGCGGCCGTGAAAGCCTCAATGGCCGCCGGGACTCCTGCGGTGGGATTGGTGTTCGACGGCGATGGTGACCGCATCGCTGCCGTGGATGAAACCGGCCGGTTCTGCAGCACCCAGCTGCTGATGCCCCTGTTGATCGATCACCTGGCCCGAGCCCGCCAGCTGCCGGGCGCCGTGGTCAAGACCGTGAGCGGCTCGGATCTGATGCGGCTGGTGGCGGAGGCCCAGGGACGCAAGGTTTTGGAGCTCGCGGTGGGCTTCAAGTACATCGCCGCAGAGATGCTGGCCGGGGATGTGCTGATCGGCGGAGAGGAATCCGGTGGCGTGGGCTTCGGCATGCACCTGCCCGAGCGGGACGCCCTGTTCGCGGCGATGCTGGTGCTTGAGGCCCTGGTGGAAGGGAAGCAACCCCTGGGTGCGCGTCTGGATGCACTCCAGCAACAACATGGAGGCAGCAGTCACTACGACCGACTCGACCTGCGCCTGGCCGACATGGAGGCACGCCGACGGCTCGAGACACTGCTGGACCAGAGCACGCCCTCGACCGTCGCCGGCGCAGACGTGCTGGAAGTGATCAGCACCGACGGGATCAAACTGAGGATGGGGCCGAACCACTGGCTGATGCTGCGCTTCTCCGGCACGGAACCGCTGCTGCGGCTCTACTGCGAAGGGCCGGATGCCGAGCGGGTGAACGAGGTGCTCGCCTGGGCCCGACATTTTGCGGAGGCCGCATGAAGACCCTTGTGATCGCCAGCGGCAACGCCGGCAAGATTCGTGAATTCCAGGGTCTGCTGCAGGCCCTGCCCGTCAGCGTGCAACCCCAGCCAGAAGGCTTGGAGGTGGAGGAGACGGGCACCACCTTTGCCGCCAATGCCCGGCTCAAGGCTCAAGCGGTTGCCGCCGCCACAGGGGAATGGGCCCTGGCCGACGATTCAGGCCTCAGCGTTGATGCGCTTGATGGCGCTCCGGGTGTTCATTCCGCCCGCTACGCCCCCACCGACCCGGAACGCATTGCCCGGCTGCTGAAGGCCCTGAACGGCTCAGACCAACGCCAGGCCTATTTCTGCGCCGCGCTCTGTGTCGCCGCCCCAGACGGCACGATCCTGCTGGAGGTGGAAGGCCGCTGCGACGGCTTGATCACGGGCGCACCCCGGGGAGATCAGGGTTTCGGCTACGACCCGATCTTCGAAGTTGCTGGAACCGGCCGCACCTTCGCGGAGATGCCGTTGGCGGAGAAAAAGCAGCACGGCCACCGCGGCAAAGCCTTCAGCCTCCTGGAACCCATGTTGCGCCAGTTGCTCGAAGCAAGCTGAAGAAGAACCACGGATAGGAAGGCTCTCGGGGCATGGTCTGTACGGTGAGGCCTGCCGCTGACGAGGTCCATGGCCATCGCCATGACCACGGGTTACAGCGCGCAGACCGAGGGTGCTCTTCTGTGCATCGAAGCCGCCTCGGACTGGGCCCTGACTTGTGTGAATCAACTGGCTGTCGCTGACAGCCATGTCCTGATCGATTACGGAGCTGCCGACGGCGGCACCGCCGTTGGGCTCTGGAACCAGGTACTAGATCGCCTGCATGCCAACCAGCCGAAGGCCCACCTGACGCTGATCGGCAACGACCTACCGAGCAACGACAACATCGCTCTGGCGAACAATCTGGCCCTGCAGATCCCCCGGGATCCGAAACCAACGGTGCTGGTGAGTGCCCGCAGCTTCTACGAGCCCTCCGTGGCGCCGAACTCGGTGAGCTTCGGTTTTTCCGCCACGGCCATGCACTGGCTAAGCGCCTCCCCCGGCCCCCTGAACAGCCACACCCATGTGCTGGCGTCCGGTGATGCCGACGCACTTCAGCGCTTCACCGCCCAGGCGATGAAGGACTGGAACTACATCCTCGAGCTGCGCAGCCGCGAACTGAAAGTGGGCGGGCGCCTGCTGACGGTGAACCTCTCCCGTGATGAAGCAGGGCTCTATCTCGGCCAAAACGGCGGCGAAACCCGCAACGTGCACGACCAGCTGCACCAGATCTGGCGGGGCATGGCCGAGGAAGGCCTGATCAGCCAGGAGCAGTACCAACAAGGCACGGTTCTGAACTTCTACAAGTCCCCCGAGGAGTTCATGGCTCCGCTGAAGGACGAGAGCAGCGCCGCCTACCGCAACGGCCTGCGGCTGGTGGACGAGCGCACCGTTTACGTGAAGTGCCCTTACCGACGCCGCTGGAGCGAGAACGGTGACACCGCGACGTTCGCCGCCGGATTGATGGCGACGATCCGCAGCTGGAGCCGCCACAGCTTCGCCAGTGCTGCCGGCGACACCGCAGCAGACACGGTGTTCGAGCGGCTGCAGCAGCGCATCGCCGAAGCTCCCAGCGAATGGAGCCTCGACTACGTCGAACACCACCAGATGATGGAGAAGGTGGCCTGATGAGCAGCGGCAAGAAAACAGCGCCGACCGTGTCGGTGCTGGCGGAACACGTCTCCGATCACCTCTCGGTGTTCGTGGTGGCGGAAGACACCGATGCCAAGCGCCCCGCCAACGGAGGCCTGCGGGTGCTCAATTACCCCAGCGACGAGGCCTGCATCGCAGACGGCCAGCGACTGGCGGGATTGATGACCCACAAGCACGATCTTTACGGCACCGGCTTCGCCGGCGGCAAGATCGTTGCCCGGGCCGCTGAACCCGATGCCGTCAAGGATGAGCTGATCAGCGTCACCGCCGAGCTGCTGGAGTCGCTTGACGGCGCGATGATCACCGGCTGCGATCTCAACACCAGCCTGGAAGACATGGAGCGTCTGACGGCGCTCACCCCCCATGTGCTGGCGGCGGTCGGCAGCCCTGTGGACGCCAGTACCGCCACCGCCCACGGCACCCTCGGCGCTGTGGAGGCCGTTCTGGACAAGGACCTCAACGACGCCCGCCCCGGCCGGGCCCTCGTGCACGGCTGCGGTGCCGTTGGTGGCACCGTTGCCCGCCATCTCGTCGCGCACGGTTGGACCGTGTTCACCGTGGATCTGGACCGAGAAAAAGCCAGTTTTCCTGGCGCAACGCCGCTGCCGGAGAGCTGCGCTTGGTGGGAACTGAACCTTGACCTGCTGCTGCCCTGCTCGATCTCCGGGTTGATCAACGCCGAAATGGCGTCGGCGCTGAAAACCCCCGCCGTGGTGCCTGCCGCCAATGCCCCCTTCCAGCAACCCCAATTGGCGGATGACCTGCGTCGCCGCGGTGTGCGGGTGCTGCCGGACCCCCTGGTGAATGCAGGAGCTGTGATCGCCGACTCAATCGAGCGGTTCTCCCCCGACGCCTGGAAAGACGCTGGTGCCAAGGACGTCTATGCCTTCGTTCGCGATGAGGTGCGCCGACGGGCCAGCGAGTATCTGAATCAGCGCGAACAGGGCCTGTCTGTGGGTGCAGCCCTTGAGGAGGTGGCTGCAACACCTTCCACCGAGCCCATCGGCCTCAGCTTTGGAGAAAGCGAATGAGCGCAACAGCGTCCCTGCCCAGCCGGGCAGCCGTCGTGATTGTTGGCGGCGGCATGGCCGGCCTCAGCTGCGCTGCATCCCTGGCCCGCCGTGGCGTGCGCGATGTGGTGCTGCTGGAAGCTCAGACCCTGGCCCACGCCAAAGCCAGCAGCTATGGCGAAACCCGGATGTTCCGGGAGATGTATTCCGACCCGGTGCTCTGCCGTCTCGCCCAGGAGGCCAACCGCCTCTGGCGCGAGGAAGAAAACCACGCCGGTCAGCAACTGCGGGAGACCCACGGCCTACTCTTTTACGGCGAAAGCTGGGATGAAGAGACGATCGAGGGGTCGATCCCTGGGGCCCGACGGGTCATGGACGATCAGGGCATCCCCTATGAGGCCCTCAACGCCGACCAGATCGCGGCCCGTTTCCCGCTGAAGCCGAAGCCGGGCTTCACAGGACTTTTCGAGCCCACCGCCGGCGCCGTGCGTAGCGACAGGGTCGTGGCCCACTGGATCAACACCGCCCGCAATGCCGGCCATCAGCTGATCGAGCACTGCCCCGTAGCGGGCCTCGATGCCGATGGCGGTGGCGTCACCCTGGAGAGCGGCGAACACATCGCCGCAGGACAGCTGGTGGTGGCCTGCGGGATCTGGAGCCAGCTGTTACTGGCCCCTCTGGGCCTCTCACCCAAACTGGAGGTATGGCCCATGCTCTGGGCTCACTACACGGTCGACCCGGCACTGGCCGATCGCTACCCCCAGTGGTTCTGCTTCCAGCAGGAACGCGGCGATGACGGTGGCCTCTACTACGGATTCCCCGTCCTCAGCCAAACGGCGGATGACCGCCCCCGGATCAAGGCGGGCATCGACTGGGCTCCGCGGGAGCTGCGCGTCGCCGAACCCAACGCCATGGTGACCGAGCCACCCGCTCGCCTGGTGGAACTACTCGACACCTTCCTGTTCAACGAACTGGAGGGTGTGCAGGAGCGGGTGGAGACCGTGATCAGCCCTTACTCCATGGCCAGCGACGTGAACTTCGTGCTGGACCGGCTCACCCCGAAGCTGAGCCTGTTCGCAGGAGGCTCCGGCCAGGCCTTCAAGTTCGCCCCCCTGATCGGTGATTCCCTGGCACGCCTGGCCAGTGGAGAGCAACCAACGGTGGATCTCTCCTGCTGGAGCCACCAACGCGCCGCCGTCCGCGCCTGACCCCTCACCCCTCATCCGATGTCTGACACCCCCGCGAACCAGCGCTCCTGGTGGCGCCAGCCCCCCCTCTGGGTGGGGGCTGCTCCACTGCTGATCTTTCTGCTGGTGTCGGCCATCGACCTGGCGCTGGCCAAGCAATTCACCGACAACGGCAAAGCCGTGATCAGTGATGCCCTCGGCGGGGTCTGGCAGTGGATGGTGGTGCTGCTGTTTCTGATCGCGCTGATCCTGGCCATCAGCCCAGTCGGCAAACTCCGGCTTGGAGGCCGGGAGAGCAAGCCCAGTCTCAAATTCTTCGACTGGTGTGCAGTGCTGATCTGCACCCTGCTGGCGGGGGGTGGCGTGTTCTGGTCGGCAGCCGAACCGCTGTATCACTTCCAGACCCCATCACCGGTGTTTGCGGGGGTCGAGGGCAGCACAGCCGCAGCGGTGGATCCCGCCCTGGCGGTGAGTTTTCTGCACTGGGGCTTCCTCGCCTGGGCCCTGGTGGCCACCACCACCACGATCACCTTCTCGATCCTGGAGCGACGGGGTGAACCCCTGCGTCCCCGCACACTGCTGGTGAACATCGTTCCGCGCAGCTGGGTGGATGGTCCGCTCGGTCACCTGGCGGATGGGTTGTCTGTGGTGGCCGCAATCGCCGGCACGGTTGGCCCCCTGGGCTTCCTCTCGCTGCAGCTCAGCAATGCCGCAGGGCAACTGCCCTGGCTCAGCGACAGTGCCGGCCTGCAATCCCTGGTGGTGGTGCTGCTGACCGCCGTCTTCGCGACCTCCACCGTCAGCGGCATTCAGAAAGGCATCAAGTGGCTGTCGGAGCTCAATGTGTGGCTCACCCTGGGCATGGCGACGGGCCTGCTGCTTTTGGGCCCCGGCCTCTGGCTGATGCAGCACTTCTTCAGCGGCTTCATCACCTACCTGATCCACCTGCCGCAGATGGCCCTCACTCCCAATGCCGTGCCGGCGAACTGGGTGAACGGCTGGACGGTGTTCTACTGGGGCTGGTTCCTCGGCTATGCGCCCTTGATGGGGCTGTTCACCGCCGGTGTCAGCCGCGGCCGCAGCATCCGTGAACTGGTGCTGGCGGTGGCCATCCTCTGCCCGATCGTGACCAACCTCTGGTTCACCCTGCTGGGGGGCACCGGATTGCATCTCGAATTGGCGGGGGGCGGCATCAGCGAAGCCCTGGCCCAGAACGGAGCCGCCGCTGCCCTGCTCACGATCCTCAGCCAACTCCCCCTGGCCGGTCTGCTGATTCCGATCGGCCTGGTGCTGGTGGTGCTGTTCATGTGCACCAGCGCCGACTCAATGAGTTACGCCGCGGCCATGGTGGTGAGCGGCCGCAACGAGCCCCCTGCTCTGCTGCGCCTGTTCTGGGCCTTGATGATCGGCAGCCTCACCTTGGTGCTGCTGCGCATCGGCTCGGGCCTGGGGGACAGCACCTCCATCGATGCCCTGCAAGCCTTCATCGTGATCACCGCGGTGCCGGTCACCCCCTTGGTGCTGGCCACCCTCTGGAGCGCGCCACGGTTGGCCTGGAAGGAATGGCGGCGCACCACGGTCACTCCCCAGTGATCCCGATGCCAGTCAACGCAGGCAGTAGTTCAGTTTGAGAGTGAGGTTCTGACTGGGCTTGGGAGCCTCCCCAGGCCTGAAGCTTGCCTCCCCCATGCGCGCCACCATCGGCATGGATCGATGGATCGAACCCCGCTGGTCAATCAGCAACAACTCCACCTCGCGCAGGCCGAGAGCCCGTGCTGTGGTCTGAGCGCGACGTCGCCCCGTCTCAAGAGCTTGTTTGAGCAACTGATCAGCCAATGAGGCATGGCTGTTGCTGGAGGCCAAGGACGTCATTCCCTGCAGTCGCACTCCCGGCAAGCGACTGGCGGCCTGGATCAGCGCGTCGTAATCGTCACGGCTCACCTCGCCTGTGATGGTGGTGCTTGCCCGCTCCAGTCGTGATCCCGCCGCGCCTCCCCCAACGGGGTAACTGCGGGGTGCAGGGATGGTGAGCTGACCCAGGGCGAGCGGCTGAATGGCCTGACGCGCCTCTGCCAACCGAGCATTAAGGGCGCTCAGCGCAGCGTCCTTACTGAGATCTTCAGCGTCGAGCCCGAGCGAGAAGCGAAAGCGATCGCTACGGCTTGTTCCACGCTCGTTCACCTGGATCTGAAGCAGGGTGCCATTGCAAACGCGTTCCTCAGCCCTCAGGGGGAATGGCGCCACAGCACTCAGCCTGGAGAGGACGGCCACGGCGACCGTGGCACTGCCCCAGAGTCGAGAAGTCATGCCGAGCCTTCTGTTGAATCCCCATGCTGGCGAGCTTGGAGCGGCAAACCCTGCTCAACCGTGACCGGCCTATGTCAAGCCGTGACTGAACCCGCCGCCCAGCTCCCGTGCAGGCCATGGGGAACGGCCAACGGCAGCTCAAGCACCGCCACCTCCGACAGATCACGGGCGTTGAGGATCACCAGATCGGATGCGGCCCGGGCCCCGTTCCACACCAGATCGAGCACCCAGCCGTCGTCCTCCGCCTCAGCACCGGGACGACGCACCATCAACGGCTCACTCACAAAGCCCCTGGGCGCCGCACTCCAGGTGTGGGTCTCCCCGGAATCCAGATCAAGTTTCTGGATGGCCTGCAACGGATCGTTGCCCCTCTCCCGCTCCGCCACCGCCATCCAGGCGAAGCGGGCGCTGAGGCCCTGACGCTCGGGGTTGACCATGGCGAACTCACAGGTGCGCTCGCTGATCCGCTCGGTCTGCACCGATTCCCGACTGAGATCGAGGCGGCAACGGTGCAGGATCCCCTCCGGCACCGTGTCGAAATTCACCTCGGCGAAATCCTCATCAGGTCCGATGGACGGGAAATCGTCGTAGACGATGCTCTCCACCACAACATGATCGCCATCCTCAAAGGCATTGAGGTGATGGAAGACGAAACCGTCGGGAGCTTCGAGGATGCGGGGCTTCTGACCAGCGAAGCGACCGGAATCGCGGGGAATCAGCCAGAAACGCCCCTTGCCGCCGGGTTGAGATGCCAGGCACTGGGCCGCACCCTTTTCGCCGGTCACAAACGGCAAGGGATTGAAGGCGATGGCGTTCTGGAGGAACACCGCCCAGTTGGGGGTGATGGCGAAATCGTGAAGGAAGGCGAAGCCGGGGAAGCTGTCGGAACGGTCGTGCAGCAAGGCGCCCGCCTCCGGGCCATCGGTGGCGAACTCCATCAGACGGATGGTGCTGCGGGGCCCGGTCTTGACCCCGAAGGTGACCATGGAGGGCCGTCCGTTGTGGCCGGGATCGAAGCGGGGGTGAGCACTGAAGGCCTCGCCCTTTTTCAACACACCATCGAGGCGTGACAGGCCACGGGTCTCCAGGCTGCGGGGATCGAGCGCATGGGGTTCCGCCGCCTCCCAGAGGGCCAACAGCTGATCACCCAGACACACCACGTTGGTGTTGGCGATGTTCTTCAAGCGCAGGTCAAAGGCGTTGGCCAGCCGACCACCCGGCTTCTGACTGCCGAACACGCCTCGGTAGAGCACCTTGCCGGCCTTCTCCTCCGCCAGCCAACCTTCAGTACGCACAAAACGGTTGCTGAGGCAGACGCTGCCGTTCTCAAACCGCATCGCCGCAATCATGCCGTCGCCGTCGAAGGGATGATGCACCCGATGCCCATCCCGCTCAAGCCGCCCGGGGCCATTGCGATAAAAGGTGCCCTGAAGCTCCGTCGGAACCGTTCCACGCACCGGGGTCAGCGCCACGTCGGTGAGTTCCTGCTCAACGTTCACAAAGGAACTGGCCCAGTCGCTGCGGTCGTAGCTGCGGGCGGGGGCAACGGTCACGGGAGAACGATCAACGTCCGCCCATCCTCTCGTAACGGACTGTGAAGCGCGGAGCCGCGCTCAGCTGGCGCCGGCCTGCTCCAGCACCCCTTTGCTGCTGGGGATGGCGCCGGCCCGGCGTGGATCCACCTCCGTGGCCATGCGCAGGGCCCGGGCAAAGGCCTTGAAGCAGGCTTCAGCGATGTGGTGGGAGTTGGCCCCATCCAGCTGACGGATGTGGAGGGTCAGCCCGCTGTTGTTGACCACCGCCACGAAGAACTCCTTCACCAGCTCGGTGTCATACGTGCCGATCTTCTGGCTGGGAATCGCGAGGCTGTAGCTGAGGTGGGGGCGACCGGAACAATCCAGGGCCACCTGCACCAGGGCCTCATCCAGCGGTGCCACGAAGTGACCGAAGCGATGAATCCCGCGCCGGTCCCCCAGGGCCTGGGCCAGGGCCTGCCCCACGGCAATGCCCACGTCCTCATTGGTGTGGTGATCGTCGATGTGAGTGTCTCCCACCGCATTGATCTCCAGGTCGATCAGGCCATGGCTGCTGATCTGATGAAGCATGTGGTCGAGAAACGGCACACCAGTACTGGCCTGGCACTGGCCGGAGCCGTCCAGATCCAGACGCACCTTCACGTCGGTTTCACCAGTGACCCGATGGATCGTTCCCTGACGTGCCATCACCCGAGCTTCAGTGCCCTCATCGTGCCTCACATTCCGGTGACGCAGTAGCCCGCATCCACGTAGATGGTCTGACCGGAGATGCCGCTGGCCAGATCGCTGAGCAGGAAGGCAGCGGTACCACCCACTTCCATCTGGGTGACGGTTCGGCGCAGAGGAGCCTTCTCCTCCACGTTGTGGATCATGTCGAGAATGCCACCGATGGCGGAGCTGGCCAGGGTGCGGATAGGGCCGGCGCTGATGGCATTGACGCGCACCTGCTTTTCGGGGCCCAGCTCTGCCGCCAGGTAGCGAACGGACGCCTCCAAAGCCGCCTTGGCGACGCCCATCACGTTGTAGTTGGGGATCGCCCGCTCAGCACCGAGGTACGAGAGCGTGATCACACCGGCCTTTTCGCTGAACAGCGGCTTGGCATGGGCGCAGAGGGGCGCCAGGGAATAAGCGCTGATGTCGAGGGAACGGGCAAAACCCTCAGCGGTGGTGGCGCTGTAGTCACCGATCAGCTCTTCCTTGCCGGCAAAGGCCAGGCAGTGCACCAGACCGTCGAGGACGCCCCACTTCTCCTTGATCTCGCCGAAAACCTCAGCCATCTGGTCGGCATCTTGCACATTCAGAGGCAGAAACAGGCTGGGATCCAGAGGAGCGGTGAGTTCGCGCACCTTGGCCTCAAAGCGGCCCTTGTCGTCAGGCAGGTAGGTGATGCCCAGTTCGGCACCGGCCGCCTTCAGCTGCTGAGCGATGCCCCAGGCGATCGAACGGTTGTTGGCGATGCCGGTGACGAGAATCTTCTTGCCGGTGAGATCAAGCAGCATCGGGACAGACCGGAACGGGTTGAATTCGCGCGATTCTCCCCCATCCCCCGCCAAGATCACCGCTCCTTTACTGACAAAGGCCGGTGCCCAGCGCTGCGTCACCCCCGATCAACGGCGACCTGCCGCGGCAATTCGCGTCCCGCGATGCCCTCAACACCCTGTTGGCGCAAGAGTTCCCAGGGGCGGAGGGAGAACTCAGCCCGATCCGCGGTGGGCGTGAAGCAGCCGAAGACAAACTGCGGCGCATTAACGCAAGGCGCTACGCCAAAAGTCGCAATCACCTCAAGGGTGCGGTCACCGGGCTGTCGCCCTACATCCGTCACGGCGTGCTGACCCTCGCGGAGGTGCGCGATTCAGTGTTTGCACGGATCCGCAACCGCGATGAGGGCGGAAAGTTGATCAACGAACTCGGCTGGCGGGACTTCTGGCAACGGATGTGGCTCGATCTGGGGGATGGCATCCATGACGATCAGGAACCGTTCAAAACAGGCCATGACGCCGGGGCCTATGCCCGGGAACTGCCGGCCGATGTGCGCGCAGGGAGCACGGGGCTGGCCTGCATGGATGGCTTCCGCGATCAACTGGTGACGACCGGCTGGCTGCACAACCACGCCCGCATGTGGATGGCCGCCTGGCTCGTGCACTGGCGACGGGTGCACTGGAAAGCCGGAGCCGACTGGTTCCTGGAGCACCTGCTGGATGGCGATCCGGCCAGCAACCATCTGAGCTGGCAATGGGTGGCCAGCACCTTCAGCCACAAGCCTTACTTCTTCAACCGCAGCAACCTGGAGCGCTACAGCGACGGGCATTACTGCGACAGCTGCCCCAGCGCGAACAGCTGCCCATTCGATGGCAGCTACGACCAACTGGAGAGCCAGCTGTTCGCCCCGATACCGGCCATACGGGAGACCGGCAACAACCGCAACCAGCAGCGCAACCGCCAACGCCGGAGCAGCGAAGGCGCCCGTGCCGCCCTGGCCCGTCCCAAGCGATAAGCAGGAGATTCCTCGATGACATTTCAACGCCCGATCCTCTGGATTCACGAGGAGGCCCTTGGTACCAACAACCCAGCGCTGCATGCCTGGCCCGAGGCACCAGCAGTGTTCGTGTTCGACACCCGCTGGATCCAGGACGCACGAATCAGCCGCAAACGGCTCGGCTTTCTCTACGAAAACGCCCTCGACCTTCCCCTCACCCTGCGCAAGGGGGATGTGGCCGATGAGGTGCTGGCCTTTGCCCGTCGCCATCAGGCCGATGGTGTGGTGAGCACCAGCTCTGTGGATCCACGCCTGGAGCGGATCGGCGAGTCCATCGACGCAGAACTGCCGCTTGAACTGCTGGATCCCGAACCGTTCGTGGAACTGCCGCGGCCACCACGGCTGGGGCGGTTCAGCCGCTACTGGCGCGATGCCGAAGCGGTGGTGTGGGAGGGCTACTCATCAGCCCGTTGATCCCTCAGCAGCTGCCGGGCCCGCTTCAATTCCTCCACGGGATTGGTGAGCAGATCTTCCTCCTCGAGTGAGGGCAGCTGCACAGGAACCACCTGCTTGTCGTTCCGGGGCGGCTCGATCCACTGCCAGCGGTCTTCCGGAGAGCGGGCCTGGCACAGAGCTTTCAGCTCGCTCTTCAACAGGCCACGCACATCGCGCCGGGCCACGGCATCAAAAAACTCCTCACGGGTCGCCAACCCGGAACTGAACGGTGTGGATCCATTGCCGTTGAACAGACGGGCCGGATCCGGCAGCCATCGGGGACGACACACTCCCGGGAAGCTGGTGTCTGTCTCAAGATAGATGTGGACCCCGTAGCCATCGGGCTGATTGACCACAGCCACCCCGTCATGGGGGGAATGGCGCTTTAAAGAGAACAAGCGCCAGCTGGGCGGTTCCTTTGGAGTAGCGCAGGCCCCCAGCAGCAGGGCGACTCCCCAAAGCAGTTGCAAGCGCGGCATCCATCACCACCCGAGGTGGCCATCCTGAAGCAGATTCGCTGCATCTGCCTGCGCCTTATGGCCCTGACACCATCCACGATGCTGGCGCTGGGAACAGGCCTGCCTGATTTTGATCTTCCCCAGGTCATGGGTGGTCGGCTGAGCAGCAGGTCTCTGGACCAACGGCCCGTGCTGCTGATGGTGCTTTGTGCCCATTGCCCCTTTGTGAAACATGTGGAGCCCGAGCTCACTCGGCTGGACCTCGACTTCAGCAATGCGGTGCAGCTGGTGGGCGTCAGCAGCAACAGCCTGATCACCCACCCCCAGGATGGGCCGAAGCAACTGGCGGACCAGGCCAGGCGCCATGGCTGGAGCTTCCCTTACCTGCTAGATGAGCAGCAAACCCTGGCCCGAGCGCTCAGGGCCGCCTGCACGCCGGAGTTCTACCTGTTTTCACCCGATGGCGAGGGCCTGCAGAGCCTGCGCTATCGCGGCCAATTGGACGGAAGCCGACCCGGCAACGATCAGCCCCTCGATGGTCGTGACCTGCGGGCCGCCCTCGAGGCCGTACTGACGGGAGCTTTGGTGAATTCAGACCAGACCGCCTCGGTGGGCTGCAATGTGAAGTGGAACCCCGGACAGGAGCCGGAGTGGTTCGACTGAGCCACTTAAGCTTTGCTTTATGCAAGTACCTCCCTTCAGCCTCAGCCAGCAGATCGACGATCTTGGTGTGGACCTCGAAGAGGCGGTGCTCGAGGTATTGCGCAGCGGTCAGTACATCGGTGGACCGCAAATCAAACGCTTCGAGGAGGCCTTTGCCGCCAGCGTTGGCTGCGAGCACGCCGTGGGCTGCAACAGCGGCACCGACGCTCTGATCCTCGCCCTGCGCGGCCTGGGCATTGGCGCCGGCGACGAGGTAATCACTTGCTCGTTCAGTTTTTTCGCAACAGCTGAGGCCATCAGCGCCGTCGGCGCCACGCCGGTGTTCGTGGATGTCGACCCCAGTACCTACCTGATCGATTTCGATCAGATCGAAGCCGCCATCACCCCCGCCACCAGGGCCCTTATGCCGGTTCACCTGTTCGGGCGTGCGGTGAACATGACCCGGCTTATGGCCATTGCCGAACGACATCAGCTCAAGGTGATCGAAGACTGCGCCCAGGCGACGGGAGCCCGCTGGCAGGGCCAGGCGGTGGGCAGCTTCGGCAATGCGGGCTGCTTCAGCTTCTTCCCCACCAAGAACCTCGGCGCGGCGGGCGATGGCGGTGCTGTCACCACCAGCGATGCCCAACTAGCCCAGGCCATGCGTGAGCTGGCCGTGCACGGCATGCCCGAGCGGTACCTTCACACCAGCCTTGGCTACAACAGCCGGCTGGATGCGATCCAAGCAGCGGTGCTGAACGTGAAGCTGCCGAAGCTCGAGGAGTGGATCAGCAAACGCACCAGCATTGCCGAGCGTTACCGGGATGCCCTTGGCGATCTCCACGGGCTCACCCTGCCGACAGCCGACGACGGTCACA
This sequence comes from Synechococcus sp. HIMB2401, assembly GCF_042883245.1. Classification (NCBI taxonomy): domain Bacteria; kingdom Bacillati; phylum Cyanobacteriota; class Cyanophyceae; order Synechococcales; family Synechococcaceae; genus Synechococcus; species Synechococcus sp. HIMB2401. The sequence continues at coordinate 506,713 of NZ_JBDJKK010000002.1, read as the reverse complement.
GCTGGAACCAGTTCGTGGTGCGCATCGGCAGTTGCCCCACCGGCCAGCCGCTCTGCAACGCCAGCTGCAATCCCTCCAGCACCAGTGCACGCCACGGCATCCCCGAGAGCTGCTGTCGCGACTGGGTCAAGCAGACCCTGCAGGAGCGTGGGGTAAGCACGATCATCTACTACCCCATTCCAATCCACCGGCAGCCGGCCTACGCCCACCTGGGCTTGAAGCAGGGATCACTGCCTATTACAGAACAGCTCTGCAGCCAGGTGCTGAGCCTGCCGATCTTCCCGGAGCTAACGGTCGACCAGCAACAGGCAGTGATCGACACCGTGCGCCAGTTGCTGGGATACAACACACCAGCTCAATTCCGCCGCGGCGACGACCGTGATCAGGACCGGATGGTGGCGTAAAGCGCCTTGAACCTGGCCTGCTGGGTTTTGTGATTCACGAGAGGCTCGGGGTAATCGCGTCTCTCGAGAGCTCCTATCTCACCGCTGAGCAGATCCTTTGTGTTCACATGGCGGAGCTCAGGCACCCACTGGCGGATGTAGTCACCAGCTGAATCGAATTTGGAGGCCTGGGTGGCGGGGTTGAAGATGCGCAAGGGCTTGGGGTCCATGCCACTGCTGGCGCTCCACTGCCAACCACCGTTGTTGGCGGCCAGGTCACCGTCCACCTCGAGTTCCATGAAGGCGCGCTCGCCCCAGCGCCAGTCGCAGATCAGGTCTTTGACCAGATAGGAGGCCACGATCATGCGGCAGCGGTTGTGCATCCAACCGGTCTGGTTGAGCTGACGCATGGCGGCATCGATGATCGGCATTCCGGTCTGCCCCTCCTTCCAGAAGTCGAACCAGTCCTCGTTGTTCTCCCAGGGGAAGCGGCGCCACTGCTCGCGGTAGGGGCCATCGGCCAGTTCCGGGAAATGAAACAGAGCCTGCTGGTAAAACTCGCGCCAGCCCAGCTCCTGCTCCCACACTGCAATGGCCTGCAAGTGTTCCTCGCTGCGGGCTTGCTCTCGGGAGTCCTGGGCGGCACACCAGGCCTGGCGAGGGCTGATCGTGCCGATGCTCAGGGCCGCACTGAGATAAGAAGTGCCTGATGTTCCTGGAAAATTGCGATCAGGCTCATAGCCGAGCAGCGGCCCATCACAGAAGCTCGTGAGTTGCTCCAGGGCCGCCGCTTCTCCAGGACGACAAGGGCAGATCTCGGCGCCCTTGAAACCATGGCTCTCCCTCAGATCCGCGAGCGGATCTCCGGCCGGCACTTGAGCGGGATCAAGATCCACCAGCCCGGTGGGGGCAGCAACGGTGCTGGGTTGCTTGGCCAGCACCTGGCCGCGCCAGTTGCGCAGGAACGGGCCATACACGCGATATGGGTCACCACCACCGGTCTTGAGCAGCTCCGGAGCGATCAGCAGCTGATCCCAATCCACCAAAACCTTGCGGCCATCGGCCTGCAGTTTTTTGGCCACCTGGCGGTCCCGCTCACGGGCATAGGGCTCGACGTCGCGGTTCCAGACCACAGCATCAGCACCGATCTGCTGGGCCAACTGCGGCAGTAACGCCACCGGGTCTCCTTTGACAATCAGCAACCGGCTTCCGGCCTCCCGCCAGCGCCGTTGCAGTTCCACCAGGCTCTCGATCAGAAACCACAGCCGGGCCGGCGCCATCGGCGGCAGATGATCCGGCGGGTTGATCAGCTGCGGGTCGAGCACGTACACCCCCGTCACCGCCGGACTGATGTCTGTAGCAGCCACCAAACCAAGGTTGTCCGCCAGGCGCAGGTCGCGGCGGTGCCAAAACAGAACGCGGGAGCTGGTCATCAGAGGCCGAGAAGCTGTTTGGCACGGAACCAGGCGGTCACGCTTTTGCCATCGAGCCATTCGTCGCCCGAGGCCAATGCTGCATCCAGCTGAGCTGGGCTCATCAGCACCACCTCCAGATCTTCGTCGTCATCGCCGGCTGGCGGGTTCTCCAAGGGCGTGAGCTCCCGGGCCAGGAAGCAATGGATCACTTCATCGGAATAACCAGGGCAGGGAAGCATCGGCCCCAGCACATCCCACTGCGCAGCGCTGTAGCCGGCTTCCTCCCCCAGCTCCCGCTGCATCGATTCCAGTGGATCTTCGCCATCTTCAAGCGTGCCGGCAGGGAATTCGAGCAGGCGGGCCTGAACCGCAAAGCGGTATTGACGCAACAACACCACCTGGCCATCGTTGGTGATCGGCACCGCCAGAGAGGCGCCTGGGTGACGAATCATCCCAAAGGTGGCCTCGACACCCATCGGCAACTTGATCCTGTTGCGCTCGAAACGGAGCTTGCGAGCATCCACCACTTCAACGGTGTCCAGCAGCTCGAACGGTTCCGGCGACGGCAGGGGCGCCATGGCTCAAGGGCATTGCTAGGGCCCAGCATGGCGGGTAAACCCAGCACCCGTGTCGTCTGCCTTGACCGAAACAGGCCCGCAACCACTGCCCCGTCGGCGCCAGGTCCAGCTGCTCAAGGCCCTGGCCCTTGAGGCGGGATGGCGCCATCTGGCTCTGCTGAGTGGCCTGAGCACCCTCAACAGCTTGCTCGATATCGGCGGCCTCGGCCTAGCGGTAACGCTGCTGCTGGGATCAGGCTCCAGCACGGACGCCGCACCCCTGATCGGCGGCCTTCCCATTGCCGCCAGCCTCGGGCTGCTGGTCGGCCTGATCCTGCTGCGAGGTCTGATCCAGGCCCAGGTCGACATCAACCGGGAACGGCTGCGCTCCGGCTTCACCGATCGACTTCGGCAACAGCTGCTGCATGAAGTGTTCGAGGCTTCATCGGCCCAACTCGACCGGCTGGGACGCGGTGAGCTGCTCGCCCTGCTGATGGCCGACATCAACCGCACGGCACTGAGCCTGGATCAGGCGGTGCGCATGGGGCAGTCGCTTCTGGCGATGGCGATCTACCTCGCCAGCGTGCTGCTGGTGGGCCAGGCCACCGCCTGGCCGCTGTTGCTGGCCCTGTTGGCCACCACGGCAGCGTCGTTGCTGCAGCGCTCCGGCAGTTGGGGACTGGGGCGGATACAGAGCCGCCTCAATGCCGCCCTGCAACGCACCGTCGGCGATGGGCTGCATGGCCTCAAGGCCCTGCGCGCAGCAACGGCGGAGGCCTGGCTGCTTCAGCGCTTCGCCAGGGAAACCGCCGAAGGACGCTGGCTGCTGCGGGAACGGGTGCGCCGCCGGGCCAGCTTCAACGCCTGGCGCGACACCCTGGTGGTGGCCGTCGCCGGTCTGTGGATGCTGCTTCAGGGGGAGTCCCTGACCGCCGAAGCGCTCACCACCACCCTGGTGCTGGCCTACCGCGCCAGCGCTTCGCTGAGCACGGTGGTGCAGGCCCGCCGGCTCTGCCTGGGGAACCTGCCGGGCTATGAAGCACTGCGGCAACGGCGCGCTCAACTGATCCCCCGCCAAGGCGAAGCCAGCGACCTCACCATCACTGACGACACGCTGTCGAGGCTCAGCCGTCAACGCTGGCATCAGTTGCAGTGGAGCCGTCGTGATGACGGAACACAAAGCCTGGATTCCCTCTGCCTGCGCGCCAACGGACTGGTCGCGATCACCGGACCCTCCGGCAGCGGCAAGACCACCCTGCTCGATCGGATCTGCGGGTTGCTGCGCGAAGAAGACAGCCATTGGCAGCTGAGCTGCAGTGGGGGGGGCTGGTCGCTGAGCGGGCTGGCCGGCGCTCGGCAGATGCACCAGCTGATCGCCTACGCGCCCCAGAACGCCGTGCTGTTTGAGGCCAACCTGCGCGAGAACCTGCTGCTGGGGGCGAATCGCCACCAAGACGACATCGAGACCTGGCTACAACGGCTGGGGCTGGCCCACCTGCTTCAGCGCCAGGGCGGGCTGGATGCACCGCTCGCCCTGGCGCAGGATCCGTTTTCAGGTGGCGAGATTCACCGGCTCGGCCTGCTGCGCGCCTGGCTGCGCGACAAGCCGATGGAGGTGCTCGATGAGCCCACCGCTTTCCTCGATGCCAAGGCCGCTGAGCAGGTTCGTTCAGTGATTCGCGAACGCACCGAGCAACGGCTGATGCTGATCAGCAGTCATGACCCGGAGCTCCTGGCCCAGGCCGATCAGGTGATCACGGTGCAGCCGAGCCCTGCATCGCTTCCAGCAACGGCGCAAGCACGAAACGCCTGAGATGCAGGCGTGGATGCGGGAGCTGTAGTCGCGGGTGCTCCAGCCGCAGCTCACCCCAGAACAACAGATCCAGATCGAGGCTGCGCGGCCCCCAGAGCTGTTCCCGCGATCGGTCGCGGCCGAACTGCTGTTCCAACCGCTGGAGCTCATCCAGCAATTGCAGTGCGGAGGCCTCGCTTGGCGAGGCTCGCAGCCCCTCCACCAGCATCACGGCATTGCAGTAGCGAGGCTGGTCCGGGGGGCCACCTACGGGGGCGGTGTCGTGCAGGGATGACCAGCGGCAAACCAGCTCCTGATCGGACCAGACCCTCAGCAGATCCTCCAGCAAAGGCCGCACCGCCACCAACGTTTCGCGCGGCGATCCCGCCGCACTGGGTCGGTTCGCCCCCAGCGCCACCGCAACAGAAGCGTCATCGATGGAGGGCATCAGCGAGACTGGCGCGCACGAACGGGCTGAACGCGTCCATGGTGGCAACCGGAGTAGCGGTGAAGGACGACCAGGCCACCCGCGCCTTTCCGCTGGCAGCGATCACGGGCCATGGCACGTTGAAGCTGGCCCTCCTGCTGGCGGCTGTGGATCCTGGATTGGGCGGTGTGGTGATCGCGGGGGGACGCGGCACCGGCAAATCAGTTCTGGCACGGGGCCTGCATGCTCTGCTGCCCCCGATCGACATCCTCGATTCAGAGGGGGGGGTGGGACGCAACCTCGATCCCCAGAAGCCGGAGGAATGGGACGACGCCACCCGTGAGCGGATCACAGGCGAAGCACCGTCCACAGTGATCCCCGCCCCCTTCGTCCAGATTCCCCTGGGCATCACCGAAGACCGCCTGGTGGGTGCCGTTGATGTGGCTGCATCGCTCTCCAGCGGCAGCGCTGTGTTTCAGCCAGGCCTGCTGGCGGATGCGCACCGCGGCGTGCTCTACGTGGACGAGCTCAACCTCCTGGATGACGGCATCGTCAACCTGATGCTGGCGGCCGTGGGCAGCGGCGAGAACCGTGTGGAACGCGAAGGTCTCAGCCTCAGCCATCCCTGTCGGCCGCTGCTAATCGCCACCTACAACCCTGAGGAGGGCAACGTCCGCGATCACCTGTTGGATCGCTTTGCCATCGCACTCTCGGCCAATCAGCTTGTGAGCACCGAGCAGCGGGTGGAAATCACCAATGCGGTGATCAGCCATGGCCAATGCAGCCGCAGCTTTGCCGAAAAGTGGGGAGAGGAGACCGACGCCCTAGCCACCCAACTGCTGCTGGCCCGCCAGTGGCTGCCGGATGTGCAGATCAGCGGCGAACAAATCGAGTACCTGGTGACTGAGGCCATCCGCGGTGGCGTTGAAGGGCACCGCTCCGAGCTCTACGCGGTGCGGGTGGCCAAGGCCCATGCCGCCCTCAGCGGCCGGGATCAGGTGGAAGCCGAAGACCTTCAGGTGGCCGTCGCCTTGGTGATCGCACCGCGGGCGTCCCAGATGCCCCCTCCGGATCAGCAGATGGAGCCACCGCCACCGCAGGACCAGGAACCGCCGCCGCCGCCCCAGGATCAGGGCGATCAGCAGCAGGACAACCCGCCACCACCACCGGAGGGATCCGGCGACGAGGACAACGACCCGCCGGAGGACAACAGCGAAGACGACACCAGCGACGATGACGAGGGTGACGGCGAGGAGGATCAGGCTCCACCGGCGGTGCCCGAGGAGTTCATGCTCGATCCCGAAGCGATCGAGGTGGACCCGGATCTGCTGCTGTTTAATGCCGCGAAGGCGAAAAGCGGCAACAGCGGCAGCCGCTCCGTGGTGCTGAGCGACAGCCGTGGTCGCTACGTGAAACCGATGCTGCCCCGAGGGCCGGTGCGCCGCATCGCCGTGGATGCCACCCTGCGGGCAGCGGCGCCTTACCAGAAGATTCGCCGAGAGCGGGAACCGGGCCGCTCCGTGATCGTGGAAGAGGGCGACCTTCGGGCCAAGTTGCTGCAGCGCAAGGCTGGTGCTCTGGTGGTGTTCCTCGTGGATGCCAGCGGCTCGATGGCCCTGAACCGAATGCAGAGCGCCAAAGGCGCCGTGATCCGCCTGCTCACCGAGGCCTACGAAAACCGCGATGAAGTTGCTCTGATCCCCTTCCGCGGGGATCAGGCCGAAGTGCTGCTGCCTCCAACCCGCTCGATCACGGCGGCCCGGCGCCGGCTGGAATCGATGCCCTGTGGCGGCGGTTCGCCCCTGGCCCATGGCCTCACGCAGGCGGCCCGCGTTGGCGCCAATGCCTTGGCCACTGGGGATCTCGGCCAGGTGGTGGTGGTGGCCATCACCGACGGTCGCGGCAACGTGCCCCTGAGCACCTCTCTGGGCCAACCAGAACTGGAGGGCGAAGAGAAGCCCGATCTCAAGCAAGAGGTGCTGGATGTGGCTGCCCGCTACCGGATGCTCGGGATCAAGCTGCTGGTGATCGACACCGAGCGCAAGTTCATCGGCAGCGGCATGGGCAAAGACCTGGCTGAAGCCGCAGGCGGCAAATACGTACAGCTACCCAAGGCCAGCGATCAAGCGATCGCAGCGGTTGCGATGGACGCCATCAGCAGCATTTAAAAGGCACGATATCGAGCCTGACTCGCACCAATATTGAAACGATATCTTGCTTACTGAGCGGTTTGCGCCGGATAGATCTCTCCGAACAATTCACCCAAGCCGATGGTGAGATTGCGCACGCCCTCCATGAACTCGGGATCACCTGTGAGTCGAGCCACGTCGCCACCCACGGCATCGATCGTGGCGGTGAGCTGAGCGGCATTGGCAGCCGTCTGTTTGAGCTCACTCAGCGTCTGGGGGTTGTCGAGGGAAGCCACGATGTTGTTCAAGTGAGCCGTTGCCAACTCCAGATTGCGGATCACGGGAGCAGCCTTGACCAGCTCATCCTGAAGCAGCACCGTCAGCAGCTCAAATGAATTCGTGGTGGCCTCAATCTGCTCAATCGAGGCCACCACATTGGGGATCACCCGCTCGTCCTGAACCTGTGCAAGCAGCTCCTGCATGGTTGCAGTCACGGTGGAAAGGCTGGGGACCTCTTGCCCCACAACAGTTCCACCGCTGCAAAGTTGTCGCGTTGGCTGACAGCCAGGCTCTTGAGGGAGGGGTGCATCCGGAGGAAGCGGGGTTCCGCTACTGACCAAGGCCACCTGGGCGCTCCCCCCCAACAAGGAAGCCGAGCCCACCGTGGCGGTCACGGGCAGCGGCAGGCGCAGATCAGCTTTGTTGATTTCGAGCTCGGCCACCACCGACTCAGATGTGACCGAAATCGAGCGCACTGAACCCACCAGGATGCCCCGATAGGTGACAGGAGAACGCTCGGCCAAACCTGCCGCATCGTTAAAAAGGGCGGTCAGCGTCCAATGGCTTGATCCCAAACGAACCCCGCGAAGCCAGAGGGCGGTGGAGGAGAATCCGATGATGCCGCCGATCAACGTGAATCCGACGATGGCATCACGAACGCTGCGTCGCATGGTGATCAGTGCTCCGCCGGTTGCATTGGTCCGCGCAGGCTACCCGTCCTGAACTGGACGACATAGGGATTTTCTGTGGTGCGAAACGCCTCCACCGACCCCTCCCACCGGAACTGTCCGTCGTAAAGCATCAACACCCGTTCCGCAGACCGTTCGATCGTGCTGCGCACGTGGCTCACCACCACTGAACATCCATGAGCCACGGTGGTGGTTTTGACAATCAAGTCCTCGATCCGCGTGCACGCCACGGGGTCAAGCCCAGCGGTGGGCTCGTCGTACAACAGCAAGGGCATCGATTGATCCCCCCTCTGAGGATCATCAATCAGGGCACGGGCAAAGCTCACCCGCTTCTGCATCCCTCCACTCAACTCACCGGCATAGAGGTGAGCCACGTCATAGAGCCCCACCGCCTCCAGGCAGGCATGCACACGATCGCGAATCTCTTGCCGCGACAGCTGTGCCCGTTCCCGCAGCAGAAAGCCAACGTTCTCCTCAACCGTGAGCGATGCCAACAGAGCGGGGTTTTGAAACACCAGCCGCACGTCCGGTGGATCGGTCTGGTCCAGCCGCAGGTAGGTCTGGGCTTTGTTGAACAAGCGCAGCTCACCACTGGTGGGCAACTGCAAACCTGCCAGCAGGCGCAACACCGTTGACTTGCCAGCCCCCGATGGGCCCACCACGGCCAAGCGCTCCCCTGCATGCAGGGTCAGGTTGACCCGATCCAGAACAGGCCGAGGCCCCCACTGCATCGTGAGGTCCCGCATCTCCACGACGGTTTGAAGCTGCGGCACGGTCTGGGCCGAAGTACAAAGACATCCTGCCGCCTTTCCACAAGCTCCGTACAGTTCGGTGAACTTGCGAATCAAGCCGTTCCTTGGCGCTGAAGCCCCCAACAAGCAGACGCCAAGCCCGGATGATGCGCGATCAGCGGCGACGGGATCTGATGACCCGATCCCAACGGGCCGTGCGCTGGTTGCAACCTGGCCTGGTCGTCAAACGCTGGCTGCTCACCTCCGGCCTGGGTCTGTTGATGGCGCTGCTGGGGGCCGCCGTCTGGGCCGACCTGAAGCCGATCTACTGGATTCTGGAAACACTGAGCTGGCTGCTGAGCAGCCTCACCACCGTGTTACCCCGGGAGATCACTGGCCCGCTGGTGGTGCTCATCGGCAGCGGTCTTTTGCTCTGGGGGCAAAGCCGCAGCTTCGGCTCAATTCAACAGGCTCTCGCTCCCGACAAAGACACCGTGCTGGTGGATGCCCTGCGGGCCAAAAGCCGCTTGAACAGGGGGCCCAACATCGTGGCCATCGGCGGAGGGACAGGCTTATCAACCTTGCTGAGCGGTCTGAAGCGTTACAGCAGCCACATCACCGCCATCGTCACCGTCGCTGACGACGGCGGCAGCAGCGGGGTGCTCCGCCGGGAACTGGGGGTGCTTCCCCCGGGCGACATCCGCAACTGCTTGGCCGCCCTGTCCACCGAAGAGCCACTGCTCACACGCCTGTTCCAATACCGCTTTGCCGCCGGGAGCGGTTTGGAGGGGCACAGCTTCGGCAATCTGTTTCTCTCTGCCCTCTCAGCGATCACGGGCAATCTGGAAACAGCCATCACCGCATCAAGTCGTGTGCTGGCCGTACAAGGTCAAGTGGTGCCCGCCACCAACGTGGATGTACGGCTCTGGGCCGAACTTGAAAACGGCCAACGGATCGAAGGCGAAAGCAACATCGGCCACGCCCCCAGCCCCATTGTTCGCCTGGGCTGCAGTCCTGAACGACCGCCGGCCCTGCCACGGGCACTCGAAGCGATCGCCAATGCCGACCTGATCGTGCTCGGACCGGGCAGCCTTTACACATCCCTGCTCCCCAATCTGCTAGTGCCGGAATTGGTGGGCGCCATCAAACGCAGCAAGGCCCCTAGGCTCTACATCTGCAACCTGATGACGCAACCCGGCGAGACCGATGGCCTGGATGTGCGCGGTCACATCCGGGCCATCGAGGCACAGCTCGCCACCCTCGGCATTGAGCCCAGACTGTTCAATGCCGTCCTGGCCCAGGACGACCTGCCCGATTCAGACCTGGTGCGGTACTACCAAAGCCGCGGCGCTGATCCGGTGCGTTGCGATGCGGAAGGACTCCGCTCAGACGGCTACGACGTCACTCAAACACCACTGCAGGGGGTGAGGCCAACAGCAACGCTGCGCCACGACTCTCGCAGCCTTGCCCTTGCGGTGATGCGCTTCTACCGAACCCATCGACGAGAACGCGATCAATAGGCGTCCTGCATTTCATAGAAATCAGGCTGGACGTAGTCCTTACGCAACGGCCATCCTTTCCAGTCCTCTGGCATCAACAAGCGTTTGGGATGCGGGTGCCCCTCAAACTGGATGCCGTACATGTCGAAGGTTTCGCGCTCCTGCCAATCGGCGCCACGGAACAGTCCATAGATCGACGGCAGCGAGGGGGTGCCTTCACGATCGAGGAAGACCTTGATCCTCACTTCCCGCAGCTTGGCTGAGGGATCGGCCGCCATGGCTTCCACCTGTTCCGCCATCGCCAGGAAGTGATAGAAGCAGACCAGCTGCTCACCGGGGCCTTCGTCGTAGCCCCCTTGGCACTGGAGATAGTCGAAACCGTTGCTCTTGAGCGCCGCAGCGATCATCGGGAGAACCGCAGCGTCAACGCCGATCTGTTCAACACCGAGATGATCAGGCTCGAGGCTGTTGTGGTCAAAGCCCTGCTTGTTCAGCCATTGGCTCACCGGACCAGGCTCGGGAACAACAACCGCACCCGCGTCATCCGAGGCGGCTGTCTTCTTGGAAGGGGTTTCGCTCATGACTCGACAGGTTCAGCAGCAGGGGTGAGCACGGCGGCATCGGTGGACAAACTCTGACCGGCCGGCGCTGCAGCCAGGGCAGCTTTCTGAGATTCAGCCCGAAGGTAAGAACCTGTCACGACAGGTTCAACGCGCTTCATCTGATGGGAGACCGTCATGTAGCGATGGGTCTGCTGGTGCTTGCGCCGCTCCGCCAGCGACTCATCGCCAACTTTCTTGCGCAGTTTGATCACGGCATCAAAGATCGCTTCGGGGCGGGGCGGACAGCCCGGCAGGTAGAGATCCACCGGAATCAATTTGTCGACGCCGCGCACTGCAGTCGTGGAATCAGCGCTGAACATGCCGCCTGTGATGGTGCATGCACCCATGGCGATCACGTATTTCGGCTCGGGCATCTGCTCATAAAGCCGCACCAGGGCGGGTGCCATCTTCATGGTCACGGTGCCCGCCACAATCAGAAGATCGGCCTGACGCGGCGAGCTGCGGGGAACAAGACCGAAACGGTCGAAATCGAAGCGGGACCCAAGAAGAGCAGCAAATTCAATGAAGCAGCAGGCCGTTCCATAGAGAAGAGGCCAGAGACTGCTCAACCGAGCCCAGTTGTGCAGGTCATCCAGACTGGTAAGGATGACGTTCTCGCTGAGATCATTGGTGACCGTTGGGGCACCAATCGGACCGCAGCTGGCTTCGCGCAGATCGCGAACAGCAGCAATGGAGGGGGATGTGTTCTCAGACATAACTAGCTCCACTCAAGGGCGCCTTTGCGCCAGGCGTAGGCCAATGCCACCAGCAAGATGGCGATGAAGATAAGAGCCTCAATGAAGGCCAGCAAGCCGAGACGGTTGAACGCCACAGCCCAGGGATAAAGGAACACGGTCTCGACATCGAAGATGACGAAGACCAGCGCAAACATGTAGTAGCGGATATTGAATTGAATCCAGGCCCCGCCAATGGGCTCCATACCGGATTCATAGGTGAGCTGGCGCTCGCCGGCACGGCTTTTCGGCGCCACCAATTTGTTGGTGATCAGCGCCAAGGCAGGCACTGCAGCCGCAATCAGCAGAAACCCCAGAAAGGCGTCGTAGCCGGGCAGGGCAAACATGGAGGTCCCCGTAGACCGAGCCAGTCTGGCATTCACCGACTGGAGTTGTCGTCGATAGAGTCGATTGGCCCAGCAACACAGCGGTGAGCGACGAACAACAGTCCGTCCAGCCGGTCGAAACCACCGAAGCGGTGGAACCAGCGGTTGAGACCGCTCCGGAGAGCGACTCACGGACCCACCGTTTCGAATGTCGCAGCTGCGGCTTCGTCTATGACCCCGACGAAGGGGTCAAGAAGGTTGGGATCGAACCCGGCACGGCCTTCGAGGATCTCGACGCAATGGCCTTCCGCTGCCCGGTCTGCCGCAGCAAGGTGGCCGCCTTCCGCGACATCGGTCCGCGCGCCAAGGCCAGCGGTTTCGAGGAGAACCTCGATTTCGGCCTTGGGGTGAACCGGATGACCCCCGGGCAGAAGAATGTTCTGATCTTCGGCAGCCTTGCCCTCGGCTTCGCCTTTTTCCTGTCCCTTTATTCCCTGCGCTGAGGCCCACCCATGAAACGCCTGTTGAACACTGTCAGCCAGCTTCTGCTGGTGCTTGTGCTGGGGGTGAGCCTCAGCGGCTGCGTCACCACCCACGTGCCCACGGCCAGCACGAGTCCGTGGCAGGCCATGGATCTCGACACCCAGGCCAACCCGCTGGATGTTGCCTTCACCGACAGCCGCCACGGCTACCTGGTGGGCAGCAACCGGATGATCCGGGAAACCAACGACGGGGGTGCCCATTGGAATGAGCGCAGCCTTGATCTGCCCGATGAAGAGAACTTCCGTCTGATCAGCATCGACTTCACTGGCGATGAAGGCTGGATCGCCGGTCAACCCGGGCTACTGATGCACAGCGACGACGGCGGCCAGAACTGGACCCGCCTGTTCCTCGACACCAAATTGCCCGGCGAGCCCTACCTGATCACAGCGTTGGGCAGCCATTCCGCAGAGCTCGCCACCAACGTGGGCGCGGTTTACGAGACCCATAACGACGGCAGCAGCTGGGAAGCCAAGGTGACCGATGCGGCGGGTGCGGTGCGGGATCTGCGTCGCAGCAAGGACGGCAGCTACGTGAGCGTGAGTGGCCTCGGCAACTTCTACGCCACATGGGAACCGGGTGATTCCGTCTGGCAGGTGCACCAACGCGTGAGCAGCCAGCGGCTGCAAAGCATCGGCTTCCAACCCGACGGCAATCTCTGGATGGTGGCCCGCGGCGCACAAATCCGCCTTAACGATGAGCCAGGCAACTTCGACAGCTGGAGCAAAGCCATCATCCCGATCACCAACGGCTACGGCTACATGGATCTGGCCTGGGATGACGACGGCGCCATCTGGGCCGGCGGTGGCAACGGCACCCTGCTGGTGAGCCGGGACGGCGGTGACAGCTGGGAGAACGACCCCGTCGCGGACCGTCAACCCAGCAACTTCACCCGCATGGTCTTCGACGGAGAGCACGCCTTTGTGCTGGGTGAGCGGGGCAACCTGCTGCGTTGGGTGGGCAACGCTGTGTAACTGCGGCAACGCCTCAGCCTCAGCTCACCTGAGCCACCTCCTAAGATCATCTTCCTGACACGCCCAACGCCATGGCCGCCGGCTCAACAGGAGAACGCCCGTTCTTCGAAATCATCACGAGCATCCGTTACTGGGTGATCCACGCCGTGACACTGCCTTCCATCTTTTTGGCAGGCTTCCTGTTCGTGTCCACCGGCCTGGCCTACGACGCCTTCGGAACACCTCGTCCCGACGCCTATTTCCAGGCTTCGGAAAGCAAAGCTCCTGTGGTGAGCCAGCGCTACGAGGGCAAATCAGAACTCGACATCCGTCTGAAATAAGCCATGACTCAAGCTCCTCCTGTCGCCACAACGCCACGCAATTACCCGATCTTCACGGTGCGTTGGCTGGCGTTGCACACCCTCGGCATCCCGACGGTGTTTTTCCTGGGCGCCCTTGCCGCGATGCAGTTCATCCGCCGCTAATCCGAACCATGGAACGCAATCCCAATCCCAACAACCTGCCGGTTGAGCTCAACCGCACCAGCCTGTATCTCGGTCTGCTGTTTGTCTTCGTGACCGGCGTGCTCATGTCCAGCTACTTCTTCAACTGAGGATTATTCGATGAGCGGAAAAAAATCTCCCTATCCCGACGGTCGAATTCCCGATCGCAATCCCGATGGCACACCGGCTGTTCCCTGGAGAAGCCGCTGGACCGAAGGCGTCCTTCCCCTCTGGCTGGTGGCCACTGCAGGTGGAATGGCCGTTCTGTTCGTTGTGGGTCTGTTCTTCTATGGCTCCTACACCGGTGTCGGTTCCGCCTGATCGGAAACCACTTACGAAATTAAAAAAGCCCACTGGTCTCTGTCCAGCGGGCTTTTTTAATGCAACAACGCTGCGACGACTGCAGCCTGACGGCAAGCGATCAGACGCCGTAAAAGGAGCGATACCAATCAGCGAAACGCTGCACGCCAGTTTCGATCGGCGTTGAAGGCTTGAAGCCCACCCACGCCTCCAGAGCTGCGGTATTGGCTGCAGTGGCCACCACATCGCCCGGCTGCATGGGCTGGAAATCCTTAATGGCTTCGCAACCCAGGGCCTCCTCCATCACCTCGATGAAGCGCAGCAAAGGCGTGGGCTGGCTGTTGCCGATGTTGAACACCCGGTGCGGTGCCGCGGCCGTGGCGGGATCAGGGGCCAGGGGGTCGAAGTCGGGGTTTACGGTGGCTGGTTTATCGCAACAGCGCAGCACCCCCTCCACGATGTCGTCGATGTAGGTGAAGTCGCGCTGCATCTGGCCGTGGTTGAACACCCGTATCGGGTTCCCCGCCAGGATCGCTTTGGCGAACAACATCGGTGCCATGTCGGGCCGGCCCCAGGGGCCATACACGGTGAAAAAGCGCAGGCCCGTGGCCGGCAGCCCATAGAGATGGCTGTAGGTGTGGGCCATCAATTCGTTGGCCTTCTTGCTGGCGGCATAGAGGCTCACTGGGTGATTCACCGGTTGGCGCTCATCGAAGGGCAGATTGCGGTTTCCGCCGTACACCGAACTGCTCGAGGCATAGACAAGGTTTTCAGTGCCGTGGTGGCGGCAACCTTCCAGCAGATGGCCAAAGCCCACAAGATTGCTCTGGATGTAAGCCGCCGGATTCTCCAGGGAGTAACGGACCCCGGCCTGAGCCGCCAAGTTGACCACCACTGTCGGCTTCTCGGCAGCAAACAACGCCATCAGGTCATCGCCGTCCTCCAAGGCCATTTCCACAAAGCGCCAAGCACCCTCCCTGGCGACCGCCTGGATCTGACGCAACCTCGCCTGCTTGAGAGACGGGTCGTAGTAATCGTTGAGATTATCGAGGCCGACAACCCGATCTCCGCGCTGCAACAGGCGGATCGACAGGGCTGCACCGATGAATCCGGCGGCACCCGTTACCAGGATGGTGCATGTCACGATGCTCCGTTGCCGATACGCCAGAGGGTCAAGCCGGCCGCACGAATCTCTGCCGGATTGACCACAGAACGTGCATCAAACAGCCAAGCAGGGCGTCGCATCCGCTGCGCCAGATCACGCCAGTTCAAAGCCTTGTAGTGCTCCCACTCCGTGAGAATCAACACCGCATCAGCACCAGCCACAGCCTCCTCAACGCTCCCCGCACTCCACCAGCTGCCCTGACCACTCAAGGCCTGCGCCGTTGGCCCTGTTTCTGAATCCGGTGCTATCGAATCCAACTTAAGATCCCGAGAGATCTGAGAGGGCTCAACCTTGGGATCATGAATGGCCAACTGAGCGCCTTCTTCCAGAAGATCTGAAGCGATCCGAATCGCAGGAGCTTCACGGGTGTCGTTGGTATCGGCTTTAAATGCAAAACCGAGAATCGCCAACCGCTTCCCGGTCACCGTGCCAAACAACCGCTGCACGATCAGCCTGGCGATCCGATGCTGCTGCCAGGTGTTGAGCGCAACGACGCTCTCCCAGTAATCGGCCACCTCGGGCAAGCCGAAGTGACGGCAGAGGTACACCAGGTTGAGGATGTCTTTCTGAAAACAACTACCACCGAAACCGGGGCCTGACTGCAGAAATTTCGGTCCAATACGACTGTCGGTTCCAATCGCCCGGGCCACCTCCTGCACATCAGCCCCCGTGGACTCACAAAGTGCGGCGACGGAATTGATCGAGCTGATCCTCTGGGCCAGAAATGCATTGGCAGTGAGCTTGGAGAGCTCACTGCTCCACAAATTGGTGCGGAGAATCTTGTCCTTCGCCACCCACTGCCCGTAGATGCCGGCGAGGGCATCGATCGATGCATCGTCCTCCCCACCGATCAACACACGGTCTGGATTCTCCAGATCAGAAATCGCGGTGCCTTCAGCCAGAAATTCCGGATTGGAGAGCACCGCAAAGGTTCGGGGCTCTTCACCATTCTCAACGGGCTCTTGAGCTGCCTCGAGAATGGTGCGGATTGCTTCGGCAGTGCGCACCGGCAACGTGCTTTTTTCCACCACGATGGTGTGACCACTGGAGGCCTTGGCCACCTGACGGGCACAGGCCTCAACCCAACGCAGATCACTTGCTTGACCGGCACCAAGACCCTTCACCTTGGTGGGCGTGTTCACCGAAATGAACACCATGTCGGCGGCTGCAATCGCACCATCCACATCAGTCGAGAAGTGGAGGTTGCGGCCCCGCGCTCGAGCCACCACTGCATCCAAACCGGGCTCGTAAACAGGCAAGCGGCTCAGGTCTGCATCATTCCAAGCAGCAATGCGCTGTTCATTCAGATCAACAACCGTGACCTGCACGTCAGGACAGCGGTCGGCAATTACCGCCATTGTCGGACCGCCGACGTATCCGGCACCTATACAACAGATGCGTTGAACGGTCATGCCCGAACTCCCTGAGTTTGCGAGGCCTGTTGGTCGAGGACCTTACGGAACCATTCGATCGTGGGAATCAGACCGTTTTCCAATGAAACGGTCGGGCTCCAACCCAGTTCCCGCTGCGCCAGATCAATGACCGGCTGTCGCTGAAGTGGATCATCTGCAGGCAGAGGTTTCTCAATCAGCGGAAGGTCCGGATTAATGCGCGCACGGACAAGCTCGGCCAGCTGCCGAATTGTGAATTCACCGGGGTTGCCGATGTTCATCGGACCGGTGTGAGACCCATCCATCAAGCGAATCATTCCCTCCACAAGGTCATCCACAAAGCAGAAGGAGCGGGTCTGCGAACCATCGCCGTACAAGGTCAGCGGCTCTCCCTTGAGCGCCTGAACAATGAAGTTGCTGACCACACGGCCATCGTCAGGAAGCATCCGCGGGCCATAGGTGTTGAAGATCCGCATGACGCGGATTTCCACGTCATGCATCCGCTGGTAGTCAAAACACAGGGTTTCAGCGATGCGCTTGCCCTCGTCGTAACAACTGCGGATTCCAATAGTGTTCACGCAACCGCGGTAGCTCTCCGGCTGTGGGTGCACCTCTGGATCGCCATACACCTCGCTCGTACTGGCCAGAAGCAGACGAGCACCCACACGGCGAGCCAGACCCAACATGTTGTAGGTGCCGAGAAAGCTGGTCTTCGCAGTTTTGATCGGATTGAACTGGTAGTGAACGGGCGATGCTGGGCATGCCAGATGCCAGATGCGGTCACATTCCAACCGAATCGGATCGGTAACGTCGTGCCGGATCAGTTCAAACCTGGGATGACCGATCCACTGGCTGATGTTGCTTTTACGCCCCGTGAAGTAGTTATCGAGGCAAATCACTTCTTGCCCGGCCTGCATCAGGCGATCAACCAGATGTGAGCCAACAAAGCCAGCCCCTCCAGTCACCAGATTGATCAACGCCCAATTCCCGTATATCGGGGAAAATTACCACGCATGTCTTGGTTCACTTCCCTTACAGGGACTTGAGAATCGCAACAAGTGCTTCCCGGTCATCGAGCCGAATGCAACGCTCCTCACCAGACTGCTGAAGTGGCTTTAAACGCACTTCACCCCGCTCCGCTTCGTCATCGCCTAGCACCAGGGCCCAGCGAGCTCCACGGCGGTCCGCACGTTTGAACTGCTTCCCGAAGGCTGAACCCGAGTCATCGAGGTCCACCGCCAGGCCGTTGCCCCGCAAATCGCGTGCCAGCGCCAGAGCGGCAGCCGAAGCCTGCACGCCACGATTGACAATGAAGACATCAGGTAGCGAGGCAGCCACTAGGCCAGCCGCCCTGCCTTCGGGGTCAACCTCAGCCGAGGCTTCAAGCACCAAGAGCAGCCTTTCCATTCCCAAGGCCCAACCGATGGCGGGCGTCATTGCCCCGCCGAGTTGCGCGATCAAGCCGTCGTAGCGACCACCACCGCAGACGGTGGCCTGAGCACCCAACCGATCGCTGGTGATCTCAAAGGCGGTGTGGCTGTAATAGTCCAGGCCCCGCACCAGTCGGGGGTTCAATCGGAAAGGGATCTCCAGGGCAGTCAAGCCCTGCTGCACCGCTTCAAAGCGCTGACGGCTCTCAGGGCTGAGGGCATCAGCCAGGGTTGGCGCATCCTTCAGCAGAGCCTGCGTGTCTTTGTTCTTCGAGTCCAGGATGCGCAGAGGATTGGTACTGAGCCGGGCCTGGGAATCGGGATCGAGAGCCTCAGACCGCTGCTCCAGCCAATGCACCAGCGCCGCTCGGTAGGCCTGGCGATCCTCTGATGACCCGAGGCTGTTGAGTTCCAGCTCCAGGCCACCCACCCCGAGGCGAGCCAACAAATCCCAGGCAAGAGCAATCACCTCAACGTCGCTGCGGGCGCTTTCCGCGCCAAGCCACTCCACCCCGATCTGATGAAACTGTCGCTGCCGACCAGCCTGAGGCCGCTCGTAGCGAAACATCGGACCGGCGTACCAAAGCTTCTGCGCACCTTGGCTCAGCAGTCCATGTTGGAGTGCAGCCCGCACCACCGAGGCCGTGCCCTCCGGCCGCAGCGTGCAGGAGCGATCGCCGCGATCCTGAAAGCTATACATCTCCTTACCCACCACATCGGTGGCTGCACCGATGCCACGGCAGAACAGATCCGTCGTCTCCAGAAGCGGCGTCCGAATCTCACCAAACCCAGAACGCTGGAAATGCTCCCGCGCCACAGCCTCCACCGCTTGCCAGCGCTGAAGCGCCTCCGGCAGCAGATCCACCATGCCCCTGAGGCTCTGGAGCTGACTCACGTACGGGATTCAAGTACAGCGACTCAGTCTGCCCGCTGGCGGCAGTTGCTTCAAAATCAGACTGTGTTGTGAATCCTGCAAAAGATGGGCAGCCGCGTTTTGGTCACAGGCGGCGCCGGTTTCATCGGCAGCCACACCTGCCTCGTTCTGCTCGAGGCCGGTTACGACCTGCTGATCCTGGACAACTTTGCCAACAGCTCTCCAGAAGCCCTAACCAGGGTGGCCGCTGTCGCCAACGTTGCTCTAGGCAGCCAACGGCTGCAGATCCAGCGAGGGGACATCCGCGATCCCATCACCCTCGATGGGCTCTTTTCAGCGGCTGCCGCCAACGGTCGTCCCTTTGATGCCGTTATACATTTCGCCGGGCTCAAAGCGGTTGGCGAATCTATTGAAAAGCCGCTTCTCTACTGGGATATAAATGTCGCGGGCTCACGAACTCTGCTCGCGGCCATGGATGCCCATGCCTGCCGCACCCTTGTCTTCAGCAGCAGCGCCACCGTCTACGGATACCCCGTAACCGTTCCGACCCCTGAATCGGCACCCATCCAACCCAACAACCCCTACGGCTTTTCTAAAGCCGCTGTTGAGCAGATGCTCACGGATCTCAACAGCAGCGCTCCAAACACTTGGCGCATCGCATCCCTCCGATACTTCAACCCCGTGGGCGCCCATCCCAGCGGTCGCATCGGAGAAGACCCTCTGGGAATCCCCAACAACCTCTTTCCTTTCGTGACCCAAGTCGCTGTCGGCCGCCGTGATCAGCTCCGGGTATTCGGCAGCGACTGGCCAACCCATGACGGCACGGGCGTTCGCGATTACATCCACGTAATGGATCTGGCAGAAGGCCACAAAGCCGCCCTCACCACCCTGCTCAATCAGGGGCCACAGCACCTCACCTGCAACCTCGGCAGCGGGGCCGGAGCCAGTGTTCTTGACGTGGTCAACGCCTTTTCCGCCGCCAGCGGACAAGACATTCCCTATGCCCTCGTTGACCGACGGCCTGGCGATGCCGCTGTCACCGTCGCCGACCCCTCACGCGCCGCTGACCTTCTCCAATGGCGAACGAAGCGCACCCTCACCGACATCTGTCGCGATGGTTGGGCCTGGCAGCAGGCCAATCCCATGGGCTACCGACAATCCGCATGACGGTCGGCGGGACACTGCTTTTAGCCGGCGGCGGCCACAGCCATTCACTCCTGCTCAAACGCTGGGCAATGCGACCAGAGCGGCGCCCGCAGCAGAGCATCACCCTGATCAACCGCAGCAGCACAGCCCTGTATTCCGGCATGGTCCCGGGCCTCATCGCCGGCATCTATCAACAAGACGAGCTCTCCATCGACCTGCGTCAGCTCTGTGACAGGGCCGGGGTCGCCTTTGTTGAAGCGGAAATCACCGGATTAGACATCGAACAAAACTGTCTGCACCTTCGCGACCGTCCTGCACTCCACTTCGACTGGCTAAGCCTGGATTTAGGAGCTGTGAGTCGACCGAGCAGCAGGGGGATTCCCATCAAGCCATTGGAAGCCGCGCTCGCCTTCCTCGAAAGCGAAGACCCCAGCGACCCCCAGCCACTGCGGGTGATCGGAGCGGGAGCAGCCGGCCTGGAAGTCGTCCTGGCGCTGCGACGCCGCTGGCCGCGGCGGGCGCTTCAGCTGCAACAGCGCAAGGGACAGCTGGATTCAGCCATCCAGAAGGTGCTGCAACGGGCCCGCATCACCTTGATCGAAGACAACGGCGACCATACCGGACCCAGCCTGCTCTGCACGGGAAGCCAGGGGGCCGCCTGGCTATCAACCACCGGCCTACCGCTGGATCCCGATGGTCGAGTCCGCACCGATCGCCACCTGAGGGTCGAAGGCCATCCATGCCTATTCGCCAGCGGCGACTGTGCCGTGATCAGCGCCTCACCCCGCCCGGCGTCAGGGGTGTGGGCGGTGCGCGCCGGACGCCCCTTAGCCACCAATCTGGAAGCGGCCTGCCAGGGAACCCCCCTGCGGCCCTGGCATCCGCAGCAGCAGGCACTGCAGCTGATTGGCAGCTATCGGGAGGCTGCCTGGGCTCGCTGGGGGCGCTGGAGGGTGGGGCCTTCTCCACTGCTATGGCACCTGAAGCAACGCATCGATCGCGCTTTCATGGCTGGCTTTCGGCATCCAGCAGCAATGACCGATGCCGCTCCGATGGCCTGCCGAGGTTGTGCTGCCAAGTTGCCGGCACAACCTCTTGCCGCAGCTCTGGAACAGGTGGGGCTTGGGGGGCAGCCCGAAGACGCTGCTCATCTCGATGAGCATCCAGGGCTGCTGCAAAGCATGGACGGCTTTCCGGCCCTAATGAGTGACCCCTGGCTCAACGGCCGTCTGACGGCCCTGCACGCCTGCTCTGATCTCTGGGCCTGTGGTGCCACAGTCTCCAGCACCATGGCAACAATCACATTGCCGATGGTCTCTGCCAGTGAGCAGCAGGAGTTGCTGGCGCAAACTCTGGGCGGCATCCGCTCGGTTCTGGATGAACAGGGCGCAGAGCTGATCGGTGGACACACGATGGAGTCCCGCAGCGCTTCACCCGTGCCTGCAAGCCTCGGGGTTCAGGTCGCCCTCACGGTGAACGGCAACAGCACCGAATCCCCCTGGCTGAAATCGGGGCTTCGGGCTGGTGATGCCTTACTGATCAGTCGCCCACTGGGCACCGGGGTGCTGTTTGCGGGAGCCATGAGCGGTGCCACTAAGGCTGCTGATCTGGATACTGCGATCAAAAGCATGGTCACGAGCCAGCACAAGCTTCTGAAGCAGCTTCAACCAGTTCGAGGGGACATTCACGCCTGCACCGACATCACCGGTTTCGGCCTGCTTGGGCATCTGGGCGAAATGCTCCAGAACAGTCCAGGACTGACCATCGAACTGGAGGGTTCTGCCATCCCGGCGTACCCCGGTGCACTTGAGCTATTCGAACGCGGCATCTCCAGCACGCTGGCCCCTTCGAACCGTGCTGCCTGGCGATGGCTCGAAGGCCCGGTTCAGCTAAGAGACCACGCGTCCCCGGCCTTGCTCGAACTGCTGGTGGACCCACAGACCTGTGGCCCCTTGCTGCTGGCCTGCACCAGCGAAGCCGCCGCTCAACTCACTCGGGACGGCCCATGGCTTGAGATCGGCAACGCAACAGCCGCGCATGACTGAGGTCGTTCGCACGTTGTTCACAGTGGTACCCGCCTGCACGACTTGTCCTGAGCCTCACGGCGGAGCCTGTTCAACTCCTGTCCCAATGCAGGGCCAGGACACCAGCCGGAGTCCAAAAGCTGACGGGCGGTTTTCGGCGATTTGATCTTCCGCCAGCGCCCCCACCAGCGCAAAAGAGGCTTCCATTGAAGGGGCATCAGACAGATCAGCAGAGCGACGCTTTCAGCCTTCGCACCACGCTCCTCCAGGGCCTCTGACCAGACCGACGGGAGCGACGACACCCTTGGGCCATCCGCGAGAAGCCATTGCTTCAAATCCAACATCTGGCTTAACCACTGCTGCTGCTGACCAGGAAGCTGAAGTCGCTGCGCAACGCGCAGCGGATGCCTGGCACCAGACAGCAAAGCCGGCAAGAGGGGGAGCTCCAAGCGCTGAGCCCAGTGCAGACGACGCATCAGCCGCGGATCATCCTGAAGACTCGGATCAACCAACGGCAAAGCACGCCATTGCTGCAGACAAGCAATGGCCTGTGCCCATGGCTCATTTTGAAACAAGCGGTCGAGCTCCATCCTCAGACGGGTCGAGAGGGCCGGTGGGGCCGCCTCTGCGGAAGCGCTGGTGGTCCAAGCCCAGGGCCAGGCCTGAATGGTTTGGGTGATTTGATCCTCCGTTTGTTCATCCAACGTGAAGCCCAGTCGAGCGACATAGCGCGCTGCCCTGATCACGCGCGTGGGGTCATCCCGAATGCTGTGGTCATGCAGCAGTGTCAATTGCTTGTCGGTCAACCCGCGTTGACCCGAATGGGAATCAACCAACTGCTCCGCCATGAGATCAATGGCCATGGCATTGATCGTGAAATCCCGCCGGAGAAGATCCTGCTGCAACGTGCCGGGTTCCACCTTGGGATTCTGAGCGGGAACCGGGTAGATCTCCCGCCGGGCTGATGCCAAATCAACGGGGATTCCATCGAAGCGCAGTGCAACTGTCCCGTAAGCCCCGTGATGCTGCACATCCGTGACCCGTTGCGAACCACAGCGCTGCAACAGCGCGTCAGTGAGGGCCAGAGCATCCCCCTCAACAACCCAATCCAGATCGGGAACACCGGCCCATGGAACACCATGCAGCTGATGCAGCAACAGGTCTCGGACCACGCCACCCACGAGGGCCAGCCGCGTCACTCCTGCGTCTTGAGCAGCACCACGAAACTCAGACGCTAACGATGGCGGCACACCCGGCAGATCCAATGCGTGGTGCTTCGGTCGGCAGCTCAATCATCACGCATCTGCATGGGATTGACCGCTTGCGATCAATCGCCTCAACCAACAGGCTCGATTGGGGCGAGGCGCGGATCAAGGATCTTGGGGCCCATCCCTACGAACTTGACCGCGATAGACACCTTTTCGCCACTACCGAAGGTATGGGTGATCTCGCCAACACCGAAGCTGGCATGCAACACCTGGTCACCCACCTGCCAGCTCCGACCGGGAGCTGGCCCTGCCTGACGTCGCCGCACCGCATTCGCGGGGGCCGATGACGGTTTGTCCCGATCCACACGGGTGAGCCGTTCCAGGCGCCGCTCGCGCCGAAGCGCTGCACCACCACTCTGGGGAATGTCCCCCTGCACCAGGGCCTCCGGCAGCTCCGAAAGAAACACCGACGGAACCGCCGCCTCACGCATGCCACCCCAAAGACGCCGCTCACTGGCATGGGATAGGAACAAACGCTCCTTCGCCCGGGTGATGCCCACATAGCAAAGACGTCGTTCTTCCTCCAGTGATGCCGGATCGTCGAGGGAGCGATAGCTGGGGAAGAGTCCCTGCTCCAAACCCACCAGGCAGACCACAGGAAATTCCAATCCCTTGCTGCTGTGCAGTGTCATCAAGGTGACACGGTCCGCAGCGGTGTCCTTGCTGTCGGCATCACTGGAGAGTGCAGCACTGGCCAGGAATCCCTCCAGATCTCCCTCCTCGTTCTCCTCCTGGTACTGAAGAGCGGCGTTCACCAATTCCTGCAGGTTGCGACGCCGTTCCTCGGCCTCATCGGTGCCATCAGCGATCAGCTCGCTGACATAACCGCTTTTCTCCATCACCTGCTGAATCAGTTCTGAGGGAGCCACCTCACGGCTGCGCGACTGGAGATCGTTCACCAGATCGCAGAACTGCAGCAGCCCCTTGGCGGAACGACCGCCCAGGGAACGTACCGCTTCAGGGTCAGTCACCACATCCCACAGCGGAATGCCCAGTTGATTGGCCGCATCGGTGAGCCGCTGGATCGTGGTCTTGCCGATGCCGCGCTTGGGCACATTGATCACCCGCAGCAGGCTGACGGTGTCCGCCGGATTGATCAGCAGCCGGAGATATGCCAGAAGATCCTTGATCTCACGCCGGTCGTAGAAGCGCAGTCCCCCGACCACGATGTAAGGAATTCCCCAACGCACCAGCGATTCCTCGATCGCACGGGACTGGGCATTGGTGCGATAAAGCACGGCCATGTCACCCCAACTGAGCTCGGGATTGGCCGCTTCCATCGTGCGCAACCGGTGCACCACGGATTCCGCTTCAGCGATTTCGTCATCGCAGCGGGTGAGAGAGATCAATTCCCCCTCACCACGTGTGGGTCGCAACACCTTGTCGATCCGTTCGCTGTTGTTGGAAATCAGCGCGTTGGCCGCTTCAAGGATCGTGGCGGTGGAGCGGTAATTCTCCTCCAGCTTCACCATCGTGCGCGTGGCCTCATCCGGAGCCTGATCACCGAAATCGTCCTGAAAACCCATCAGGATCGTGAAATCTGCAGCCCGGAAGCTGTAGATGCTCTGGTCGGCGTCACCCACTACAAACACAGAACGCCCGGCCCAATCGTCGTAATCCTGCGGATCCTTGCCATCGGTCACCAGCAGCTTGATCAGGTCGTACTGGGTGCGATTGGTGTCCTGATACTCATCAACCAGAACATGACGGAAGCGGCGGTGCCAGTAGCTGCGCACCTGCTCGTTTTGCTGCAAAAGCTGTACAGGGAGGAGCAGCAAATCGTCAAAATCGAGGGCATTGTTGGCAGCAAGCGCCTTTCGATAACGCCGGTAAACATCAGCCGTGAGCTTGCCCCGCTGTCCATCGGCATTGGCCTCGAGCTGGTCGGGAAGCCAGCCCTGGTTTTTGGCGTTGCTTATCGCCCAACGGGTCTTCTTGGGGTCAAAGCGCTTGGGATCCAGCTGCAGTTCCTGGGTGACGATCTCTTTGACCAGGCTCTGGGCATCCGCTTCGTCGTAGATCGAAAACTGCTTCGTCCAAGTGAGTCCTTCGGAGTCCTGGAATTTGTCGATGTCGTAGCGGAGCATCCGCGCAAACAACGCGTGGAAGGTACCGATCCAGAGTTCTTTGGTGACTTCGCGGTAGATGCGCGAACGCAACTGACGCTGCTCCACCGGCGGCAGGGTGCTCCAGGGCTGGCCGTATTGACTCTGTGCCAGCCTCTGAGCCAAGAGCAGCTCAAGCCGCTCCTTCATCTCTCGAGCAGCTTTGTTGGTGAAAGTAACAGCCAGAATCTGCGCCGGATCTGCACCGTGCTCACCTATTAGGTGGGCTATGCGATGGGTGAGGGCCCTCGTCTTTCCGCTGCCGGCGCCGGCAACCACCAACATGGGACCTTGATGGTGATCGACAGCCCTACGCTGGGCATCGTTGAGGCCATCTAAGAAGCTCATAGCGAATTATTCTAGGCATAATGAGAAGAGACGATCGATAACTGCGCAAGAAGTTTTGTCGCGACCGCAGAATCGATATGCAAGCACAAATTCCCACACCAGATACACGCAGTTTGCCAAGAAACCACTAGGGAATTGCAGCATGCAACAAGAAACCTAAGAACGCTCCAAAGACATTCGAAAAAGAAGCAACCATACAAACTGAATCTAAAGCCGCAAGCAGACACAATTAGGCAACGAATTCATATTAAAAACAAATTCGCTCATGATCATGGCGCAAATGAATTAGGCTCTGACCATCTATAGCCCGAAACGATGGCTCCCAAGAAGCCTACAGGCAAAGTCGATTTATCATTAGTAATATGCACATATGGCAGAATAAAACAATTGGGAGAGATTATTCAATCAATCAGATGTCAATCAGTGGCGCCAAAAGAAATTATAATCGTAGATCAAAATCCGCCCGGATTCCTAGACGGCTTACTAGAGGATTGCACAGGCAAACTGAATATTGTTCACAAACGAGTCGCATTCACTGGGGCCTCAAAAGCAAGAAATTTTGGAGCGAGCATCGCCACAAGTGATCTGATTGCATTCCCCGACGACGATTGCATCTATAGAGAAGATACAATAAAAAATGTCATACGCAGATTCGAACGAGATGACGAGCTTGGAGTACTAATAGCAGGAAAAGACGAAATTTTAAATGCTACCCCTAAAGTCAAAAATCAGGGGGGAAATACAATGACAGAAATACATACTGTCTTGGATCTATTCAAGGCCAAGGCGGAAACATCCAATATTTTTGCACGAAAAAGAGTATTGAAAAAATTAGAATATGTTTTTGATGCCAGTATTGGCCCAGGGAAAGCTACAGAATGGGCTTCAAATGAAGAAACAGATTTATTGGTAAGATTGCTACAAAATAATGTACTCATAGCGAAAGACGAAACAATCAGAATCATTCATCATTCTTGCCAGGGCTCACTAAAGAAAACACTACAGTACGGGATGGGCAGATATGAACTAATCAGGAGAAATAATCTTGGTATTTTTATATACTTTATAAATCTTTTACAGCCAATTGTGCGGCTCATTCTTAAGCCACGACTCAAGTATATTCCGACATGCTTTATGACAATAATCGGAAGATCTGGTCTCATTAACATTTTGCTTTCTGCCAGAAAACAAAATAAATAAGCCAGAACAAGGCAAATAATTACTAATTAACTCCCTTTTCCCTCCCTGCAACAAGTCCAAGAATAAGCCAAAAAGCAGGGTACTCGCCCAAGTGGCCATTATGCATGGAGTATATTATTACTTGAAAGGCCAAAAAAGAGAGGGAAAAATGTAAAAAATCCATGCGTTTAAAAGCAAAGATTCTAGCTATTGGAATTAAAAAGCAAGCTAACAATGGTAGAGTCAATAATAAGCCTCCAATAGCCAAGGATTCAAAAATATAATTATGAGGGAAGTAAATACCCTGTTCAATCTCAAGGCTTCCCAGTAATGACTGTATATTGAAACCAACGCCATAAAGTGGACTTGTTAAAAATTCACTCAAGCAAACTTGCCAGAACTCAATTCTTGTAAAAACCGTATCCCATAGCCTACTAGTAAAAATTTTGTCAAGCAAAAGATCAGAATAAGATAGGACTATAACAACGAGTATTCCCAAAGAAAAAGTTGTCAAGAGACTAGGAGCTGTGAAGGAAAATAGGGAAGGCGAAGAGCGTTTTGCAGACCATATACCAAACAACGAAATAATGATCATTGCCAAAATTGCGCCCCGCGTAGCACTAAAAACTACTATAAAAGAACCAATTGCTATTCCAAGAAATGACACATACTTAGAATAGCAATAAGATTTCAAATAATAGTCTCTTGCAATAAGGCTGGACAAACTCAGTAAGAATAGAGAACAGCCAGCATTGGCAGCAGTAATTGCATTTAAATGGTCTAAATAAAAACCACCTTGATCAAATCCTGGCTTGAGCGCAAAACAAATAACCGAAATGCCAAGCAAAGCAACACCATACTCAATTGCTTTGTACAAAACTCTGCAAAGGTTGATAAATGGCGCGAATAGACAGGCGGCTACACCGCTAACCAATGAACTACCCAAACCCCATGCCAAAAGTTCCCAGAGAGGAACAGATAGGTTAACTTTCTCTAGGAACACATCATAAAACAGCCTGATCGTATACAGAGTCCAAAAAACTACAATTACATTAATCCATGACTTGATAGTAATCGAAAAAACTTTATTCTGAAAAAAGAGATATAGAATATAACAAGCATTTATAAGCATTAGGCACAGACGAAAAGCAAGCATCACCGAACGGTTGTCTAAAGACAACACGTTGACGATAGAAGAAAAGAATACTTGACCAAAAAGAGCAAACGAAAGGACTACGGCTGCGATCTCTACAGAATTTTTTCGCGTAAACTGTAAAATTCTTTCCATGATTGCATCACATATAAGTGATATACAGCAAAGCAAATACCAAGTTAATGCTTGGCACAAGATTGCAGGTTAATCATTTGCCTAAAGCTCGATGACAGCTCTTTAAGCTCATCAAAGTTACCACTTGCAACAATTTTACCTGCATCAAACTCATATATACGATCACATTTCTGAATAGTAGAAAGACGATGAGCGATAACTAAAGTAGTACATCTTCTTCCAATGATCTCTAGAGACTGTATAACTTCGGATTCCGTTTTATTGTCTAAAGCACTCGTAGCTTCGTCTAGAATTAAAAATTTTGCAGACCTATAAAAGGCTCTAGCTAGAGCTAATCTTTGACGTTGCCCTCCTGACAAGCTAATACCATTATCACCAATGGGTGTGTGTAAACCGTAAGGAAGATCGGATACCACAACATCTAATTGTGCGGCTTCAAGCGCATCCCAAACCTTGTCCTCATCGACATTATTTAAACTAACACCAAAAGCGACATTAGAAATAATAGAGTCAGACAGCAAATTTATAGACTGAGGAACTTGAGCGCAACATAAATGCCAAGAAGTTATTTCATCGACTAGAACAGGGATGCCATCGAGAATCAAATCTCCTCGTTGTGGAGTTAACAGTGAGAGCAAAACATTTGCAGCTGTAGTTTTTCCACTACCTGTAGGACCTACAAATGCCACACGAGATCCCACTGGAATGCTTAGTGACACATTATCCAGTGCATTCTTAGTTGCATCTGGATATCTATAAGTAACGTTTTGAAGGCCTATTGATCTAAGAGGGAAAATTCCTTCTGGAGTCCTATTAAGAAGCAGCGAAGAGGCTTGAAAATTTACAGTATTATCAAGCAATGACGTTATATTCATGATTTCAGGCAACCCCCCTCTCAAAATGGATATCGCAGAGAAAAAGTCTTGAAGTGGCTTTGCAAGGCGCAAAGCTCCTACAGACAATATAGATAAAAAGGGAAGAACCTCGATAATTTTTTCTTGTTGTCCAGATAAAACTGGTGGAACGACTCCAATTAGAAAGATCATTGAGATACCAAGGGGCTCAATAAGTAGCCTCGGTATTTCGGGTAGAACTGTTGCATTCACGACTGATCCTTTGTATATCGATGTAGATCGATTGAATCTTCTTGAAAAGTAGGGCTCGCTAAGACCAAGCTTCAAGTCAACTATTGCTTGGAAAGATTCGAAGAATCCTTTGGTGTATCTCTCTCTCGTAACAATCTTTTGCCTTGAGGCTTTACGCAAGGCAGGATTTATCAAATAGCCAATAAGAATATAAAGAATAAACATCGATAGTATCAATACAAATGCAGAACTTCCGCCAACATACAAAATCCCTGCAACCAGAAATGTGATACTAATTAGACAGCTTGTTGCCCTCAAAGCCGGAGTTAGAATATCCCTCAACAGACACTCCAGATTTGATAGTAGATCCGAAGCAAGTGCTGATATATTCCCCGTTAAATGATATTCATAAGGCTGACCCAGTGTCTGCTTAAAGATTCGACTAGACAAGTCCAGCCACAATTCTCCTGCAAGATTCTCCTGCATAAAGCGAAGTAAGAGTCGGACCCCAGACTGCAGCCAATTAATTAAGACAAAAATTGCAATTAACCACAAAGATTGTATGTATGGACTGGCCCCAAATACCTTTACGCCAGGCAACAAGTTAATGAGATCAGTGCCAACAAGCGTTCCAGTAAGCCTACCTATAACTGCGACAGTAGCAATATCAAGAAAGCCAGAAAAAATAGAGACTGGTATAATTATCCATAGCCTAATTAAACTTTGTTTTTCAACATACCTAAATAGATTTCTTAGCTCATAAAGCGTCTCGCTAGAAAATATTTTTAACACAGCGACAACACTAATAAATGTATTTTACGCTATATTGCCTTTCCTTTTACATTTGATAGACAGTTAATCAACCGATTGGCCAATGTGCCTAAAAAAACAAAAAAATATGCGCGAAGCAAAGAATTTGGCAAATAGAAGTCGAGGAGGCAGAGATTGACTCGAAACAACTGGATTTTTGTGGAATATAATTACACTCAATAACCAAAAAAATCTAAAATTCTCCTTAGAGCTTGCTTAAAATATTTAAGAAGTAAAGCCAATCCAAAGTTTGGCCTCAATAAAA
The DNA here is from genome assembly GCF_042883245.1 of Synechococcus sp. HIMB2401. Taxonomy (NCBI): domain Bacteria; kingdom Bacillati; phylum Cyanobacteriota; class Cyanophyceae; order Synechococcales; family Synechococcaceae; genus Synechococcus; species Synechococcus sp. HIMB2401. The sequence goes on along the minus strand of NZ_JBDJKK010000002.1, from coordinate 476,476 downwards.
GGCGAGGATTATTAATTAAAATAGGCATAAGAGAATCTAGTTCTGTCAAAACAGCACGCCATCTCTGAATGAATAGGGGCTCTGAAAAATCTCTCAATGCAAAGTCCAAAGCAGATTCTGATGGCTTCCACTCATCAGGATTTGCAACTGCTGCAGCCACTCTGTCCACATCATTTGATAAACATCCGTAACCAATTTGATGCCCCATTACGCCAGGTGTAAAGGTGTCTGCAAGGGCATGATTCAAACTACTAAATACAATGCAACCGCAAGAAATGGCTTCCAAAGGAGGCAAACCAAATCCTTCGCTCACACCAGCTTTACTCCAATGTTCAGTAGAGTCATACAAAAAAACTTTAGTGCTATTAAACAAATGCACTAAATCCTCCACCCAATCACTCTGTATCTCTACATGAAGACCCTTGGCACGCAGAGCCGGGACTAATTCATACAATAGATAATTACTACTCTTTCTTTTTTGAACAAGAACATCGATTGGTCGACTCGATAGATCTCCTATACGATCTCCTCTTGCTAACCATTGAGATTCAAGTGCATTAGGAATTAGGAATAAGGGATTCCTTGGTGCACGATGCCCCCAATAGCCCATTGTATTTCTACTAACAGCGACAATAGGAACACTCGGAGGAAGAGTGAATCCATATCCAGTGCTATGGGCTTGGTAAACAACTCTTCTTCCGCGAAGACGTCTTATCAATTTAGGAATATCAAATCCCCAACTAACTATCCATATCGAATCATCATATATAGATCGTTCACTAGACAGGAGGGTGTCAAAAAAAGGGTATTTATCGCTTCGCTCTCTATAAGTAACAATTGTTGTGCTTCGAATTTGCGAAAGTAAACCCGCTGTCTGCTTCGCGACATTGAGACCTCCACAACGAAAGCGTGGGCCAGTGCCTGGAACTAGAACCCGAATTTCACGCAAGGAAATCAAAGAGTCACCAATCTGACTCTAAGCAGCGGCAGCTTCAGTACTGCCGGCCCGCTGACGGCGAGTGAGGAAGCCAAACAGAACCTTGCCGATGGCGGCGACCAAGTTGCCCTCCAGCTCCTTGAACATATTCATGTTCAGGTGGAAGGCGTGGTTGGCCTCCTCAACGATGCGATCGGCCATTGCCTGATCAATCGGCAGCGTGTCCATGGCAGAGCGATATGTCGTCTTGAACGCTTTTTCGTCAGCGATGTCGTCGAAAACGTAAAAGCGGAGGCCGTCATCCCCCTCCATGTTCATCGCCTTCTGGGCGATGTTCTTGAGGATCTGACCACCGGAGAGATCACCGAGATAGCGGGTGTAGTGATGGCCTACCAACAGCTCAGGAGACTCCTGGGCCACAGCGTGAATGCGCTCCACGTAAGCCGCTGCTGAGGGCGAGGGTTTGATGTCTTCCTTCCAGCTCTCACCGAAGTAATAGGTGAGGTCTTGCTCCAACGCCTCACGACGGTTCAGCTGAGCCATCGCGACAGGACCAACAACCGGGTGGTCCGCCAACTTGGTGATCTCCTCCTCCATCGCGGAGTAAACGAAGTAGAGATCAGCCACCAGCTTGCGGTAACTGGCCTTATCAACAACTCCCTTCAGAAAACAGCTCACGAAGCCCGTGTTCTCGGCCATGGTGTGCGACTTTTTCGTGCCTTCCCGGAGCTGGGCAGCAAGGGCGACAGACATGATTGCGAGAAATGGCCTGACCTCGAACTTAAAAGGAGTTCAAGGCAGAACGGCTGTATGCGTTGCGAAGGGTTACGCCGCTGGTTCAGAAGCAGCGGTTCCATCAAAGAGCTCGAACAGCTCGCGACAGATCTGCTGTAGCTGCTTCACCTGCTGCTGCTGAGGCAGGTGGGGGCCTTCCGGCAACCATTCCCCAACCGTGGCGAGGCGCCAGCGTTCGCCGTCGTAGGTCATGCCCCGCATCAACACCCCCAGCAGGCGCCACTGGTCATCACCACGGTCCGTGCTGATGCGCAATTGCATCAGCAAACTGCGGCATTCCAGGCGTGGACTCCAACCAGGGAAGTGAAACGAGAGGTCGAGCGATTCCGTCTCAGTCCACTGTCGGGTCTGCGGGTCGTCCCGCCAGGGGCTGAGGTTGACCTGTGCAGCAGGAAATTGGCGACGCACAAGCGTGATCGTGGATGCAAGCGCTCGCATCCGGGCCACGCTATGTACCGATTCGCCCGCGTTCACTGCAACCTCGTCACTCCGCACAGTGTGGGGGGAGATCAAAAAGGTCGCCGTTACGGTTGCGCGAGGTTCACGAAACCATGACGCAACCGCTGCACCTGGGCCTGCTGGGCGCCATGCCGGAAGAGATCGGCTCAGATCTCAGCCACCTCAAGGATCTGAGCTGCAGCGACCACGGCGATCTGAAAATCCACAGGGGATCGTGGGGCGACGAGGTGCGCCTGAGCCTGGCCTGGAGCGGCTGGGGCAAGGTGAGCGCTGCGCGGGCCGCCACTCGCCTGCTCGCCAGCGATCCCAGCATCGATCTACTGGTGTTCACTGGCGTTGCCGGCGCTGCAGATCCAATCCTCCGCCAATGGGATGTGGTGTTGGCCGATGCCGTGGTGCAGCACGACATGGATGCCCGACCCCTGTTCCCGCGCTTCACGGTGCCAGCACTGAAGAAGGACCAGCTCCAACCGCAGCCGGCCTGGTTCAACTGGGCCGAGACCGCCCTGCGTGAGGCTCATAGCGCAGGCGATCTGGACGGGTTCGCTCAGCCCAGCAGCGGGCTAATAGCCACTGGAGATCGTTTCATCAGCAATCCAGCCGTGCTGCAAACGCTGCGAAATGCCCTGCCCGACCTGCGGGCCGTTGAGATGGAAGGCGCGGCCGTCGCACAAGTGGCTGAGCAAGAAGGCGTCCCCTGGCTGGTGCTGCGAGTGATTTCCGATGGTGCCGATGCGGCGGCGGCCCAAAGCTTTGAAGACTTCGTCAAACTCTACGAACAACAGGCCTGGCGGCTCATTGAGGCCCTGCTTCAGCGCTGCAACAACACGCCCCGACACTGCGCATGATGCCTCTGCTCAACTGATTGCTGCGCTTTGGCCTGATGGTGGAGGGGCACGGCCGCAGCCGTTCACATCAGCGTGTGCTGCTGCTGGGCGCAAAGATGCGCCTGAGCCTGGCCAACCCCATCGCCTCCGTGGCATCGGACGAACCGTCATCAATGAGCAGCAGATGATCCACATCCGGCAAGGCCATGACCCGCTCTAAGAAGACGCTGATCACCTCGGCTTCGTTGAAGCAGGCCGCCACCACCGACACCTGCTCGCTGGCCATCAATGCGCGGTCTGCACTGTTTGGAACCGTAGGGCTACCGGCTCAGTCATAGGCTCAGCCTGCTGACGCCCGACCAACCGCCATGGCCCAGTTCGAGAAGCTCACCGCCCCCAGCCAGGGCACCCCGATCCGCTTCGAGAACGGCCAGCCCGTGGTGGCGGACAACCCGATCATCCCCTTCATCCGCGGCGATGGCACCGGCGTGGACATCTGGCCCGCAACGCAAAAGGTGCTGGATGCGGCTGTGGCCAAGGCCTACGGCGGCAGCAAGAGCATCGAATGGTTCAAGGTCTACGCCGGCGATGAAGCTTGCGACCTCTACGGCACCTACCAGTACCTGCCGGAGGACACCCTCGAGGCGATCCGCACCTACGGCGTAGCCATCAAAGGCCCCCTCACCACACCCGTGGGCGGTGGCATCCGTTCGCTGAACGTGGCCCTGCGCCAGATCTTTGATCTGTATTCCTGCGTGCGGCCCTGCCGCTACTACGAGGGCACCCCAAGCCCCCATAAGCGTCCCCAGGATCTGGACGTGATCGTTTACCGGGAGAACACCGAAGACATCTACATGGGGGTGGAATGGGAAGCCGATGACGCCGTTGGACAGGAGCTGCGCAAGCACCTCAACGAGGTTGTGATCCCTGCCAACGGCAAACTGGGCAAGCGCCAGATCCCAGAAGGGTCAGGCATCGGCATCAAGCCGGTGAGCAAAGCCGGCAGCCAGCGCCACATCCGCAAGGCCATCCAGCACGCCCTGCGTCTTCAGGGCGACAAGCGCCATGTGACCCTGGTGCACAAGGGCAACATCATGAAGTTCACGGAAGGAGCCTTCCGCGACTGGGGCTATGAACTGGCCACCACCGAATTCCGCGATGTGTGCATCACCGAGCGGGAAAGCTGGATCCTCGGCAACCTCGAGAAGGATCCCAACCTGAGCGTGCAGGCCAACGCCCGCATGATCGAGCCTGGCTATGACAGCCTCACTCCAGAGAAGAAAGTCGACATCGACGCCGAGGTACAGGCGGTGATCGACGCCATCGGCAGCAGCCATGGTGGCGGCAAGTGGAGGTCGATGGTGCTGGTGGATGACCGCATCGCCGACAGCATTTTCCAGCAAATCCAAACCCGGCCCCAGGAGTATTCGATCCTCGCCACGTTGAACCTCAACGGCGATTACATCTCCGACGCCGCCGCCGCGATGGTCGGTGGCTTGGGCATGGCCCCTGGCGCCAACATCGGCGAGAACGCCGCCATCTTCGAAGCCACCCACGGCACCGCCCCGAAACACGCTGGCCTCGACCGGATCAACCCCGGTTCGGTGATCCTCAGCGGCGTGATGATGCTGGAGTTCCTCGGCTGGCAGGAGGCTGCTGATCTCGTGACCAAGGGCCTCAGTGCCGCCATTGCCGACAAGCAGGTCACCTACGACCTGGCCCGACTGATGGAGCCCCAGGTGGATCCGGTGAGCTGCAGCGGTTTCGCCGAAGCGATCATCCAGCGCTTCTGATCACCAGAGCTGCCATTCACGCCAGACTCAGGCGATGGCCTCTCCAACCCAGCTCCCCGGGCTTCCCGCAGGTGCAGCAGACCCCTGCGTGCACTGCGGCTTCTGCCTGCCCACCTGTGCCAGCTACCGCGTGCTGGCCAGTGAGATGGACTCACCCCGCGGCCGCATCCATGCGCTGCGGGCGATCGAAGCCGGTGACCTGGAGCTGGATGCCACGGTGGCCAGCCATTTCGACACCTGCCTGGGCTGTTACGCCTGTGTTTCCGCCTGTCCTTCGGGAGTCCGCTACGACCAGCTGATCGAAGCCACCCGGCCCAAGCTGAATCAGGCCAACCAGCGCAGCAGTTGGCAAACCAGCTTCCGCAAGGTGCTGCTGCAGGTGCTGCCCTACCCCAAGCGCCTGCGGGCCCTGCTGCAACCCTTGCGGGCCTATGCCGGCACACCGCTGCAACAGCTGGCCCGCCGCTCCGGGCTCACCCGTCTGTTCGGGCCGGAAATCGAAGCGATGGAGCAACTGCTGCCACCCCTGGTGCCGGAGAGCTTCAGCGACCGACTGCCCCAGATCAATCCCGCCTCCGGCAAACGCCGCGGCCGCGTGGCGCTGTTGCTGGGCTGCGTGCAGCGCTGCTTCGATCCCAGCGTCAGCACCGCAACGGTGAAAGTACTGCAGGCCAACGGACTTGAGGTGGTCATCCCAGCAGACCAGGGCTGCTGCGGGGCGGTGAGCCATCACCAGGGGGAGCTGGAACTCACGCGCCAATTGGCAACGGATCTGGTTCGGAGCATGAATGCCGTTGAGGGAGATCTGGATGCGGTGCTGGTGGCTGCTTCGGGCTGCGGCCACACGATGAAGGCCTACGGCGAGCTCCTGAACGGCAAGGCGGCCTTCCGCGCTCCGGTGTTGGATGTGCAGGAATTCCTGGCGGACCGCGGCCTTTTGGAGTCGTTCCGCGCCCAACTGCAACCACTTCCCGGCGTCGTGGCCATGCATGACGCCTGCCACATGATCCATGGCCAGGGCATCCAGGCCCAGCCCCGCCAGCTGCTGCGGGCCATCCCCAACGTTCAGCTGCGGGAAGCAACCGAGGCGGGGGTGTGCTGCGGCAGCGCCGGCATCTACAACCTGGTGCAGCCAGAGGAAGCCGCCGAACTGGGCCGAATCAAGGCCGACGACCTCAGCAGCACAGGCGCTGAACTGGTGGCCAGCGCCAACATCGGTTGCACCCTGCAGCTGCGGCGCCATCTAGGCGATCGGGCCCAGGTGCAGCATCCGATGGAACTGCTGGCCGCCTCAGCCGGCCTCCATCCGCTGCCAGGCGTCCCTCAACGTGCCAACAACGCCGAGATTGCCGGGGAAGGTGAGAATCGGCAGTCCGCTGAAGGGTCCCGCTGACGGACGCACCAACGACAGACCCGGCAGCAGCTGCCCTTCCAGCTGCACCGACTCGAGGGCCAGACCCCGGGCCAGCAGCGTCTGGGTGGTGATGCCACCTTTGCTGAGCAGATAGCCCAGATCAGGAGCCAGGGCTGACGCGAGTCGCCCCATCAACTCGGCCAGAGCGCAGGACAAGCGCCGGCCCTCCTGTTCGGAAGCACAACGCAGCTCACCGCGGCTGGTGAACAACACCGGCGTCAGACCTTGATCCAGCAGTGCCCGCAGCTGCTGCAACCAGACCCGCTCAAGATCCGCCAGCAACAGATCGGGTGTCGGCCCCTCCAGCACCCGAGCGATGCGCGGCACCGGCAGTTCAACCCCTTGGCAACCCGATTCCTGCAGCAACAGCTCCAGCTGCTGATCCGCCAAGGGCACGTGGGAGCCCACCATCACCAGGCCCGGCAGAGGCGTTCCATCGTCAGCCAACCGTCGCAACCCCGCTAAGCCCTTGGGATCAAGCGGCGGCGGGCCTGGATCCGCCAGGGCCTTCACCATGCTGGCGGCGGAACGGAACAGAAAGCGTTTCTGCCCCTGAAGGGCGCGCGCCGCTGCTGCCAGAGCGGTGAGCTGCTCCTGCCGCTCGGCATCCACCACCACAGAGGCATTGCCCTGGAGCCCACGCAGACGCTCGATCAACAGCGGCAGGCCTGCTGCGCAGGCGGCATCAAGCTCCCGGCCACAGATGCGCTGCACGGACGCCGCGGCAATGGACCCATCACTCTTCTCCTCCAACCAGCGGGCCAGATCACTGCTGGTGAAACCGAACAGCCGATCCTGAGCGAACGGCGTGGTGTGCACCGGTTCCCCGTGGAGGAGATGCACCCCGTTCACGGTGGTGCGGCCCCCTTCCAAGAACGCCGGAACATGGAACGTGGCATCAAAGGGCCCGAAGGACGCCTGCAAAACCTCAGGCTCCAGCACCCCATGGCCGCGCAAGGTCGAATCACCACGACTCACCAGCAGCACCTGATCACGGGCCAATCCCTCCAGCTGCAGCGCCTGATCCAAGGCCACCGCAATACCGCGGTTGCGTTCCGCGGCATCCGTGGGCATCAGCGCCCGGGTGTCAGCCAGCAGAAACAACAGAGGCGACGCATGACGCAGCCCCTTACGCAGAGTGTCGACATCCCAGCGCAGCAGCAGCGGACAGCTGTGCACCGTCTGCGAGCCGGTGGGATCGTCGTCAATGACAACAACCTTCATGGCACCATCGTGCCGTGAGCCATTCCCCCGCCAGCCGCAGTGCCCTGATTGATCTAGTGCGCCAGTGGCACCAGAGCGGCACCCCCTGGAGTCCCAGTGGCCTGGGCACACGCCTGGACTGGGGTCCGCCGCTGGATCCCCGCCATGAGGTGCTCTCCTGCCGGCAGCTCAACCAGGTGATCGACCATGCCGTGGACGATCTGACCATCACGGTGGAAGCCGGCATGCCATTGCAGGACCTGCAGGATCTGCTGGCGGAGCAGGGGCAATGGCTGCCCATTGACTGGCCACGAGCCGGCGCTGCCGGAAGCATCGGCGGCCTGGTGGCCCGTGGACTGGCGGGGGGACTGCGGCAGCGCCATCTGGGGGTGCGCGATCAGATCATTGGCATCGGCCTGTTGCGAGCGGATGGCGTCGAAGCCCACGCCGGTGGACGGGTGGTGAAAAACGTGGCGGGCTACGACCTGATGCGGCTGCTCTGCGGCAGCTGGGGAAGCCTGGCGCTGATCACCGAACTCACCCTGCGGCTGCAACCGCTGCGGCCCGCCCGGAGCGGCCTGCTTGTGGAAGGCGACCTGAAGGCCCAGGAGGCCTTTCGCAGCGAACTGCTGCGCTCCAGCCTGACGCCGGAACGCTGTGACTGGATCAACGGCGGCGATGGTGCCTGGCGGCTGCGGCTGGTGGTGAGCAGTGTCTCGGAGCAGGCGGTGAACGATCAGCTGAAGCAGCTCGAGGCGTTGGCGCTGAACCAACAGCTCAGCTCCGAACGCCAGACATGTTCCGATGCCCTCACCACACCCTTCGATGCCAGCCCCTCTGCGCAGCTGGTGCGGCTGGTGCTACCGCCGGCCCAGTTGCACCGGTTGTTGCGGGATGAGGCGATGAGGGCCCTCAAACCATGGACCTGGGAGCTGGCCGCAGGAGCCGGCTGCGGTGATGGCTGGTGCGACGCGGCGACAGCGGATCACCAGCTGGAGGCGCTACGCCGCAGCGTGATCAGCCTCGGCGGCGAAATGACGCTGTTGAAACGGGCGGCCGGATCAACAGTGCCGGTCTGGCTTGACCGTCCTTCCCGACCGCTGATCGAAGCGGTGAAACGCCAGTTCGACCCCAAGCTGCAGCTCAGCCGCGGCCGCCTGCCGGGGGTGAATCAGGAGACGCTGTAGCGACAGGCGAGGGTCTGCATTGCACCGGGCTCGAGCACTAGTTTTCGATCACCACTCACCAGGGCCTGGCGCGGACCGGTCCACGGTTCCAGACAAACCATTGGCCGCGGGGGCTCGGTCCAAACCACACTGAGGTCCAGCGGTGCCTGATGCTGCAGCTGCAGCGTCACGCCGGTGGCGTCGTCGATCAGGCTGACAGGACCCGCAGGCCGGCAGAGGAAATCCACCCCTTCGGGCAAGCGCTTGAGCTGATCGGCGGTGGCGGCCTCCGCCATCTCCAGATGATTGAGGCAGCGCTCTGCCAGACCCGTGAGCCGGGTCTGGGCCAGATCGCTCACGTTGAAGTAGGGGTGCAAGCCGAAACTGAACGGCATGGCGGTATCACCGCAGTTGTGCACCGTGGTGGAGATCTGCAAGGCAGAGGCCACCGGGCGCAGCTCCATCTCCAAACGGAAGGGGAAGGGATAGGCCTTCAGCGTTTCGTCGGTGCTGGAGAGGCTGAGGCACACACCGCACTGATCCTCCAACAACTGAAGCTGCCAGGGAAGATCCCGGGCGAAGCCGTGCTGCTTGAGGGGATAGTCGACGCCATCCACCGGCAGAACATCTCCGGGCAAATTGCCGCAGATCGGAAACAACACCGGAATGCCGCCGCGAATGCTTTTGCTGGGATCGGCGTAACGCTCTTGATCGAAATACAGGATCTCCCGCCCCCCGCAAGACCAACCACTCACCAAACCACCCCGCTCGGGAATGATTCGCAACCGATCACCGCTGCTGGGATGCACGAAGTCCCAGTGGGCGTAGGGGGCCGACTGCTGGGTGAGGGTCATGGGCATCCGCCGATGCGGGGTGGCTCATCCATTCACTTAGCCAGCAGATCCGCATTTGTCGGTGCCGGGGCCAACTTGAGGCTCTCCAGCCATTGCAGCAACGCCGCATTCACCTGATCCGGCACCTCATCGTGGGGGCAGTGCCCGGCCTCCAGAACCACCTCAGTGGTGGCCTCAGGAGCATGGCGCTGGAAGGTGGAGCGGCGACCGGGGGCGTTGATCCAGGGATCACGAATGCCCCAGAGCAGCAACAGCGGCGCCGTCAGTTCCGCAAAAAGCTCATCGAGGGGCTGACCGCGAGGGATATCAAAGACCGTGCGGAACACCCCGAAGGCGCCGGGATCGAGGGAGGGGCGCCGGATCGACTCCACCAGCCAATCGTCGACGTTTGTCTTGTCGACGTACACCTGATTGAGGGTGCGGCGGATCGTGGCGGGTCGGCGCAGGTTTTCGAACAGCAACCGCTGCAGCACCGGACTCTTCAGCAGGGCCGTGCCGATGCTCTGGCGGGCGATGGCGCCCCAGCCTTGCGGCGGTTTCTGCTCATCACTGAAAGGACCGGCGGCATTGAGCAGCACGACGCCCGCACAGTCCGATCCCAACGCGGCCCCGGCAGCAAGGGCCGCAAAACCACCGAGGGAATTGCCCGCGATCACCGTCGGACGGCCGATCCGCTCGCGCACATAGGCCACCAGTTGATCGCGCCACAGAGCGCCGCCGTAATTCAGACCCGCCGGCTTGGCACTTCTGCCGAAGCCCAGCAGATCAATCGCATGCACGGCATGGGTCTGGGCCAACACAGGAATGTTGTGGCGCCAGTGATCGGTGGATGCCCCGAACCCATGCACCAAAAGAAGCGCCGGATGATCGGTGCTGTCTTGCTCGGGATGCTGCTGCACCGTATGCACGGCGTGGCCGAGATGGCTCCAGGTGACGCGATCCACAGCCGGCTGCGAAGGACGCGATGCTAAGCAGCACTGAAGCGGCCTGGATGGTGAGCTACGAGGTAATGGGCGGACCGCTGGCGGACGCATCCGTCTGGCGCGGAACTTTGCTCTGGGCCATCGCCCTTTACGTGCCGCTGAGCGCACCGCTCAGCACATTGGAATCCAGCCTGGAGGAGGGTGGGCTCCCCGAAGCGGTGCGTCAACCAGTCCTGGTGATCAGCAGCCTGATGCTTGCAGTAGGCACCGGCATCGTCACCCAGCTCGGATTCAGTTGGGTGCTGGGTCCTAGCTGGGCCTCCAGCCTTGGTGTTGTGGCCGTGGGCTGGAGTGTTCTGATCGTCCTCGCCAATGCTGGAAAAGACGACTGATTCAGGAAGCACCCGCCAGGGGATCGGCAGCGAATTCGTCGGGAACCTGATTGCCGTCTTCAGGGGGCTTGTCTTTGAGGACGATGCGCAACAGCACCGGTGCGAGGAACGTGGTGCCGATCACCATCAGCAGAATCGCCGCCTCAAGGCCAGGGCTGAGCAGCCCTGAAGCGGTGCCCAGGCCCAAAAAGATCAGGCCAACTTCGCCGCGGGGCATCATTCCCAGCCCCACCACCAGGTTGTTGGTCTTTTCCTTACTGAAGATGGCCCAGCCTGCAGCCACCTTGCCGATGATCGCCACCACAAACAGGAAGGCTGCCACCACCAGGGCGGAACGGGCCCCCGGATCAGAGGGGTTGATCACTGAGAGGTCCATTCCTGCACCCACCAACACGAAGAAGACGGTGGCGAACAACCCAACGATGGGGGTGACCGCCGCTTGAATCTCGTGGCGGTGTTTGGATGTGCTGGCAATCAAGCCGGCAGCGAAGGCCCCGAGGGCTGCCTCCAGTCCGATGGCTGAAGCGACGAAACAGCTGACGGCCAGCAGCAAATAGGAGCCGATCAGCTTGTCACCGGGAGCCTTGAGCTGGTCAATCACCCAGTCGAAAGCTGGGGCAGCTTTCTGGCTCAAAAACAAGGCCACCACCACAAACAGAACGGCCGCCACCACCAGCTGAACGATGGGCCCGATCTCCAGAGTTCCGCCGGCCGCCAGGGACACGACGATGGCCAGGATGACGATGCCGAGGATGTCGTCAAGCACGGCGGCGCCGATCACGATCTGGCCTTCTCGGGTGCGCAGATAGCCCAGTTCACCGAAAACGCTGGCGGTGATGCCGATGCTGGTGGCTGTCATCGAAGCACCGGCGAAGATGGCCGGGATCGCATCCACATGGAAGATCGCCATCAAGCCAAGGGTGCCGAGGGCGAAGGGCAGCACCACGCCGACCACGGCAACACTGAAGGCCTGGCCCCCCACCGCCATCAGTTCCTCCAGCTCACTTTCAAGACCCGTGAGGAAGAGCAGGGAATAAAGCCCCAGCGTGGCCACCACCTGCAAGGCACCGAAGCTCTCGTTGTAGAGGGCCGGAATCTCATCCACTGGCACATGCGAAAGGCCGGCCACCACCTCGGAGAAAGCTCCGGAAAGTTGCACCTGGGTCTCCGGTGGCACCAGAAGGTGAAGGCCCGAAGCACCAATCAGCACGCCAGCGAGGAGTTCCCCAAGAATCGTGGGGAGCTCAAAGCGCACCAGCACCTCAGCGAGGGTGCGGGCCGCCACGAAGATCAGCATGAAGCGAAGGACGCCGATCAGCGTTTCCGCCAATTCGAGGTCGTGACTGCTGATTTCGCTCAGCAGGGTGGGCAACAGCATCAAGCCGGGCATGTCTCACGCCGAACCTTAATGGTGATTCCGCCGCTGAACTGTTCGCTGGATGATCCCAATTGACCGGGAATGCTGTATTAAGCGCTTTTTTTCAGGCAGCCCCAGTTGTGATGGCTACGGTCCGGGTAATTCATTGAGTTGGGCTCCGAGCACCCCTGGCCTGACGGTGATTCCACGCTCCATGGCTCGCTGAACCCCCATGACCACGTCACAACCGTTCGATCTGCGTCTGCCGACCCCCGGCTGTCACAACGACCCAGAACGCGCCGGCCTCGATGCCAAGAGCGTGTTCGACGGCATGACGGAACACCTGTTCTTCACGCTCGGCAAGCTCGCCCCCACCGCCAGCCGCCATGACCTCTACATGGCCCTGAGCTATGCGGTGCGTGATCGGCTGATGATGCGCTACCTAGCCACCACTGAAGCGATGCGGGCCCGCCCGCAGAAATCGGTGGCCTACCTGTCGGCGGAATTCCTGATCGGCCCACAGCTCAACAGCAACCTGCTGAATCTGGGAATTCAGAAGGAAGCCGAAGAGGCACTGAAGAATTTCGGCATCGAGTCGTTGCAGCAGATCCTGGATGTGGAGGAGGAACCGGGCCTGGGCAATGGAGGCCTCGGCCGTCTGGCCGCTTGCTACATGGAGTCGTTGGCCAGCCTGAAGATCCCGGCCACCGGCTACGGCATCCGCTACGAGTTCGGCATCTTCGATCAGCTGATCCGCGACGGCTGGCAGGTGGAGATCACCGACAAATGGCTCAAGGGAGGCTGGCCCTGGGAACTGCCCCAGCCCGATGAGGCCTGCTTCGTGGGCTTCAGCGGCCGCACCGAGAGCTACATCGACGACAAGGGCAACTACCGCTCCCGCTGGATCCCGGCGGAACACGCCATCGGCATTCCCCATGACGTGCCGGTGCTGGGCTATCGCGTCAACATCTGCGACCGGCTGCGGCTCTGGCGTGCCGATGCCACCGAAAGCTTCGACTTCTATGCCTTCAACATCGGCGACTACTACGGCGCCGTTGAGGAAAAGGTGGGCAGCGAAACCCTCTCCAAAGTGCTGTACCCCAACGACGGTACCGACGAAGGCCGGCGTCTACGCCTGAAGCAGCAGCACTTCTTCGTCAGCTGCTCGCTGCAGGACATGCTGCGCAGCCTCGACAACCGCGGACTGTCCGTCGAGGACTTCCCCAACTACTGGACGGTTCAACTCAACGACACCCACCCGGCCATCGCCGTGGCGGAGCTGATGCGACTGCTGATCGACGATCGGCATCTGGAGTGGGACCGGGCCTGGGACATCACCTCCCGCTCCGTGGCCTACACCAACCACACCCTGCTGCCCGAAGCGCTGGAGAAGTGGGACCTCAACCTTTTCAGCAGTCTGCTGCCGCGCCATCTGGAGCTGATCTACGAGATCAACCGGCGCTTCCTGCAGCAGGTGAGGCTGCGCTACCCCGGCAACGACGCGATCCAGCGCAAGCTCTCGATCATCGATGAAGAGGGCAGCAAGGCCGTGCGCATGGCCCACCTGGCCACAATCGGTGCCCACCATGTGAACGGTGTGGCTGCGCTGCACTCCGATCTGGTGAAAACCGATCTGCTGCCTGAGTTCGCGGCGCTGTGGCCGGAGAAATTCACCAACGTCACCAATGGCGTCACCCCGCGCCGCTGGGTCGCCCTGGCCAACCCCGAGATGTCGGCTCTGCTGCATCAGCACGTTGGCCCCGACTGGATCTCCAACATGGAGAGCCTGCGCAAGCTGGAGGAGCGGCAGAACGACCAGGGCTTCCTCGAGCTCTGGGGCAACACCAAATTGTCGGTGAAGCGCAAGCTGGCCACCTACATCCACCGCAACACCGGTGTGCTGGTGGACCCCGCCAGCCTGTTCGACGTGCAGGTGAAGCGCATCCACGAGTACAAGCGTCAGCACCTCAATGCCCTGCAGGTGATCACCCAATACCTGCGGATCAAAAACGGCCAGACCGACGGCATGGCGCCCCGCACCGTGATCTTCGGCGGCAAGGCCGCTCCCGGCTATTACATGGCGAAGCTGATCATCCGCTTCCTCAACGGCATCGCCGACACCATCAATGCCGATCCGGACATGGATGGCCTGCTGCGGGTGGTGTTCCTGCCGGATTACAACGTGAAGTTGGGGGAACAGGTGTATCCCGCCTCCGACCTCTCCGAACAGATCTCCACCGCCGGCAAGGAAGCCTCCGGCACCGGCAACATGAAGTTCGCCATGAATGGGGCCCTCACCATCGGCACCCTTGATGGGGCCAATGTGGAGATCCGCGAGCTGGTGGGAAGCGAGAACTTCTTCCTGTTCGGCAAGACCGTTGAAGAGATCACGGCCCTGCAGCAGGACGGTTACCGCCCTGGCGATGTGATCGCCGCACTGCCGGAACTGGAGGAGGCCCTGCGGCTGATCGAGATGGGGCACTTTAGCAACGGCGACGGCGAACTGTTCCGCCCCCTGCTCGACAACCTCACCGGGAACGACCCCTTCTATGTGATGGCCGACTACGCCGACTACCTGCGGGCCCAGGAGGCGGTGAGCCGTGCCTGGAGCGACCGGATGCACTGGAATCGGATGTCACTGCTGAACACGGCCCGCACCGGGTTCTTCTCCTCCGACCGTTCCATCGGCGAGTACTGCAAGAACATTTGGGCCGTGGATCCACTCAACGTGGAAATCACCTGCGACGTGCGCTGAAAACGACCACAAAAAAGCCCTGGATTCATGTCCAGGGCTTAAACCAAAAAGCAAGTACTTCAGTCAGCTTCGATCGGGTAAGTCCGGCGTCTGGTGCAACAGGCGGTTGAGCCGCAGACGGTCCACGTTCAAGGGGTCTGGAGCCAGCTCACCGGCCAGTTCACGGAATTTCTGCTCGATTTCTTCCGGGACGCGCACATCAAACACCCGCTCCATCAACGCCTCGATCGAGAACAGATGGGCGTTGATGTTCTCCAGATCGGCAATGGCCTGCTGGATGCCATCACCTGAATCCTCCGGCACAGGCGTGCCGGATGCTGCGGGCTTCGAAGCGCCTGCATCGGCGGTCTGGCGGGAGCCATGCTGCTTCTGCAGATCCTCGAGCACCCGGCCCGACAGGGTGCGGAACGACTGGAGTGCTGCCCAGTTGAGCTCCTGTTGCTGACGAAGCGTGGGGGACTCCCGGATCAGCCGGTCATGCTCCCGGTAAAACCGTTGGCAATCCGGGCACTGGCAGGGCTCTTCCGGCAATGCAGTCCCTCGCGGTCATTCCCCACTATGCCACCGATCAAGCCGCCTGTGGCCCCAGATCCTCCTCGGCCTGAGGGCCATCCTCACCAGCGGTGTCGGGCAGAGGGATCTCAATGGACGACACCACACCAATCACATCCCGCAGCCGCATCGAATCGGCGAACCAGCCCATGGCCTGTTCCGTGTCGCCGCGACGTTCCGCGTCACTGGCCTGGTCTTCGTGGGCTTCCGCCAGGAGAGCAAGCCAACAAAGGCAGCGGGCCTGCACCACGGATAAATCCAGATCCGTGGGCTGGGATTCCGCAATCCGCTCACTTTCCTGCTGCACCAACAGCCGGAGACGGAGATCGTGAAGCTGGGTCATGGCACCCAAACCCGGTTGCACTAACCCTAGCGGTGGTGAACAATCTGAACACCCCACCAGATGTAGCGCTCACTACCTCTTGAGCAAGTCTCACGGGGCTGGCGGGACTCGAACCCACGACCTACGGTTTAGGAAACCGCCGCTCTATCCAGCTGAGCTACAGCCCCAGACCTCTGAATTATGCCCACGAGGCATGATGAGATCTGAAAGCAGGCGAGGTGGTTGCGGCCGATCTCTTTGAGTGTCGGCTGAGGAAAGTCCGGGCTCCCTGATGGCCAGGCTTGCTGGGTAACGCCCAGTGCGGGTGACCGTGAGGAGAGTGCCACAGAAACACACCGCCGATGGCCGGTTCGCCGGCACAGGCAAGGGTGCAAAGGTGCGGTAAGAGCGCACCAGCAGCATCGAGAGGTGCTGGCTCGGTAAACCCCGGCTGGGAGCAAGGCCAAGGAACGACGGCTGGCCATTGGCCCCGTTCCGCTTGAACGCGCCGCTTGAGGCCGTCGGCAACGGCGGTCCCAGATAGATAACCACCCACCCTCTGCAGACCAACCTCTGTGGGGCGTGAACAGAACCCGGCTTATGTCCTGCTTTCACCCCTTTTTCAGCGTTGCTCAGGAGTCCTGATGGATCCATCCCGCGCCGCAGAGCTCACCGACTTCATCCAGCAGCTCGACGCTGAGATCCCCATCAACGCTGAGCTACTCGCTCTGGTGGATCAGGCCCTCACCCACGTGTCGAGCGGCCGGGCCCGCAACCTGGAACGGCTGGAGTTCCTTGGTGATGCGGTGCTGCGGCTCGCCGCCACCGAATTCATTGATCGCCACCACACCGATCTGGCGGTGGGTGCCTGCTCCAACCTGCGGGCCCAGCTGGTGAGCGATCGCTGGCTGGCGGACGTGGGTGCAGCACTTGGCATCGAACAGCATCTGCTACTGGGGCGGCACGCCCAGGGGGATCGTTCCGCAGAATCCAGGCTGCGAGCCGATGCCACCGAAGCTCTGATCGGTGCGTTGTATAGCGCCCTCGGCAACGTTGAAGCGATTCACCGCTGGCTCACCCCGCACTGGTGCGCCACTGCCGAAGCGGTGCTGGCGACTCCCCATCAGTTCGCGGGCAAAACAGCCCTGCAGGAGTGGAGCCAAGGCCAGGGACTGGGACTGCCCAGCTACACCACCGAAGAATGCAGCCGCCAACACGGCGACCCCGAACGCTTCCGCTGCCGGGTGAGCATCCAAGGCCAAGATCTGGCGGAGGCCAAAGGCCGATCCCGCAAGGAGGCTGAGCAGAACGCGGCAACAGCCGCTCTTCAGGCCCTGGAGGGCAGCGACTCACCGCAAGCATCGCAGTGACGGGCATCCCTGCGGTGCCCCTGACGCCCACAGCTGCTGCAGACCAGCTCAGCCGACCGCTACTGGTGATGGCGCACCCCCGACACCGTCAGGATCCTTGTGGGAATGGCAATGATGCCGAAACCCAAGAGCATCACCACTGAGGCCAGCAGCCGCCCCAATTCCGTCTGGGGAACCACGTCGCCATAACCCACGGTGGTCATGGTGACGATCGCCCAGTAGACGCCGCTCGCCACCGTCTGGAACTGGGAATCAGGCCGGGCACTCTCGATCACAAAAATGCTGTAGCCGAGCACCACCTGCAGCAGGAAGACAAAGAACAAGAAGACGCTGATGGTGCGGGCGCTTCCCCGCAGGGCCTGCCCCAGCACGCGGGCTTCATAGATGAACTTGAGCAGCTTGAACACCCGCAGGATGCGGCCGAACTTGAACACCCACAGCAGCAGTTCACTGCGCACCTGCGGCACGAAGAAAAACAGGACTGCCGAGGCGTCAATCAGCCCGGTGAAGCTGAACAGGTAACGGCGAGGCCTCTCCACCAAGGCCAGATGAAGAACGAAATCCGCCGCAAACACCGCCAAGCAAACTTTCTGAACCAGATCGATCCAGGGCACATTGGTTTGGCGCAGGGCTGAGTTGCCCAGGGGGTCGGGTTCAAGCAGCAGCGCCAAAACACTCAGCAGAATCGCCCCGAAAATGACGACGTTGTAGGTCTTGCCCGCCGGGGTGCTGGCTTCCAGCACCGTGGACTGCAGCCGTTGTCGCAGGCTTCGGTGGATCTCCATCGCCTCAGGCCGGCTGGAGGTCCTTCAACCGCAGGGTCACCAACTTGTCCCAGTTGCCACCTTCGAACAAAACAGCCGCACGGTCGCCGCTGATTCGCTGCACGAAGCCGGTGTAACCGTTGTAGATCGAGGTGGCATCCGCCACGGTGACGGTGGAGCCGGGGAGGATCGGAGCGGTTGCAGGCGCCATGGCTCGTTCACAGACGGGTTTGGCGCCATTATCGGCAGAGTGCGTGGCGGATGGCATGGCGGAGAGCGACGACTGGCTCAGCGTCGGCAAAATCGTGGGGGTCCAGGGGCTGCAAGGGGAACTAAGGGTGAACCCCGCCAGCGAGTTTCCCGAGCGTTTCACAGCGCCGGGGCCCCGCTGGCTGCGCAGTCGCAAGGGGGTTGAGCCGACAGAGATCCAACTCAAGAAAGGCCGGCAACTGCCCGGCAAGTCGCTCTTCGTGGTGCGGCTTGAAGGAATCGACAGCCGCAGCGCTGCCGAAACTCTGGTGGGCCAGGAACTGCTGGTGTCAGCGGATGACCGGCCCGAATTGGACGAGGGGGAATTTCACCTGCTCGATCTGCTGGGCCTGGAGGCACGTCTCGCAGCCAATGGACCTGCCGTTGGCACCGTGAGCGATTTGATCAGCGGCGGCAACGACCTGCTGGAAATCACCACAGCGGAAGGCCGCAAGCTGTTGATTCCCTTTGTGGAGGAGATCGTGCCAGAGGTGCAGTTGGAGGACGGCTGGCTGCTGCTCACCCCACCGCCGGGCCTGCTGGAGCTCTGAAAGATTTCTCTGGGCATCGACAGAACCCCCTGGGGCAAGCGATTCTGAGTCACCGTTTTCAGGACGTGATGGCCGCCACACCGCTGATTCCTGTGATCCTTTGCGGAGGAACCGGCACACGGCTGTGGCCGCTCTCGCGGGCGAGTTACCCCAAGCAGTACTGGCCTTTGAGCGGTAACGGCGAGGCAACGTTGCTGCAGCAGACCCAACAGCGGCTCCAAGGCCTGGATGCCCTGGAGGCTCCCCTGCTGATCTGCAACGAGGACCATCGCTTCATCGTGGCCGAACAGATGCGGCAGATCGGGGTCGAGCCGAACGCAATCCTGCTGGAACCGATGGGCCGCAACACCGCTCCAGCGGTGACGGTGGCCGCACTGCAGGCCACCGCAGATGGAAGTGATCCCCTACTGCTGGTGCTGGCGGCGGATCACCTGATTCGCGAGGGCTCCCAATTCCGCCAAGTCATCGACGCTGGTCGTCAGCCTGCCGAAGAAGGGCGACTGGTGACCTTTGGAATCGTGCCGACGGCCCCCGAAACCGGGTACGGCTACATCGAAGCCAGCGAACCTTTCTCCCTTGGGGGACCGGCCCATCTGCCGATCAAGCGTTTCGTGGAGAAGCCCGATCAGGCCACGGCGGAGCAATTCCTGGCCACCGGCCGCTTCACCTGGAACAGCGGCATGTTCCTGTTCCGCGCCAGCGCCATGCTGGCGGAACTGGAGCGACTGGCCCCGGAAGTGGTGAGCTGCTGCCGGGCAGCTCTGGAGCAGGACACGGCTGACCTGGAATTCCAGCGGCTGGAGCGAGAGGCCTTTGCTAAGTGCCCCAACGTGGCCATTGACGTGGCCGTGATGGAAAAAACGGAACTGGGTAGTGTGCTGCCGCTGGATGCGGGATGGAGTGACGTCGGCAGCTGGAGCGCCCTCTGGGAAACCTCAGAGCACAAGGATTCCCAAGGCAATGTGTTGCAGGGCCACGTAATAAGCGAAGACAGTCGCGACTGCTACCTACGCAGCGAACACCGCCTGGTGGTGGGGCTAGGGGTTAAAAACCTCGTGGTAGTGGAAACCGACGACGCCGTATTGATTGCGGATCGCTCCAAAGCCCAGGACATCAAAAAAGTGGTGAAGCAGCTGGAGGCCGCCGGCAGCCCAGAGGGCAAGGCCCACCGCAAGATTTATCGCCCCTGGGGCCACTACACCAGTGTGGTGAATGACAGCCGCTGGCAGGTGAAACGAATCTCTGTCAAGCCTGGCGCCAGCCTTTCGCTGCAGATGCACCACCATCGCGCCGAACACTGGATCGTTGTGCATGGCACTGCGATCGTCGAACGCGACGGAGAGGAGCAACTGCTGGGTGAAAACCAGAGCACTTACATCCCCCTGGGATGCAAACACCGGCTCAGTAATCCCGGGAAAATCCCTGTGGAGCTGATTGAAGTGCAAAGCGGGGAGTATCTCGGTGAGGATGACATCGTGCGCTTCCAGGATCGCTATGGCCGTAGCGACCTCAACATCAGCGCAAGCTGAGGCTCACTCCACCGTGACGCTCTTGGCCAGGTTGCGGGGTTGATCCACGTCCAAGCCCCGATGGGCGGCAATGTGATAACTCAGCAACTGCATCGGCACCACTGTGAGCAGAGGGCTGATCCACTCGCTCACAGTGGGCACAGGCAGCAATTCATTAAAGAGTTCAGTGTCGGGCCCCTGGGGCGCCACACCGATCAACTGGGCGTCGCGGGCCTTGGCTTCCTGGGCGTTGCTGAGCACCTTCTCAAACACCACACCGGGCACAGCGATCGACACCACCGGCACCCGGGAATCGAGCAGGGCGATCGGACCGTGCTTCATCTCCCCGGCCGGATAGCCCTCGGCGTGGATGTAGCTGATCTCCTTGAGCTTCAAGGCTCCCTCCAGAGCGATCGGATAATTGATGCCCCGGCCCAGGAAGATCACATCCTGGGTGTCGGCAAAACGAGGAGCCAATGCCTCAGTACGCTGATCGTGCAGATCCACCAGCTGGCGCAGTTGCTGGGGCAGACCGCGCAGTTCGTCCGCCAGAGCATTGATCTCAGCCGCGGGGCGAGCACCACGGCGAACCGCAAAGGCCATGGCCAGGCCATAGAAGGCCAGCAGCTGACCGAGGAAGGTCTTGGTGGCCGCCACGCCCACTTCGATGCCGGCCCCAATGTCGAGGATGTGGGGCACCTGGCGTGACAGGGAGCTCTCCGGACGGTTGGTCACCCCCAGCTGGCGGGGGGCAAATGCTGGATCCCCATGGGCCAGACGCCGCTCCGCCTCCATGGCCAGGGCAGCCAGGGTGTCGGCCGTTTCTCCGGACTGGGTCACCCCAATGGTGAGGGTGTGGGGAGCCAGCGGCGGCGGCGCATAGCGAAACTCACTGGCGTAGTACACCGATGTGGGAATCCTGGCGAACTGTTCCAGCAGGTAGGCCCCCACCATCGCGGCGTGGCGGCTGGTGCCACAGGCCAGGATCTGAATCTGCTCAATCCCGGCGTAAAAGGCATCGTCCATCGGCAGCGCCACCGGCTGTTCCGGCGGCAGTCCCTGGGGGAGATGGCGCGCCACCCACAACTCTGCGGTCTCCGGTTGCTCATGGATCTCCTTGAGCATGAAGTGGCGGAATTCGCGCTTGTCGGCAACGTGATCCACTCCGCTGAGCTGGGTGGGCATGCGTTGCTGGCGCACCCCTGCCGCGTCGTAGAGCTCAACCCCGAGGGGGGAGAGCAGGGCCACCTCGCCGTCTTCCATCGGCAGGATCGTGCGGGTGAAGCCCGCCAGGGCCGGCGTGTCGCTGGCGCAGAGGAATTCGCCTTCCCCCAGACCGATCAACAGCGGTGCCGCCTTACGGGCCACCACCAATGCCCCCGGCGCCTGATCCCAGATCACCGCCAGGGCATAGGCCCCCTGCAGCCGGGGCAGCACCTGCTGAAGGGCCTCCAGCAACAGCCCACCGCCTGGTCTTCCACCCGCAGATTGCAGCTGCTGCAGTTCTGCAGCCAACAGATGGGGAATCACCTCGGTGTCGGTTTCCGACTGGAACACCACCCCTAAGGCCTCCAGCTGCTCCCGCAGGGCCCGGTGGTTCTCAATGATTCCGTTCTGCACCACAGCCACCGCCCCGTCATTGCTGCGGTGCGGGTGGGCATTGCGCTCTTCCGGTTTGCCATGGGTGGCCCAGCGGGTGTGGCCAATGCCGCATTGCCCGGGGGCACCTTCTGCCTCAAAACAAGCGGTGAGGTTGCGCAGCTTGCCTTTGGCCCGCAGGCAGGTCAGCTGCCCCTGAGCAGCCACCGTGGCGATCCCAGCGGAGTCGTAACCGCGGTACTCCAACTGCCGTAAGCCTTCCAGGAGCTGAGGCGCCGCTTCTCGGGCACCCACCAGGGCAACGATTCCGCACATACAAAAAAAGCCCGGCTGAAGCCGGGCCGAGCTTATGAGGTAAAACTGGCCAGATCAGTAGGCCAGACCCATGGAGCGCGTTGTCTCGTCTCCGAGATAAACGCGGATGCTGAGGAAGTCGGTAGGGCAGGCAGTTTCGCAGCGCTTGCAACCAACGCAATCTTCAGTACGAGGAGAAGACGCAATCTGGCCGGCCTTGCAACCGTCCCAGGGAACCATCTCAAGCACGTCGAGAGGGCAGGCACGCACACACTGGGTGCAGCCGATGCAGGTGTCGTAGATCTTGACGGCGTGGGACATGTGCCCGATGCATACGAAGGCTTGCGGCAAACGTACCCGTCCTTCGCCGGTCCATGGCCATGCCGTCACCGTTGTTAACGGCACAGTTGTTGATGAGGAGACACTGAAGGCGTGCCCGTAAGATGCAGCGTCCCGTTGCCACGGCTATGTCCCAGGAAGCGATTCTCGAAAAGGTGCGTTCAATCGTTGCGGAGCAACTGAGTGTTGACTCCGGCGAAGTGAAGCCCGAATCCAACTTCCAGAACGATCTGGGTGCTGATTCTCTGGATACCGTGGAACTCGTGATGGCCCTGGAAGAGGCCTTCGACATCGAGATTCCTGACGAAGCAGCTGAGGGCATCACCACCGTTGGTGACGCCGTCAAATACATCGAAGACAAGCAGGCCTGAGCAACGCAATGGTGGATGGTCTCCATCGCGTCGTCATCACCGGCCTCGGCGCGGTCACACCGATCGGCAACACGGTTCAGGACTACTGGAAGGGCCTCACCTCCGGCACCAACGGAGTGGACGCCATCACCTTGTTCGATGCATCCGCACACGCCTGCCGCTTTGCAGCGGAGGTGAAGGATTTCGATCCGTCCGGCTTCATCGAACCGAAGGAAGCCAAGCGCTGGGATCGGTTCTGCAAGTTCGGCGTTGTTGCAGCCAAACAGGCTGTGGCCCATGCCGGCCTTGAGATCAACGACGCCAATGCGGATCGGATCGGCACGATCATCGGTTCCGGCGTCGGTGGCCTGCTGACTATGGAGACGCAGGCCCATGTGTTGGAGGGCAAAGGGCCTGGACGGGTGAGTCCGTTCACGGTGCCGATGATGATCCCCAACATGGCTACAGGCCTAGCCGCCATTGCCCTGGGCACCAAGGGGCCCAGCTCCGCGGTGGCCACCGCCTGTGCTGCCGGCTCCAATGCTGTTGGCGATGCCTTCCGGCTGCTGCAGCTGGGCAAGGCTGACGCCATGGTGTGCGGTGGCGCCGAATCGGCGATTACTCCCTTGGGGGTGGCCGGCTTCGCCAGCGCCAAGGCCCTGTCGTTCCGCAACGATGATCCGGCCACGGCCAGCCGTCCGTTCGACAAGGAACGCGATGGCTTTGTGATCGGCGAAGGTGCCGGTGTGTTGGTGCTTGAAACCCTCGAGCACGCCCAGGCCCGTGGCGCCACGATCCTCGGCGAAGTGGTGGGTTACGGGATGACCTGCGATGCCCACCACATCACATCACCCACACCGGGCGGCGTCGGCGGTGCCGAGGCCATGCGCCAAGCCCTGGCCGATGGCTGCATTGATCCTTCTGAGATTGACTACGTCAATGCCCACGGCACCAGCACTCCAGCGAACGACAAAAACGAAACCTCGGCGATCAAAAGCGCCCTGGGTGAGCGGGCGCTGCAGATTCCGGTGAGCTCCACCAAATCGATGACTGGTCACCTGCTGGGTGGCTCCGGTGGTATCGAAGCGGTGGCCTGTGTGCTGGCGCTACAACACGGCGTCGTGCCCCCCACGATTAATCACACCACCCCGGATCCCGACTGTGATCTGGATGTCGTGCCAAACGAGGCACGGGATCAGACACTTGGAACCGTCTTGTCCAACTCCTTTGGCTTCGGCGGCCACAACGTCTGCCTGGCTTTCAAACGCGCCAGCTGAGCCTTCGCGCTCACGTCGTGCGTCAAAATCGCTTCAACTTTTCCTCTTAACACCATGGTCGCTGCGCCCGCGTCACTCGACACGCTCTGCATCAACAGCATTCGGATGCTGGCTGTCGACGCCATCAACAAGTCCAACAGCGGCCACCCCGGCCTGCCGATGGGCTGCGCACCCATGGGTTATGCGCTCTGGGACAAGTTCCTCAAGCACAACCCTAAGAACCCCAAGTGGTTCAACCGCGACCGCTTCGTGCTGTCGGCCGGCCACGGCTGCATGCTGCTCTACGCGCTGCTGCACCTCACCGGATACGACTCGGTCTCCATCGAGGACATCAAACAGTTCCGCCAGTGGGGCTCCAAGACTCCCGGTCACCCCGAAACCTTCGAGACCCCTGGTGTTGAAGTGACCACCGGCCCTCTGGGTGCCGGCATCTCCAACGCTGTGGGCCTGGCCATCGCTGAATCCCACTTGGCGGCCAAGTTCAACAAGGCCGACGCCACCGTGGTGGATCACTACACCTACGTGATCATGGGCGACGGCTGCAATCAGGAGGGTGTGTCTTCTGAAGCGGCCTCCCTGGCTGGACACCTGAAGCTGGGCAAGCTGATCGCCCTGTACGACGACAACAACATCACCATTGACGGACGCACCGATGTGTCCTTCACCGAGGACGTGCTGAAGCGCTACGAGGCCTACGGCTGGCACGTGCAGCACGTGGCCGAGGGCAACACCGACGTGGATGCCATTGCCAAGGCAATCGAAGCCGCGAAGGCCGTGACCGACAAGCCGTCGATCATCAAGGTGACCACCACCATCGGCTACGGCTCCCCCAACAAGGCCGACACCGCCGGTGTTCACGGTGCAGCTCTTGGCGAAGAGGAAGCAGCCCTGACCCGTCAGCAATTGGGTTGGGACTACGCACCCTTCGAAATACCCCAGGACGCCTACGACCAGTTCCGCCAGGCCATCGACCGCGGTGCCAGCCTCGAGGCCGAGTGGAACCAGACCCTGGCCACCTACCGCACCAAGTACCCCATCGAGGCCGCCGAGTTCGAGCGGATGCTGCGCGGTGAGCTGCCCCAGGGCTGGGACAAGGACCTGCCCACCTACACCCCCGAAGACGGTGGCCTGGCCACCCGCAAGCACTCCCAGATCTGCCTGGGTGCGCTGGGCCCCAACCTGCCCGAACTGATCGGCGGCTCCGCAGACCTCACCCACTCCAACTACACGGACATCAAGGGTGAAACCGGCTCTTATCAGGCCAGCAGCCCTGAGAAGCGCTACCTGCACTTCGGTGTGCGCGAGCACGCCATGGCCGCCATCCTCAACGGCATCGCTTATCACAACAGCGGCTTGATCCCCTACGGCGGCACCTTCCTGGTGTTCGCCGACTACATGCGCGGTTCCATGCGCCTGTCAGCCCTGAGTGAGCTGGGAGTGATCTACGTGCTCACCCACGACTCCATCGGCGTCGGCGAAGACGGCCCCACCCACCAGCCGATCGAAACCATCCCCTCCCTGCGGGCGATGCCGAACATGCTGGTGTTCCGTCCTGGCGACGGCAACGAGACCAGCGGCGCTTACAAGGTGGCCATCCAAAACCGCAAGCGCCCCAGCTCCCTCTGCCTCAGCCGCCAGGGCATGGCCAACCAGGCCAACTCCTCGATCGACAAGGTGGCCCTGGGTGGTTACGTGCTGGAAGACTGCGCCGGCACTCCCGATCTGATCCTGATCGGCACCGGCACCGAACTGGACCTCTGCGTCCAGGCCGCCAAGCAGCTCACCGCTGAAGGCAAGAAGGTCCGCGTGGTCTCCATGCCCTGCGTCGAGCTGTTCGACGAGCAGACCGACGCCTACAAGGAAGAGGTGCTCCCCACCACCGTGCGCAAGCGCATGGTGGTCGAAGCTGCTGAATCCTTCGGCTGGCACCGTTTCATCGGCCTGGATGGCGACAGCGTCACCATGAACCGCTTCGGCGCTTCCGCCCCCGGCGGCACCTGCCTCAAGGAATTCGGCTTCACGGTTGAGAACGTGGTGGCCAAAGCCAAGGCTCTGCTCGGCTGATCACCAGAACACTTCAACAACAAGGCCTCCTGCATCGACAGGGGGTCTTTTTTTATGCCGCCAACCCAATCAATGGCCTTACGCAAAAAAGCCCGACGTCCAAAAGGACGCCGGGCCAACTGCTGACTTTAGTCAACACAATCAATCAGCTTTGTCGAGCTTGACCGATGTGAGCTCGGCGGCTCCTCCTTTGGTTTCGAGCACCTTCTCAAGGCCCTCAAGATCTTCATCAGTGATCTTGGTCTGCATCGGGCAGTGCTTGGGTCCGCACATGGAGCAGAACTCCGCCTGCTTGTAGATGTCAGCCGGCAGGGTTTCGTCGTGATATTCCTTGGCCCGCTCAGGGTCCAAGGACAGCTCAAACTGCTTGTTCCAGTCGAAGTTGTAGCGGGCGCGGCTGAGCTCGTCGTCACGGTCACGGGCACCGGGGCGATGACGGGCGATGTCTGCCGCATGAGCAGCGATCTTGTAAGCGATCAGGCCTTCGCGCACATCCTCAGCGTTGGGCAGACCGAGGTGCTCCTTCGGCGTCACGTAACAGAGCATCGCCGTGCCATGCCAACCGGCCATGGCCGCGCCGATGGCTGAGGTGATGTGGTCGTAGCCGGGAGCAATGTCAGTGACCAGGGGGCCGAGCACATAGAAGGGTGCTTCGCTGCACTCCTCCATCTGCTTCTTCACGTTGAACTCGATCTGATCGAGGGGAACGTGGCCGGGACCCTCCACCATCACCTGCACGTCGTGCTTCCAGGCGCGACGGGTCAATTCACCGAGGGTGTGCAGTTCAGCCAATTGAGCGGCGTCGGACGCATCGTGCTGACAACCGGGGCGCAGCGAGTCACCGAGGGAGAAGGTGCAGTCGTAGCGCTTGAAGATCTCGCAGATGTCGTCAAACCGCGTGTAGAGCGGGTTTTGACGGTGGTGGTACAACATCCATTGAGCCAGGATGCCGCCGCCGCGGCTGACGATGCCGGTGATGCGGCCCTTCACCTTGGGCAAGTGCTCGATCAACAGGCCGGCGTGAATGGTCTGGTAGTCGACCCCCTGCTGGCAGTGCTTCTCGATGATGTGGAGGAAGTCGTCCTCATCCAGCTTCTCGATCGATCCGTGAACGCTCTCAAGGGCCTGATAAACAGGCACGGTGCCAATCGGAACGGGGGATGCACCGATGATCGCGGTGCGCACCTCATCGAGGTTGACGCCGCCGGTGGAGAGATCCATCACGGTGTCGGCGCCGTATTTCACCGCCAGCTTCAGCTTCTTCACCTCCTCGGCCGCATCAGACGCATTCGGGGAGGCGCCGATGTTGGCGTTCACCTTGCACTTGCTGGCGATGCCGATCGCCATCGGCTCCAGATTGGTGTGGTTG
Source organism: Synechococcus sp. HIMB2401 (assembly GCF_042883245.1). Classification (NCBI taxonomy): domain Bacteria; kingdom Bacillati; phylum Cyanobacteriota; class Cyanophyceae; order Synechococcales; family Synechococcaceae; genus Synechococcus; species Synechococcus sp. HIMB2401. The sequence goes on along the minus strand of NZ_JBDJKK010000002.1, from coordinate 448,993 downwards.
ATGTTGGCCGGGATGATCATCCGCCCCCGGGCCACTTCTTCCATCACCAGCGATTCGGGCAAGTTCTCCCGCTTGGCCACATGGGCCATTTCTTCGGTGACCACGCCCTGACGGGCGTAGTGCATCTGAGAGACGTTGGCCTGACCCTTGCGGGACTCAACCCAGGAAGCGCGCATGATCTGAGGTGCGACGGACAGCCCAGGGGTCGACGTTTGGCCGAAGATCACGCACAAGCACTTCCCTGCGCCGGCATGACCCGGAATCAGGTTCGGAGGGTGTGATCTCAGTCTGAGTTAATGGTGAAACCCAGACACCCCTAGTGATGTTTGAACGCTAGCAAGCGTTGCCCAAAGGCCCGTTCAGCTGACCTGCAAACCATTGAGCACCGCAGCCACCACCCGGTGATCGCTGTCCTGCTGCAGAGATTGCAACAGGCCTCTGGCCTGCACCGCAATGGGATCGGTCCCCCCCTCCCGAACAATCCGACTGAGAATTTCAGCCCCACTCACCCGCACCGTGCCATCAGCATCGGCAATCGCCATGGTTGCCAAGTCCAGCAACCAACCCAGATCAATATCGGGCTGTTCCGCCAAGGCGGACAAGATGCTGCAGCGCACCAACCAAGCAGCATCAACTTCAAAGGCCGTACGCAGCAAAGGCCAGGCCCGCTCGACCCCGTAGCTGGCGAGGGCATTGGCTGCCTCAGCCCGAACATTGGGGTCTTCATCGGCAGTGATCAACGCACTGAGCACAGTCCAGCCCTGTTCGGTGCGCTTGTAGCCCAATCCACTGCAGCTCAAAGAACGCACCAGAAAGGGCTTCTGCTCCGTGCCCAGCACCAGCAACGGCACAGCCTCAGCATCCGAGCAATGGCGGAGCTTTGTGATCGCCGGCATCGCCTGAACCGGATCCCCACTGGCAATGGCCTGGCGGACCTCCTCGAGATCAGGGCGTTGCGGATCGGGCTCGTTCATGGGTTGCTGCCAGGGGTGCGTGCCCGTTGAAGATCGGCCAACAGCCTGGCGCGGCGGCGCTGCCGACCGAGAGCGCTGCTGATGATCAGACCTGAACCAACCAATATCCCGGGCAACACCTGCACCCGGTCCTTGCCCTGGCGCTGGTTGGTGGCCAGCAACGCGAGCAGGATCAGCAATGGAGCCCCGAGGGAAACCCAAATCACCGCACGACGTTGGTTCATGCCGAGGTGTTCTCCGAGATCCACGCCAGCACGGTGGCCGTGAGAACCGCAATACCAACACCGAGGGCATCCTCCTCCAGTGCGAACGCTCCGTTGTGAAGCGGCGCACACCCCTCGGGCCCGGCCACGCCCAGCCGCACCATCATTCCCGGCACATCCCGAAGCAGCTCAGCAAAGTCTTCCGCCCCCAGGGAGGGCTGCTCCACCGGCAGCACCTTGTCGCGCCCCAGACACTCCACCGCACAACGTTCCAGCAAGGTCGTGAGCTGCGGATCGTTGTGCACCGGTGGCGCGATGCAGCGGTAATTCACCACTGCCGTACCCCCTCCAGTGGCACAGATCCCCTGCACCGTCTCATCGATCCAAGCCGGCAGCTGGGCGTGCTGCTGCAGATCCAGACAGCGCACCGTGCCCAACAAACGCACCTGATCGGCAATCACATTGAAGGCGCGGCCGCCCTCCACCTTGCCAAAACTGATCACCACCGGATGCAACGCATCCAAGCGGCGGGCGATGGTCTGCTGAAGCTCCGTGATCACCCGAGCCGCCAGCCAAACAGCATCCACCGACTGATGGGGACGAGCACCATGGCCGCCCTCTCCCTGCACCAGGATTTCCAGCTCGCCGGCCGCTGCCGTAAGACAGCCCCGCCGGATCCCCACGGTGCCCACCGGAAGATTCGGAACCACATGCACGCCATACAACGCGTTAAGGCCCTCCACCGCCCCTGCATCCCGCATCCACACCGCTCCCTGGGCCAGCTCTTCCGCGGGTTGAAACAGCAAGCGCACCCGGGCCCCCAAAGCCGGCTCCTGAGCCAGCAACCGCGCCACCCCCAGGCCCGTGCAGGTGTGCAAATCGTGGCCACAGGCGTGCATCAGACCCTGCCGGGTGGAGGAATAGCTCAGCCCGGTGCGCTCTTCTACTGGCAAGGCATCCATGTCCACCCGCAAGCCCACCGTGGGGCCGTGATCAGGTCCCAACTCGGCCACCACGCCAGTACGGCCAACGCCTTCACGGACCCGCCAACCCAGCTGACGCAGTTCACCGGCTACCAGGGCGGCGGTCTGGTGTTCCTCACCGCTGAGTTCAGGGTGAGCATGAAGATGCCGGCGCAGCTGCAGCAGCTCAGGCAGCTCACGGCTGAGTCGATCGGCAAGGGACGCCGCGTGGGTCATCTCAGGACGCCTCCAAGGCCAGGAACGCCATCAGATCCGCCGTCGGCTGCGGTGGCCAGCGGCGCACCTGTTGCAGCCAGTCGGCCTGGCGGTAACGCTGATCCAACCCGGCCGCAGCGGTCCAGTGGCTTTCGGCTTCACCACTGGATCCTTCACGCCAGAGCAGGCCGCTGAGGGCCGCCCGAGCATCGGCGAACAAGGGATAGCGACGGATCAGTTTGCGCAATTCCGCCTCCGCCCAATCGAGATCTCCCGCTTGCCAGGCCGCCAAGGCCTCGCTAGAGCGGGCCATGGCGAAGCCGGGGCGGGCGAGGGCCGCCTGGCCATAAAGCTCTCGAGCCTCAGGCCAGTCCCCTTGCGAACCGCGCACATTGGCCAGGTTGTACAGGGCTGAGGCATCTTGCGGATCGCGCTCCAGAATCCAGAGATAGTCGTCCGCCGCCGCGGACCAGTCCTGAAGCGCCTCCTCTGCCGTGCCCCGGTTCAGATGCGGGTCGCTTTCCTCCGGCGCCAGCGCAATCGAGGCGCTCTGATCGTCGATGGCCCCGGAAGGATCACCCAGAGCGAGACGCACATTGCCGCGGTTGCTCAGCGCTGCTGCATCTTCTGGAGCCTGCTCCAGAAAGCGGTCCCAAAGGGGCAACGCCTCCACAAAATCCCCCTGACGGCTTGCCGTCAGCGCCTGCTCATAAAGCCCCTGCAGATCGAGGGCCTGCACCGGCAGGGCCAGCACCAGACTCATCAACAGGACGAGAAACCGATTATTCATGCCGCCTCGGCCAGATGACTGCGGGCCGCATCCGTGACCATTCGGCCGCGGGGGGTGCGCATCAGCAACCCCTGTTGCAACAAAAATGGCTCCACCACGGTCTCCAGGGTGACGGGATCGTCGCCAAGGGCCGCCGCCAAAGTCTCCAGGCCCACCGGGCCACCACCATGGTGGTCGATCAGCAGCTGCAGCAAACGCCGATCGCTGGCATCGAGGCCCCGATGATCCACGCGGTGCAGGCTCAGGGCCTCTCCCACCAGGGCCTGATCAATGGCTCCACCACTACCGCCACGCACGCTGGCCACATCCCGCACCCGGCGCAGCAGGCGGTTGGCAATCCTGGGCGTACCGCGGCAGGAGGCGGCAATGCTGCTGCGGGCCTGCGGTGTGAGGGTGACCCCGATCAGCCCGGCGGTGCGCTCGACGATCGCTTCCAGGTCGTCCTGGCCGTAAAACTCCAACCGCTGGATAAGGCCGAACCGGTCCCGCAGCGGGGAGCTCAGCGATCCGGCGCGGGTGGTGGCGCCCACAAGGGTGAAGGGGGGCAAGTCGAGGGAACGGGTTCGTGCTGTGCTGCCCTTGCCCACGGTGAGATCGAGGCGACGGTCTTCCATCGCCGGATAAAGCAGCTCCTCCGCCACCCGGCTCAGGCGATGAATCTCGTCAATGAACAGCAGATCACGAGGCTGCAGGTTGACCAACAACCCAACGATGTCGCGCGGGCGTTCCAAGGCCGGTGCACTGGTGACCTTGCACTGCACCCCCATCTCTTCGGCCAGCACCATGGCCATGGTGGTTTTGCCCAAACCCGGCGGGCCATAGAGCAACACATGATCGAGGGCATCGCCGCGGCCAAGCGCCGCTTCCACCGCAATGCCCAGCACCTGCTTGAGCTCGGTCTGGCCGATGTAGTCGTTCAGGCGCTGGGGCCGAAGCTTGTCTTCCGGCCGACTCACCACCTCTTCAGGTGCCGGCTGGGGATCCACCAGCGCTTCAGGGCGGCGTGGTGGCTTGCGACCGGAGCTGGAGGAGACAATCGCCATGCGGGCAGGGTACCCAGACCTGGATAGGGTCGGAAGACACAGCCGCAGCCATGGCCAAGGGAGGAGCGAAAAAAGCAGCCGCAGCCGCGGCAAGGGCCGCCGCCAATCGGATGCTGGCGGACAACCGGCAGGCACGGCACCAATACGAAATCCTCGAAACCCTCGAAACTGGCATCGAGCTGGTGGGCACCGAGGTGAAGTCGATCCGCAACGGCAAGGCCAACCTGCGCGATGGCTTCTGCCTGATCCGCAATGGGGAACTGCAGTTGCACAACGTGCACATCTCACCGCACACCCACGCCAGCAGCTACTTCAACCACGACCCGCTTCGCACCCGCAAACTGCTGGCCCATCGCCGTGAGATCGACAAGCTGCGCGGTTTGGTGGATCAAAAAGGCCTGACGCTGATCCCCCTCAACATTCACCTCAAGGGGTCCTGGATCAAGCTCACCATCGGCCTAGGCAAAGGCCGCAAGTTGCACGACAAGCGCGCTGCCGAAAAGGAAAAGCAATCCAAGAAGGACGTAAAAGCAGCGATGGAGCGCTACTGATCGAGCGGGTCCGCCCGACAGGACAGGGTGAACAGACTCGAAGAAACCCCTTCGTTGGTGACCAACACCTGCAGGGGCGAGCCCGCTTGCGGAGCAATCCGAGTCACCCGCAGGGGACCACGCTCCGCCTCCACCTGCCCATTGACGCCGAAAACCATCATCTGCATCAGCGGTGTGCCGTTGATGCCCAGAGCGACGGCATCACCTGCTGGAGCCTCCACCAGCACCAAACGCGCACCACCGGCAGGGATAGGCAACGACGTGATGGCGGGTTCAAGCGGGCGCGCTTTGAGCCGCACGATCTCAACGTCATCAAGGCTCTGAATCGCCGCTGCAATCCAAAGCTGAAGGAAGGGGTCGGCGGGTTTCCGGCCACGCATGGTGACCGGCAGCAGATCCTGGGCTCCAGCACTCACCAGCTGCTGCACGACCCGCGGATGAACGCCCTGTTTCAACAGCACCTCACGCAGCTGCTGCCAGTCCCCTGCCCCCAGACGCCCCAACTGGGCCCGAATCGCCGGCGGCAGCAAGGCGATCCGAGCCAGCCATTGCTCGGCCAGCTCGGTCCAGTTCCTACGGAGCGGCGCACTCCCCAGCGCCTCCATGCTGAGCAGGCTGGCATCCACAAGTCCAGTAAACCAACTGCGATCCACCTGCAGGGCCCGTAAGCGGCTGAACAGCTGCTCGCGTTGATCCAACTCCTCTGGCGGCGGACTGACGGCCGCTGTAGCCCCATCCCTGCTGGGGCGAGGAGTCCTGTCTGCAGTGGAGATCCGCGGAAGCAGGAACCAACCGATGACGGAACCCACCAAGGCCGACAGGACCAAGCCGATCACCACAGGCCAGAGGTGCCCCTCCGCTCCCTGCTCGCGAGCCATCGCTCGCTTCTGACGCGGAGATGTTGAGAAGGGAGCCATCGCAGCGAAGCGTCCCGATGCAGCAATTGGCTTCTCGATCGGACCGGTTTGTTCAGGCATCGCCAGCTGCTGCAAGGCCTCCTGGGCACTTGCAGCATCAGGGAAGCGGCGGTTCGGATCCTCCGTAAGCAACCGCTCGAGCACAGCTTGATACTCGGGATCCAGCCCCAGCCTTTCGAGACTTGAAGGGGGATTAGACGGCTGGCCCGTCAACAAGGCCACGGCTGAAACGGCCAAATCCCGTACATCCATCCAGCCGGCAGCGTCTTCAGCAGGAACAAGCTCACCGTTGAATACAACCGGCAATCCATCACTGGTGCGGCGCCACAGGTTTTGGAGACTGATGTGCCCATGCACCAGGTCATCGGAATGAAGCGCTCCCAAGACTGGTAAGACCTGCCTCAGCAGCAGAAGCACTTCGCCAGCGCTGAAAACCATCTGGCGTCGCGCGCGTTGTTGTTGAAGCGAAGCGAGGCTGCTGCCTTCGATCCAGTCGCGAACGGCCCACAAACCATCCTCCAGATCAAGCAACTGACCAAAGCGAGGCAACTGATGCGACCCGATCGTCTGCAAAACGTCCCAGCGCTGACGGAAAGGCTCTTGGCTGGGCAAGCCGTTCAGCTGACGTAGCGCTACAGGGCAATCGCCTGCCATCACATCCACCGCACGCCAGAGGGAACCACGCAGCGGATCGGGTCCACTCAGCCGTTCCTCCAGGCGATATCGCTCCACCAGCACCGTGCCGGAACCGCTCAAGGGATTCAGCCACATCGATGGGCTGATGGTACCGATGGTTCGCTGCACCCCCTAGGGCCCTCGAGGGATGGATCAGGCCCGTGCCGCTGGACCCAGCCGCACCAACAGATCGCTCTGGATCTGCTTTTGCCGGCAAACTGAACCCACAGACTTATCCAACAGACAGAGCCCAGGAGCTCAGGCGGCATGAAATCAGACGAACGGCGTCAGGCGATCAAACGGCAGCGTGAGCAGCTGATCCAAGACCTGGAGGCCGTCTACATGGCGGCCTTCGATCGCCTTGGAGACCTGGAAGGTGAAGTGGGAGAAGTGAAAGCAGCGCAACTCACCCAGATGATCCTCAACTCCAAAACGGCAGCGATCGAGCCGCTGGAGAAAGAGATCGAAAAACCGGTGATCACCACCCCAGGCGAAGCATGAGCAGCTGGCTGGAGCAGTTGGAGCGGGAGCTGGACGCGAGGCTCTCGGCCTTTCTGCGCAACAACCCCGTCCAGGAGCACCTGTTCAGCGAACAGCACCTGAAGGATCGGGCGGCAGCCCTGCAACGGCAACATCAGCAACTGCAAAGCGAAGCGAAGCAGCAACGCCAACAGCTGCTGAGGCTGGCCGAGGACGTACGGGCCTGGCGCGACCGGGTGGAGCGTGCCAGGGCAGCCGGCGCGGCCGATCTAGCCGGACGCGCCGAACAACATCTCACCAGCCTGATGAACCAGGGCCGCGCCCTCTGGGCCGACCTGGACGATCTGGGACGCCGCTTCAACGAGGTGGAGCGACAGCTGCAGGAACTTCACCAGCAAAAGCGAACGCCCAGTCCTTCAACACTGGAGAAGGATTGGGCGTTGTTTGAAGCGGAACAGGAGCTTGAACAGCTGCGCCGCGACGCTGGGCTGAGTTAAATCAGGCCTTTGGCGCGGGGGGCTCCAGGCTGACACCCTCGGGCGGAGGTGTGGGATCCGGATCGGCGATCAGCATGTGCTGCAACACGATTTCCGGGCGCTCACTGTCGCGCCAGCGGATGCGGTATGCAGGCATTTTGGTGCCACGGCTGGTGGTCTGCTCCACCGGCTCCATCACCCATCCCCGGCGGGAACGGCCCTGGGGATTCCGCTTGACCACGGCATCAGCGTGCTTGAAGCGAAATCCGACGCGTTCTCCACTCATGGGGATAGGACCATGCCACTCCTCCCATTATTCCACTGAGGGTGGTTCTCCCTTGCGAGACTCCGGCCGCAGCAGCGGGAAAGCGATCACATCCCGAATCGAAGGGCTGTCGGTGAGCAGCATCACCAAACGGTCGATGCCGATCCCCAAACCTCCTGTGGGGGGCATGCCCACCTCCAGCGCTGTAACGAAATCCTCGTCCAACCCCTGGGCCTCCAAATCACCCGCCGCCTTGCGCGCCTGCTGAGCCTCCAGGCGCTGACGTTGATCCACGGGATCGGTGAGCTCACTGAAGGCATTGGCGTGTTCACGGCCGACGATGAACAACTCAAACCGTTCCACCAAGCCGGGCTTGCTGCGATGGGGCCGAGCCAGGGGCGAAATCTCCACCGGGTAATCGGTGACGAAGGTGGGCTGAATCAGGGTTGTCTCCACCGCTTGCTCAAAGGCTTCGTTGAGCAGACGGCCCACCGAGTCGGCCAACTCAGGCACATGCAGGCCTTTGGCGGTCATCGCCGCGGCCGCCTCCTCGCGGCTGCTGAAGCTATTGAAATCAAGCCCCGTCGCATCCTGCACGAGCTCGTGCATCGTGGCGCGCCGCCACGGCGGAGCCAGATCGATGTCGGTGCCCTGATAGGTGATGGTGGTCGTGCCGCAGACCTCCTGGCACACCGCGCTGACCATCTGCTCGGTGAGCTCCATCATCCCGAGGTAATCGCTGTACGCCTGATAGATCTCTACCGAGGTGAACTCGGGGTTGTGGCGGGTGCTGACCCCCTCGTTACGGAAGATTCGGCCCAGTTCATAGACCCGCTCAAAGCCACCCACCACCAGGCGCTTCAGGTGCAGTTCCGTCGCAATCCGCAGGGTGAGGGGCAGGTCGAGAGCGTTGTGGTGGGTCTCGAACGGCCGAGCATCTGCACCCCCGGGTTCGCTCTGCAACACGGGGGTCTCGATCTCGAGAAAATCACGCTGGTCGAGCCAGCGGCGAATGCCGCTCACCAGGCGGGCCCGGCGCCGGAAGGTCTCACGGCTGTCGGGGGACACAACCAGATCCAGATAGCGCTGGCGGTAGCGCTTCTCCACGTCGGCCAGACCATGCCACTTGTCGGGAAGGGGCTGCAGCGCCTTGGTGAGCATGCGCCAGTCGCTCACTTTCACCGACAGCTCACCACGGTCGGTGCGACGCAGGGTGCCGCTCACCCCAAGCCAGTCGCCACTGTCCACCAGCGTGGTGATCTGTTTGAACCAGCCCTCCTGCTGAGCCTCGAGACCCGCCTTCTCCAGGAACAGCTGAATGGAGCCCGTCTCATCCGCCAGGGTAAAAAAGGCCAGCTTTCCCATCACCCGGCGAGTCATCACCCGTCCCGCCACGGAAACGCTGACGTCCCGCTCTTCCCCCTTGGCCAGATCGGCATGGGTCTCCTGCAGCTCAGCCATGCGGTGGCTGGGACTGAAGGTGAGGGCATAGGGGCCCTGCCCCAACTCTTCCAAGGTCTTGGCCTTGTCCAGACGGGTGTCGCGCAGCTCAGACACAGCAGCAGGTCAATCGGGCGCCATCCTGCCCGCCCGCGGGTTGATCAACCGGCAGCGGAGGCCTCGCCCATGCGCTGGGAGGCATAACCAATGCCTCGCACCGTGAGGATCAGCTCTGGATTGCGAGGGTCAGGCTCCAGTTTTCCGCGCAACCGCGCAACGTAGACATCCACCACCCGCAGATCGGCGGCACGGCGGGGGGGATAACCCCAGAGCTGCTCCAGAATTTCGGCCCGGGGCACCACATGGCCGGGGTCGCGGAACAGCAGCTCAAGCAGGCTGAATTCCGTGTAGGTGAGGTTGATGCGCTCCGAACCCCGGGTGACTTGGCGTCGATTGGTGTCCACCACCAGATCGCCAAGCCGCAAAACGCCCTGACCAGTGGGCAGTTCGCGACTTTCAACAACAGCATTGCCCCGACCCACCCGGCGCAAAATTGTGGCGATGCGTGCCTCGAGTTCCTTGGGGCTGAAGGGCTTGGGCAGGTAGTCGTCAGCGCCCAGATCCAGGCCAGCCACCCGCTCCGAGATCGCTTCCACCGCCGAGAGGAAAATGATCGGCACGCAGGATTCAGCCCGCAGGCGGCGGCAGACGGCAAAGCCATCCAGCTTGGGCAACATCACATCGAGCACCACCAGGTCGGGCGACTCGTTATGGAACATTTCCAGGGCCTGCTCACCATCCTCAGCACAGATGACGCGGTAGCCCGACAGCTGTAAGCGCATCACCAGAACGCGCCGGACTGCAGCCTCGTCATCAACGACAAGAATGGTCGCTTTCGGTTGTGAGGGCAGGTCGCCCGTCATCCGAATCAAACCCTTAACGAGCTGCAACCTTACTGGTCAGGGCCTGGACACCGACGCAAACACCCTGACGCGCAGCCGGCTTACCGATTGTTTTAAGAATTGCCGGCGGCCTCAGGCCAGCGCGAACGGGCGTAACGGTTCCATTCCGACGCCGCAGCTGTTATGGCCTGCTCAGGGCTGATTTGGGCCAACATCGCCCGCTGCATCTGGGTGTAGATGATTTTCTGCAGGCGCTTGATCCCCGGCAGCGCCGGCACCAACACCCTGGCCCGGTGCAACGTGCTGGCCGACAACAAACGGGCCTGGTGAATCTGACGCTCCGCGGTGGTCGCGGGCTCCTCCTGCTCCAACCCCTCACGCACCCGAGCCAAGGCCTCCAACGACGACGGCAGCACCCGGGCCTCAGCCGCGAAGCGCGCCTGTTGATCAGCATGGGTCAGGAACAGCGCAAGATCCACGGCCTCCTGGGCGCGCTGGCTCTGACGCGGCACCGCCAACGTCATCAGAGCCACATTGGCTGTGCCATCGGCACCGGTCACCGGGGCATGGGGCTCCGTCACCGCGGCCACCCCGGGCGCATTGGTCTGAATGCTGCGCAGGAATTCCGCCCCGGTGGCCGCCAGGGCCAGATCACCGCTCTGGAACAACTCAATCGCCCGGCGCTGCCCCTGACTCACCACCTCCCGGGGCAACAGCCCCTCCCGGTAGAGATCACTCCAGAAACGAAAGGCCCGGAGCCCCGCAGGGCTGTCGAAGGCGGCCCTGCGTTGGGAATCCAGCAGGGTCACTCCCATCTGCACCAGGGTTTCCAGGAGCTCGGCCGAGTCGTCCGGAACGGTGGTGAGAAACAAGCCATAACGGCCCGTGCGCTCGCGGATCCGACGGGCGAAGGCCGGCACCTGCTCCCAACGGCTAGGCGGAGCAGCAATGCCGGCTTGATCCAACAGCGCCCGGTTCACCAGGCTCAGCCGCACCGTGAGGTACCAGGGCACAGCGATCTGCCCGGCATCGGGGTCACGGCAGGCCTGCCACACCGAGGGCAGATAACGGCCAGCGGCAGCAGCCGGCAGCAGCGGGGTCAAGTCAGCCAGTCCCCCCTTGCTGGCCAGATTGGCCGCGAAGGGCGGATTGAGGTTCACCACATCCGGGGCCGTGCGCGCAAACACCGCCGCCAACAACTTGCGTTCCACGGACCCCCAGGGCAGATCCGTCCAGCGCACGGGCGCATCGGGATGGAGGCCGCCCCAGGCCCCCAGAACATCGGCGAAATAGGGGTTGAACTTGGGAGCCAATTGCAGGGTCCACAACTCCAGGGCCCTGGTCTGTGGGGTCCTCGGGCCGCAAGCCGCCAGTCCCATCGCCGCTGTCCCCAGCAGCAGATCCCGACGCGTCAGCCTCATGAGGGAACCCTCCTGCGCCAGAGCAGCAACTGCAACGACACCAACACCGGCGCCAGCAAACCCGTCACCAGGGCCTGGCACCAGAGGGTCTGCAGGCCCCAGCTCTGGGTGAGGGGATCCAACACTCCGCCTTGACGCCACCAGAGCTGAAGGATCAACGACAAACCAAGACCCACGGACCCGAGCCAGGCCAACAAGCCCAGATTCAGGCTGCGCTGGATCGGCGCTGCACGCCGCCCCAGCCGTCCCCACCACCAGCCCAGCAGCAGCAGCGCCGGCACCTGACTGACACCGCCCAGATTGAGACCATCCAGCACCAGCCCCAACGCCACACCCGACAACGCCCCCGACACCGGACCATCCACGAGAGCCCAAGGCAACAGCCAGAGCACGGCCCAGGCAGGCCCAACCCCATCGATGGCCAACCAAGGCGGCGACGCCAGGGCGAGGAACGGCACCACCAAGGCTGAGGCCACACAGATCGGTTGGCGGTGCAGACGCGTCATTTCAGTGGTTCATCTCAACGGGTCTGCACTTGCACCCAGTCGATCGCCTCCGGTGCTGCGATCAACTGCACCACAGCGACCGGTGCAGGAACAGCCTGTTCATCCACCGACTGGATCACCCCCACCGGCACGTTGGGGGGCAACAGGGTGCTGGCCGGGGACGTGGCGACAAGATCCCCGGGCCGCACATTGGGGTCCTTGTCGATGAAACGGAGCGACAGACGGCTGTTGCCGCGGCCCACCAGCAACCCATGACGGCGGCTGCGGGGCAGCCAGACGCCGATCTCATGGCCCGGGGCGGTGAGCAACTTCACACGCGCCGTGGCGGGGGTGACACTGTCGATGCGGCCCACCAAACCGCCAGGGCCAAGAACCGCATCGCTGCGACCGATGCCCTGCAGCGAACCCTTGCCCAGCTGCAATTGCTGCCACCACCCCCGCGACGAACGGGAGATCACGGCAGCGGAAACTTTGCCTTGCGCTGATCCTTGTTGCTTGAGCTCCAGCAGAGTGCGCAAGCGCCGATTGTCCTCTTCCAGCAGCTGCAGGCGAGAGCGCTCCTCCAGATCCACCGCGGCCGCCACCCATTCCCGTTGCGCGGAACCCGGCCAGAACGGGCGGCTGAGCAGGGCATAGGCATCGCTGAAACCAGCGCCCTTGCTCAGACGCACCATCAACAGCCCAGCCACAAACAGCAGCCAGGGGGTGAGTTGCCCCAATCCGCGCCAGCGGCTCTTGCCGGGACGGAGCGTCGGGGCCATCGCTTCAGACGCCTGCCGCGGCGCGGACGAATTCCGGGGTGTCGACCACCCGCTGCAGGCGTTTCCAGTCCTCCAGCACCTGGCCGCAACCGTTCACCACGCAGAGCAGGGGGTCTTCGGCGATGTGAACAAAGATCCCGGTCTCGTGGCTGATCAGGTCGCTGATGCCGCGGACTAACGCACCACCACCCGCCAGCATGATGCCGCGGTCCACGATGTCGGCTGCCAGCTCAGGAGGTGTGCGCTCCAGGGTGCGTTTCACCGCTTCCACAATCACGTTGAGCGGCTCAGCGATGGCTTCGCGCAGATCACCAGCTTTGAGGTTGATGGTGCGGGGCAAACCGGAGAGCAGGTGCAGACCGCGCACATCCATGGACTGCTGATCGAACTCGTCGTCGGGGAAGGCGGAGCCGATGCGGATCTTGATTTCCTCGGCCGTGCGCTCACCCACCACCATGTTGTGCACCTTTTTGAGGTAGACGCTGATGGAGTCGCTGATCTCATCGCCGGCAACGCGGACGGATTCGCTCAGCACCGTTCCACCGAGGCTCAGCACCGCCACCTCAGTGGTGCCGCCACCGATATCAACAATCATCGTCCCAACGGGCTCGGTGACCGGAAGGCCCGCACCGATGGCCGCTGCCACCGGCTCATCAATCAGGTGAACCTCGCGCGCCCCAGCCATGCCGGCTTCACGGACGGCGCGACGCTCCACACCGGTCACGCCACTGGGAATGCCGACCACGAGCCGAGGGGCCATGATGCCGCGGCCCTCATTGCCCTTGGTGATGAAGGTTTTGAGCATCTGCTCAGCGGCATCGAAATCGGCAATCACCCCATCGCGCAACGGGCGGACGGCCCGGATGTTCCCCGGGGTGCGGCCGAGCATCAACTTGGCTTCATCGCCCACCGCCATGGTGGTGCCACGCTCCAGATCAAGAGCCACCACGGAGGGCTCCTGCAGCACGATGCCCCGGCCGGAGACGTAGATCAGGGTGTTGGCGGTGCCCAGGTCGATGCCGATGTCGCGCGACAGCTGGAAACGACGAAAGAACACAGGCACCGCAGCCAAGACCGCCGGATCATAGGGGCGTTCTCAGCGGTTGCCTGTTACACCCAGCGGCTTGGGTGGAACTCCTTAAAAGCAGTCACCCAACCGGTGCCGCATCATGAATCCAAATTCAGGAGATGAATTGTCTATGGGCGTTAATTCCGTCACCCTCGTCGGCCGTGCCGGCCGCGATCCCGAAGTGCGTTACTTCGAGTCCGGCAGCATGGTGGCCAACCTCACCATGGCGGTGAACCGTCGCAGCCGCGACGATGAACCCGACTGGTTCAACCTCGAGATCTGGGGCAAGCAGGCCCAGGTTGCTGCGGATTACGTGAAGAAGGGCTCCTTGCTCGGGATCATCGGCAGCTTCAAGCTGGACCGCTGGACCGACCGTGCCAGCGGCGAAGAGCGCAGCAAGCCCGTGGTGCGTGTGGATCGGCTCGAACTGCTGGGATCCAAACGGGACAACCAGGAGGCCGCCGGCAGCTTTGGCGGCCAGGCTTCCGACGAGGACATCCCCTTCTGATCCTCTCCCCCAGGGAAACCCTCGCGCCGGTGCTCAGTCGGACGACTGGCGCCGGCGCCAGATGCGCAGAACCAACCAGATCGCGCCCGCCAGCACCGACACCACCAGCAACACCTTCACAACCTTGGAGACCGGGTCAATCCAGAGCTCAACGTTGCTGTAGCCCTCTCCGAGAACCATGCCGGCCACGGTGAGCAGGGCCGTCCAGATCAGGCTGCCAGCGGTGGTCCAGACGAGGAACGGCGCCATCGGCATCATTTCGATGCCCGCTGGCACGGAGATCAGCGTGCGAATGCCAGGCACCAGACGTCCCCAGAACACCAGAGCGGTGCCATAGCGGCTGAACCAACGGCGGCTGCGGGCCAACTCATCGGCACTGATGCCAATCCAGCGCCCGTGCCGTTGCAACCAGGCTTCGATCCGTTCCTCGTTGATCAAGCGACCGATCCCGTACCAGGGCAGGGCACCGAGCACCGTGCCCAGCAAACCGGCCAGCACCACAGGCACCAGTTCCAGCTGACCCTGCTGCACATAAAAGCCCCCAAGGGGCATGATCAGCTCGGACGGAATCGGCGGGAACAGATTCTCGAGAAACATCGCCGCAAAAATCGCGGTGTAACCCAGCCACTGGTTCGCCTCCACCGCCTGGCCGATCAACTCCGGCAGCTGTGTGATCAGATCAGAAAGCCCCATGGAGACTGCGCTTGATCGCGCAAGTCTTCCATGGGGCCGTGAGAATCAGATTCCGATCCGCAGGATCGTGATCAGTAGCGGTAGTGGTCGGGCTTGTAGGGACCTTCCACAGGCACATTGATGTAGTCGGCCTGATCCTTGCTGAGCTCGGTGAGCTTGGCGCCGATACGACCGAGGTGAAGGCGAGCCACCATCTCATCGAGATGCTTGGGCAGCACATACACCTCCTTGGCGTACTCATCGCCCTTGGTGAACAACTCGATCTGAGCCAGCACCTGGTTGGTGAAGGAGTTGCTCATCACAAAGCTGGGGTGGCCGGTGGCGCAGCCCAGGTTCACAAGGCGACCTTCCGCCAACAGGATGATTTTGTTGCCGCTGGGCAGGGTGATGTGGTCAACCTGCGGCTTGATGTTCTCCCACGCGTACTCCTTGAGGGAGGCGACATCGATCTCGTTGTCGAAGTGGCCGATGTTGCAGACGATGGCCTCGTCCTTCATCTTCATCAGGTGCTCGTTGCGGATCACCTGGTAGTTGCCGGTGGCGGTGACGAAGATGTCCATGTCTTCGACCACGTCCTCAAGACGGACAACGCGGTAGCCCTCCATGGCGGCCTGCAGCGCGCAGATCGGATCCACTTCCGCGATGCAGACAGTGGCACCGAGGCCGCGCAGGGACTGGGCGGAACCCTTGCCCACGTCGCCGTAGCCGATCACCAGGGCCTGCTTGCCCGCCACCATCACGTCGGTGGCACGCTTGATGCTGTCCACCAGCGACTCGCGGCAGCCGTAGAGGTTGTCGAACTTGCTCTTGGTGACCGAGTCGTTGACGTTGATGGCGGGGAAGGGCAGTTCACCGCTCTTCTGCATCTTGTAGAGACGCGCCACACCTGTGGTGGTCTCCTCGGTCACGCCCTGGATCTGGGCCTTGGTGCGCGAATAGAAGCTGGGATCCTGGGCCAGCTTTTTCTTGATCGAAGCGAACAGGAAGGTCTCCTCTTCGTTGCTGGGGTTGTCGAGAACGGTGATGTCCTGCTCGGCCTTGCTGCCCAGCATCACCAGACCGGTGGCATCACCACCATCGTCCAGGATCATGTTGGGGGAACCGCCATCACCCCACTCGAGGATGCGGTGGGTGTAGTCCCAGTACTCCTCGAGGGTCTCGCCTTTGACGGCGAACACGGGGATGCCCTGGGCGGCAATGGCCGCAGCAGCGTGATCCTGAGTGGAAAAGATGTTGCAGGAGGCCCAGCGCACTTCAGCACCGAGCTCCACCAGGGTCTCGATCAGAACCGCGGTTTGAATCGTCATGTGCAGGGAGCCGGCGATGCGGGCGCCCTTGAGAGGCTTCTCGCTGCCGTATTTCTCGCGCAGCGCCATCAGACCGGGCATTTCGGTCTCGGCGATGTCGAGCTCCTTGCGGCCGAAATCGGCCTGATTGATATCGGCAATGACGCAATCGACGCCAAGCTTCAGCTCAGCCGGGGACGTGGGCGCTGCCACCATGGTTTCGGTGCTCCCTAATGAATCGTGGAGTTGAATCTCTGCAGAGACGCCGAGGCTTCGGGCTCGCTTGAGCCGGACTCTACAGGGCATGTCTGGGCCCTTGAGACCCTTGAGACCACCCGGGCCCTGGGCCGATTGCTGGCGCGCAAGCTTCCAACGGGAGCAATCCTGCTGTTGAGCGGGCCCCTTGGCGCCGGCAAAACATCATTGGTGCAGGGCCTGGCCGAGGGCCTCGGGATCAGCGAGGCGATCACCAGCCCCACTTTTGCCCTGGCCCAGCACTACCCCCAGGGGGAACCACAGCTGGTGCACCTTGATCTCTATCGCCTGGAGCAACCGGCCTCTGCCGATGAACTGTTTCTTCAGGAGGAGGAGGAGGCCAGCGCCACCGGGGCGTTGATGGCCGTGGAGTGGCCGGAACGGCTGGGGCTCGATCTGGCCGAGGCCTGGCACCTGGAGCTTCGCCATCAAGACGAAGGGCGGCTCGCTCAGCTCACCTCTCCCAGAAAGGCCTCCACCTGAGCCTGCGTGGGCTGGGGATCAATGCCACCGGCCCCGCCGCAGACCAGAGCACCACAGGCCGCCGCAAAGCGAATGCGCTCCTGGGGCGCGGCGGCCCAGCGGTGCAACAGCCCGGCCGTGAAGGCATCACCGGCACCGGTGGTGTCGACGACACTGGGGGGCTGAAAGGCGACCTGCTGACCGCAATCAGCCCCCAATTGCCAGCGCACCGGGGCCGCCCCATCGGTGACCACCACATCGGGCCGCTGGGGCAAGACCTGCTGGATCACGCCGGGATCGTCGCTGTTGAACAACCAGAGGGCTTCCTCCCGCGCCAGCTTGATCAGGGCCGCCTGGTCCAGGAGCGGTTGAATCGCAGCCTTCGCCGCAGCCGACGGACCCGCCGCGGGATCAGCGGTGGCATCCCAGAACGTGGGGCGCCAGTTCACATCAAGGGCAATCGCCGTGCCTTGGCTGCTGACCTGGCGCACGGCCGACAACAAAGCCGAAGCCGACGTTGGTGCTGCCAACGGAAGCGTGCCAATCAACAACCATCGGGCCGGGGGTAGGGCAACCGGCTCCAAGGCCTGGTCGGCAAAGCCGGCCCCCTGATCTCCGTCAAAGCCCTGAAACTGTCGTTCCCCATCCCCCGCACGGCGCACCAGCACGATGCGACTGGGACGCTCGGCATCCCGCTGCAGGAGCGAGGTGTCGACACCACGCTCAGCAAACAACCTGGAAAAGGCTTCACCGATGGCGTCCTGCCCCAGTCGACCGGCAAAGGCCACGGGGGTCTCCAGGCGGGCCAGGCCACAGGCCACATTCGCGGGCGCACCGCCCAGACGATCATCCACCGGCTGATCCACCGCCGGATCACCGCCCGGCGGCCCAAGCCGATCGATCAGCGCTTCACCGAGACAGACAACGACGGGACCAAGCGCCATCCGACCGCATCAGGACCTTGCTTCAGGGTGGGCAGAGCTTTCCAAGCTGCCAAGTAGGGCCTCAATGATCCGCGCATTGGCGGCCGGAAAGGCGTAATTCCCCAGATCATCGGGGCGTACCCAACGGACCTGCTGACTGGCAAGAGGCTGCGGCTCTCCCGAGAGCCAGTCGCAGAGATGCACCACAAAGCGGAGCTTCTTGTGGCTGTAGGCGTGATCCACAGTGATCAGTTCAGCGCCCACCGTCACCGCAATGCCGAGCTCCTCCTTCAACTCGCGGGCAATGCAATTTTCGATCGTTTCGCCCTGCTCCTGTTTGCCACCGGGGAACTCCCACATCCCCCCCAGCAGGCCTTCCTCCAGGCGCTGGTCAATCAACACCTCCCCGGCCGCGTTGAGCACAACCCCCACACCGATCACCTGGAAGGGCAGGGGCTTGGGGGCTTCGGTCACGGGCCAGCGGCAAGGATCGCCGGCAGCGTAAGCAGCGCAGTGCAGCTGCCAGGGGCAACGGTGGCAGTCCGGCTGGCGGGGGGTGCAAAGCGTGGCCCCAAGATCCATCAAGGCCTGGTTGGTGTCCCGTGGCCGAACCGGATCGAGCAGGGCCTCGCTCCAGCACCAGAACAAGGCGTCGTCACGGGCCGGTGGGCGCGGATGGGCCATCAATCGCGCCAGCACCCGTTTGACGTTGCCATCCAGGATCGGCAACGGTGCA
Source organism: Synechococcus sp. HIMB2401 (assembly GCF_042883245.1). Lineage (NCBI taxonomy): Bacteria > Bacillati > Cyanobacteriota > Cyanophyceae > Synechococcales > Synechococcaceae > Synechococcus > Synechococcus sp. HIMB2401. The sequence continues at coordinate 430,479 of NZ_JBDJKK010000002.1, read as the reverse complement.
TTAAACGCACTGGAAAGGATGCTGCCGGCGGTGGTGCGACCGATGCCCGGCAAGGCCATCCAACCCTCCAAGCTGTGCGGCCACGGGTGGCCCACCAGCAGCTGCGCCGCCTCATGCAGCCGGCGGACCCGGGAGTAATACCCAAGCCCCTGCCACTGCAGCCGCACCTCCTCAAGAGATGCCGCAGCCAAAGCGTCCACTGTGGGGAACGCCGCCATCCAACGCGTCCAGTAGGGGAGAGCCACGGCCAGCTGGGTCTGCTGCAGCATCACCTCGGCGATCCAGATGCCGTAGGGATCGAGATCCTGCTCCGGCGCTGGACGCGCGCCGCCAGGCAACTGCTTCCAGGGGATGCCGCCGCGGCCATGCCGCTCCCACCAGGCCAGCAAGGCTGTCGATAGAACAGCAGCTTCGGCCTCGGTCAACGCATCCATGGGTTCGCGATTGGCGTCAGAACAGGACCCGAGCAACGACCGTCATCCAAGTGCTCCTCTCGCCAGGATGCACGGGCGCAGCAAGCCAAGGCGTGATCCCAAGCCACAACCTCTGGAGCTGGAACGAGCGATCCATTGGCTGGAGCCTGATGGGCGACCCCAATGCCGAAGAGGCCGTGCTGCTGATTCATGGCTTCGGGGCCAACACCAACCATTGGCGCTTCAACCAGCCGGTGCTGGCCGAACTGCTGCCCACCTACGCCATCGATCTGCTCGGTTTCGGGCGCAGCGATCAGCCCCGGGCTCGCCTGAAGGATGAGTCCGTTTCAGCGGATGCCGTTCATTACGGCTTTGATCTCTGGGGCCAACAGGTGGCTGACTTCTGCGATGCAGTGGTGCAACGGCCCGTGCTGCTGGTGGGCAACTCGATCGGTGGGGTCGTTGCCCTACGGGCCGCACAACTGCTGGGGGAACGATGCCGGGGCGTGGTGCTGATCGACTGTGCCCAGCGCTTGATGGACGACAAACAACTGTCCACCCAACCCGCCTGGATGGCCTGGATCCGGCCGTTGCTCAAGACGATGGTGCGGCAGCGCTGGCTCAGCACCGCGCTGTTCCGCAATGCGGCACGGCCCGGCGTGATCCGCAGTGTGTTGAAGCAGGCCTATCCCAGTGGCGCCAACATCGACGATGACCTGGTGGATCTGCTGTTTCAACCGACCCAACGCCGGGGTGCGGCTGAGGCCTTTCGCGGCTTCATCAACCTGTTCGACGACCATCTCGCCCCTCAATTGATGGAAAAGCTGTCGATTCCCGTAGATCTGATCTGGGGTGAGCTGGATCCCTGGGAACCAATTGCAGAGGCCAAGCGTTGGGCCCAGACCCTGAACTGCGTTCGATCTATTTCAGTGGTTCCGAACGCAGGCCACTGCCCCCATGACGAAGCACCGGATCAGGTGAACCCGGTGCTGCAACGGCTGATCAAGACAAGATCAACTCAGCAGGCGACGTAGGCCTCCACCTGATCACTCACGCGGCGCAGACCGGCCAGGCCATCCCGCTCCAGGTTGCGAACACGGTCTCGGCTCATGCCCAGAATCCGGCCGATGCCGGTGAGGCTCATCGGATCTTCTCCATCCATGCCGTAACGCATCCGCAGCACCTGCTCCTGCAGATGGGGCAGCTGACCCAGGAGGTTGCGCAGGTCTCCTTTAAGGCAATCCTCTTCCACCTGATCGCTGGGGAGGTCACCATCTCCGGAGAGGAGCTCCAGCAGTTCGGTGTCGTCGCCGTCGCCAACTTTCATCTCCAGACTCACCGGCTGGCGGGCCCGGCACATCAGATCCTTGACGTCGTCTTCGGGCAGCTCAACGAATTCAGCCAACTCGGTGACGGTGGGCGTGCGGCCTAGCTCCTGGCTCAGCTCCCGCTGGCCCTTCTTGAGCTTGTTCAACATCTCAGTGATGTGGATGGGCAGCCTGATCGTGCGGCTCTTCTCCGCGATGGCCCGTGTTATGCCCTGACGAATCCACCAATAGGCGTAGGTGGAGAATTTGTAACCACGGGTGGGGTCGAACTTCTCCACACCACGCACCAAGCCAATGGTGCCTTCCTGGATCAGGTCCAGGAGCTCCATGTTCCTCTTGGTGTATTTCTTGGCCACGCTCACAACAAGCCGGAGGTTGGCCGCCACCATGCGCTCCTTGGCGCGACGGCCATGCTGCAGCTTGCGCTTGAGCTGCATTGACGACAACCCAGAAGCCTTGGCTAGCTGGTCTCGGCTGGGCTTCTCTCCGGCCTTGCTCTCGAGCTCAGACTCGAGCGATTCCAAATCCATCAGCTCCTGGACCTGGCGCCCCAGAGTGATCTCCTGCTCATGGGTCAACAGCGGAACACGGCCGATGTCGCGCAGGTATGAGCGGACGAGATCAACATCCGCCGAAACTGTTTTTGCAGCCTTTGCAGCGGTTTTGGGCTTTGAAGCAGCGGTCGCAGCCGGAGCCATGGGGCGCTTCTTTGAGTTATGTGAAGAGTACTCCTAAGAAACGTAAACAGGCTCTCAGAAAGCGCCGAAGACAAAGAAATGGGTAGAAATACCTGTGGCCTGAACCAGCTGCGGCAGGTTGCCCAGCAACCACCCCGCCGTCTTGAGGTAAATCAACGTTCCGGCCACGTCCGTGCAGGTGGTGATGAAGGGTGTGGACATCAGCGCTGGGTCCAGACCCATGCGGTCAAACAAAAGCGGAAACGCTGCACCGGCAGTGGCCGCCAGGGTCGTGATAGCCAGCAGACTCATCCCCACAGAGAGGCCCACCAAAGCGCTCTCCCCGCGCCACCAGGCGAAGGGAACCACCAGAAGCATCATCAACACCCCTAACAACGCCCCCGCCATGGCTTCGCGGCCAATGGCCCTCAGGGGTCCAAGGCTGGAGATGCTCTGGGTGCTCAAACCACGGATCACCACCGTGGAACTCTGGGCCCCCACGTTGCCGCCCGTACCACCCAGCAAGGGAATGAAAGCCGCCAACAAGACCACCTGTTGCAGGACGTCTTCATTGGCAGCGATCACCTCTGAGGTGAAAAAGCTTGCAAGCACCAGCACCGCCAGCCAAACCACCCGGCGGCGGGCGACGGTAAACAGGTTGCTGCTGAAGTAATCGTCGACATCGCCGGCCTGAACGGCACCAGCGGCGTACAAATCGCGCGTCGCCTCCTGCTCAATCACGTCGATCACGTCATCCACGGTGACGATGCCCACGAGGCGCCGTTCCAGATCGACCACAGGAACGGCGAGGAAGTCGTAGCGCTGAATCGTGCGGGCCACCTTCTCCTGATCGGTGTCGGTGCTGACACTGAGCACCTCCTCCGTCATCACATCACCGATGCGGGCCTGGGGGTCTGCCGTGACCAGATCCCGCAGCGACAGGATGCCGGTGAGGCGTCGCTCAGCGTCCGTGACATACAAGGAATAAATCGTCTCGGTGTCGCGAGCACGTCGCCGCACGATCTCCAGCGCCACTGCGGCGGTCTGGTTTTCTTTGAAGGCGATGTACTCGGTCGTCATCAAGCGACCGGCCGTTTCGGGGCGGTAGCCCAGCAACTCAGCGGTCACCTTGCGTTCATCCGGGCTGAGTTCGCTCAGCAGCTGCCGCACCACCTTGGCCGGCAACTCCTCGAACAATCGGGCGCGATCATCCGGCGACATCTCCTCCATCACCTCCCGCATCTCGCCAGAGCGCAGCAGGCTCAGCAGGCTTTGCTGCGTGGCGGTGTCAAGGTATTCGTAAACACTGATGGCTTCGTCCTTGCTGAGCAGGCGAAAGGCAATCGCCTGCAAGTTGGCCGGCAAGTCACCGATCGCTTCGGCGATGTCCACCGGCTGAACCGGTTCCAGCAGCAGTTTCACCGCGTCGTAATTGCCCGCCTGGAGCATCGCGGCGAGCTCATGGGAGACCGCCTCGGCCAGCAACTCGGGCTCCACGCTCACGCCTGAACTGCTCAGCCCCGATGCCTCCGTCATGCCCCTCCGGCCGGGAGCCCAGTGTATGGCCGTTACAGCCGGTTATCCTCTGCGCTCCATCCCCGTTTCACCATGGCGATCAGCGTCAGCGCCGTTTCCGTCACCACCCCTGACGGCAGCAGCAAATCCCTGGGCGACTACGCCGGCAAGGTGCTGCTGATCGTGAACGTGGCCAGCCGCTGTGGCTTCACCAAGCAGTACGCCGGCCTGCAGGCCCTGAACGAGGCCTACGCCGCCAAGGGCCTAGCGGTGCTGGGTTTCCCTTGCAACGACTTCGGCGCCCAAGAGCCCGGCACGCTGGAGGAGATCAAGAGCTTCTGCTCCACCACCTACGGCGCCGACTTCGAACTGTTCGAGAAGGTGCACGCCAAAGGCAGCACCACCGAGCCCTACACCACCCTCAATCAGATGGAACCCTCTGGTGATGTGGAGTGGAACTTCGAGAAGTTCCTGGTGGGCAAGGACGGCACTGTGATCGCCCGCTTCAAGAGCGGCGTCACCCCCGAAGACCTCACATCGGCGATTGAGGCAGCTCTGGCGGCCTGATCAGCTCAGCTCCAATGCGGCCAGCAACTGCTGGCCGTAATCCGACCAGGTTCGAAGCGGTCGCTGCTGAGCAGCTTTGTTGAGATCGACCACGCGATCAGGAGAGGCCAGCAGGGAAGCCATGGCCTCCGCCAACGATCGCCAGCTGCGGGTGTCCACCGTCAGGCATCCACCCTCTGCGGCCAGTTCTCCGAGGGCACCATCACCGCTGCACAGGCAGCCACGGCCGTGCCAGAGGCTCTCGGCGACGGGCAGGCCGAACCCCTCCTCGATCGAGGGGTAAACCGTGAACTGGGCCCAGGCATACAGCTGATTGAGGCGATCATCATCGGCATCACGGATCCAGCCGACAGGCAGCCCCAAAGAGATCGCACGCTCGACCAACGCTGCGATTGCAGGGTCGTTGGCCCAACCAACGATTCGCAAATCCACTGCCTTTTCCTCAAACGCCAGCAGCCAGGCCAAGGCCTTCAGCAGCGTGCGATGGTTTTTGCGCGCTTCCAACGATCCAACGCAGAGAAGCCGCAGAGGTTGCTCCGGTTGATGAAGGTCCATGTGGCGGACCCGCTGAGTCCCTGGACAGGCTTGCGCCAAGGGCAGCCCTTGGACATGGGCGAAGGGCAGCTGCTCCTGCTTGAGGAAGCTGCGGAGATGGTCCGCCGTGGTGAGGGAATTGGCCAGAACCCGATCAGCACGTGCCAGGCCACGCATGTAGTCCGCATGGGATCGGGCTGCAACTGAATTCTGCCCCCCATACAGATGGGCCAAGCGAATGGGTATGGCGTCGTGAAACACCCACGCCACCTTGAGCCCAAGCGTCCTCGCGGCACGGGTCAACTCATCAACGGACGGCCCGACACGGCTTCGAACGAGTTCGACCACAAGGAGCCACGCCGGCTCGATTGCCGTGTCGAGGTCCAGGGTCCATGCATCCACAGGCGGCCCGTTCCAACGTTCCAGATGTCGAAGTTGAGCTGGAGTCGCCAGCACAAAGCCTTGATCAGACCGCCAGCAGACCGGCCGTAGCGGCATGCCCAGCTCGAGCAAGGCCCGAGCCGTCAGTCGCACACAGCGCTGGATCCCGGTGTTGTGGGCAAAACGCGTCGTGTGATCGACGTAAAAGAACATCCAGAACGGATCAGTTGCCGAGGCGGCGTCCGCACCAGAACCCGAGCCCTGCAGCCCCGAGCCCCAGCCCGAGGGTCAGCCCGATCAAGCCCAATGCAGCGGCCCAATCACCGGCGCTGAGGTGCTGCATCGCCGCCAGCATCCAACTGCTGAAGGTGGTGAGCGAGCCGCAGAAGCCAATGCCAAGCAGCAACTGACGCCGTGGTGCGGCGGGTAGCCCGGCCAACAAGCCCAACAGGGCAGCTCCGAGAACATTCACCAGCAGGTTCTGATCCCCCAGATGCAAAGCCACCTTCCAGCGCAGCAAGGCTCCGGGCACAGCACCAACACCAACAAGCAACAACTCCTGCAGTTCAAGTTGCAGGCTGGGTTTGGTTTCAGGCATGGGTCCCCAGTCCGTAACCAACAGCAGAGGCCAGCAAACCCGCTCCAATTGAGGCAAGCGCCAACACCAGCGCCGTCAGCGCCTGGCCGGCCCGCAGCTCGTTGAGCAGCTCAACGGCGAAGGTGGAAAAAGTGCTGAGGCTGCCAAAAAAGCCCACCCCCATCAGCAGGGCAATGCCTGTGCTGGTCGAACAGGTTTCATTGAGCGCCAACACCAGGCCCAGGGCGAAACAAGCCACCACGTTCACCAGGAAGGTGCCCCAGTGCTTCTTGGGCACCATGGGCTGAAAGTGGTTGACCACTTTCAAGCGCAGCCAGGCCCCGGGGATCGCCCCCAGACCCACCAGAACCACTTCAGGCGCGGAGCCAGCCACGGCGTTGATCTCCCGAAAGGGTTTGGACGTGCAGCCAGTCTTGGCCATCGGCGGCGGACCAGCGCCGCAACAGCCGCAGGGAGGATCCTGCCTTGAGGGTGCTCAGCCGGGGAGCCACTGCCAGGGGGCTCAGCCGAAGAGGTTGGTCAGTGACCGTATGCAAGGGCCCGGAGGCAGCGCGGCGACGGGGCTGCGGTTGACGCCGATCAGCACCACCGGCAGGCAAGGCCGCGGGAGCCATCAAGGCCACCCCCAACAGCCAGCTCCAACGCAGAACAGCCACCATCAAATGTCGAGGGCTGCCATGTCCAGCTCGGCGCTGTGGGTCTCGATGAATTCCCGGCGCGGAGCCACCTTGTCGCCCATCAGGATCGTGAAGATGCGATCAGCCTCGAGAGCGTCTTCGATCTCCACCCGCTTCATCGTGCGCGTGGTGGGATCCATGGTGGTTTCCCAGAGCTGCTTGGGCATCATTTCGCCGAGACCCTTGAAGCGCTGGATCGTGTAATTGGCCTTCTCGCCGAAGCCCTCCAGGGTCTTCTGCAGATCGCCCTCGTTGTAACAGTAGGTGTGGTTCTTACCGCGCTCCACTTTGTAAAGCGGCGGACAGGCGATGTAGATGTAACCGCCCTCCACGAGCTCCTTCTGGTAGCGGTAGAAGAAGGTGAGCAGCAGGGTGCGGATGTGGGCGCCGTCCACGTCGGCGTCGGTCATGATCACGACCCGGTGGTAGCGGAGGTTCTTCACATCGAAGTCCTCGCCCTTGATGCCCAGGCCCAGGGCGGTGATCAACGCCTGGATCTCGGTGTTCTTGTAGATCTTGGCGTCGTCGGTCTTCTCGATGTTGAGGATCTTGCCCCGCAGCGGCAGGATCGCCTGGAAGCGACGGTCGCGGCCTTGCTTGGCGGAGCCACCAGCGGAGTCGCCCTCCACGATGTAGATCTCGGATTCGCCGGGGTCGCGGGAGCTGCAATCGGCCAGTTTTCCGGGCAGGGTTGAGCTCTCCAGAACGCTCTTGCGCCGCACCAGTTCGCGGGCCCGGCGGGCGGCCTCAGCGGCATTGAAGGCCTGGATCGCCTTCTCGAGGATCAACCCGATCACGGAGGGGTTGAACTCGAGGAACTGGCTGAGCGCCTCGCCCACCAGGTTGTCGACAATGCCGCGCACCTCGGTGTTGCCGAGCTTGGTCTTGGTCTGACCCTCGAACTCCGGCTCCGGCACCTTCACCGAGAGCACCGCCGTCAGGCCTTCGCGGATGTTCTCCCCCGCCAGGTTGGAATCCGATTCCTTGCGCTTGCCGAGCTTCTTGGCAAAAGCATTGAGGGTGCGGGTCAACACCGTCTTCAGGCCCTCAATGTGGGTGCCGCCATCGACGGTGCGGATGTTATTGGCGAAGCCAAGGATGCTGTCGGAGTAGGCATCGGAGCACCACTGCAGAGCGGCCTCCACCTGAACGCCATCCTTCTCCGAATTCACGTAAATGATCTCGGGATGAAGGGCGTCCTTCTCCTTGTTCATGTAGGCGACGTATTCCTTGATCCCGCCTTCGTAGAAGTAGGTCTCCTCATGGGGGTTGCCCTCCTCATCCCGGGCCGACTCCCGTTCATCACGGAAAACGATCCGCACGCCGCCGTTGAGGTAGGCCAGTTCCCGCAGCCGAGCCGAAAGGGTGGCGTAGTCAAAGACGATGCCGCCGGTGAAGATTTCAATGTCGGGCTTGAAGCAGACGGTGGTGCCGGTCTCGCCGGACTCCGCCGCCGGCTGCGACTCTGAAGCCAGCCCTCCAATCGCCGCACCGCGCTCAAAGCGCTGGCGATGCACCTGGCCCTGACGGCGCACCGTCACCTGCACCCATTCACTCAGGGCATTCACCACCGAGACGCCGACGCCGTGCAGACCGCCGGACACCTTGTAACCACCGGCGCCGAATTTGCCACCGGCGTGCAACACGGTGAGCACCGTTTCCAAGGCGCTCTTGCCGGTGCGGGGGTGCACATCGGTGGGGATGCCGCGGCCGTTGTCGCTCACTGAGGCGGAGCCGTCTTCACCGAGGACCACAACAATGCGGTCGCAATGGCCCGCCAGGGCCTCATCCACCGAGTTATCAACAACTTCGTACACCAGATGGTGCAGGCCCCGCGGTCCGGTGGAGCCGATGTACATGCCCGGGCGCTTGCGGACGGGCTCAAGCCCCTCCAGCACCTGAATCTGCTCGGCGCCGTAGGCGTTCTGGACCTTGGAAGCGTCGCTCATTGAGAAAGTCTTGAGCCAGGAAACCGGGTCATGGGCGGGCGCAACGGCTCTAAACCTCGACCTGACAATGTCAATTTACCACCGGCTGTCTATAGAGGCTTGCAGAGGCCTCTCAGAGCCCATTCCAAGCCGGGCTGCACCCCCTCACCCTTTTGAACAGCTCCCATCCCCTGGTGATCACCCTGCTCGGGCCCACAGCCAGCGGCAAGACCGCCCTGGCGCTGGAGATCGCCGAACGACTGGATCTGCCGGTGATCAACGTGGATTCCCGCCAGCTCTACAGAGAGATGGATCTGGGCACCGCCAAGCCGACGGCGGAGCAACAGGCGCGAGTGCCGCACCATCTGCTGGACCTGCGCAGGCCGGATCAGCCGATCACCCTCCAGGAATTTCAGGCGATCGCAACCCCTTGCATCGACGCCGCCCTAGAGCAGCGGGGTGTGGCGTTGCTGGTGGGCGGCAGTGGTCTCTATCTCAAGGCCCTCACCAGTGGCCTTCAGCCTCCGGCGGTGCCCCCCCAGCCGCAGCTGCGCCAACAGCTAACAGCCCTGGGCCAAGGCATCTGCCATCCGCTGCTGCAGGTCGCCGACCCCGAGGCCGCCGCCAAAATCGCCCCGGCCGATGCCGTGCGCACCCAGCGCGCCCTGGAGGTGCTCTACGCCTCCGGGCAACAGATGAGCCGGCAGGCCACAGCCACACCTCCGCCCTGGCGGGTGTTGGAACTGGGCCTCAATCCCGCCAACCTGCGCCAGCGCATCCAACAACGCACAGAGCAGCTTTACCGCGATGGGCTGGTGGACGAGACCCGGCGCCTGAGCGAGCGCTACGGCGCCGATCTGCCGCTGCTGCAGACCATCGGCTACGGCGAAGCGCTGCAGGTGATCGGCGGCAGCCTGAGCACTGCAGATGCCGTGAGGATCACCTGCCAACGCACCCGCCAGTTCGCCAAACGCCAACGCACCTGGTTCCGGCGTCAGCACAACCCCCACTGGCTGGCCGACGAGACAATGCTGACGGATGCCATGACGCTGATCGAGCAACATCTATGGTGAAAGATGCAGACGTTGTATTCAGCGAAGTTGTCTGCACCTGTCCCCGTCACCGCCTGAATGCCCCCACGTCCCCGTTTTGACCGTCGTGCCCCGGTTCGGGAGCTGCCCAACATCAACGACCGGATCAACTACCCCCAGTTACGGGTGGTCGACTCAGACGGCGCTCAGCTGGGAGTGATCAGCCGCGAAGAAGCCCTGGATGTGGCCCGCGACCGGGAACTGGATCTGGTCCTGGTGAGCGAGAAGGCTGACCCCCCGGTCTGCCGGATCATGGACTACGGCAAGTTCAAGTTCGAGCAGGAAAAGAAGGCCAAGGAGGCCAAGAAGAAGTCGCACCAGACCGAAGTTAAGGAGGTCAAGATGCGCTACAAGATTGATCAGCACGACTACGACGTGCGGATTGGTCAGGCCCAGCGCTTCCTCAAGGCCGGCGACAAAGTGAAGTGCACCGTAATCTTCCGCGGCCGCGAGATCCAGCACACAGCGCTGGCCGAAACCCTGCTGCGGCGGATGGCCAAGGATCTGGAGGAAAAGGCCGAGATCCAGCAGGCGCCCAAGCGGGAGGGACGCAACATGATCATGTTCCTCACCCCCAGGAAGACGCCGCTGGTGAAGAAGGAGGAAAAAGAGCATGCCGCCAACAAGGCCGTGCGCACCATCCCGGCACCACCAAAACCCACTGCTGCCAAGGTGGCCGGCCCCCAGGGCTAAACCAAAAGCTCGTCACCAAGCAGCAGGCACACTCCACGCAACGCAGACTCTGGCCGGTGGGATCAGCTCTGCGCAGGGCATCACCAATCACCTCACGGTCCTCGGCGGGGACCAGGGGGTCAGCTGTGCCGAACACACAGGTGAGCCACGCCTGGTCCTCGGGCAGCAGACTGAAAGCGGGTTCACCGCCACCGGGGCGCATCCGGCTGACACTGGCACCGTAAAAATCAAAGACTTGGGCAACCCCAGGCAAAGTGGCCGCCAGAAAGGCGGCATGTCCCCCGAAGCAGAAGCCCACCAAATGGATGGCAGCTTCGGGATATCGCGCCCGCAACCAGCTGAGCGCTGCGGAGACATCGCCGAGGATTTGATCTGCGGTGGTGGCGTCGGCCTTGGGCCAGATCGGATGGCTCATAGGCCAACTCCAAATCAGGCGCCGTGCGGGAAAACAAGGGCAGGGCCGGATGGCCGTGGGCGGCCAGGCGATCCGCCACGCTGCGGACCCAGGCATTCACACCGAACACGTCAGGCAGCACGATCCAGACACGATTTACTAACGATTACGATGCAATATCGTTCGCGTTGGCCTGCCGCAGCGCCCACCAGCAGCGGAGTGGCACAACGCCATTGGCAAGCTCAACCCAGCCATGCGGAGGGAAGCTGGACATTGTCACAGGCCCACAGGACACACCCCCAATTGTCACCAAGCAATTCGCTCCGTATGGTGGCCGCATTCCGACCTGTCCCACCGGCGTGCGATTCCATATCCAACAGGAAAGTGACATTCCGGCGTCAACGCAGCTTTACAACCAGATCTGCTTCGCCATCGCGGCGCGGCATTACCCACCTGGGCATCGCTTACCCAGCACCCGCCAGCTGGCGATGCAAACCGGATTGCACCGCAACACGATCAGCAAGGTTTACCGCCAACTAGAAACCGACGGCGTGGTGGAGGCCATGGCCGGCTCCGGCATCTACGTGCGCGACCAGCAGAAACCCCGAGAAATCAAAACGCCACCGCACATTCGCAATCGCGGCGTAACCGACCTCGACCGCGAAGTGCGTAGATGTGTGGATGGCCTACTCAATGCCGGCTGCACCCTGCAGCAAACCCGAGAACTGCTGACCCGAGAGATCGACTGGCGACTACGCTGCGGCGCCCGCGTGCTAGTCAGCACTCCCAGAGAAGACATCGGTGCCTCGATGCTGATCGCCGAGGAACTGGAACCCTGCTTGGACGTGCCGGTCGAAGTGGTGCCAATGGAGGAGCTGGAGAGCGTGCTGGAAAATTCCAGCAATGGAACGGTCGTGACCAGCCGCTATTTCCTCCAACCGGTGGAGGAGCTGGCCAAGAAACACAGCGTTCGCGCCGTGGCCGTTGACCTCAACGACTTCCGCCAAGAACTGGCAATGCTCAAGGAGCTGCGCCCCGGCAGCTGCGTAGGCCTGGTGAGCATCAGCCCCGGGATACTGCGGGCAGCAGAGGTGATTCTCCACTCGATGCGCGGTAACGAATTACTGCTGATGACCGCAACACCTGATGTGGGTAGCCGCTTACTGGCCCTGCTACGGGCCTCCAGCCACGTGCTCTGCGATCGGCCCAGCCTTCCCTTGGTAGAACAGAGTCTGCGCCAAAACCGCTCCCAACTGATGCGCATGCCCCAAGTGCATTGCGCAGAGAGCTACTTAAGCGTAGATACGATCGATTTACTCCGTAAGGAGATTGGCCTGCAGACCCCAGCGGCCGCCAGCTGACGATTCTGCGATGTTTGCTCACATCCGTGCCGACTTCGCGATCATTCGCGAGCGTGATCCGGCTGCCCGCGGCTGGCTGGAGATTGTGTGCTGCTACCCCGGCTTCCAGGCGATCAGCCTGCATCGGATCAGTCATCGCCTCTGGACCTGCCGTCTGCCCCTGAAATTGGCCGCCCGGTGCCTCAGCCAGATCGGTCGCGCCCTCACCGGCATTGAAATCCACCCCGGCGCCCGGATTGGCCACAGCGTGTTCATCGATCACGGCATGGGGGTGGTGATCGGCGAAACCGCCGAAATCGGTCCCCGCTGCCTGCTCTACCAGGGGGTGACCTTAGGAGGCACCGGAAAAGAACACGGCAAACGCCACCCCACTCTTGCCGAAAACGTTGTGGTCGGAGCCGGTGCGAAAGTTCTTGGAGCCATAACCATCGGCGCCAACACCCGTATCGGCGCCGGATCCGTGGTGGTACGCAATGTGGAAAGCGACTGCACGGTGGTGGGTATCCCTGGACGGGTGGTTCACCAAAGCGGCGTACGGATCAACCCCCTAGCTCACTCCGCCTTGCCCGACGCAGAGGCAAGCGTGATCCGCAACCTGATGGAACGGATCGATGAGCTGGAGAGCACCGTGGGGAATTTGCAGCGCTGCCTGCGGGAAGTGGCGGAAGGCCGGGCGCTGCGGGAGGTATGTCGCGGTGAGGCCCAGAACCTTAAAGACCGGGAGATCCTGGAGTTCCTGGGCGAGGAGACCGGCTGAAGTTGCCGCCTCAGGCCTCAGATGAAGGGCGCGAGGGCTGGAACATGAACATCGAATAGATCACGTTCCGGCGCATGTTGGTCATCATCTCGAGGAACATGTCGTAACCCTCGTTCTTGTATTCGATCAGGGGATCCTTCTGGCCGTAGCCACGCAGGCCGACTGACTCCCGCAGGGCATCCATTGCCTGGAGATGTTCCCGCCAAAGTGTGTCGATCTGCTGAAGAATGAAGAAGCGCTCCGCCTCTCGCATGAGCCCTGGTCGTTGCTGCTCGATCTGTCCCTCCTTGAGGTCGTAAGCATTGCGCAGTTGCTCGTGCAGGAACGCCTTGAGTTCCTCCATCCCAAGGCCCTGCACCTGCTCGGGGGTGAGGTCTTCGAGCAGATAAATGAACTCCTTCACCTTGCCCACCAGGAGAGCCAGATCCCATTCCTCGGGCGGCAGATCGGGATTCACATAGGCCTCCACAATCTCAGCCATTGTGCGTTCGCCGTAACCGATAACCTGCTTCTTCAAAGCCCGGCCATCAAGCACCCTCCGGCGCTCGGAGTACACCGCCCGGCGCTGGTTGTTCATCACCTCGTCGTACTCGAACACCTGCTTGCGGATGTCGTAGTAGTAGGTCTCCACCTTCTTCTGGGCCCCTTCTAAGGAGCGGGTGAGCATGCCGGATTCGATCGGCATGTCTTCCTCCACGCGGAACGCATTCATCAGGCCTGCAACGCGGTCGCCTCCGAAGATGCGCAGCAGGTTGTCCCCCAGCGAGAGGAAAAACCTGGTGGATCCGGGGTCGCCCTGACGGCCGGCCCGACCACGCAGTTGGTTGTCGACGCGGCGGGACTCATGCCTTTCGGTGCCGATCACGTGAAGACCGCCGGCCTCACGCACACGGGCTTCGTCCTGCTTCACCACCGAGTCGTACTCCGCCTTCACCCGAGCAATGGCTTCGCGCAAGGCCTGGATCTGTGGATCATCGGTGGGGGCCTTTTCAGCTGCGGTGGCGATGCGCTCTTCCAGCTCGATCACCGTTAGAGCTCGATCGCCCCAAGCCTTCACCAGATCACGGGCTAACTGGCCGAGGGCCTGATCGGTGTCGTCGGTGAGGGGACAGGGATAAAGGCATTCGCCGCTGCGGGGCAGCGATGGGGCTGCGGCATCAGCAAAACCGCCGACCGCCGAACTGCGCTGAACAGGCACCGGGGGTTTGTGATCGTCTTCCGGTTTCACAAGACGGCCAAGCAACACTTCCCGCAACTTCAAACGGGCCATGTAGTCGCTGTTGCCGCCAAGAATGATGTCGGTGCCTCGGCCCGCCATATTGGTAGCGATGGTCACAGCTCCAGCACGACCGGCCTGAGCAACGATCTCGGATTCGCGCTCGACGTTCTCAGGCTTCGCGTTGAGCAGGTTGTGGGGGATCTCCTGCTCCGCCAACAGAGAACTGAGCAGCTCGCTCTTTTCAACTGAAGTGGTGCCAACGAGCACCGGTCGACCTTTCTTGTGGATCTCGGCGGTTTCATTAGCTACCGCCCGCCACTTGGCGGTTTCGGTTTTGTACACCTGATCTGCCCAATCTTGGCGGGCCCGCGACCGGTTGGTGGGCACGATGGTGGTTTCAAGCTTGTAAGTCTTCTCGAATTCCACCTCTTCTGTTTTGGCGGTGCCGGTCATGCCGGCTAAACGGGGATAAAGCAGAAAGAAGTTCTGATAGGTGATCGAAGCGAGGGTCTGGGTTTCCGCCTGAATTGGCAAGGATTCCTTGGCTTCGATCGCCTGATGTTGGCCATCACTCCAGCGACGCCCCGGCATCACCCGACCGGTGAACTCATCCACAATTACCGCCTCGCCATCGCGAACGATGTAGTTCACATCCTTGACGAATAGCTCCTTGGCCTTAAGAGCATTGGTGATGTAGTGAGCCCAGGGGTCCTGGGGGTCGAACAGGTCTTGCACCCCAAGCATCCGCTCCGCCTTGGCAAAGCCCTCATCGGTGAGAGTGCAGCTGCGCTGCTTCTCATCAACCTCATAATCGCCTTCTGGATCAATGCCGTCCTTGCCAATTTCGGCGGCACGCTCGAGGGACAAAGCAACCTGGGCTGCCTGCTGATACTTCTCCTGGGGACGCTCCACCTGGCCGGAAATGATCAGAGGCGTGCGGGCTTCGTCGATGAGAATTGAATCAACCTCATCAATCACGCAGTACTGAAACTCCCGCTGCACCACCTCCGAGATGTCGGCGGCCATGTTGTCGCGCAGGTAGTCGAACCCCAGCTCCGAATTGGTGGCGTAGGTGATGTCGCAGTTGTAGTTGCGTCGACGTTCCTCCGGCCGCATGTCCTGCTGGATCAGGCCCACGGAAAGCCCCAGAAAGCGATGCACCTGGCCCATCCATTCGGCATCGCGCCTAGCCAGGTAGTCATTCACCGTGACCACGTGCACGCCGCGGCCTGTAAGGGCATTGAGGTAGCTGGGCAGAGTGGCAACAAGAGTCTTGCCTTCGCCGGTTTTCATCTCAGCGATCTGGCCCTCGTGCAGCACCATTCCACCGATCAGCTGCACATCGAAATGACGCATGCCGAGGACCCGCTTGCCGGCTTCACGGACGACAGCAAACGCTTCCGGCAAGATCTCATCGAGAATCGGACGCTGGTTGGCCAGGCTGCCGGCGTTGACAAGCCGCTCCTGGAAGACGGCCGTTTTACCTCGTAATTCCTCATCAGAAAGAGGCGCGATTTCCTCTTCCAACAGGTTGATGTCGGAAACGATCGGCTGGTAGCGCTTCAGCTTGCGGGCATTGGGATCACCCAGCAGGAGCTTGAGCATGGAGGCAGCAAATCACTTTCAGGGCAGCCTACCGACGCACTTTTTGCGGTAAGGCTGCGGGGATCCGAACCTTTCATACACCATTGATAAAATCTGGCCTGTTTTTGGACACCAATGCGTCTTTCGGTCCTGGTGGTGTCCCGTACAGCTGGTCTGCTCAGCAGCATGCTCAGCACCCTCAACGAAGCTCTGCATCTCCCCAGCGAAGAGGTTGAGGTGCTCTGCTCCTGGAATGGCGATGAAGAAGAAGAAAGCCGTATTGAAAACGCATCTGGCTACGAATTCTTGGTGGCCAACCGAGCACCATATCACTTCTCTAGCAACATGAACGCCTTGGCCGACAAGGCCAATGGTGAGGTGCTGCTCCTGATCAATGACGACGTACTTCTAGATGTCAACAGCGTCGACGCAGCCATTAGCTGCATTAACGATCACCCCAGCACTGGATTAGTAGGTGCCCGCCTACGCGACAAAGAGGGATGCCTCACCCATGCAGGAATACTCTTCGATCGACGTCACAACCCTTACCACCAGCTCAATCGTCTAGTGAGTTCTGAGCACCCTGCTGTGCTTGGAGATCCCAGGCCTATTCCAGCAACAACCGGCGCGGCAATGTTGATTCGTCGCGAGCACTTTCGAGCCATTGGTTTCAACACCAAGTTCCGGGTGTGTGGAGAAGACGTAGAGCTCTGCATAGCCCTAAGAGAACAACTCAAGTTAAACGTTGTTTATTGCCCATGTTTCAGCGGCGAACACGTCGGTGAAGCAACCCGCGCCAACGAAGAAAGACAAGGCGCTAATAGTGAGGACCTCACTCGCATGCGCGGATTACATGAACGTTTTCTTAACACCGCTAGTAGTGATCAACTTCGAATTGAGCTGGCAGCGAGCGTGATCGAAGCAGATATCCTGCGATCAACGATTTTGGAACAAACATCATGCAGCAATGAGAAGCATTGGGAGAATCAAGCCCACGCTCTGCAACTCACACGCCTGAAGCTCGAACAGAAACTAAAGCAAGCCAAGCGGGGAGATTAATCAATGACAGCAAAACCACTCAAGGGACGCAAAATCCTAGTCACTGCCTACGACTTGGAACAAAGCGAACATCGCGGCATTGCCGTATACAGCAAATCACTAATACGTTGCCTACACGAAGCAGGGGCGGAAGTGTGGTTACTCACTGAGTATTTCGACAAACTCTCGGGAAAGGGATTGAGAAACCTGCCCAAGAGCACACAGGAACTTATTCGTAATGCCCGAATTCTCAACAGCCTGGCTCAAGGCCAACGAGATCTCATCACAAATCCACTACAACGCAAATTCAAACTTGCACTCAAGGCAATAAAACTAAAGCCATACCTGCGCCTTCTTATCAATGTTCTTCGGCGCCCAAGAACCTATAAATCAAATGAACTCAACAAGTTACGAGTAAAAGATCTTTATGATAATCCTTACATTCGCATCGAACGCCTGGATTACCTTCAATATGTCAATGGGATCGTCAGCGCCCCCGAGCTTTACATGGCTTCTCAACTGGCTGCTCATTTACCAAGCCAGCGACCTGTTCGCATCGACCTGCACGGATTTGACACCCTGATAACCACCTGCCCGCTCAATATTTACCCGAAAAATCTGCATACATTCGTGCAAACTATTCACGACTTAATACCGCTGGAATATGCTGCAGCAAATCAAGACCCGCTTAATTTCAGCCACCGCTTGCAGGCTTGCATCCCAGCACGCAGGATATTCGTCTCCGATTCCACATCTAAGAAGTATAAATACCACATCCAGAACTTGCAAAAAAGCAAGTCGGCCGAAAGAGAGCATCAAGAGAGCAGCACCCAGGAGATGGTCATCATGCAATCTCCCTCATTGCATTTTCCATCCTGGTTAACAGAAGACCCAAGAAAAATTGCAGACCTTCAACCCGTTAGTCACCTACTCCGAAATGGCGCCTTAGCGAAATCAGCATACAAGGCCACAACAAAACTTCAATCCAGCAAGAACCTAATCCCATTTCGGTATTACCTGTTCAACTCCTCTGTTGAGGCTCGCAAAAATCTTCTTTTCCTTGCTAAAGCGTATGCCGAATCTGACCTAAGTAGGAAAGGAATAAAGCTCTGCGTCACCGGCAAATTAAAAAGTGATGACTACAGCAATGCTCTGAGAGAGATCGTTGCCCATGAACCAGGCATCATCCTTACCGGTTACGTCGACGAGAGCTCAAAGCTCGATCTCTACCTGAATGCACTGGCACTACTTAGCCCTTCATTAGTCGAAGGCTTTGGCATCCCCGTTCTCGACGGCGCCTGCCTTGGAATGCCCACTGTGGCGAGCGACTGCGAATCCCACCTCGAAATACAAAGCCTTCACGACTTCTCAGAACATGTTTTATGTCTCGACACGCTCGACAGCCGCGAATGGGCAGCAGCACTACAAGCGATTGCAGGAACCTATCGACATTTTGCCGATCAGCCAGTGCAAACCCGCATAGAAAGAATTGGCCGTTATTACCAATTCCAATCCAGATTCACCAATCAACTACAGAAAGATCTGCTGACGATCCTGAACTGATTTCAGCCATATGGGCGGTTAAAGCACGCTGCTGACATGTCAAGGACAACGACAAAGCAAGCTGACGGCCAGCAGCACTGAGATCCCACCAAAGCCTGGAATCAGTCAGTAGTTCGGACAACCTATTAGCGAAGTCCACCTCACCTGCTTCAGCTGGGAAAAACAATGAACTGGCAGCATGAAATTCAGCGTGTACTGGAATCTGACTCAGCAAGGTGGGTATACCTTCCGCCTTCGCCTCTAGTACTGGATAGTCAAAGCCCTCTTCCAAAGACGCAGAGACCAAAGCCAAACTGCTGCGGAGCAAGGCTAAAAGATCACCAGAATCCAGCTCATCGATCAATTCCAGGCCATCAGGGCGAGGCAACGCACGACGCAAAGCCTGCAATTCCGCCGAGGAACTAGTACCACGGCCCACAACTCGCAGCATGCCACCCCACTTAGGCAACTGCTGCTGGGCGATGGATAGAGCCTTCAGCAGACCCACGAGATTCTTATTGGCATCATGGCGGGCAATCACCAGCAAGTTTTCACTGGCTGGGGCTGGCACAGGCGGACGTAGAACCGCAATTCCATTGGGCACCACCACGACCCGGTCAGCCGCCACTCCGAAAGAAATCAACTGATTAGCCACATGCCGACTGATGGCCACCACTCTTGAAGCGCAGGCCAGATGACGTGGCTGCCAGAAGCGATATTTCAGCCACGCTTTTCGACTGTTGGGATGACTAAGAGGAGTGAGGTCATGGCAAGTAATCAGCTGGGGGATCTCGGGGAACCCCAACAAGGCATCAAAAAAGGGCGAATAGATAACATCAGGGCGCAGATCAGCGCGATCCAACAAACGCTTAAGCCGCTGGCCGTGCTGAACCATTGCGTTGCGCTGCAACAAACGCATCAGCCGGCCAGGTGCTTGCGGCGGTGCCTGGGACGTCCACTGGTCGAACGGGATCAAAGAAGCCTCACCGTGAATATTGAGCTGCAAGCGAATGCCTGGCATACACGGAATCACGCGCTGCACGTAGCTGCCAAAGCCGGAATGACCGGGTTGCCAAGACAGCAAGTTGATCAGCTGAGTCACAACAATCGACTCCTGGAGCGACAGATCTTGAGAGACGAGAGAGTTAGATCAGGAAAGGAAGGTGCGGACGTTCTCGATTCAACCAATTCAACGCAACCCACAAACCAAATAAATTGAGAGCTATCAATAAAAAACCGACAGACCACTGCACCTCCCCTGCCATTAGGGAATGTCGTACAGGACTTAAAATACGGTAAAGAGGATTGAGATTAGCCGTCCAAGCCATTGCACCAAGATTATCTTTGCGATAAAGAATCGGCGAAAGCAGAAATACCAGCTGAAGAACTATAGGAACAAGCTGATAAAAATCGCGATACCGCGCTCCTATCAGACAAACAATCATTGGCGCCCATAACAAAAACAAAAACAAATTCACCAAAGGCAACCATCCATGTACCACCAAATTGAATAGCAAATTATGTTGAAACCAACTCAATGCGAGCAAAACCAATGCGAAAGATTGCAAAAAAGTCTGCACCTGGAATGCCCATTCCTCAAGAACATAAAAGATCGGATTTAGATTGGTATTGTGAACATGGGTTTGATTGTGCTCAAACAAGTTGGGCGCTGAACCAATCGCCGCACCAATTCCGTTCCATACAACCAAACCAATACCGAGATACACCACGTATGTACTGAAATCTTGCACTTTGAACACTGTGCCGTAAACCAGCGCAAGAGCAGTAATCGACAGAAGGTTGGAAAGTCCTAACCAAAAACTGCCAAAAAACGTACGGGCAAAACGCGCACGGGTACGGGAAGTAGCGGTGAACCACCAGGCCCGACGCATACGCCAAGCATCTTTGACAGTTGAGCGAACGGAGGCGCGGGAGATGCCGGCAGGGCGGGAGCAAATTTGAGTCATGACGCCAACCTCACAGGAGAGGAACCATGGTTGCGGTGGTAGTACTCAAGGGCGTCGTCCAGCGGACCGGAATACACCAGGCGACCACTGTCGAATACCAAACCCCGGCGACAGAAACGCCTCAACAACTCGTCGGAGTGGGAGGCCAGCAACAAAGTGCCAGCTGAGCTAAGAAAGCGGGTCATGCGCTCCTGGGCTTTCTCGTAAAACCTGGTGTCGCCTGCGCCAAACCCCTCATCCATCGCCAGGCAGTCGTGGCGGCCACCAGTGAGCACTGCGAATAAAAGACGCGCTGCCATGCCCTGGCTGTAGGTCTTCACAGGCAGATGAATGAAGTCACCTAAACCAGAAAAATCAATCACGTCTTCGCAGAACTCCTCGAAGCCACCGAGATGACCGTGCGCCAATAGGTAGTGGGCCTTTATTGCCTGAAGGCCACTGAGCTCCGGGCTCGTGACAAAGCCCTTATGAATCATCGGGAACACCGGCGTATGGGCTTTGAAGTAGCCGGAAGTGTGCTGGTAAATACCCGAAACAAGGCGAAGGAAGGACGATTTTCCAGCACCGTTATGACCGATCAGGGCCACTCTTCCCCCCTGATGGACGTTCAAAGTCACCCCGTTAAGAGCAGTAATCACTGCACCTCCTCGGCTGCGACTTAGGCGGCCTCCAGTGACGGAACGAATCAGGGATGCTTTGAGAGAACGAGTTTCCGTCGTAAGGACAGGAATATCCAAGCAGACATTCCTGAGTTCGAGCACCACTGGGCGTTCATGCAAAGGGGGGAGATCCGACTGATTGATCAACTAAGGCCCTTCACTCTGTGCAGAAGAGGACCTTACCTGTTTTCAACCGATCTCCAAACCTTGATAGCTGGTCTAGCCAAACGGAACGGGCAAACAAGGTGGTGTAACGATCCCGAGACTTCAGACCCATCAGGTTTCGCATCTGGGGCTGATCCGCCAACCGCTGAAGCACTTCCACCAACCCTGCGGGTGACTGCGACCAAGGCAATCCCGACAGCTGCCCGACCCAACCCATCCCCGATCGCGGCTGATCAAAAGCCAGGGCAATCCTGCCGGCCGCCATCGCCTCCAACTGCACGATGCCAAAAGCCTCATTGCTGCGGTCGGAGGGCAACACCAAAACATCTGATGCGGCAATCTGTGCCTGTTTTTCCAACTCAGGCAACCGCCCATGGAACTGCACCAACTTCGGATCCTCTCGAAGCTGGCTAATGAACAACTGCTGAGCCAAATGCTCAAAGCGACTGCGGTTCGGTCCATCTCCCACGACCGACAACCGCCAGGGTGATCGCAAGGCAGCTAATGCCTCAAGCAGCCAATCAAGACGCTTATAGCTGTCGAGGCGTCCAATGAACAGAACACGCAATGGTTCACCGTCACGCACCACAGGTAAAGGGACTGCCATGGCCGCTTGTTCTTGACTTGCGCTCAAGCAGCAGGGGAGAACCGATACCTGGGCAGGAGAACAACCGCAACGCTGCAGCTCAGCAGACATCACCGGTGATGTGGTGACTACTGCTGACAAGTAGGGAAGAACTCGCAAAGCGATCCACTGATACAACCCAAACAAATAGCCGCTTAAACCTGGCGTTATTTGTAGAAAACAATGCCAATGGGCAGTAACGATGCGGCGAGGCTTCAACAAGCGTGCCAGGACTAACAACAGCAGAACCCCCGGAGAGGGCAAATGACCATGAAGCGGCTCAGAAGAAGCCAACATAGTGATTAGTGATCGACTAAGCAAAGGCACGTGCAAGCGCCCCCCAACCCCAATCGATGGCAAACGCTTGCGTGGATAAGTCACCGGGAACGCGTCCTGACGCAAACAGGCCTGACTCTGCACATCCAGGCTGTAAGTAACTCCGCCCCAGCAATTACTTAGCTCATGGGCCACCCTTTCAACTCCGCCATAGCCAGGTGGCCACTCCCGAAGTAATTGCTGAATAGCCACCGAACAACTGCCCCCGAAGCATTAGAACTCAACTAGACCCTCATACTCCGGCCCCAGCACACCAGCGGAGTAGGAGCTGAAACGGGGGATGAACCGAACCCAATCCATAGAATCGGTGAAGCTCTTACTTGGTTGAGGACAGAGCCAAAAAATCCCGAATTAAAGGACTACGGCCCGTCGCGCCTGGGCAAGCAAGGCCAAACCAATCAGGTCGGGATTAAGACGTGCAAGGCGTGAGCTAATGCGTGTTTGCGCTTGGCTTTGCAACCATGCTCGCGTCAAAGGATCTGCCACAAGCTTCAAAAGGTCCCTGAGCTGCTCAGGCTGGCGCGGTGAGAACCGAAGGGCCGCCTCAGCTCCCGCCTCGCGCAGGCCACGGGCATCAGCCACCAGACACAAACCACCAGCAGCCATCACCTCGATCGCCGGCAAACCGAAACCTTCTATTCGGCTAGGAATCACAACCGCAAGAGCATGGCGGTATGCCAAAGCAAGTTCGGGATCGCTAAAGCCCGCCGCCAAAACACGCCCGCGAAGATGAGGAAAGTGCATCTCCAGCTCCTGGGCCCGCCGTTCTGCTGCAATGCCACAAAGCAAAAGCGGCAGCGAAAGAAGATCTGGATCCGCGAGAGCCTGCGCCAAGAGCTCGGGATTTTTATAACTGCCGATAGCACTGGTTGCCGGCAAGAGAAAAAACTCATCGGGCAAGCCTGCCTCCCGCTGAAGACGACACCAGAGAGACTGCAAGTCAGGGGAATCGATGTTCTGATGAAACGCTTCAGCAGGCGCAAGGTGGCACCAAGAGAGCTGAAGATCCGGCTTCTGCAACAAATGAGCAAGGTCCTCTGCAGTGGCCGACGACACGGCAAGATGAGTGGCTGCCAGCTGCCACCAACGACGTCTTAGAGCCATCAGTTCTGGTTGGTCAGGCCGAATGCGTTCCGGCAAACAGTCATGCACCAACGCGAGTTCAGGACATGCCGGACGATAAAAGCCAGAGTTGCTGATCCAGCTCGAACAGAACACATCGGCGTTCCACTTCTTCACTAAGGAATTATTTTCTTCTGACAATGCAGACACTGCACGAGTATTAAGAGGATCAACCTCTTTCCCCCTGAGGGATGAAAAAGAACTGGCAAAGGTGAGATTATTATTGCGATTAATCATTGCAACGGGAGCCCCAGCATAGATCAAACCTGGCAGCTGCCAAGTTGAAAGAATCTGCTGCCAGACCCTAGTAACACCGCCATAGGGGCGACTCAACCAACATCCATCGATTAGAAGCCTGGGGCCTGGCTCACGGTGCACACGAAGATGGAGCTCTTGCAATAACAATCCTCCAGAATTAGCTGTGATCTCATCTGAAAGAATTGATTTCGCCTCACTCAGCCCCCTTTCTCTCCAGACCTCAAGAACTCTTGCCGCTGCAGCCCAATCACTGAAAGATGAAGAGACTTTTTGATTGGTCATATTTAGGATCGAGCTCCAGAACTAAGAGCAATAAACGATGACACATGCCTGAGCATGAACATCATGTCAACACCGCATACATTGCCGCACATGTATAATCACTTAACCGAGAACCGGCAGAAGTCAACAAGAGCTCTAAGAGGAGAAGTAATTTTCCAACTTCGAGAACCTCGCAGGTCACTTATTTGACGCTGAAATGATGCGCAGTCTCGCTCCCTCTGCTCCAATAAGATAGCAAGATTCTGAGTCTCATCCTCAAAAGAATGCAGACGATTACGGATCAATCTGAAGCCACATTCTGGCAAAATTTGTTCGCGCATAGAGCACTCTAAGACTGCCCGCGGCAGATAATCAAAATGTTCTTTGTAAGCAGTTAATTGATCGCTAGACTGTGCGATATCATGGTAAGCGCAATTACAAATTTTAAGAAGCAAAGGATGGATACGCGCACGACTGTGATCATTAATAGCAGTCTCAGATCGGTTCAATTCCGGCCTGATCAAGCCTGTGATCAAAGCCCGAGCTTGATCTTTAGATGGCCTTGAATGCTTGTGAAGCTCAAGAAACGGACCTAGGAAATGCTGCAGAGACTTGTCATCAATAACCAACAAATCGCTGTAGAGAAGCAACAAGTCCTCTGAACACAACTGCGAGGCAATATGATGATTGTAGATCCACCACAAAATAAGGCCATGGTTCAAGCTAAAGCCATTGCGAGCATGGAGCGAAGCAGCCACCGCTAACGGTTCGCGCAAGGCGACAACAAGGGGGACACGACGCAGAAGAATGTGCAGATATGCGGAGTACGTAATGCACAAACGTGGGTCTTTATCTACCCAACACCGCTCAAGGGCATAAACAGATAACCTGCTTCGGTGGCGTTGAAGCTCTTCGAGAAGAGGGGGCAAATCCCAACATGACGGAAGAAGCGGAGGCCGATCCCACTGACAGCCCAGGACTTGAAGCAGAGCGTCATTGGTCTCCACTAAACGCTTACTTTCGAAAAATCCCAGTGGGTTCTCCAACTTCTGGTCCAGATCACCAAGGCGCTGCCTGGGGTCCTCGCCGGTCACCAAACCATGCATCAAGGAAGCCAACAGGGACGTGCCGGAGCGATGACAACCGGTGACAAACACCTAAACAAGAAATTCCATCCTTTAACAAGTCTAAGCGGGGACAACATGGTGCTTACAGTCCACCTAGCCCTGGCCTAATCGTGAGCAAACGGCTGAGCTTTCTTGTGTGCGGTGCCCAAAAAAGTGGTACTACGGCCCTAGCTGCCTACTTGCGCCAACACCCGGGCATTCACCTGCCCAAAACAAAAGAGCTCCATTTCTTCGATGACGAGACACAGGCCTGGCCCGAGCCAGACCTAAACGCACTGCATCTCCATTTCCAGGATGCCGACGACGATCAGCTTTGGGGAGAGGCAACGCCGATCAGCCTCTACTGGGATCCTGCAGCAGAGCGAATCTGGCGCTACAACTCTGCGATACGCCTGATTGTGATTCTGCGTAATCCGATCGATCGAGCCTACTCACACTGGGCGATGGAGCACCGGCGGGGAAACGATCCGCTGCCCTTCGCCCAAGCGCTTGAGCAGGAGGAGGCCCGCTGTCGCGAAGCCCTGCCGCTGCAGCATCGGGTTTTTTCTTACATCGACCGTGGCTTTTACAGCGCCCAGCTAAGGCGGCTCTGGCGTTTCTTCGACCGAGACCAGGTCCTGGTGGTACGGCAAGAGCAACTGCGCCTCAGCCCCCAGACCTGCCTGGACAGGATCTGGCATCATCTCCGCGTTACTCCGAGCTCTTCAGTCACTCCGCTCGAACTCCACAAAGGTGACTACAACCACGAGATGCCCCCCGCGTGTCGTGAACGCCTGCGCAAAATCTTCTGGCAAGAGATCGGCCAGCTGGAACAATTGCTGGGCTGGGATTGCAGTGACTGGTTGAGGAGCTGAAGCGATGAAAGTGCTGCTTGCAATCCCGCATGTGTTTGCCCCCAAGGAAGGGTCGCTGTACTCATCACAAACTGAAACAAAGCGGAGCCTGAAACAGGAGGCACTACTCAAAGCGACGATCGGCAATCTCAACCGTCACCGGCAACGCCACTGGATACACGCATCGCTGGGCAAGAGCCAACCGGTTGTGAACCGGGAACTGTCAAGCCCCGATGGTGTAAAGCTAACGATTCGACTATTCACACCTCCTGGCGCAAGTTTGGCGAGTTCCCTACCCGATGATCCTGACCTGGAAAGGTTGGATCCCGGGGTTAGCGACTACAGCCAGGTGCCACTTTTGGCATCACGCCACGTGCTGGAGCAGGCACAGGCCTACGACCTAGTGGGCTACATGGAAGACGACCTACTACTGAGCGATCCAGAATTCTTCGCCAAGATTCTCTATTTAGATCGCTACAGCGATGGCAACTACGCCTTTCTGCCCCACCGCTGCGAGCACATTCCAGGCAAAGGTGATGTGATCCTCTCAGGAGATCCAGATGGAGGCCGACCCGATCTGTTCTGGGATACCGGCGAAATGCTCAACATCCCTTGGGCCCTTGGGAATCGCCGCTTTTACCGAGCCACCAACCCACACTCCGGCTGTTATTTCCTGAGCAGACGCAAAGCACTCACGGTTCGAGATTTCTGGGTTCAAAAAAATTGGCAACCCGACTGGAATCTCTCAGGCCCCCTTGAACAGGCAGGCAGTGGGATGTTGCTACCTGTGATGCGGGTAATGAAACCCGTCCCAGAGCATTACCGCTTTCTCATGGTGCGCCATCAAGACAACCTCTGGAAAAATCACCGCTTTGAAGCACCAGAGGCATACACCACTGGCTGATGTACGACTTCAAGCCACTAGATCTACTACTTGAGCAACGCAAGGAACATTGGTTGATGCACTGCCGCTTTGTGCTCGATCGCCTCCTGATACCCCTTTGCCACGAAGGGAAGGTAAAAACAATGGCGGCATGTCAAAGAGCTGTGGTACTGATCGACAACCGTATTAACGAGCAGTGGTTGTTCACAGTGCTGAACACCTGGCTGATGTGCCCAAAGGACAGCGAGTTTGTGCTGATTACTGATGCAAATAGCGTGGCACAAGCAGAAGATCTTCTGAAGAGTCATGCACCGAGCCTGCAAGCCAGAGTCCTTGACTTGGCACAGCTAATGCCAGGTGTCCAGATGACAGAACCGAGGAGCCTGAACGCAATGCTCAAAAAGCCAGAGTTCTGGCGGCACATGCCCCATGAACACTTGCTGATCATTCAGACCGACGCCTTGCTTAGCCGACCGCTCGATCCTTTTTTCTTCCAGTTCCCCTACCTGGGAGCACCATTTCTACCCAGGCAACACAGCGAATACTTCGAGAAGCGCAAAGGTGACGGCCGCATCTACAGCTTCTTCAAAACCGATACCCCCATCCATGGCTCTCCCAATCCAGATGTATATCCCCACCTTCACGGCAACGGGGGCCTGTCAGTACGTTGGCGCAATGTGATGTTGGCGATCTGTGAACGCTGGGGCTCATCAAGCCCAGCCGGAGAATTGGAAGACGTGTTCTTCAGCCGCAATGTGGCCAAGGTAGCCGCCGTGCCCCCGCTGGAAATCGCACAGGCTTTCGCCAGCGAAACGACGTATAACCCTCAGGCGATCGGCAGCCATGCCTGCTGGAAATTCCTAAGCAGCGCAGACCTTGCCGATCATCTTGACCAACACTTGCGGGCAGCCTGGGCCATGGCGGAAGCCCAAGGTTAGTTGAGTTGAAGCTTCAACCACTCGATCACTTGAGATGGCTGAATCGCGGCCATGCAGGGGTGACCTTCAACTAAACAAGCATCGTTACGGAATCGATTTTCAGCGCAGGCTGAGCATGAGGCAGCGCTGACGCTGCGCATGACATTGCTACAACGGGGCATCCATAGACGCACAGGACTGGCTCCTAGACCATCGCCATCGTTGCCAACAATCGCGTAAGTAGGCGTTCCAACTGCGGCCGCAATATGGAGAGGTCCTGCATCAACACTGATCACCGCCTTGGCCTGACGACATGCCCCAGCAAGTTGCATCAGACTGGTCTGACCGCGCAAATCAATTAATTCAGTACTTTTCAGCAGGCTGTCTTCGCCCTCTCCGGCGTTGTAGGCCTCTTTTTGTGCCGCCGGCGGACTTCCAACCAACCCTACCGACCAACCATGGGCGTCGGCCACATCCAGCACCTGACGCCAGTAGTTAAACGGCCAAACCTTGGCCGCCCGTGCAGTGGTGCAGTGAATCAACACATCAGGAACTACAAATGGCGGCTCGGCGGATGGCAGTTCTATAGCTGTGGGGTCTACGTCGTCTTGAACCCAGGCGAGTTGGCAGAACAGCTCAGCGATGTAATTGCTGCTAAACACATCGGCATAGCGCTGCTGAAAAGCAGGACTGTCCCAATCGGGATCCCCCAGAAAGCGCTGACGAGGATGCTTACCCCAAGGCAGATCGCGGCGTCGATTGGCGCTAAGGCTGCCACCCGCTACATACAAAGGCTCCAACCATGGCACCAGACTGCATGTCAGGGGGTTAAAACCGTCGAGGTTGAGCGCGAGCTGTACAGGACCATGACGTTGGCGCTGTTCGGCGAGGCTCTGCTGCAAGCGCAGACCAGAGCCAGCACTGGGGTCATCCCAACTGCAGCGCCAATCAAGGGAAGGCAAAGCCCGCTCAAAATCTGCGGTGAGCTCGCTGCCGATGAAACCAATGACCGCATCGGGGAAGCGGGCACGCAGACCGCGCAACACCGGTGTGCTCACCACAAAATTGCCCACCTTGCAGGAGCCAAGCACAACAATATGAGGGGCTGATCCCAGATGCTCTCCGCTGTAGCGCTGCATGCACTTCATTACGTGTCAGTAAGGCAAGTCATGTTGACCGATCAACTGCTGCGAGTCTCTTTGCTGAACCAGTTGGTTACCTCCTTGTCCGCTTGCTGCAAAGCTTGAGACCAATCTCCTGGAGTTGCACAACGCACGATGGTTACAGCGTCATAGAGAAAGGTTTGATTCCCAGCTTGACCCCAGCGCCAATCAGCCGGTGCACTAACAAGGAGCACTGTAGGAATGCCCAGTGCACCGGCCAGATGGGCCACCGAGGTGTCAACACTCACAAGCAAGTCGAGAGATGCGAGCACCTCAGCTGTTCGCAGCCAATCCGGCGAGCGCAATGGTTGCTCCAGCACTCCGGATTGAATCAAACTCTGCACAGGTTGGTCCTCATGCCCCTCCAACTGCAAGCTGACGAGGGTGGCCCGATGTTGCTGCCTCCACACCTGTGCCAGTTCAAAAAAGGCTTCCTTTGGCACATCACGCACTCGGGCACTGCGCTCAGGCTGAGGGGCCTTGTGGTGCCCAGCGCTCCAGACCATGCCAATGCGCCGCCCCATCGATTCGTCTTGCACTTCTTGAGGCTTGGTGGGAGTAGGTAATTTCAGATAAGGAGACCGGGGCTCAGTCTGGGGTAACCATTGCCTGAGAACGATAGGAAGGAAAAAGAAACCAATCTGTGCAGCACCCTCCCCCCACGGGGACGCCTGCGGATGCAAAATCTCCAACTTGCAATTTGCCGGCACAAACAGACATTCCTTAACCAATGGCAACAGTGCCGGCCGCAACCAAATCCTCAAGCTGCCAACCCGGTTGGCCGCTTCGGCAATCCAGCCAAGATTTTGCAAAGTATCTCCAAAACCCTGGTCATCCCAAAGGATCAACTGATCACAAAAACTGCCATCCCAGCGGGTCTGGCATCGGCGCTGGTCCTTCCAAAAATCCTCATCATTCGATG
This sequence comes from Synechococcus sp. HIMB2401, assembly GCF_042883245.1. Taxonomy (NCBI): domain Bacteria; kingdom Bacillati; phylum Cyanobacteriota; class Cyanophyceae; order Synechococcales; family Synechococcaceae; genus Synechococcus; species Synechococcus sp. HIMB2401. Next base: position 400,944 of record NZ_JBDJKK010000002.1, on the reverse strand, counting down.
TTCCCGCCAGCGATAGACGAAGCCCAACAGAATCCTGAGCATCAAGGGTGAGCTTATAGAGAGCAAGGTTCAATAACTGTGTTTGAAGCTGCATCGAGCTCGTCAAATCAGCACACGGCTGCCCAACCAAGTCAACAAACGCACGATCTACCAGCGAGGGCGCATGCTGTGCCAAATGCAACCGAATCGCTCGTTCTTGGGCAATAACCGCCTCGGGCAAACGAGCAAGTTTGTGCAGGCATACAGCGCGATTCGCAAGCGCAATTACGGACTCACGCCGTCCTAGTTGATGCTCGACATGGTGAAGTGCAAGGTCAGGCTGTAGCTGAAACAAACGAAGATCGCAGGCAGTGGCCTGGAGCAACTCGTCTTCATCGAGTTGCAAAGGCTGGCAAGCCAGTCCTTGCATGAGCCAGCGCTCTGCATCATCCGCATTGAGACGACCCAGCTCAAGAATCGCCAGGTTGTTGCAGGTACGGGGCCGATGAGGATCCAACAACAAAGCAGTTATGTAGGCACGATTGGCCTGGGAGACGTTGGACAGGCGCTGATGCAGACGGCCGACCCTATGCCATATCTCCGCGTCAACAACATGTCCGGAGCGAATGTGATTACGAAGGCAGTGAAGGGCCTGGAGCCAATGCCCAGCCCCCTCTAGAGACGAAGCCTGTGAGACGAGCGTCGCCATGCTTGTCCAAAATGTCCGTGAAACACTGTGCGACATGCGAATCCTCCTGGTCAATCACGGATCTGCGGGCGAATGGGGTGGCGGCGATGGGGTGCAGATCCGGGAAACGGGTAAACGTCTGCAAGAAAGAGGCCATGACGTGGTGGGCGTCAATGCCGATCAACCAGACTGCCGAGGGTTCGACCTCGTGCATCTCTTCAACTGCCGAGTAGAAGGATCCTTTCATCAGCAAATGGCGAGCTGCAGGGCTGCAGGGGTGCCCGTTGTGGTGTCTCCAATTTGGATCTCACTCGCCCGCGCCCTCTGGGGTTCCAGGGGCAGCACAGGCATCCTGTCCCAAGCGGTCCAACAAGGTGATGTAGCTGCACAACCACTACTAGAACAGCTTCGCAAGCGGGAGCTGGTGGTGCAGCTGAAGCATGGGCCGGTCAACGCTGAAGGCAACGGTGAAAACTGCTGGCCGCTGAATCGTGAACGCTTGCGCGAGTTGCTCCGTGACGCGGATGGGTTGCTACCGAACAGCTGGCTGGAACTCCAAGCACTGCGAAGCGACCTTCAATGGGATGGAGACTGTTTCGAAATCGCCCACTACGGAGTGGACCCTTCAGTGTTTTTGAAGGCCGACCCAAATTTATTTCGAAAACACACAGGAATCCACGAACCTTTTGTGATGCAGGCGGGGCGTATAGAACCTGGCAAGAATCAGGCAATGCTCTGCTGGGCATTACGCAATACAGACGTACAAATCGTTTTGATTGGCAGCTCACATCATTGGCCTTCCTACGCCGAGCTCTGCCGATCAATAAGTGGCTCGCGCCTGAAGATCATTGATCATATGCCCCAAGATCTGCTTGCGTCGGCATATGCCGCAGCAGGAGTGCACGCATTGCCAAGTTGGATGGAAACTTGCGGCTTAGTAAGCCTAGAAGCTGCACTGAGTGGCACACCAGTCGTTGGAAGCACATTCGGTCATGAGCTTGAGTACCTGGAAGGAGATGCCTGGTACGCAGATCCTGGAGATGAAAACAGCTTAAGAAAAGCGGTACTAAGTGCACTGAATGCAGGGCGGCAGCATCAGCGACCAATAGCAATGAAACGAAAAGTACTAGAACGCTTCAACTGGGAACGTACAGTAGACAGAACAGAATATTTATATCAAAAAGTTTTAAACCGTAAAGGCTGAGATAGCAATATGCGCGTTGCCGTGATCAGCCTGAAACGCACACCAGAACGCTGGGCTAATTTTCTAGAGCGCAATGAAAGAACACTAGTAAACTGCGATTTGAGACGGATAAATGGTATTGACGGAGACGAGTTGAGTAACAGCAATATCAAACCAAGAATCATCTCGTCCTCAGCCCAGAGGCTGTGGAGTCCAGGCGCAATTGGCATTGGACTAAGCCATCTTTTTTGTTGGAGAATATGTTACAACAGTAAATCACCATTAGTAGTACTTGAAGACGACGTCATTCTGGCTGATGACTGGCAAACTCGTACAAAGAAACTAGTCAGTCCGGATTCTGGGTTGATACTTTTAGGCTGGAATCTCGACTCAGTTCTTCGCGCAGAATTCAGCGCTAAGCAAGAGATGATAAGCCTTTTTGAACCTGCATACCCAAACGAAGAAGAGATACGGAATATATTAAATAGTGGGGATTTAATACACAAAAGGAGATTAAATAATGCTTTTGGGCTTGCCGGATACTGGATCCATCCAAAGATGGCGCTTCTATTACTTAACAAGATCAAAGAACTAAAAACCGTACCATTGAATTTAGGACGTGGCTTACCTCAGATCACCACACACGGAATAGATGGCTTGCTCAATCTTCACTATTGGGAACTTGGAGCAGAAGTCGTAATTCCACCATTGGCCATAGCTCTAAACGACCCACTTACTTCATTAACAAAAAAAACACCCGATCATTTTAGCGAGAGAAGACACTAACGAAAACGCTTAACACCATCCATCTGCTTAGTAAATAGATCGCTGACTATAGATATAACTGGACGCGAGCGCAATTTAATATTAGCTGAAACACCCATGCCACTTTGGAGATTAAGCTTTTGATTACCAGACTCTACAGACTGCTGAACCAGGGAAACAGTTGCAGGGAAACGATACTGCGAAGAACGTGAATCAGGCGGCAGTGCATCAGATCCAAGTTTAAATAATGTACCTTTAATATAACCAAACTCTCCAGAAGGGAAAGAATCTACAGACACATTCACAGGCAGACCCACCTTCACAAAACCGATATCACTATCACTGATTTCGACTTTTGCTTGTAGACGATTGGCAGGAACTAACTTGAGCACAGTCTGGTCACCGTTAACAACAGTTTGAGGCGAAACCTTCACATCAAATACTTTTCCAGCGACTGGCGCCCTCACGGTGCGGTAGCTGATAGCTTCCTTTAGACCAACTAACTCAGCACGTAATTGTATACTCTGGCGGTCAATTTGGTTCAGCTGAGCAGCCACAGCTCCAATCAAACGAGAGCTCTCCTCTCGCAAAGTTGCAACCTCAGCCCGAATCTCCTGCACTTGATTGAGCTGTCCTAGGTATTGGGTACGAGACATACCGCCACCTTCAAACAGAGGCTTATAGTCAGCGGCGATACGCTGTTTAAGCCTAAGTGTCTCCTTGCGACTAGCCAATCGATATGAGAGTTGCTCAAGTTGTGAGCGAAACTGTTGGCTTTGCTGACGAGCTGTGATTAGTTGAGCATATAAAATTGGATCATCAACAATAGGAACAGCCGGCAACGGCTCAAAACGAGACGGATCGCCGTCGCTGCTTAAGATACTTTTTAGAGCTCGAGACTGTAATTCATAAAGTCTAAGGGTAGCTTCGACTGCCTGACGACGACTAGCTAAACCCTTTGCCTCAACATCAAAAAGAGATTGACCTAATTTGACGACGTCACCATCTTTGACAAAGACTTTCCTTACTACTCCACCACTAGGAGAATCTACTTCTCGAACAGATCCTGAGGGCTCAAGACGACCACGCACTGTAACTGTTTGATCTATTTTAGCTGTAAATGCCCAAATCAAGGTACCACCGAACAACAGTGAGCAAAGCCATATAAGCGCAGAAGACCAATGACGACCTTGCTCCACATAGGCAGAACTACCCTCCCAAAGCTGAAGTTGAGGTGGAAGAGGATTAGTGCTTTTCTGATTAGGATTGTTATTAGTCAAGGTCAGCCTCCTGCTGGGAGTAAAGGGCAAAATAACGTCCTTGTTGTTGAATTAACTCCTGGTGGGTACCTTCCTCGACCAAAGAACCTGAGTCCATCATCAAGATGCGATCTGCTGAGCGGATAGTACTCAATCGGTGTGTTATAAAAAATACTGTAGAACCTTCAAAAGCCTTTTTGAGATTTAAACAAACCTGCCGCTCCGTAAGGTAGTCAAGGGCACTCGTGGCTTCGTCGAGGATCAACAAATTGGGTCGCTGCAACACAGCACGAGCGATCGCAATGCGCTGACGCTGGCCTCCAGACAAACCGCTACCGCGCTCACCTACATAGCTCGCATAACCCTGAGGCAAATCCATGATGAAATCATGAGCACATGCAACCCTTGCTGCAGCTTCGATGTCAGCACTTGTGGCATCAGGAGCTGTCAGAGCAATGTTGTCACGGATACTTCCGTCAAACAGAAGACTATCTTGTGGGACTATGCCTATCTGTCGCCGGACAGATCCAAGTTGAAGCTTAGCGAGGTCGTATCCATCAATCAAAATTCTGCCTTTTTCAGGTTCATAAAGACGTGGAAGTAATTTCATAATCGTGCTTTTGCCACTTCCGCTTCGGCCAACGATCCCAACGAAGGCTCCTGAAGGAACCTGAAAACTGACATTTTGAACCACCAAAGGAGAGCCTTCAGCAAAACGAAAATCCACAGATTGAAAGGTCACTTCACCAGCCACCGGGGGAAGAGGAAGCTGATCAAGCTCGTTGTCTGAGCCCTCCGCCTTCGCGTCAACAACATCACTCAGACGTTCGATGGAAAGAGCAACACCCTGGAAGCTTTGCCAGCTAGTAGCGAGGTTAATCAGCGGGCCAACTACATAGCCGGAGATGATGCGGAAGGCAATGAGCTGACCAATGGTGAGCTCCCCTTTAATCACCAAATATGCTCCAACCCAAAGTGTGAGGAGGCCAGTGAGTTGGCTAAGGAACTGGCCAGCGGTACCTGTCGAAATGCTGATCAAGAGCGTTCGAAAGCTCTCGCTCATGAAGGAGGAATAACTTCTTTGCCAACGCCAGCGAACAGTATTTTCAGCATTTTGAGCTTTGATCGTTTGCACACCACTGAGCGCTTCAACAAGCAAACTTTGATTTGTGGCATTTTTTTCTGCAGCCTTACGAAGCTGCGCCTTAATAGCCGGAGAAGCTAAGAAGGTAAGCGCCAAAAATAGGGGAATTACACCGAGAGTGACAGCAGTAAGTACACCGCTGTAAATCACCATAACTGCTATATAAATAACGGAAAATACTGCATCGAGTGCAAGTGTGAGCAAACTACCAGTAAGGAAACCGCGAATTTTGCCGAGCTCAGCCAGGCGAGTCTGAAGTTCCCCGACGGGGCGTCGGTCAAAGTAGCGCTGTGGGAGCCGAAGCAAATGCTGAATCACCTCAGCACCTAGTGTGATGTCAATACGGTTGGTCGTGTCAGCAAATAGATAAGTACGCACTGCACCAATTAAGCCCTGAAAAAGACTCACCAATAAAAGGATAAATCCAAGGGTGTAGAGGGTATCAAGGTTTTGCTGACCAATGACTTTATCGAAGATTTGCTGCATCACCAGCGGCTGAGCAAGATTCAGCAACTGGAGCACCAATGATGCCAACAGTACTTCGATCAAACTTCGTCGATATTTACGAATCTGCGGTAGAAACCAGGACAATCCCAGTTTGCGTTGTTGCGATTCGCGTCCGGGTTGAAGCAACAGTAATCGTGCCCCTGCCTGATCGCCCACCATTTCACTTAGGGGGACGATGACGCGGCCATATTCGGGGACAACCGCTTTGACTCCTTTGGAAGAGATATCGTGAATGATGCAGGGTTGATCCATCACCCAAGCAATTGCTGGGAAAGGAGCACGGCCCAACTGCCCCTCAGGCAGATCGGCCATGGTGCCAGTAAAACCCATAACGGTAGAAAGACTACCGATCAACTCAAGGCTGGTTTGAGAGCGACCACGAAGATTATCAATCGCAGCCCTCTCAATAACATCACGGCGGAATGGCACGTTGTAGTGGCGGGCCAACATCTCCAAACAGGCCATAGTTTGACCTAGGGGACCGGTTCCAGTTACTTCAACAATGAGCTGGCGTTCACGCCTGTTGCTTCCAGATTCAGGTAGTTGGAGATCACCCTGAGGAGCGGGCAATAAGTCTGCGTAGCGATCGTCAGCATTAATCCCATCATCAGGGAGCTGGATGTCATCAGGCGCCTGAAGATCTGGTTCCAGCGCTTGGATCCAAAGGTCGTGATTGATTCTCACTAAACGCAGTGGCTCACCCAACGGAATCTCGCGTAAGCGATCCGGATCAACGGTTTGACCAATAGGCACGGGCGTGCCACTAATCGGCTGTGAACTCCAAAGCCAAACAGCATCATCATTCGGTAGTTCACGGATCTGATGGGCTGGGACTTGCGTCAAGCCAGGAAGGATTCGACGTAAGACTTCTCGCTCCGCTGGCTCGGCCACAGGCCGAGCACGCAATGCTGGTGCCAAGACAGCCATCAGCTCGGAGGGTGAGTTATTCGAATCAAGCCAACGACAAAAGGCCTCTGATTTACTCTCTAACTCGTAGAAATCCTCTGCTTTAAAACCAATCAACTTGAGCGGAGTTGCGGCTGTTACCCACTCGCAGGGACTTCGCCGAACCAGACCAGACCAACCAACGAGATCTCCAGGCTGTGAGTAAGCCAAAGTCACTGGACGACGCAAGCCTGGATCGTCATGAAGAAGGCGACCACGACCTTCGACAATGCAAAAACAGTACTCAGGCATGCGGTCAGGCCGAAGCAACTCTTGGCCAACCGTGCAATGGAACGGTTGCGCACGGGACGAAAGCCATCGAAGCCGTTCGTCACCCAGATCGCGGAAAGCAGGGAAGCGGCGAAGCAACCCTTCAAAAGTGGCCGTAGGTTGTTCGCTCATAACTCGGGATCGTAATGAATCGGCTGAAGGGTGTCAGCCTCTCCTGCCAAAATGCGTTTTACTCGTTCGTCTAGAAATGCGTTGAGCGCTTCTTGCTGCATTTGCTCTCGCATGGCCTCATCAAACCGTGCAGGCTTTAGTTGCTCGAGGCGGAGCAAAACATGCCACTCACCAAGTTGTCGAGGAGCAGAAAGCTGACCGGGACGCAAACTGCGCAAGATCTCTTGAAGCACCTGAGGCTGCAGCCAACCGATAGGCATGGGCCCAATCACGCCCTTCCGCTGGGCTTCCTCGCCAACACCATGTTGATGAGCAGCTTCAGCAAAAGTAGTTTCACCTTCCTCAAGACGAATCCAGAGTTCACGTGCTAAACCAGCATCTCTGACACGAAGCAACGAATAAATCACCTCATCTCTGCCACCTTGTGTAGCAAGAAATGTATCTTCCAAGCCCGGTCCAAAACGTTGCTTGGAGAAACGGCGCAAAGCCTCTGGGAGAAGCAAATGAGTGTCAAGATCACTTTCAGACCAACCACGCTTTGCAAGAAGGTCACTTAAAATCTCATCTCCCAAAAAAGCTTGACGCTGCTCCTCGAGCCACTCAGCAGAAATAGGTACATTTTCTAGAATCAGTTCTTCTTGCTGCCGTCGCACTAGCTTAGGGAAAATTTCCATCCGCCGAACTAGTGCAGAGACCTCAAACTCAGTAAATAAAGAATCCATAATATTGAGCATCAAGACATCCTCGCTGAAGTTAGTGCCTTGGTATCGAGCAAAAGCAACTTGTCAAATTCTTCCGCAAGTTGATCGGCAACTGACAGCCAGTCGCCATGGATCTCTTGGCGAAAAAGACGCATTGATGGGTACCAAGGCGAATCAGAGCGCTGGCGCATCCAACGAAAATCTGCATTGTGAGGCAACAGAAGCCAAGTAGGCTTGTTAAGGGCACCAGAAAGATGCGCAACAGCTGTATCAACAGATACAACCAAATCTAACTGGTTCAAAATAACAGCAGTATCAGAAAAATCTTGGAGTTTATCTTTCCATTCATAAACATCGGGTCGATCACTCCATGGAGAAATTTGCTGAGCATCATCACCAAATTGCAAGCTGTGCAATTCAATCAAATCTAAATCCAATAGACGCTCAAACAACGGCATCAATAGATGCAATGGAAGGCTTTTATTTTTGTACATAGGTTTGTTGTCAGGGTTAGAAGCCCAGACAATGCCAACAGAGATCCCACCTGGAGGGGAGGTGACAGTCAATTCCTCTTTTACAACTTTATTAGATTGGAAGTATGGGCAAACTCCTGGGATCGTATGAATCTCTGTTTTAAAAAGGTGGGGGAGGCTCATCAGTGCGACATGTGACCTTTCATCTTTTTCTGGATCAGTACTGCCAATTTCCATAACTCGGTCACCAAGATTGAACCAATCTCGAAAAAGAGTTACTAGAGACGGCCGTGTTAGAAACAGAAATGGTACCCCCATAGCATCAAAGTATTGAAGATATCGACTGAACTGAATTGCATCTCCAAGACCCTGCTCAGACCAAACAACCAAAGGAAGATCATTTGAGCTTGGTACATCAACCAAATCCCTAACTCGCGGCCCAGAAGTCGGAATCTTCACCTGAGCAAAGTCTTCATTTTCAAAACGGACCTCGTAATACTCCCAACCCTTTAAATAATTACCCAACAATAAATACGCAAGAGCAAGATTCCAAAGCGAATGAGTCGAACTCTGGTCCAACTCAACCCCCATTTCAAGATGACGAAGCGCTTCCTCAGGCTGAAGGACACTAATCAAAGCATTGCCAAGATTTGTATGACTTGGCGCATGTTTTGCATCTAAAGAAATTGCGTAGCGAAAAGCTCTCTCAGCACATGAAAAATCTTCCAAGCCGAAGTATGCTAACCCAAGATTACACCAAACATCAGCAACTAACGGGTCAAGGCAAATACTAGTACGAAGAGAATTTAATGCGTCATGATAATGCGATAGATTAGTTAAAGTTGACCCATAATTGTGCCAAGCTGATGATGCAGTTGGTTCAATGGCTAAACTTCTTCGATAAAGATTAATGGCACGCTCAGGTTCATCATCCTTAAGCAAATTGGCGAAGTTGTAGAGCGTATCAGGACGATTGGGGTCTAATGCAATTGAACGTTCGAAGGCAGACGCAGCTCGATCTTTTTGGCCATCTATTTGTCGGGCTGACATGCCGACAAGGTTGTGGTAAACCCAAAGCGAATCACAAGCTTGAAACACATGGGGCTCAAGCAGAACATCCAAAGCCTCTGTGTAACGCTCCGACATCCAATAAACAGTCGCTACGGGAAGGGCCCAGCGAGGATCAGAGGCTTCCTGTCGAGCATGAAGCGCGATCGACAATGCTTCAGGTGGAGGTAGGGAGCCTGTAGTGACTCTCTCCAGGATGTTGTACCAACCGGCCTCTCCACCATAGATTGGCTGAGACTGGAGACCTGTCGTGTCAACCGATCTAGACGTCATTCGAGAAAAAGCCCTGGAAGCCCATGCCAGACAGGAACTGCTGGTTGCTGAACAGCATTATCGCACCCTGCTGAAGAAGGATCCATACATTGACGATGCGATCAACCTGGGAGCACTACTCCGCGCCCAAGGAAGACTGCAGGAGGGCTCACTTTATTATCAGAAATGGATAAGTCACTTCAAAGAAGATGCACGACTCATAGTCAATGCCTGTAATTGCTGGAATGACAATAATGAGCCTCACATATCAATCAAGCACATAGAACCCTTGATCAAGGGCAAACAAGCAGGAATACAGTTAGGCATATGCTATGCAGACACATTAAACCGACTCAATCGCCTAGAGGAATGCATCAATGTCTTGCATCAATGCTTAAAGAATCAGCCTGACAACAAAGCAATCTGGATACGAATTGGGCTTGCACATGCAAAAAAGAACAATTTAGATGAATCATTACAAGCGTTTGAGAAAGTCAATCAGATCGACCCAAACGATCTTGAAGCTACATCAAACAGGATAACAATACTAAAAGACAAGGGAGATTTTGACAAAGCAAATTCTCTAGTCAGTGAATTAAGCGATAGCCAGAGGCATCAGGTCGATATTGCCCAGGCAAATGCCGGTCTGCTTATGAAGCAAAATAAACTAGTCGAAGCGACAAAGATTTACCAGCATATATGTAAGGTGAAACCACAAAATGCAAACTTTTGGCTGAATTGGGCTGCTGCATTGCGAGGACTTCGCTGGACCGTTGCGCCGTACCGGATTCTCCAACGCGCCCTTTGCTATGACCCATACAACGAGAATGTGCAAGAAGCTTTATTGCAAATACTAGGAGAAATGGCAAGATATGATGCAGTTGAACGTTGCAATACTGCATTGCAAATGGACACCAGGTCCATGAAAAGTAATTATCTATTCAACAGACAATTTCTAGGAATCGGAACAGGTCAAAATAATAAGCAATATCTTGCAGAACAAGCCCGTTTATGGGAAAAGAAGCAACAATCAACCTTTACAAATAATCTTTGGCAAGACACAATACAACAACCACTAAATCAACGAAAATTGCGCATAGGGTACTTATCTGCGGATTTTGCAAACCACCCTGTAGGTAGATTTTTACTCCCTATCCTTACAAACCATGATCACGATCTTGTCGAAATCTGGGGACTAAGCTGCGGATCACATGATGATTGGATTACTGACCATATACGTAAACGTCTCGATCATTGGGTTGATCTAAGGTTTAAATCAATCCCAGAATGCGCAAGGATTGTTGCAGATATAGGTCTCGACATAATTATCGAGCTTGGAGGATTTTCAGCAGATTCACACCTAGAATTATTATGCTATAGGCCTGCACCCATACAACTAAGTTATTTAGGATATCCCGGACCTACTTACCTTAAATGTATTGATGGATGGATTGGCGATACAGTCTTATTTGAGCAACTTGAACCAATAGACCGCGCTGCTCACCCATTAATTGAAATTGATGGCGGTTATATGGTCTTTGATACAGGAGGTGAACTGCCTATGCCAAGGCGAACAGCCAAAAATAAATTCCGATTTGGAAGCTTTAATCATGCTCGAAAACTGACGCAGTCTACGATTGAGCTATTCTGCGAGGTAATGAGAGTTAATCCAGAATCAGAGTTAGCTCTCAAGAGCATTAGTTTTTGCGAACCTGACGAAAAACTCCGCATACGTCAACGATTTGAAAAAGCAGGCTTACCTAGTGACAGACTTTTACTGTTGGATTGGGTTGAAGGGGGACTTAACCACTTGCAACTTTATAGCGAAATAGATGTAGCTCTTGATCCAATTCCCTATGGTGGTGCAACAACTACGGCAGAAGCACTATGGATGGGCGTGCCTGTTATTGCGCTTGCCGGGGAAGGGATGGTGGGCCGACTAGCAGCGAGTCTGCTGACACATGGAAACCAGCATCAATGGGTAGCGCAAAACAAGAATGAATACATTCAAATAGCCTCAGATCTTGCACGTCAAGGACCGAGATCTGAAGAAAAACGCTATAAACTTAGACTTGAATTGCAGAGATCACCACTTGCAGATGGGAAACGTCTAAGCAAAGAACTCGAAAAGCTATACTTAAAACTTCGCTCTCAGATTAGTTAGATTACCTACTTGCATACATTCTAGAAAATGCGTCTTCTAATTGAATCATTAAATCCAAAGGATTACCAAGAGGACTTTTCGCAAGCTGGACGCGCCAATCGTGCCGCTTATTCCTAAGCTGATTTAAATCAGCAGCATATCCAGATGCAAGTTGAATATATTCGTGGACATCTTGAGCAATCCAATCAGACATCTCAGCACCGCTTAAGACAGCTGTACTCATACGACTCACATAATTGTTACCAGCAAGGGTAACAGTCGGAACCCCCATCCACAAAGCCTCACAAGTAGTCGTACAGCCACCATTAGGCAAAGGGTCAAGGGCAATATCAATCTGAGAATATTGATGTAGATGTTCAATCGGACCCTTTGTGAGGTCAAGCCAATCAACTCTTTCCGGATCTAAGCCTTGTCTATGCATGCGTCGTCTTAATAAACGCTGGGTATCAGAATCCGTAGGGTTGGAAGCTTTTAGAACTAAGCGAGAACCAGGAACACAATCTAGAACCATTCCCCAAAGTTTTAAAGTTCTATCACTGAATTTACGATTGTGGTTAAAACTGCCAAAACGTATAGGTCCTGATGGAGGCGCGCTGATATCTACATCAGCTTCGGGTAGAGGTGCCACAGGTTTCCAAGCTAAGAATGGTCGAGATAATCTGACAACTGTTTCAGCAGACCATTCGCTCATTGGATCTGGGAACAATGAATGATCGCCAATCCAATAGTCCATTGTTGGCAATCCAGTAGATGCGAAATAACCCAAATAATTAACTTGAATTGGAGCCAAGCGGGATAAGAATCCGGCAACAAAATTACCGCCAGTCCAACCAGAAAGATCAATAGCTATATCGTATTCACGAGAACGAATTGCAGACACGCGTGAAGCATTAAACTTTCCAGATAATTGGAGCACGTTAATCCCACAATCTTGTCTAAAAAAATCTACAAGCGATGTTGGGCCTACATCTTGCGTCGAAATAATTTCATGAGAGTGAGTCAACGTGCCCTTAGAAGAAGCAAAGAATCCAAGAAGAAATCGACTAACCGGATGATAATCAAGATCTCCTGAAATCCAAGCAATCTTTAATTGATCCCGGACTTTAGTGGACTTTATTGGTACGCCTGGTTGGGCATTTTTAAAAAGCTTAAACTCACGTTCGCTAGACATTAAAGAAACTAACTTATTTACATGATCCTTGTATTTTTTTGATTCACTACTAGCTAACTGCATGATTAGATTGCTATGCAATTGTGCATCTGTTTGAAGTGATAAGGCTGTAACAGACGGCAATAAATGCTCAATCCAATCGGATGCACCATTCCCCTCATAGGAATTGACCTGATTACCAACCACAATTGGAGTGCTGGTGACACTGGACCAGATTTGTTGAAGAAGAGCAGAGCGACGTGCTAAACCAGGCTGACGCTGGAAAAGATTTAAGGCAGTGCAAAGATATAAAAGTTGAGGATGCTCCCCAAAATAAGAAAGTGCCTCTGCAATATTCTGCCTAATATCACTACCATCTCTTGCGTCAATTTGATACTGCACTAATTGCTTCCAGAATCTTAAATTTGACTTGGCCCTACTTCGAACAGACTTCAATAGTTTTACAGCTTCAGAATAATTTTCCTGAAGAGCTAGTGCTTTTGCTCTTAAGAGATAAACTTCAAGAGGTGGATCATTTAAAGAATGAACTAAACCCAAGGCGTTGTCAATTTGACCAAGTTTTAATAAATAAAATGATTTGCAGATACGTAACAACAAAGATTTTTCTAGACCAGACCAAAGCCCCGAAGGAGCACAGGAAATTGCAGAAATATCGTCTTGCCATAACCAGAACAGTATTGATAGGACTCGAACCTCAAGACGCTCAGGAGCTATCGAACGTAATTTAGATAGAACAGATGCAAAAGAAGGAAGATCAAAGCGAAAAAAGTGGAAAACCCCAAGGAGTACAAGTCTATCTTGATGCTCCGTTAATGTATTAACGTCCTGGGAAAGTAGATACGACTGAATTTTGTTATGACTAAATGTACCAGATCTTATGGCCCATAAAGCATGAATAGTTGAGTCAATCTTGTTATTAGATAAATTCAGATTTTCTTGTGCGGTGTCAGGCCATTCAAGTAAAAAATTTTCCACAAAAAAAGAGGGCCTTTCGGCCCTCTATCTTAGTTGAATGCTAGTGATCAGCCAAGGGCGGTGATCACAGAAGTAGCAACCGTTGTGAAGGTAATGCCAAGAGCACTGGGGCTGTTAGCTGATGTACCAGTTACACCAGAGATGGTGAGGTAGTTGTTGTCGTTACCGAAGCTCAACTTACCAGTACCGCTGGCGAAGCTATAGCTTGAGGTTGCACCGTAAGCAGAGTCAACTGCAATGGTGAAGGCAATAGTACCGGTAGAGAAGGAGGCTGTCTGCAAGGAACCGAAGTTAATGGTGTCCTTACCACCACCAGATCCGAAGAAGTAGGTGTTAGTTGCAGAGCCACCAGTCATGCCGATGGTAGCGGTTGCCATGTTGATGCTGTCATCACCAGCACCACCAACGATCGAAGCGTTGAGATTGGTCTCTTCGAAGGTAAAGGTGTCGTTACCAGCGCCGCCGATCACTCGGGTAGCACTGAAACCACCGCCAGTGAAGTTAATGGTGTCAGCACCAGCACCACCGATCAGGGTAGAGCTGGAAACACCACCTTGAGCACTGATGAGAGAAGCACCCGATCCGCTGAGGTTGAGGTTTGATCCACTGATCAATCCAGTGAAGGTTGCAGTATCAGCACCTGCACCGCCAAGCAGTGTAGATGTCAAGAAAGCAGCTGCAGAGATGCTGTCGTTACCAGCACCTGCTGTCAGAGATGAGTCCTTAACACCAGCCAAGGTAAAGGTGTCGTTGGAGTCACCAGAAGTGATGGTGCTGCTCATCAACGATGCGGCTGGAGTGAAGGTATTGACACCTTCACCACCCACAATGGAGGTGTTGGAAACACCAGCAGAGAAATCAAAGCTGTCGTTACCAGCTCCACCAATGATGGTAGAAGCTGTGACTGCTTCAAGGTTGAAGTCAGATACGCCAGTACCACCATCAAGGGTAGAAGCGCTAGTCAGAGCACCAATTTGAAGTGTGTCAGCACCCGCTGCACCATAAATAGTTGCACTGGTGACTGCCCCAAGAGAGAAGCTGTCAGCTGATCCAGCAGTATCAGTTGCAGAGCTGTCACCAAAGATGGAGACGTTTGCAGCGTTGTTAGCCGAAATCAGGTCAGCACCCGCACCACCGTAGAAAGCGGTAGAAGAGGATCTCGTGGATCCAGCGGTTGAAGTGTTGATGAAGAGTGTGTCAGCACCAGCGCCAGCACTAACGGTCGTGCTCACGAAAGAGCCTGTCACCGACAGGCTGTCAGCACCAGCGAAGGCTTTGACGTCCGTCTCGATGACTTGGGTAGCTGCGAAAGCAATGGTGTCATTGCCAGCACCGCCGTAAACCGTTGAGGTTTGAAGCGTAGTGACTGCAAGGCTCAGCGAGTCATTACCAGCAAGCGTGCCGGAAATATCACCACCCAGAATGGTGGAGTTCAGGATGGTGGTAGCACCCTCGAGAACAAGCTTGTCGGAACCGCGGTTTCCAGCGAGATGGGAATTGGTGATGCTGGTGCCGGAGATCTGGGAAATCAGATCAGCACCCTGACCGCCGTAAACGGTGCTGTTTTCGACAACACCACTGAGGTACATGCTGTCGTTGCCGCCGTTCGCCTGAACGAGCGATGCGGACAGCGACTTGCTCAGCTGAATGGAATCAGCACCGTCAAGAGAGGTGTCGTAAACGAAACCGCCACCGCCATAGATGCTGGAAGATTTGATGACCTCATCAAACTTCATGGTGTCGTTACCGAGGTTGCCGGAAACGACTGATCCAGTGAGACTGCCGACGAGTGACAGATCGTCAGCACCCTGGCCACCAACAACTGAGGAGGAACCAGTCAGAGGCGCAGCAGCATACATGGTGTCATTGCCACCATTACCGGCTACGTATGAAGCGCTCAGAGTTCCATTGATGCTGATGCTGTCAGCACCGTCGGAAGAGGTGGCGTCGGAAAGATTGCCACCGTAGACGGTTGAGTTATTGAAGTCGGAGCCAACAAAGCTGATGGTGTCTGATCCCAGATCACCGGTCAGATAGGCGCTGACACCCTTTGTCATCCACAAAGTGTCGTTTCCTGCACCGCCGGAGAGCGTGGCGGTGTTGACGGAAACGGTGATGCCGAGGGAATCGTTGCCACCCTTGCCATAAACAACGCCGCCGCTCAAGTCGGTGGAGAAGTTGACAGAGTCGTTGCCAGCGCCGAGGTCAACGATGTCATTGCTTCCGGCACCCAGGACGTTGTCATCGCCGGTGAGAGCGGAGAAGGAGTCCGATCCGGTACTGCCAATAAGAGTATTGGCGGAGTCCGTCCCGGTGATGTTGTTGTAACTCGAAGTCATTGATGATCGGCTGTTTTGGTGGGTGAGTTGATGATCTCCTCACAACCGCACCCACCATGGGGGCGGCGTGTACCGCACGCCTAGGGCTTACGGCAACGTATTTATACCCTACAAGTCGTGCCCCTGCCAGGCCTTTGGGCAGTTTGATCACTGTTCACAGACATAAGCTCTGTCCAAGCCTGAAGACCTCGGTCACAGTCATAGGAGTCAGCCGTCTTCATAGCGGCTTCTGACAACGCCTCTCTACGTTCCTTTGAATCGAGGAGCGACTCGATCGCCGCAGCTTGCTGATCAGGGGAAAAGAAGTCGACCAGGAGGCCGTTCTCTTTATGTCTGATCACCTCCCGGACTGGGGGGGTATCACTAGCTACAATGCTGCAACCGGCTGCCATAGCCTCCAATAGGCTCCAACTGAGCACGAAAGGTACGGTCAAGTAAAGATGGACGTCACTGTTAGCCAAAACGGCGTGATAGTCGTTTGTTTGGAGCGAACCCAACCAATGTGTACGGTGAGGGTCTAACGACAGGTCACGCTTTGCCCACTCCCCCCAACTACGACCATCCTCTCTTCCGGAACCATATGCGATAACATCAGCACCCACAATCAAGACATGTAAGTGGGGACGCTTCTTCTGAAGAAGCTCGATGGCCTTCATAGCCTGTGGAAATCCTCGATACTCCTCGAAACCACGACTGACATAAGTCAAGACCTCAATTTTTGAATTTTGCGGAAGAGCTGAGTGCCTGTGCGTTTGTTGGCTCTTTAGAGAATTCAAAAAGCTGACATCAACTCCTTCATGGATTACCCGCAAGCGAGAAGACAGGTGGTCAGGAAACTGTTGCTTCTGCCAATGAGTTGGGACAACACCAATATCACAATCAGCAAGCTCTAGTAGGGATTGCGCATTCCATGTACGAAGACGCAATGCACGGTCAGCATCAACAGGACCCCGTCGGAGAAAATCTACATCAGCGCCAGTAGAGTTGTAATACCACTCAAACAAACCAATACGTCTTGCCTCAGGGAAAACGTCACTGAAATAGAGACCGTTTCCAAAGCCCACATGATTCAAAATCCAATGCGGAACCCATCGTTCAGCTCGTAACTTTTGGCAAAGACGGAATACCGCCTGACCCTCTAAAACACTCGATTCAAAACGGCGAAGATAAGGATGTAGTGCCTCTACACCACCAGCGCGATGGGTCTCATAAGTAAGGACCCTCAATCCTTCAACAGGACTAGGGGCGTGCCACTCTCTACTTTTGGCTAGAAACACTACATCGTGGCCTTCAGCTACTAACTTGGGAGCCAACCTCCGAAACTGGGCCGGAAAATTAGTGTGAGATATAAGAATTCGCATTATGGTTCTAAATCATGAATCCTGCCGTTTTAAATCTGCCACAAAAATCTGCTGATAAGAAGGCAACAGCCAATCAGGAAGCTGCTTTTCAGCATGATTAATGTGCATAGTTCCTGGCTCAAAAAGAGTCATTGCAATCAAAACAGCGTTTAGAGCTCCCGGCTTATCAAAGCCTCCCCCTGAAGCAGGGCTCAACTTAGTAGTAACTGAATGCTTCATTTGCTCTTCGGCCGGAGTCAACGGCTCTTTTTGGATACCTGAACGAATAAGAGACCAATAACGATCACCAAAATCTGTAGACCAAATTGCTTGCAATTGCTCTTCAGGACACTTTAAAATCGCATCATTAAGAGAAGTGCGAACTTGACGCAACTCGTTCAAAATCTCTTGATCTTCAGGATCAATGTAATATAAATTAGATAAACCTAGTAGACGATTGAGTTGTACACGGTTACCTACCAGTTCTTGCAACGTATCAGGGAAAGTACCAAAATCTGGCTGCGGCAATTCCGTGGCTGGACTCTCAAGGGAATCTTGAATCGATGATTGATCAAGCTTGTCAGGCGTGTTTTGTTCATAAATATTTTTATAATCCTGAAGCAACCATTCAGGTAGCTGCGAGTCAGCTCTCGCAATGGTCATTAAACCCGGAGGGGAATATAAAAAATTGGCAATGAGAAGTTGGATGGCACCCGGTGAATCTAGGCCGGCAGAAAGTCGCTCACCAATGGAGTTTCGGAAGTTAATTTGTTCGGATGTGAACGTTGTTTCTTTACTAAGAGCCTGAATCAAGGTCTTAGTCACATCGCCAACCGACGAAGCCCAGAGACCTGGGACCAGATCTTCTGGCGCAGCTAGCCAAAAAGAGGCCAAACGATCACGGTGTTCGCAACTAGCACAAGTCGCAAGCGTCCAAGGCTGTGTAGGGAGCTGGAACACAAGAGTTTTCAACGCTTCACCCACTTTACCGTTTCCGCAAACGAGTTCTGAACTCTGCTTTGGCCAAGACGAACGTCAGCATCGCCAGAACAACGCCCATAAGCAAAGGGGCTAGTAGTACCTGAGCGACCCAGAAGAGCCCGCGTGTGAGAAGCCAAACAAGAATACCTAAATATGGGAGGATGCAGATGACAGGAAAAAGCCAACGCTGCCAACGACTAGTGATCAGAAGATGCCGAAGACGTGTTTGCAGTGAGAGATGGTCCATAGAGATGGTATGTGGGCGACTTCAAACTTGTAAGTGCTTAAGAGCCAAATCTTTGACAAGGCTTTGAAGATCTGACTGGTGAGTAGAACCTTTCAAAATCTGCCATAACGGGTCCCGCTGTTGGCGTACAGGTGTCGGCAATGCTTCAAGGGAGTCAACAGGTCCAGTAAATTGCGTTTTGAGATCAGAAGCAAATCCCGAAAACACTCTCACGGGATCAATCTGGGGACTAACACTCTTTGCCGAATGGGCATCAGCAGGAGCACATCGACGAATTTCATTTAATTCAGAAAACAAATCTTCGTGAGCATTCATAACATTTACGGGCGAAAATATTTGACGAGCTCTACATGCAGCAGCGGATCCCATCGCCCGAGCAATTGCAGGTTGAGTCAATAATGTTAAAAGAGCCATTTCAGCTGCCGCCATATCAATCTGAACTAATTGAGCCAATGCACCAGCAACTGCGGGGAAACTCTGAATCCCTGTAAACTGTTGCCAACCCAATGAGATAGAAAGAGATGAGGCCGATGATGCCCAGGAACTGGGTATTAAAAAACCGTCAATCCCATCACGTACAAGATCGCGATAACCACTCCAATCAGAAGCAACTAGAGGCAGCCCAGCAGCCATTGCTTCGGCTACAGCCAAGCCAAAAGTTTCTTGGGGGTTATCTACAAGTGAGATTGCGAGATCGGCAGAATTGAGTGCCTGGCGTTTTAACTCTTCTGAAACGGGCTCGTCACCACCAAGACGAATGAATCTCACGGATGGACAAAGGTGACGTAAACTCTCAAATTCCTTATGAGGAGATGGTTTGTCGTCTGGACCACACTCAATAAAGACCATGGGACGTTCGAGTTGACGGGCGACACGCTCCAGAACGACATACGTAGGCCAAGGATCAATTTTGGTAAGTAAAGAAAGGCGTCCCAACCAAATTACGACGGCGTGATCGGGATCAATACCCAACTGGCTACGAGCCTCTTGGGTGCTCACGTTTGTTGGCTCCAGACTTTCTGGTGAAAGCGGTAAAGGGATTACTGGCAATCGTGGACGCTGAGAGCGCAATCGTTCAGCAACAGCACCAGTGCGGGATTGAATTTGCTCTTCACGACATTGCAAGACCTGCTCAACAGCATCTCGACCTGCACGACTGCTACAAATCAACGCATCCCAAGGCTGTACTGGCTCAGTAACCAAATCTTGCAGGTGTCCCAACGCCGCAGGAGTCGAGAGGGTATGGATCTGACCAATCAGCGAGAAGGCAGCAGGGCCGACAGGCTGCCGCCACTGAGCCCAGCGACCAATCGAAGGATCTGGCAAAAAGAAGCCGCCCCAAGGCCTGCACGGCTCCGGATCTATCAAACCAAGACAGTGCAGCTCACCACTAAAACCTTGGCTATGGAGCCATGTCTTCAGTGGCTCAAGCTGGGCGGGATTCGCATTGGCCAGTGCCATGGGCCTCGACCCAGCTTGACGTGCCCAGCAACGTAAGAGTTGTTGGCCAGCCCAGCGGCGACCATTCAAATCACCTCCCCCTGGCAGCAAATCACCGCTGGTGATCAAAACAGGCAAAAAATGCAAAGCCATGGAGGAAAATGAGAAACCAGCTTATGGGCCCAAACAGTTCACGATGCGGTTACTTCTGATAACCAACCTCTACCCCCCCCAAGAGCTGGGTGGTTATGGCCGCTGCATGGCCGACTTTGCCTGGGGCCTCCAGCAACGTGGCCACAAAATTCAAGTTCTGAGTAGTCAAGCGTCATACCTAGGGCCTGATAGCCCAGGACCAAGCGGTGAACAGGTTGATCGAGGCTTGAAATTAAAGGGTAGCTTTCGAGATGGCGTTCATCCCCTACAAGATCTAACGAGTCGTAACGCTATAGATGTAGATAATCGTAATTTTCTTGTCCAATGGCTCCAACAGGGGGTCTGGGATGGGGTCCTCCTCGGCAATTTGGACCTTCTAGGTCCAGAGCTGCTCGAACCTCTGCTGGCATCCGAACTTCCTCTGCTTCATCACATCGGCTTTGTGAGCCCCCCATATCCACCAGAGCAGATGCCACCAAAAACCAGCCGTTACCGGGTTCTTTCTGCAAGTGAAACAGTTCGGCACTGCCTTAAACAATCTGGAATGGACGTCAGCGATTCCTTCGTGATTTACCCAGGTGCACGGGTGGATCTCTTCGGCGCAGCCAAGCTCAGACGACCTTTACCCCCGACACCGAACGGAACAGCGGGTAAGCCGCTTCGGGTGTGCTTTGCAGGGCTGCAAATGGGAAGCAAGGGACCACACACATTGCTTGAAGCAGTACTACAGCTCAAGCAGCGTGGCGTGGAAGTTCACGCAATGCTTGCGGGTGGTGCTTTTCAAAAAGATTACGTAGAACAGTTGCATGAATTTTGCAGAGTTCACGATCTCGAGTCTCGAATAGATTTTCTCCCACAGCTAAATCGACAACAACTTGCTCGGTTCTTCCAATTGCAGCACGTTTGCGTGTTCACCTCTATTTATCCCGAAGCCTTTGGGATTGTGGCTGCTGAAGCTATGTCAAGCGGGCTAGCTCTCGTCAGCACTGGAGTTGGTGGTGCGTCAGAAGTGTTCGAAAACGAAATCAGCGGATTAAGCTACCCACCTGGAAACAGCACAGCTTTAGCAGCACAATTAGAACGCCTTGCGAGAGATCCTGCTCTACTTAATCGGCTGCAACAGGCAGGCGAGGAGCGAGTGAGAACACAATTCAGCGTGAAAGAGTCGGCACGTCAACTTGAAAAAATACTACAGACCGAAAAAAAAGACACATCTCCAAGGCCCGATAATTTACATTTTGACCTAGAGCAAATTAGACAGAACAACGATTAAAATAAAATACTCATATTTGAAAATTAACTTAATTGAGACTCACAGCGCACTCCATAGCTTTTTCATGCATTCATCAGAACACGATATTTCATCACAATTTCAAGCATCAAAAATACGCAAAAGACAACAATATGAATGCAATTCTCAATCAGACTTGATCCTCTAAAAGTGATGTCATTTCCGAAAGAGTTAGCCGCTGGTCATAAAGCAGAGCACGTCTTCTAGCGGCAGCACCGAAACGGGCACGGCTGTCAGGGCTAGCAAGCAGATGCAGTACTTCTTTCGCCAATGCATTTTGATCACCCATCGGGACCAAACGCCCCTCAACGTTGTGTTCGATTGCTTCTTCAACAGGCATCCCCCGACTGCCAACAATGCAACAACCACATGCCATCGCCTCTAGCAAGCTCCAGCCCAACACAAATGGGTAACTGAGATAAACATGCACCCAGCTGGTTTGCAGCAAAGCCATCAACACCGGATGAGGCACACGACCTAAGAAGTGAATTCGGTCAATATCCAGCTGGCCTGACAACTCCTCCAGCATGCGTTGCCGGAGCGGTGCTGCATGACGTTCGCCTCCTCCATAACCAGGCTCATTGTCTCCAACGATCAAGACACGCACCTTGGGATGCTGCTGCTGGATCAGGGGTAATGAACGCATGAACATATCAAAACCACGAAGCCGCTCCAGATTCCGGTTCACAAAGGTGATGGTGGGCACGGTGCGATCAATCCGAACGCCGCGCACCTCAAAACTGACCTCAGGATTGGGATGCGCCAGACGCGTATCAATGCCTTCATGGATCACATGGAGACGCTGATCGCAGAATTCCGGAGGCAAGCTGTCGGCCTGATGACGGGTGGGCAAAACCCACCCATGAGCTGCGGCCAGGGCTGTGCGGGTGAGGGCATTGCGCCCTAGCTGTTCCAATCGGCTATCAAGACCAGCTGGTGGCTTGAGCGGATCGATCCCATAACCACCATGCTCAGGGCGCACCCATAGTTCGGGCCAAAGTATCTGAGGCACTGCCGGCCAAACTTCCTGAAGTCCAAGGGTTTCACCCCAGCCGGTATGAGCCAAGATTATGTTTGGGCGCCATCCTTCCTGTTCCAACTGCTGAGCAATACGCGCCACCCGGGCAGCACGCTCAAGCCCCTCATGCCAGATCTGTGTGCCCAGGGGCGCACCCGTCAAGCCAGCGGGCTCCTCGTAACGCAGTACACGACCTTTAAGAGCGATCTGACGTTTGTGCGAGGCGATCGCCACAACCTCATGGCCCCGTTGCTCGAGATGGGGTGCCAACTGACGAAACTGGCCTGGAAAATTCTGATGAATCAGCAGCAACCGCACGCCCAGATCCGATGACCGGGTTCCATTCTCCATGGCCTCTGTTTGGCGATGACCTGGATTTAGCCAGGTCCTGGCTCCGCCCACAGCTTCAGGGGCTTGTGTCATTACGCACTGGTCATCTGGCGATCAGCCTCGGGCTGGGAGATGCGCTACTCGATCGTGTGAGGGAGGGAGGACTCCAAGCAGATGCAAATGCACTAAGGCAATGGCGTTTTCGTGTCGCACGGCTACACGGGGAGACCAATCCCTACCGACACCTGCTGCCTGAAGGGCTTCTAGAACACACCTTGGAAGCGATCGCACAGAGCAAGTCAAAGGGACGCCCTCTTTGCGTGGAGCTAAATGGCGGCATCGGTGATCATCTAGAAGCTTTGAGCTTGCTGGTGCCCTGGGCCAAGGCTCAGAGCTGCTGCCTAAATCTGAAAATGGGCACTGAGCGAAAGCAGCAGATCGAGCCACTACTTCCAAGAGAGAACTCGATTAGTTGCCATCAAACCCAAGATCAAGGGACAAGCCCGATCCCAGCTATGGCATTTAGAGGCGCTGTCATGAGCAACATTGAGCCCACGCATTACCGCTCTTGGTTGAAGCAGGAGAACGACGACAGCCAAGCGATAGGCCTCAAATGGCTCTTCTGTTGGCGTGCAGAGGGAGCTGGAGACAGACTTTCATCTCACAGCCGCTCAGTACCTTGGGCACTGGTACGAGAGTTCTACGGTCACCTGCAAAGTCTTTACCCACAGAGCTTCATGACCGACATCACAAAGTGGCAAGACTGGGAAGCTAGACAACTCAGAGACATAGGAGTGAAAGTCCTCAATCCTCGCCAGGGGACTTTGCACGACCTGACCCAGCACTGCCGGCTAAGCCGTGTAGTGACGATCGACACAGCTCTTGTTCATCTCTGCGCCGCTGCAGGCCAGCGAGCCGATCTTTTGCTCAGTGCTTTTCCTGATGAGCGCTGGCAAGAACTGCACCGGCCAAACCATCACTACGGCCAACTCATCAAACTATGGCGATCTCATCATTTTGGATCTTGGTCAGCCGTGCTTTCATCGCTATTGACATCACTCACTGGAGAACGTTTGCTATCAGGTAAGGCGACTTTGTCTCCCAGCAGGCAATGAAAATTGGTTCCCCAGTGCTGAATCTCAAGCCAGGAGGCCTGCGCCATAGCCGGCTTGAATAAACGAAAAGTTTTGGCAATACCTAGGGTCGCAGCACTCTCAAGTGGGGACACCCAAGAGCAGTCACCGTCTTGCCAGTGTGGCTGCTGCGTCCAATGAAACAACTGGCTTCGACTTAAAACGAAACAGCCTGCATGAGGGTTGCGTGGAGATTCAAACAAAAGCATCCCACCAGGCCACTGTGCAGCAACAGCCGCCTCAGGCTCCGGCAAAATTTGACGCAAATCTGACTCCGGCATAGGGCCGTCTATATAAAAACGGTCAACAGGGTGGGGTTCAGGCGCCAACTCGATGCGATGAGGGAACACCACACAACCATCGCCAGCCTGCGAGCGAAACCAATCGATTTTGCGAAAAAACCATGGATCAAGAACAATTAGGTCGTCTTCAAAGTAGGCATACAACTCGTAATCCTGATCGAGCCGGCTGGCGAGAAAGCGCTGGGCTTCAAAACCGAGATGCTTTGGTGTTGATGGCTCGGTGACAACCATCTGAAACATTCCTCGATAAGGCGGGTCGAGACGATCGAGGACATGATGCTTCCCATCGGTAATTACCTTGATATCGATTGTGTGCTGCAACTGGCCGTTGGCTGGTTCAGCAGCCATGGTTTTCATGTTGAGCTGGGCCTGACGAGCACCAATACGCTGCAGAGCAAGCAGCTGTTGCTGAAATGCTTCAATTCGAGGCCGTGGATTGGGCCGCAGGGAAGCGTGTCGACCACTCCCTTCAGGGTCCCAGTAATGAACGACAGCTACGAGAATGCGCACCGAGCAAGACCACCAACGCCCAGGATCTCATGCGTGGCAAGAGGTACTTTCCCTGGCCGAACAATTGCCACAGTTCACTGTCCATGAAGACCCACAGCAACGGACTCTCTGCATCTGATGGAGTAAGCAAACCCCTTACAGCATCAATCCATTACCTAGACCGGGACATGGGCATTCGCTGGGATGTCCTTACTCAGAGCAGGTAGCGGAATCGCAGCACTCTTGGGCCAACCCCAAGGCTCCTTGGCTATCCAGCTAAATGACGAGGACCGGCTAGTTCCATACCTTCATCTTGACGCCTCCACCAATGAAATCAACGATTCGAGCCGGACACTATCCCAACCCAATGAAGGGTGTATGCACGAACCTGCTCGGGCGCATTGAACGGTTCCCCCTACCTCCGTGACATGATCATTTGCCGCTGGCATTCTGGCTAGGCTCTACAACCGGCAACAAAGCCATCAATTTGACCACCCTGGCGCTCATTAGTAGGTACCAACTTTCTCGTTTGAGTCGAGTACGGCCAGATCGGCTCGACGCAAAAATCAACAGGATTGTTCAGTGCCGTAACGCGCAGGCCCGCAAACTCGTGGTGAGTTGCATGCATCAGGAAAGTCTGCAGAGCATCACTGTTAGCCCGTGGCATACCGCACTACACGCCTGGCAGGTCGAAATCAACGGCAATATAAATCATGGGGCATGCTGTTGAAGCTTCTCTCAAAGAGCAGCATTCTGCGTGTACAAAGTACAAAGCCCAAAGAGACAGTGGTATAACCAGCACCTAAGCCCTAGGTGCTCATAGTGCCCACACGAGCGGATCTAAGTGAGCAGCTTGAGTGGTGCAAAGACCACCGCCAGCATTGTGCAAACATCTCCTCAACAGGAAAGAATTTGGCTGAACAAGTGGTAGATGAGATCGAAGATGATCTATTAGATGTGGGGGTGCGCTACGCGCAGGCATGAATGTAAGCAGCTCATGGACAGCCCACGACTGGATGAATCGTGGGGGTGAATTACTCGATCACCACCCCTCTCTTGCTCAGCGAATGCTGGGACGGGGCCTGCAAATGGAGCCCAGCGAACCAATCGCCTGGTTCAACCTCGGAATCGGCCTGCACCAGCAGCGCCGTATTCATTCAGCAGTGCGCGCCTATCGCCATTGCCTGGCGCTTCCTCACAACACAGAAACCGAGCAGGCAGCACGCAACAACCTGGCTCAGGATTTGCTCCTACTCGGCCGCTGGAAGGAGGGCTGGGACAACTACGGCCAGCGTTTTACCCGTAAACCAGGGAACTATCCGCTTTTTAAACGAGCCTTCGGACCCTGCCACAGGGGTCCGCTCGAGCCAAGAAGACCGGTATTGCTGATGAGCGAGCAGGGGCTCGGAGACACACTGCAATTCAGTCGCTACGCCTTACATCTTCAACAGAGTGGATTCGACGTCACCCTCCTGAGCCAGCCAGCCCTGGTGCCCCTGCTGCGGGATGCCGTTGGCCTGAAGAACGTCATCGACCAACTTGAGAGCGAGCAATGGGCTGAGCTTCAACCCAACTGGCTCCCACTGCTGGATCTCCTTCCCACCTTGCAAGCCCGGGAGCTGTGGGCCCCCTTCAGCAATGGCTACATAAAAATTGAGGCTGAACGCGTTCAACGGTGGTCAGCCCTATTGCAGCGCAAACCAGGGCATCGATTAATAGCCCTGCACTGGCAAGGAAACCCCAACCATGAACACTCGCTCTACTCGCGGGGTCGATCTCTTCCCTTCGAGCGATTGCGGCCCCTTCGTCAATTAGCTGACGTGGAATTTGTCTCTATACAGAAAGGGGCTGGAAGCGAACAATTCCAAGACAACAGTGGGCTGAACTTTGTTGCTGGACAGGGAAGAGTGAGCCAGTCGATGGACTTTCAAGACACAGCCGCTGTGCTCGCGAACTGTGACCTTCTGATCAGCGCCGATAGCGCAGTTGTTCATCTGGCAGGCGCTATGGGGATCCCCACTTGGCTTGCCCTGCGGTGGATTCCGGAATGGCGATGGGGCTTAGAGGGAGAACACACAGCCTGGTACAAAAGTGTCCGTCTTTTCCGGCAACCCCGAGATGGTGATTGGGAAAAAGTGATTCGCGCGATGATTGCAACTTGGATAAAAGGCATCGTGCCCTGAACGGAGACCAGTTATTAAATCTGCAGCTTCACTCAAAGCTCCTTATATTGCTTCACCTTAGGTAGAGAGAATACTTGAACTGTGGCAAGCCAGTTACCCCGAAACACTTGCTGAGGTTTGACCCAGCATAGTGAGAATCACAGCTGTTTCCTTGATAGCGACCAATGTTGCACCGATCCGAGGATGATCTTTCAAAGTCGACATAGTTTGCCAATGCAGTGTAAAAACACCCACTGATCACATTCTCACTACAACTTCGACCGGAAAGACTCACGCCAAGATTGGGGGGTGGTGGTGGGTCACGGTGCCGAAGGAGAGGGAGCGCAAATCTCTAGGCTCATCTTGCCACCGTTGCGTTCTGACGAACTATCAGGTACCGACAGCTTCCACCAGCAACAATGGCAGTCATGAGCAACCGCAAACAAGCCCTCATAACCGGCATCACCGGACAGGACGGCAGCTACCTTGCTGAGCTGCTTCTGGAGAAAGGCTATGCCGTGCATGGCATCAAGCGCAGAGCCAGCAGCTTCAACACAACCCGAATAGATCACCTCTATCAGGACCCCCACGAACTTGGTGAGCATGGACAGCCACCAAGACTCACGCTGCACTACGGCGACCTGAGCGACGGCAGCAATCTTCAGCGGATAATCGAGCAGGTGCAGCCCGATGAGATTTACAACCTAGGAGCGCAGAGCCATGTTGCGGTGAGCTTCGAGGCGCCGGAATACACCGCCAACGTGGATGCTCTCGGCACTTTGCGCATCCTCGAAGCTGTGCGCATATGCGGTCTGGTTGAAAAAACCCGCATTTACCAAGCTTCCACGTCTGAGCTCTACGGCTTGGTGCAAGAGAACCCTCAACGGGAAACAACCCCCTTTCACCCGCGCAGTCCATATGGTGTAGCGAAGCTCTACGCCTACTGGATCACGGTTAACTACAGGGAGGCATACGGCATGTATGCCTGTAATGGGCTCTTGTTTAATCACGAATCACCGCGCCGCGGTGAAACCTTCGTAACTCGCAAGATCACCCGTGGACTTGCCCGGATTGATGCAGGGCTGGAGGATTGTCTTTTTATGGGCAATCTCGATGCCCTTCGAGATTGGGGCCATGCCCGCGATTACGTGGAGATGCAATGGCGGATGCTCCAGCAGGAAACTCCCGAAGACTTTGTGATAGCTACCGGTCGCCAGGAATCTGTGCGCCGCTTCATTGAACTCTCCGCCAGCGCTCTAAATTGGGGAGAAATACGCTGGGAAGGCAATGGCCTTCATGAGCTTGGCCGACGCAGCGACACCGGTGCAATTGTTGTGCGAATTGATCCCCGTTATTTCAGGCCAGCTGAAGTTGAGACCCTGCTTGGGGATCCCACCAAAGCACGAGAGAAACTTGGCTGGACTCCTAGCACAACACTTGAGCAGTTGGTCAACGAAATGATCGCCGTAGATAAAGAAGAAGCCCGTAAGGAAGCCTACTTAAAGCGAAAGGGCTTTCAGGTGATAGGGCCAAGGGAGTGAGGAAATCATGGTTATGTGCCTGATCCAGCCAAGCGATCGCATTTTTGTGGCCGGTGCGCGTGGCATGGCAGGTAGCGCCATAGTGCGGGCACTCCGGCGCAGCGGCTACGGCGATCCAGCTAAAGGCGGAGAACTACTTACCCCTAGCCGGCAAGAACTCAACCTGCTCGATGACATGGCCGTGCGCCACTGGATGTACGTGCAAAAACCCGATGTGGTGGTGCTGGCTGCCGCGACCGTTGGTGGCATTGAAGCCAACCGCAGCCGTCCGGCGGATTTCTTGCTCGAGAACCTGAGGATCGAAACCCAAGTAATCGAGGCAGCATGGCGGAACGACACGAGGCGATTGCTATTTCTGGGTAGTAGCTGCATCTACCCCAAGTTCGCAGAGCAACCCATTCGAGAGGAATCACTGCTTACCGGTGCCCTGGAACCAACCAACGCTTGGTATGCCACCGCCAAAATCGCCGGCATTAAGCTCTGTGAAGCACTGCGACTTCAGCACGGGTTTGATGCAATTAGCCTGATGCCAACAAATCTCTATGGACCAGGAGATAACTACCACCCCACTGGCAGTCACGTTCTGCCAGCTCTCATTCGCCGCTTTCACGAAGCCAAACTCAGAGCCGAGTCAGTGAGCTGTTGGGGCACGGGCACGCCCTTAAGGGAATTTCTCCATGCAGACGACCTAGGCGAAGCATGCGTATTTGCATTGGAGCACTGGTCGGCCCTAAGCGATGACGCACCTCAACACGATGAGGGCACACCACTCGCCTTTCTTAACGTTGGCACGGGAATCGATCTCAGCATCCGAGAGCTGGCCGAACATGTGGCCGCCGCCGTGGGATTCGAAGGAGAAATTCACTGGGACCACAGCAAACCGGATGGGACACCCAAAAAACAACTAGATGTGAGCCGCCTCGCCGCTATGGGCTGGCAAGCACGCATTGCCCTAACAGAAGGGTTAGCAAGCACCGTGACTGATTTCGAAAATTCCAAACAGCTACGCGGTCTGGATAGATAGATAAACAACACCCTGCAATACCTCCTTGAGAGCTCACCGGCCACCGGCCTTAAGCACAGTCTTGACAGTGCGCAGCAGGATCACGAGGTCGAGCCAGACGCTGAAGTGCCGAAGGTAGTAAAGGTCGTAGGAAAGCTTGAGATCGGAGTCCTCGACACTACTGGCATAGGAGGCACACACCTGAGCCCAACCGCTCAATCCCGGTCTCATCCAGTGACGCTTACGGTAATGAAGGATGCGCTGCTCAAGCTCCTCCTCCAATTCTGGGCGCTCAGGGCGCGGTCCGATCAGGCTCATCTCGCCACTTAGCACGTTGAGCAGCTGGGGTAATTCGTCGAGCCGGACACGACGCAACCAGCCCCCTACCACCGTGATGCGCTGATCGCCCGGTTCTGTCCAGCAGGCTGGAGCATTTACAGGCTGAACTGTCATAGTGCGCAGCTTGTAAACAGTGAACGGCCGCCCCAACCAGCCACTGCGCTTCTGGGCATAAAGAACAGGTCCGCGATCTTCAAGCCAAATCAATATCGCCGCTATGAAAACAAAAGGAGCAGTGAGAAGCAGCAGCAGCGCCGCTACCAGCAAATCGGCCATGCGCTTGAGCTGGGCTTGCACACTGAAAGTTGCAGCCCAAGGAAGATCGTTATAAGCAAACACGGTGTCTTTCATCAAAATCGGCGGCAACCGCTCCTGATGCTGTTCAAACAAGTTCAGCACCGAGACCGCACGCACGTGGCGTGGATCACACATCTCCAGGCTGTCATGCAAAGGCCGAAGCGCAGTGTCTTTTCGCACTGCCTCACTGAGTGCCAACAGAATTGGCTCCTCAACATGATCGAGTTGTTTAGCAAGGGCTGTTGCAGTTATGGGGCGCAAACGCTGGCGCTGTGGTACACGCCGCCATTCTCCAAGAACTGCATCTATTTCTTGTGGTTGTGCCAGGAACAGAATCTTTGGAGAATCGGGCAACAGAAGGCCACGGCGCAGCCCGACGCGAACAGCCAGCGCCCAAAGCGAAAGCGACCCTATCCACAACAGCTGAACCCGCCGGTGCACCAACCACACCAATTCACTTGGGTTGATTAACCATCTGGCGATCGCCACTACCATCAGCGTAACGGCCGCTGTGATCAACAGACGCTGCAGCAGAAACAGCAGGGAGAGTCGCTTCCAACGCAACACGGTATAGCTACCGAATAGCCAGCCCAATAGGGGATAAAGAAGCAACACGAACACAAGCCAAGGCCCCTGCCCATGAAGACTGTCTCCACCAAGGTCGATGCCTGTCCAAGCAGGCATCGAGAGAATCAAAACCATTATCAAAACCTGACCGAGCCAGTCGAGCAGCAACGCCCACAGCATCAGACTCCGCAGATTATTCATCCACACAGGCAATCACCTCGTGAAGAGCATGACTAATACACCATCAAGATCAAAGGTGATGGAAGGCAGCCATACAATTGCGTAGTCAAACCACATGAAGGTCGGTGGAATAGGTCCTGAGGTGAGCAAAGCCGGCATATCACGTTGAAAATCAACTAATAACAGCTATGTAATTTCTTGTCTCCAAGGCTGCTTCATTCACGCATGCGACTCTGGGGATATCCACCATTCTAATGAGGTGGCTGGTCATGCAAAAAACTGTGTGACCTGGGGGCAAGGAGCCAGCTGGCCGACCGCACCGGCTTCCAAGCAGGAGCTCCAATGCTGGCAACCCTGAGAACCGTTCCAGCGCAAGCGCTTCGAAGAGAGAGTGACCATAGACGCACCGAAACACCAACAAATACTGCCTAGACAGACACCAGAAGAACGACCACCCACTTGACGAGGTCCTACAAGTCCCGCAGGAGAGCAAATACTCCGATAATCCGAAGCAAGTTTTCCGTTCGAACAAAACGAAGCTGTCGCAATAGCTCAGGGACTACGCCCAAAGATGTTAGGCATGTTTTGTAGAGCTCTGGCAAAGGGAACCGCCACACCTCGGCAACACCCAACAACCTGAATAGAAGCAGATACGGTTTGGTGTGAATATCGGCGACGACCAGTCGAAGGGCTCATCGCCGAGAGGGGCTAGCTCTTTGTTGAACACATCAGCCAGAGAAGTTGTGAGGCTGATTCAAGGCCATGGACGCAAGGAGTTCCCAACCATTCACATTGTAAAAAGCCCGAACGATCTGCCTGCTATGCCACCAAAAACTTCTAGCTGGCATCTTTGAAATCGTTCAGGTAAAAACTAGAAAATAGGAGTGCAAGCCAGAAGCCAGCCTCCGAAGCAAGCAACCTGATTTAACGTAGCAATAACTGAGATGATCCCTAAGAGTGGCAAAAAGACCAATGCACACGTCAACTAAACCAGTGCTGCCACCTTGATCTGCGGAATCGCCCCATCGTCTGAGTGGGATGACCAAAGTCATCAAGCACATCCAAATAAAAACCTGCCTGGCGCGCCAGATCTTGCAGAAGCGGGAGGGGGTAATGGTAAGGATCCTGATGGGGATAGGTGTCAAATTGGCGTCCCCACTTGTTACGTGGGTGGGGCTTTAACCAATGGCGACCAGGATCTAATGCAAAAAACGTTGCGTAAAACACACCAGATTGATCTAATACTGTCTGCAGCTGGAGCAAAGCCGTGAGGATCGAATTAAGTGTTAGATGGCTGAATAGAGAATTGGAGAAAGCGATTTGAACAGGCCGATCAACCAGGCTGAGATCAAATTGATCTGAGGCAAACAAGCTGTAGGGTGCCTGCTCGGAAATGCCGGCCTCACGCAGAACCTCCTCACCAAAAATGATTGTACTGGGGTTGATATCTTGTCCGTAATACCAACCATCTTTAAGCAGAGGAATTAGAACCGATCCCAAACGCATCGGACCGCAGCCGAGATCGAGCACAGTGGACGACGAAGTAAGGCCCCGCTTGTACAAAAAAGAGAGCTGCATCTGCTGATGTTCAGCCCAAATGCGGTGCTGCTGACGATCCTTCTGCTGACGCAGATCCTGAAGGAATACGTCCTGCCGGTAGGAATTTTCGCCTTGAGTCATTAGGTTGCCTTGGAGTTCGACCAGTAAATACAGCCCAGCTTCGCAAGCCACGTAAACGAAAGCCGTAAAACATCATGCTGCTCAGCCGGCCAGGCGGTGAGCAGGTGCTTCAGGAGACATGGGCCTTCGCTCTGGAGTTGCAGCACCAGTTTCTCCAAATCTGATGGACTGGCGTGGAGATGCTCGTAGAAACGATCCAAGCTGGTGAGGTTGTTGAGTCGATGCTGCACTTCTGGCAACGGTATGGCCAGTCGCAGCTCAGTTTCTGGCTCGAGCGCTGCTGTGGCAAAAGGCGCAAAATCGCGAAAGGGATCAGCACGCAAAGGATTCTGAACCTCCGTACCGGAATCTTGATCACCGGCAAACCGCCGTTCAGCTAATTCGGCATAGAGTTGATGATGAAGGCCTGCAACAACGGGCCAATCGAACCGATGACGAACGGTTTGACGACCAGCTTCACCCATGCGCTGGCGTAAATCCGGGTCCTTTGCAAGCAAAGCAAGGGCTGCAGAAGCAGCATCAGTGTCAACAGCCACATGCTGAGCTACAGCACCAACATAATCCTGGTATGTGAGTAGACCATGATCGTGCTGTAAGGCCAAAAGCTCTCCTTGTGCAGCCCCGCGAGAGGGAGCCAAAGTAGGAATCTTGAAACCCTCGACACCATCACTCACGGTATAACGGTAACCATCCCAATCACTTATCACTACGGGAACGCCAGCCGCCATTGCCTCCACCGGAGCCAAACCAAATGTCTCTTGCGGATTGTCAACTAGAGATAGAAAAATATCAGCAGCAGCCCAACAACAACGGACTACTTCTGGATTCTTTCCATCAAGAAAATGAACTGGTACATCTGGAGCATAACGCTCAGACACCTCTTGATAGAACATGTGATCAGTCTCACCACCAGGAAACCAACCCGCCATCACGAAATGCAGCCTACGACCACTACGTAGAAACGCTTTCTGCAAAGCAATGAACATGCCCTGAGGAAAGGCCTTTTCGAAGAAGGAGAGTCGCCCCAACCAAAAGACAAAAACATCACTTTCAGTCAATCCAAGGTGGCGGCGAAGGAAGTCGCGGGAGCTCTGGTCAGCTCGCTGCGAAAGCAGATCAGACTGATCAACGCCTAACGGAACTAACGGAAGCTGAGGACGAGTAAAGCTGGCTGCTCCAAAACGGATGCATAAGTATTCCTGCCAGCGGTCAAGCAAACCCTCGAGGCAGTCGCGAACAGAAGGTGAAGTACAAATAAGAGCATCCCAAGGCTGCACAGGTGCCAGCAAAACCTCGCCGATTAACTCACGGACCTTTGGAGGTCCCAGGGTATGGATAAGCCCCACCAAGCTGTAAGCCTTGTGACCATGACGCATTCCCCGCTCCCAGGCCAACTCAGAAAGATAAGGCTGACCACGAAGGAGAGTGCCTGCCTGGACAGCTGCATCGGTTTCAGTAAGCGACGATATGGTGAGAGCAGAACACTCTGAAACAGATCCAAAATGCTCGTACAAACTTGAAGGAGAGGGTTGATCAGCCGTACGAAAATTAATTTCAGTAAAACCACCGTGAAAAGCCAAAGCTCTGTAGAGCCCACGATTTGCTACATCCTTGCCAAAGGGCTGATTCGGGAGACATATGCCAAGATTCGGGGCATGAATCGACAGGCGCATGCCAGTAACGCTACGTTTCCTACAGCTTACGGCAGTCGACAACTATAGACATCATTATGAAGGTCTTAAGATTCAGAATCACAAAAAGCTGAAATAATAACGAAGAGGGTAGATATTATAAAGAAAAGAAGATCAAGAGACGTGTATAAAATAATTCAGAAATACAATAAAATAAAGTTGTTAATTCCAAAAAAAATGATAAATGATAGTCTAAATATAAAGAGTTAAAGAAATAAAATAAGCGGATGAAGAGATTCGAACTCTCGACCCTCTCCTTGGCAAGGAGATGCTCTACCACTGAGCTACATCCGCAAGCATGGCGACCGCCAAGCCCCCGGCGAAACCGCCGATAGGAAGATCATGCACGATGGAGTAGCCCTTGGTCAATACGTCTGAACAGATTCGAGAGAAAACCACGCAGGGAAGCAGTCAGGGAGCGCGTTCTGGAGCAAAGAGCCAAATCATGCTCACAGCCAGCGCAGAGAAGAGAGAGGGATGAGTAGCCAAAACGAGCCCGTAAAACAAAAGCGGGCCAACTAAAATAAGTAATTATACTTACCAAGCTAAATAAGCATGCTGTTGCTCGGGCACTCGTCAATACAAATAATAAAATACAGAGTAAAACGAGCAATAAACTATATTACTAGAAAACATCTAAAGTGAAGATAATACGAGGCAAAGCAGACGAATAAACAGCGAAGACCAAAAGCAAAGACAGATTACATACTCAAGATGAAAAAGCAAAGAGGACTAAAATGATAATGAAACAAGAATAAGAAATAAACGCGAATGATGATAGACTACAACGAAATGCATTATCAAAGGGGGCATAATGAGAAAATTAGGCTACAAGACATTTACTTATGACATAGTGATAATTGGTGGAGGAATTACCGGGCTGAGCCTAGCCAACCAGATTATTGAAAAGAGAATAACAAATAGAATAGCAATTATTGATAAAGAACAATCCCTAGGAATTCACACATCTGGTAGAAACAGTGGAGTTATCCATGCTGGAATTTATTATAAACCAAACACATTAAAAGCTCAGGTCTGCGTGGAAGGAGCGCGACGACTTAAAACATGGATTCAGGAACGGAATCTGCCATACAAGCAATGTGGGAAGATCATTGTCCCAACTAAAGAACATCTAGATGGCCAGTTAGATGAACTGCTAAAACGCGGGCATAAAAATGGGGCAACAGTTGAACTTCTAAATGAAAAGGATCTAAAGAAAAAGGCTCCTGAAGTCAAGAGTGCCAGTGGCCGCGGTCTATGGAGCCCCAACACAGCCGTAGTAAAACCGCTGAAGGTTATTCAGGCACTGCAAAATGAGTTGAAGAGAAAAGGAGTTCATTTTATACTTAATGAAAGATCATTATCGTTCGATCAAGAATCAAAAAAAATCGCAATGCAATCAGGTGAATCAATACAATATGAACATCTGTTCAATTGCGCCGGCCTGCAAGCTGATAATATTGCCCAAGAATTTGGAGTTGGTGATAACTACTTACTAGTACCATTTAGAGGCCTCTACTGGCAAATAAAACAAACATCAAAGATTAAGCCAAGCACAAATATTTATCCTGTGCCAGATTTGTCTGTTCCATTTCTCGGAGTTCACTTTACGCCAAGCGCTGATAAGCAAACAATAGTATCCATTGGACCAACAGCCACACCATCATGGGGACGTGAGCACTATAAAGGTTTTAAGGGCATCGAGCCTAAAATGGCTATACAAAACGCAAGTTTGCTTGCCAAACAATATGCACTAAATCAAGGGAACTTCAGGCGTTATGTACACGAGCAGGCCTTTCTAAGCTTGCCACCACTACTACTACGTGCTGCTAAAGAGCTGATCCCCGCAATTACAATAAACGATATCGAAGTTAGTAATAAGGTAGCGATTCGAGCTCAACTTTTTAATAAGGAGAAAAAACAGCTTGAAGATGACTTTCTATGTGTTGAAGGAACACACAGCACCCATGTTCTCAATGCAATTTCACCAGCATTCACTGCCAGCTTTGCTCTAGCAGATCTGATTTTAGAACGCTCGGGTTTCCTAAACACCACAACATGAAACAACCCATTCGTGCCTTACTTCTTGCTGCGGGCTTAGGGACGCGGCTTAGGCCTCTAACTAACACAACACCCAAATGTTTGGTATCAGTAGGAGGAAGGACACTGCTGGAACGATGGTTGCAGAACCTAGAGGAATGCGGCTGCAGCGATGTACTAGTTAATACTCACTACCTGGCAGATCAAGTACATAACTTTCTTGATAAAAGACCAGACAGCACAATGAGGATAAAGAGCAGCTATGAACCTAAACTCCTTGGCACGGCAGGCACACTTCTAGCTAATCAAAGCTTTTTTGAAGGCAGTACGAGCATGATCATTCATGCCGACAATGCTACAAACTTTAAACTTAAAGAATTGATAGATGCACACCAGCATAAACCAAAGGAATGCATTCTAACGATGTTAACATTCGATACGGACACGCCTGAAAGCTGTGGAATTGTTGAGATTGACCAAAACAACATTGTGAAAAGCTTTCACGAAAAAGTCAAAAATCCACCAGGCAATCGAGCGAATGGTGCAATTTATGCTTTTGATCAAGAGTTATTAGACACTATGAATCAACTGGGTACGGGAACAACTGATTTAAGCACTCAAGTACTACCTAAACTAATAAATAAGATATATACAAAGCACACAAAACAACCCTTTATCGATATTGGCACACCAAGCGCATTGAAGAAAGCTCGTAAACTATGGGGGATAGTATAAAAAAAGTGCTGAACGAAAAAGATTAACTATTACAAATTTACTAAAAACAATTGAAAATCAAACCATAATAAAATAAAATCAGCCATAAGGATAGATGTTTACGTCAAGATCGATGGACAACGAAATGACTAAACAGAATACCTCAGGTCAAAAAAAAGTGATAGTATTTGGATCATCGGGGTTAATTGGCAGGAAAATTTGCGAAAAGGTCCTATATTGCAATTATAAATTGATTGAGGCAGGAAGATCCAAAGTTGTTCCAGATTCCTTATTTCTAGAGTCTGACTTTAGCAACTTAGAATCTATAGAGAAATCGCTTCAAGACATCGAGCTAGAGAATGGAGACACAATAATTTTCTCGCATAGAGGAAGGCATTGCAACCACAAAAATGAAGAAGAATCAATGTACTCAAATATAAAGATCGAGATTAATCCCTATCTAGCTTTACATAATCTCCTGCGATCGGAAAGATTTGAGGGCTTAAAAATTAACGTGGTAAATATCACATCTAATGCTTATAAATGCGGAGCAAATGATATTCCTTTTTCATATCATATAACAAAGGCTGCTCAGGCCGCAGCGGGACAAATGCTGGCTTACACACCCAAGATCAGAATATTTTCAAACAATATCAGTTTTGGCGAGGCAATTAACAGTTCGATTAAAAGTCACAGTGATTATCATTCAATGTTATTTGGAAAAGCAAGGAAACATCTCAATGGAAAAGACTTACCAACAACAGATCAGATAGGAAATCTGGCTATCGTACTGTGTAATGCCGATCAATATTCTCTAAGTGGGCAAACACTTTTCATTGACAGCGGCCTATCACATCTTAGTATTGAATCGATACTTAGGTCCACAATTTAGAAATTATGAGAAAATCTGTATCATTTGAACTTGACTCACTATCTAATCAAGCCTTTGAGGCAATAAAAAAACTATCATATTCAGAAACAAACACAAGACGTCTTTGCCTGCATAAAGATTTTGAATCAGATCTACAAATGATGCTCATTGAGATTCTCCCAGAATCACAATACCCACTTCATACACATAAAAGCTCTGACGAAATTGCAATACTAACTACCGGTAGTTTATATTATTCATTTAAGGCTAATCCAACTGTCGAGCTAACAATGTCAGGGCAGAAATCAATAATTATTCCAAAAGGAGTACCGCATTCGGTAAAAGCCGGAAAGGATGGTGCCCAATTTATTGAAATAATCAAGGGACCATTTAAACCTGATAAAAAATAAAAAAGAGGATACAATCATAAATGATCACACAAGTAACAAGTAGCCTCCTAACATAAGAGAGATCACTGTGTGACGCTAAGATAAGGACGAATAATTTCCAGATCGTCAATATGCATACATGTCGGCTGTGTGGTTCAGATGGTCAATCTCAAGAAGTGGCATTCGAATTCAAGAATCACAATGTTGTCCA
Source organism: Synechococcus sp. HIMB2401 (assembly GCF_042883245.1). NCBI lineage: Bacteria > Bacillati > Cyanobacteriota > Cyanophyceae > Synechococcales > Synechococcaceae > Synechococcus > Synechococcus sp. HIMB2401. The sequence goes on along the minus strand of NZ_JBDJKK010000002.1, from coordinate 362,520 downwards.
TCATCTACTAGAAAAAAAAGACTCGAATCCTAGCGTTACTAGAAATTTTATAATTAATGAATGTAAAAACTGTGGTTTTTTGTACTCACCAGATTATTTCTATGACCAAAGCCTTTTATATGGGAACTACATCACCCTTTCATCCGCCAAGCCAGACGAGCATGCATTATCGATAGTAGATAAAATCACCAGGTTTATTGATAAAGATCGCATAAGTATATGTGAGGTTGGATGTAATGACGGCAAATTTCTCAAACGCCTAGACCCTAATGTTTTTTATCAAATTGACGCCATAGAGCCGGCACTCGATGCGTACACAAAAGCGAGAGAAATTAATTCATCGGTTGTAAATGACTTTTTTACGCAGAAATCTGCACAAAAAAACTACCAACACCATGAGTTTGACTGCGTCGTCACCAGACAAGTACTAGAGCATATATCTGATCTTGATGACTTCATGAAAGGACTGCATTGGATTCTAAATGAAAATGGACTGCTAGTAATTGAAATCCCAGATCAGGGGATGAATTATGAGCATTTAGACTACAGTTTTTGGGAAGAACATATAAACTATTTCACAATTAATACAGCACGGCAACTACTTCAAAAACACGGATTTTTTATTCACCACCATGAATCAGTTTTATTTTCCGGGAAAGCAATGATTCTTTATTGCAAAAAACATGACATATCATGCAGTCTTGCACTCGATTTAGATACTGGATCGCGAAGTAACTACATAAAAAAGTTCGAAGTTATTAAATCAAAATTGCAAGAATTTATTATTTCAAAGAGAAGTGAATATAGTTCTGTTTTTGTCTATGGAGCAGGATGTAGATCATTGTGTACTGCCTCATTTCTCGGAATTTCTTCCTATATAAATGGGTTCATAGATGACTCACCAATCAAGAAAGGTAGATATATTCCGGGCTCCCGCCTAGAAATTATTGACTCAGATCAACTTCAAGATATTAAACATACATATTTTTTGCTAGGGGTTAACTCAGAAACGGAATCAAAGATAATTAAAAAACTGAATCTAAGCGAGGATAACTGCAAAAGCATACTTCCTCCTTCTCCAAGATTACCCGATTTTTGGATTAAAGAAGCAGCAAAGGGATACTAAGGTGAATCCCGATCAATAGACGAATGTAATAAGGAATTATTCGCTGAATTAAACTTCAAACAATTTAGGAGGCAGGCAAAAACCAGATTAATTAGTTACAACATTCATTAAGGGTTGGGGAACTAAAAATTTGCCACCAGCGGATAGATATTCACTATTATTTTCAATAATCAGATCAGCAAATCTCCATGATGAAATTATTACAATTTCGGGCATATGTGTGAGCAAGATGTCATTTCCGACAACAGGAATTTTTGAAGATGGCGTAAGTCTACCTTGTCTTAATTTATTATCATCAACGGTAAAAGACAAATAACGATCAATATCCATCATTTTATTGAACACTGTAGCGGTAGCTGATGCTCCGTAAGAAGCAATCAGTTTATTTGCATTAAAAATAGGCAAAAGTACATCATGAATAGAATTTTTTAACTCAGAATAAAAACTTTGAAGACGTGTATATGTTTCAATTTCATATATTCCAAGGTCTTTCTCCTTAGCTATCATCTCTTCCACAGAATCATCAATGATCCAACTGGAGGATTTTAAGGCAGCATACCCTCTAATACTTCCACCTTTGGTACTGACCTCGTCAACACGCACAAGAGTCATACCTATTGAATCAAAAAATTTCTTCAGAGGCAAGACACTGTGATGTGCCAAATGCTCATGATAAATATAGTCAGCAACCTTATTATTAATCATGGAAAGCAGATATGAAACCTCAAAAACAAACAGACCTTCTGAATTAAGTAAACTGCGTGCATTCAACGCAAAACCACGAAGATCATCATTATGTGAAAATACATTATTTGCCGTAACAATGTCTGCAGAGCCATACTTTTCTAGAACTCTCTCAACAATTTCGGAATTTAAAAAAGATATCTCTGTTGGTATATCTATTTTCTTTGCCATACTTGCTGGAAATTCTGCAGGTTCAATACCCAATACTTTAACTCCAAGGTTTAAAAATTTAGATAGGAAGAGCCCATCATTACTTCCAATATCAATAACTAATGAATTGTGGTTGACCTTTTTATAATTGGTAAGTGTATCAACATAACGATCAAAGTGAAGGCTTAGATCCGGGGAACTACTAGATGTATAAATATATGAACCGAAAAGAATTTCTGGCGGTACAATATCAATTAATTGTGCATGACCACACTTACTGCACATATATAAATCCATAGGAAAACTGTCAAGACATACGTCTCTATCTGCGGCAAAATGAAAGTTATCAACAGGTGGGCATGATGGCATTGGAAACACCAACTTTAAATCGGTGGAGTTACAAAGTCGACAAGTTGAACGAGTTTTCATGAATAATCGAGAACAAATGAGTTAAGGATTCAAGAATAAGAGAATATTGGGTTAAAGGATCTACGGCATAGAAGAAACTATTTCTAGAAAAGTCTCCAATGAATCAAATAACTTTTTATCAGGGAAATCTGATATGTCTCTATCCCACCATCGTGAATCTATAAGCTTTTCGATGTTATTATCTGAAAATCGCTTTTTAATCAATCTGGCTGGATTTCCAACATAGACTCCAAATGGCTCAGTATTTTTAGTCACGACTGCTCCAGCACCTATTACTGAACCATGAGCAATATTGACTGATGTAAGAACAACCACATTGTCACCGATCCAAACATCAGAGCCAATATCAACTCTTGTTAAAGAATACTTTTCTGGATAATCAGTCCTTTGTTTTTTAGTAAATGATTGTCCAAAAACATGTGAAAAATCAGTATAAGAGATCTCATTATTTACAGGTCGGTCAAAAGGGTGATTTAAGGGACCAATTGAAACCCGAGAACCAATACTTGTATAGTTAGCAATCGATGCCTTACTAACAAAAGAAAATGACCCTATATTAAAATATCTCCCAATAGATGAATTTGTGAGCATAGTCATTTTACCAACGGATATTGATCCAAACAACTCGCAAGAATTTACAGAGCCATAGCTCTCTAAAGAAAGTTTACCAAGCTGGAAGTCATGATGAAGGGTTTCAAACCCTGTATTAGCCAAAGTTATTTTCACGAAGCTAGAACTGCTTAAGCTATATAATTTTAGCACAAGCGTGATTTATTATAGGTAAAAACAATGGTTATACTTTTAAGCTCAATCCTTCACTAATAGCGCAAACGAATATACCGTAAGAGATGATAATATTTACAGCAAGGCTTTTTCTCGCTAAACGATTAGAAAGGTTAAAAAAATAGAAATAACATCTAGTTCAGTCCGCACAACAAAAGAGTTCCACAAAAACGAGAGAATAATGAAAACAAAGTAAATTGGATATTTATTTTAATCACAGATAGAAACGGTGGCAATTTTCTACCTAAGCTTAGGCTTAAGCAAAAGGGTTTACTCGAGCAATAAAACACTATCATCTAATTTGGTTTGAAAAAGGAAGCGAAAATTATTTCTCGCAGCCTTGCTATATAAAAGGTGATCTAGAAAAATTCGCGAATGGGATCAAGGCTGAGTTGAAACAATATTCCGCATCAACTCTATATTTTGAATATACAAGTTTCACATGAGCAAGTCTTATTAAACTCAACAAGTTATTGGAAGTTGACAAAATCAAAGAGCAGTAGATTATCCTATAAAGAGAAGTCTGTATCTAATATCCGTCATACATTCAGCCAATTCAAGGATTAGTATTGCGCGATAATAGTTGTGTTAATAGTTGGTGCTGAATATAAATTGATCTAGTAAAGCTAAGCGATGAATAGATAGGCACAACTGCCGGGATAGGCTATGATGAAAATATAGAGTTAGGCCGCAGGACCCTAATGGCTTCTAAACCACCACCGAAAGTGTTTTTATATTACTACTTATGGCAATATCAAGCTAAAAAAATGCACGTAGCCAATGTCTAATAATGACAAGTTTGCAGGCACATTTGAATCTGCAGCAATAGATTATATCAAGCGACTTAATTCCTGCTTTTCAACTGAAATCATATTGAAAATAAAAAGGCTTTCTCAAGAACTAGAAAAAGCTTGGATTGCTCGTAGATGCATTTTTATATGTGGAAATGGCGGAAGTGCCGCAAATGCTTTGCATATGGCAAACGACTTGCACTACGGGATTGGTGCTTGCGGGCCAGAACCAAAGCTTCCAGGGCTAAGGGTGGAAGCGCTATCGGCAAATATTGGTGTTCTTACATGTTTAGCCAATGACACAGGATATGAAAACATTTACGCTCAACAACTTAGAGTCAAAGCTAATCCAAAAGATATCTTAATCGTACTGTCAGGTAGTGGGAATTCACCCAATGTTGTTAATGCAATAACAACAGCAAAAGAACTGGGAATGCAAAGTTACGCTATTGTGGCGTTTGATGGTGGTCGATGCAAAAGATTAGCTGATCAAGCCATTCATTTCCCAATTAACGACATGCAGGTTGCTGAAGATACACAACTCATTATTGGACATTTATGCATGCAATGGCTTAATGCGCACAAGCCTATCAATCTACAGTAAAGATCAAATGGCTGAAGTTGACTTCATGAGTATGCTGCACAAAAGCACTCAAAGAAATTATCTTAGTCGAGTAAATGATCCTGAATTCCCTAAAGCAAAGGCTGCTGAACTTGCTAAACAATTTGCCTTTGATTATTGGGACGGAGATCGACGTATCTGCTATGGAGGATATCAGTATTTAGAAGGACGCTGGGAAAAAGTGGCTTTTGCATTGGCTAAACATTATCAACTACATCCTAAAAGTAAGATTTTGGATGTAGGGTGCGGGAAAGGCTATTTACTATATGACTTTCTAAAAGTTATGCCTAATGCAGAGGTTTATGGTATTGATATATCAGAATATGCGATTTCAAATTGTAAGCCAGAAATTCGAAACCGACTTCGAGTGGGAAATGCCATTGATCTTCCATGGAGCGATAATACTTTTGACTTGGTAATATCTATAAACACCTTGCACAATCTTCATGTTTATGAGCTTGATTCCGCGCTACGTGAGATAGAGCGAGTCGGCAAACAAAACAAATATATTTGTATAGAAAGCTATAGAAACGAACAAGAAAAGGCCAACTTACTTTATTGGCAAGTGACTTGCGAAGCCTTCAACACTCCTAAGGAATGGATGTGGTGGTTCAAGCAAACAAATTACGCCGGAGACCATTCATTTATCTTTTTTCAATAGCACTTTATTGATCACTATTTTAAAATGACCTCACACGAAATCATTACCCCAACTAGCTGGGATTTTAGAGAGACCGAAGAGTTGTCAATGAGCAATACGTACGAAAAAGAAGGTTTTCTTATTGAATCTGCTAACAAACAATATCTCGAATTGCTCAAAAAAGACATCGAAAATGCCTATCTTGACTTTACTCGTTCATATAGCAAGATCAATACATCTCTTGAGCAAGCTCATCTAAGCATAAGCCACTCTGAAAGTAATGAACTCAGGCTATTTATCATGCAAGCTCTTTTTAAAGGCACAAATTTTCATAGAAATTACTACAATTCTGCGAAACACATTATTCACAATTTATGCGGCAATGAACTATCTATGCAAAAGAGGCCAGGTCTTTCGATAAACCTTCCAAATAATCTCAATGATGTTCTACCAATACATGCTGATACATGGAACGGAGTATCGCCATTTGAGCTGAACGTGTGGATTCCATTTGTTGATTGCTCTAATACAATGTGTCTATACATCCTCAAAAGAGATAAATATAATAGAAGGATAAAAGAGTGCAATGGTCTCCTTAAGCTCAGTTCTGATGAACTTTTTGATGAACTTTTTGATGATCTCACTTGGATACCAATTGAATATGGCAAGGTCCTAGCATTCGATCAATCTCTACCCCACGGCTTTTCAGTAAACGAAGAAAATATTTCTCATTGGTCAATAAATTGTCGCTTCAAAGGTCTTCATACCCCTTACTGGGACAAAAAATTAGGTGAATATTTTATGCCAATCACAGTTAAAAACTGTACTAGAATGGGAATGAACTATCAACACCCAGACAATTGGATATAAGATGAAAAACCAAGCTCGAGGCTATATTGCTAGTGGTGAATTTAATGGCAATCGTGTACCTCAACACCTGCAAAATCAAATCATAAAACATTATTGTGATTCAAATGAACTTGAATTTGTATTGTCGCGTGCAGAATACTGGATTAATGGAAGCACGCAATGCCAACTCTGGGCTGCACTCAAGGAGGGGTTACCGCATGTTGTATTTTTTAGCCTTTGGCAATTGCCCGTGAGCAGACAGAAAAGAAAAATGATTTACGAATACTGCATCCAAAATAATATCATCTTGCACTTCGCAACCGAGAGAATGCGTGCTGACTCTAAAGAATTAGACTTTGCCGATCTTGAAATACTTATCGAATCGCATTTAGTCATGCTCCAGGGTTCAAGCTATGAACACCTGAATGCACTCAAAGTGTTAATATAGATATAGATCATTAATTCTGTAACCAGTTTCTACGCCTGATCCTCTTCAGGCAACAAATCTAGTTCCTCTGGCGATCCCGAGATGCATGCAAACTCAATAACCTTAGACAAAGCACAAGCTTTCAGAGGTTGCGTACTCGCTTATGGGCACTTCAGTACAATCCATCCTGGCCACATACGCTACTTACGTCATGCTCGTAACCTAGGTCAGAACCTACTGGTTGCCTTAATTGGTGATAATTGCACCATCAATTATCCGTTCAATCAGCAAGAGCGAGCTGAAGCATTAAACCTACTGGGTATTGCAGATTCCGTGCTGCTATTGCAAGCCGATGAGCTGAATGAAGCCATCACTGCCCTCAAACCAGCGGTGCTCGTGCTGGGGAATGAGTACAAAAACAAGCCTGAAATTCAGCCCACTCTTGATCAGCAGCGGAAGCAAGGCGGTTTAGTGCAGTTTCATGCAGGGGAAACTCACTATGCAACAGCAGATCTACTCAGCGGCTCGGAACGCGATCTGCGCCAGCAGCGCCGCTCCCTGTTCCAAACCGCCTGCCGGCGCCAAGGCATTAACCAAAATCAGCTTCTAGACGCCATCAATGCCTGGGGGGACACTCGCTTGATCGTGCTCGGCGACACCATCGTGGACCAATACGCCGCCTGTGAAGCCATCGGCATGAGCGCCGAAGCTCCGGTAGTTGTGGTCCGCGAGCTTGAACGCAAAAACTTCATCGGTGGTGCTGCAGTGGTGGCTGCTCACATCAGCGCCCTGGGAGCCCACTGCGATTTCATCTCTGTGGTGGGGGCTGACAGCACCGCCGAGCTCGTGCGCCAGGAGCTGGCTTGCCAAAGCATCGGTGATGGCCTGAGCAGCGATCCCTCACGGCCCACCACCTTCAAAAAACGCTACGTGGTGGAGAACCAGAAGCTGTTTCGCGTCAGCCGACTGGAAGAGCACAACCTTGACGCAGCCGTGGAAGATCAGGTGATCGCACAATTAGAGCGGCTAGCTCCTGGAGCCAATGGCATCGTTGTTTCCGATTTTGTCTACGGGGTGGTCACTCCCCGCATCCTGGAGGTTGTGCAGCACCTGTCACATCAGCACAACTTGCTTCTCTTTGGGGATCTGCAATGCAGCAGCCAAGTGGGATCCATCACCCGCTTTGAAGGTTTCTCGCTGCTCTGCCCTAATGAACGGGAAGCCCGCCTGGCTCTGCAAGACAAAGACAGCGGCCTTGAGCAACTGAGTCAGCACCTTCTGCAGATCACCAGCAGTGAACGCTTGGTGATGAAGCTGGGGCCTGAAGGTTTTATTGCCTATGACCGCGCCTCCAATGGCCAACTCAACAGCCAAGCCTTTCCAGCCCTCTCTGTGAATCCGCTGGATGTAGCTGGTGCCGGTGATTCATTGCTAGCTCTTTTCGCTACTGGCCTTGCCACTGGGCAGGCGATGATGCCCACCGCCGCACTGGCCTGCTGCATGGCCGCTCTTGCCGTTGAAACCATGGGGAACACGCCCATCAGCGCTGCTGCTCTGCGCAGCAGCCTGCAGGAGGTGATGCTGCCATGAGCAAGCCCAAAGTTCTTGTCATCGGCTCCAACAGCTTCAGCGGCAGCCACTTTGTGGCGGAAGCCCTCGCCGCCGGCCATCAGGTGTATGGGGTGAGTCGCTCAGCAGAGCCGAATCCCGTTTTCCTTCCTTACCGCTGGCCGCAAGCGGGTGGCGGCGTACCCCTGGCCACTGCGGAGAATTTCAGCTTTCAAGCCATTGATCTCAACAGCCAACTGAATGCGCTATTGGACTTGATCGATCGGGTGCAACCCGAACTCGTGGTGAACTTTGCCGCACAGGGCATGGTGGCCGAAAGCTGGCTCAATCCCACGCACTGGTACCGCACCAATGTGGTTGCCCAGGTGGCTCTACACGATGCCCTGCGGCAGAAACCCTTTCTGCAGAAATACGTGCATGTCACCACGCCTGAGGTGTATGGCAGCACCGATGGGGGCTGGATCAAAGAGCACAACCACTTCGCGCCCAGCACCCCCTATGCCGTAAGTCGGGCAGCCTGTGATCTGCACCTGCACAGCTTCCATGAGGCCTATGGCTTCCCTGTGGTGTTTACCCGCGCCGCCAATGTTTATGGCCCCGGCCAGCAGCTCTATCGCATCATCCCCCGAACTCTGCTGAGCGCCCGCACCGGTGCGCCCATGCAGCTCCATGGTGGCGGCCATTCCGTACGGGCTTTCATTCATATCAAGGATGTGGTGCGCGCTACCTTGCAGCTGGCGATCGAAGGGGAACCGGGCAGCACATGGCACCTCTCCACCCAGGAGAGCTGCAGCATCAAGGAGCTGGTGGAGCAGATCTGCAACCTCGCTGGTGCCAGCTTCAGCGAACTGGTCCAGAGCAGCGAGGAACGCCTCGGCAAGGATCAGAGTTACCTGCTGGAGAGTTCGGCCATGCGCCAGGTACATGGCTGGTCTGATCAGATCAGCCTGCAGCAAGGGCTTCAGGAGACACTGGCCTGGGTGGATGCCAATCTAGCCACCCTCAAGACACTGCCCTGGAGCTACCAGCACAAGTCATGAAACTGCTCGTTACTGGTGGCTGCGGCTACAAGGGTTCCGTCCTGATCCCCCTGCTGCTGGCTGATGGTCACAGCGTGGTCAGCATCGACACTCAGTGGTTTGGCAATGCCCTGCCGGAGCACCCCCAGATCACCAACCTCAAGCTGGATGTGCGTGAAACCGATGCCATCCCGCTCGATGGCGTAGAGGCCATCATTCATCTAGCCAACATCGCCAATGATCCAGCGGTGGAGCTCAACCCCGCCTTGAGTTGGGAGGTGAATGTGCTGGCAGGCCAGCAGCTGGCTGATCGAGCCGTTCGCGCGGGCGTGAAGCAATTCATCTTTGCCAGCTCCGGGAGCGTGTATGGCGTGAAGGATGAGCCTCAGGTCACCGAAGACCTCACCCTGGTGCCAATCTCGGTTTACAACAAAACCAAAATGGTGGCGGAACGGGTGTTCCTCTCCTATGCCAATCAGATGCAGGTGCACTGCATCCGCCCAGCCACCGTGTGCGGTTTATCACCACGCATGCGGCTGGATGTGAGCGTCAACATGCTCACTTACCAGGGGCTCAAGAATGGAAAAATCACAGTGTTCGGCGGCGAGCAAACTAGGCCCAACATCCATATCCAAGATATGGCCAATGTGTATCGCCACTTTCTCGCCAATCCAGAGCTGCCATCGGGCTGCTACAACGCCGGTTTTGAAAATCTGAAAATCCTTGATATTGCCCAACGGGTGCAACAGGGCACTGGAGCCGAGATCGTAGTGAGCGAATCCAACGACCCACGCTCCTACCGGCAAGATTCCAGCAAATTGCTGGCCACTGGTTTTCAGCCGCAATTCAGTGTTCAAAGCGCCATTGATGAAATCACCACTGCCTACAGGAATGGTGAACTTCCCGATGGAGAGAATTGCTACACCGTGAAATGGATGAAACACCTGCAACTGGAGGCCAACAGCTAACGCCATGGCCATCATTGCTTCTAGTTCCACAACAGCGCTCGCTCGCATTGCCCTCACGATCCGGCAACGCACGATTGAAACCTCTGCCCGTGCCCGAATCCCACATCTGGGCTCCTGCCTCTCCTGCGTTGACTTGCTGACAGCGCTCTATTGGCAAGAACTACGCATTGACCCCAAGGCTCCAGAAGCAAAAGATCGTGATCGATTTGTGCTGAGCAAAGGCCATGGTGCACCCGTACTGTTCCAGGTGCTGGCGGAACGGGGCTTTTTCCCAATTGAGCGCCTGGCTGAATTTGGAAAACCTGGCAGTGTGTTCCACGAGCACCCACCCAAACCTGGCTTCGTTCCAGGGGTTGAAGCAGCCACTGGTTCCCTGGGTCACGGTCTACCGATGGCCCTTGGCATGGCAATTGCCCAACGCATCCAAGAAAGCAACAGCCGGTGCTACGCCCTGTTGAGTGATGGCGAATGCAACGAGGGCAGCATTTGGGAAGCCGCCATGCTTGCAGCAGGCCAGCACGTGCATCAGCTCACCGCCATTGTGGATTACAACAAATGGCAGGCCACGGGCCGCAGCCAAGAGGTGATGGCACTCGAGCCGTTAGGAGCGAAATGGGACGCCTTCGGTTGGCATGCCCAGGAGATTGATGGCCATGATCTGGCAGCGATTGGCCAGGCACTTGCTGCAGCACGAGCAGAAACCAGCAAGCCAAGTGTGATCGTGGCCCACACAATTAAGGGCAAGGGGGTGTCATTCATGGAAGACGACAACAATTGGCATTACCGCACCCCCAACCCCCAAGAGCTGGATGCAGCCCTGGCAGAACTCAAGGAGGTGCAGCTGTGAGAAATGCCTTTGCCCGCGTAATGACTCAACTGGCCAAGGAGCGGAGCGATGTGTGCCTGCTCTCGGGTGATATCGGCAACCGCATGTTTGATCACTACAAAGAGGTGGCGCCAACACGGTTCCTCAATTGCGGCATTGCAGAAGCGAACATGATGAGCATGGCCGCCGGCATGGCGCTCAGCGGCCTACGGCCAGTGGTGTACACCATCACTCCGTTCACCACCACACGCTGCCTGGAGCAAATCCGTACGGGCATCGCGTACCACGAGGCACCCGTAGTGATCGTGGGAACCGGCTCAGGGCTGTCGTATGCAGAACTTGGTGCAACCCACCATTCCCTTGAAGATCTAGCCATCCTGCGAAGTATTCCAAATCTGCAAGTGTGTGCACCCACTGATTCACTAGAACTTGAGGCTCAATTACGCGAAGCAATTTCTGAAGGCAAACCGACATACATACGAATAGGTAAGAAAGGAGAACCCGATCTACTTACTGATCATGCGTCACTGGGGATCGGCAAGGCCCATTTCCTGAAAAAAGGGGGAAAAGTTCTGCTACTCGGCATCGGTCCAATTCTTTCAGAAGCCCTGCAAGCGAGAACAATGCTGGAGAAACAAGACATCCAGCTAGCCGTCGCCAGCATGGGGAGCATCAAACCAGTGGATAACGAATTCCTTCAGCAGTGTGTGGCGGAGGGCTACAGCCATTGGATCAGCCTGGAAGAGCACCATCGAACCGGAGGACTTGGATCAACACTACTGGAATGGTTTTCTGAACAACAAATCAATACAATTAAGCTAACACGTATGGGAGTAGTCGATCATTTTGTGCACAAACTTGGAGCCCAGGAATACGTACGTGAAAGTGAAGGCATAGATGCGACTTCAATAGTCAACTTAGTGCAATCATTGTGATGTTATTAGGGCTGGATTTTGACAACACATTAGTAAGCTATGACAAGTTGTTTTATAAGCTTGCTCTGGAAAAGAATTTAATAGAAGAATCATTGCCTGAAAGCAAAACTGAAGTTCGAAACTATCTTCGAAACAAAGGGAAAGACGAAGAATTCACACTGCTGCAGGGTGAAGTATATGGGCTAAGGATTCTAGAGGCAGAGCCAGCAGAAGGAATGGTAAAAGCGTTGGGAGAGATAAATCAACTAGGTATAGCCATGGTGCTGGTAAGCCATAAAACAAAGACTCCTTACAAAGGCCCAGCATATGACCTACAACAAGCTGCCTGGCAATGGCTGGAGAAGTACAGTTTCTTTGAGGAAAACGGACTTGGATGGAGCCGAGATCAGGTCTTCTTTGAAGAATCAAAGGACGCAAAGATACGAAGAATCCAACAGATAGGCTGCACACATTATATCGACGATTTAACAGATATACTAGAGAACATACCAAATAGAATAAAAAGGATTTTATATGACCCAGGGAAGAAAAAAAGCAAAGAAGAACTGTCAAAAAAAGAATTAATAAGACTAGCTAGCTGGGAAAATCTGAAGGAGACAATAAAATGCTAACAAACGAACTAAAGAAAGAAGCAACAAGAATACTTGAAAAACGCGGCGATAAAATATTGAACCTTATAGAGATGAAGGAAAACGCAAATAGCAATGTATTCAAAATAGAAACTGAATACGATAATTTATTGATCAAGATATATCCTCATAGCAAACTAGAAAACAGGCAATCTTCAAGATTTAAAAGAGAGACGTGCTTCCTAGAATATTTGAATGCAATTAAAGTCTCAAATACACCAAAGACAATATACAAATGCGAAAAAGGCAAATTTATGATTATGAACTGGATGCAAGGCGATAATATCAGACAAATAGACGGTGAAACTCTTCGGGCAATGGCAAACTTTACAGCAATATGCAACACAGATGCAAACATACTTAAAGCCAGTAAAGTCAAGAAAGCAAAAGACTACTGGAGTAAACCTGCAATAATTGAGAATGATATAATAAAGAGGTATAAACTACTAACCAATAGACCGACGAGAAGCATGAAAGAATCCGAAATAAAAGAATTGTTGAAAAAGGTAAGTATAGCGGAACGAATCGAAGAGGAAATAAAATTATTCAGAGAAAACGCATGCAAGGATTATTGGGGGCCTGAAATGGTAAATATGATCTTATCTCAATCAGATATGAGCATAAATAACATAAAAAGAGAGGGAAAACAATTTAAATTTTACGATTTTGAATATGCAGGCTGGGACGATCCTGCAAAATTAGTAAGTGATGTTCTGAGCCATCCGGATCACAAAATTACAAAGGAGAAAGAAGAGAAATGGATAAAAGAATTGAGAACACAGGAAGTATTTAAAGACAACGGAGCAGAAAAAAGAATAAGAGATAGCAAACAACTAACTAAGATAAAGTGGCTGCTTATAATGTGCAATATTTACAGTGACAACAGATCAAAAACGTGGGGAATTGAAAAGATAGTCAACTATGCAAATGAGATATCAAAATAGGCCGCATACTAGGCGCCAACAAGGAATTCATAATAATCCTTCGTGATAAGGGCATCAGGAATGCCATCAAAATGTAATCCAAGTTGAGATAGTGCAGCGTGCAAAGTAAAACGAGAACATTGATGATTAATATAAGGACCAATAAGATACTGAACTTCTGCTAGTAACTCTGACGGTGATAACTCACGAGGCTGCAAATCCTGGATAAGTTTGGTAGACCACTGAGTAGCAAAGGAGAACAAATCAGGTGAATCAAACAATGATGTAAAATTACAGGTGAATCGTTTTGGACTAATCAAAACGGAATCGGTAAAAGCGCTTACATGCATTACAACTGTATTGATAAATAAAGTAGGACATGAGCTTAAATAATGCCAGTGAGAGATACCTGAGCCAGTACCAATAATGAAGGATGCATGCTTAAGAAGATATAATTGGTCGTTAAGGCTAACATTAGATATAGTAGATAGATCTAAGAAGTTATCGGAGATAATACAAGTAGAATTAGCGGAGAGGGAAAGACGAATAACTCCAATACCAATGGTACGGGCATATTCAACAACCAGTTCAAAGTTATCAAAATTTGAATCACGCCAACTTTGAGAGTTACCAGAATACGCTGAGTCTCTGGAATGTATAACAATGAAAGTTGGGAATAATTCTAAGAAATTCGCAATCTGTGGATGAGAAAAACCCGTTGATAAAAAATCAGATAGAGAATCATTAAATCTGGAAAAGGTTGGCAAGTTTTCAGCATATATCCTCTGCAAAGAATTAGTTTTATGAGAAGTTGATATAGGCAAAAGTGTACAGAGGTTGTGATAACCATGACGATCAAGACGCTTTAAAGAAGCAGCCCGTGTAAGTGAATCAGAACAGTAAAGAAGCTGAAGGTATCTAAAGGATGAAATTGAGTGAGATAAGTCATGAATAGTAAAGTTAGAAATGTCAGAAGATGCAACAATCTGTGCAAAGGGTAAATCGGAATACGCAGTTAGCTCTGGAGAGGGTGAGAGATATGAAGCCTGGACAGAGGAATTACTAAAAGACGGGAAGTCGATGGATATAAAGTGCTCAAATAAAAAAGAAAGATGGCCGAATGACACCCCGATATGAGGGGACCAAATTTCGGTAGAAGTCTGCGAAATGTAAGGGGGATTAGAATACATAAGCTCCATAGAATCCTTATGGACATCATCCAATGAAAGAGCCTGGTACCATCGATGACAGATACTCCAACAAAAAGGGGATAAGGAACAAGTAGCGGGAAATATATTCTTAATAAACTTAATTCTAGAAATCAGCGGTATATTTGAGTGCTCAATCAGGATAATCAAAATATTAGGGCAGTTAAAAAGGATATTATCTAAATCATTATGAAAAAAATCAATCGGGATAACAAAACTACTCTTGAAATGATGTATTGCTAGGTTGACTTTATCGACAAGTGAAAGAATCAGGGGAGAACAAGAGGTACGAGTGGATACAGAATAATTTTGAGAGTCGTAAAAAAACTCACATTCTGTGTCAAGTGTAAGGGAAGAGCTGAGATAGGAAGCTAATTTAGTTGTATTAACTAAGTGAGAACGGGTTAAAATCAAGTTAGAGTTCATATTCACAGCTACAAAGCGGAATTCAAGTATAAATGAAATTCAATAATTTGGAAAGCTAAATACGCTTTACTTGACCAGAAAGTAAGACACAGGCTATAGTAAGTCAACTATAGCATTGAGATGGACAAGTGTGTTGCGATTGTACCTATAAAATTCAGTTCGAGAAGATTACCAAATAAAAACTTTTTGTCGTTAAAAAACCAACCCCTTTGTTGGTACATATTCGATACCTTACGAAAATGCGAGAAGATTGAGCAAGTATATTGCTATTGCTCAGAGGGTAATATTTTGAGTTTATTGCCTGATGGCGTCAAATTACTATTAAGGGATCCAAGGCTTGATGGCGATAATATTAAAGCGAATGAATTATTTGAATATGCAGTCAGAAGAGTCGATGCTGACATAATTGCATTATGCCAAGCGCCGTCGCCATTTACGAAACCAGGGACAATCGATAATTGTGTAGAAGCCATAACGAACGAAGGATACGATTGCGCATTTACAGTAAAGAAGATTCAAAAGTATTGCTGGAAAGCTAACAAGCCATTAAATTACAATACAGAAGATATGGCTCAAACGCAGGATCTTGAACCAGTGTTCGAAGAGACAAGTGGAGTTTATGCGTTCAGAAAGAAAGAATATCTAGAATCCAATACGAGAATACACGGTAATTCGAAAATGATAGAAGTGGACATAAAAGAGGCAATAGATATAGATAACGAAGAAGAATTTATGCTAGCCAACCATTTATATGATTTTGACGTAACGAGCAGTCTTTCACAGAAGACATCTAACTATCAACAGTTAATGAGCAGAATCTCTGACGAAAATCTTCCGCCATTATCACAAATAAATCATATAGCATACGACCTAGATGGCGTCATAATTAATTCATTGCCTACAATGGAAAGAGCCTGGGAATCCACTAAAGAAATATTTAAAATTGAAAGCAGTTTTATTGAATACAAGAAGTATCTAGGCATGGGATTCAAGGATATTCTCAAGAAACTAGGCATAGAGGAGAACATGCATGAAGCAATCAAGGCACATTATTTCAAAGTTTCAATGGAGAATATTGAATTAACAAGTTTATATGAAGGAACAAAGGAGTCACTAACTAACTTGAAGAATAATGGGTTTATTTTGTCGCTAGTGACATCAAAAGCTAAAAATCTTACAATGAAAATAATAGAAAAATTCCATTTGAGTGAAATATTTGATACAATCATTACACCAGAAGATATAATAACAAAGAGAACAAAGCCAAACCCAGATTCTTTGCTCCAGGCTGCCTTAATAAGTCAGACTACGCCCCGTCAATCACTATATCTTGGGGACATGGAGTCTGATAGAGTAGCAGCAAGAAAAGCGGGTTACAACTTTGCTTTAGCAAGCTGGGGATACGGCCTACCAGACGACCCAAGTTCAATATTATGGTTTTCATCTCACAATGATCTAAGCAGCTACTTTATATCATCAAAAGCAGAATCTAATTAACAGTGCAATGGAATCGGAGATTATAGAAATTAAAAAAATACTCAATTTTCAGCCTATTCAAAGATCAAACAATTTGTATATTTATAGCATTCAGGATAATCAAAAAAAGGGCATTGTGCCTCTGTCAAGTATGCATACCAGCATACATGGAGCACTGATAGTATGGTTTTTAGGCTCGAAGAAATACGGAGGTGAGATTAAATGCTTAGAAATGGGAACATTTTGTGGTGCAAATATAGCAGCAATTGCAAAGAGTCTACCATATATTGAATATACAACCGTAGATATTGATATGAATGATGAGAGGCTATCTGGTTTCTATAATCTAGGCAAGGATGTAACGCAACAAATGAAAGCCAATAGAGATATACTAGTAACAGAAGAATTTCAAAATGTGTCGTTCCTCAAGATGTCAACAACTAAACTATACAGCGCTATGGCACATACAGGATTTGATTTATACTGGATAGATGCAGATCATGAAAGTTTTGGACCATATAATGATTTAAACTATGCGTTGACAACATGGAATGATGAATCAATAATTATGATGGATGACATAATACTGGAGAAAAGAAATCCGTCAATAGAAGCAATAAAATATCTAAGGCAAGATTATGAATTCGATTGTTTTATGGTACAGAAAAGGGTGGAAAGCAAAAAGTACGTTGCCGTAATACATTCAAAGAAAAATGCGATAGTAAGTTATCTTAAGAGCAAAGTATGAGGAAGATATTAGTTCATATACCAAGGCCAAATCAAAATTTTCATGTGGGGTTTGCGCTGATATCAGCTTTTAGCCTAGTAATTAAGACAAAAGCTAAAGTAGATATATTAGTGTGCGATGATTCGTACGCCGACTGTCCGGTTAAATCATTATTTGGGAAAAAGCTATATTATGGCAAGTGTAATGAATGTGAAGGTGGGATAAAATATATAGACGCATTGATAGCAAACTTTAAACATAACTTAGACATTTATGGCAGAGTCAATATTTTTAAAAGCAGCACATTTATCGAGGGAGAGAGTGAGACATCACATGAAAAGAGTATTTCAATATTAAATGAGTTTAAAAACAGTTACCTAAAAGTGGCTAGTAGCAATACTAAAGCGAATGAATACAAGAACTATGCATGGATATCAGAGCTCTGTACATTAACCTCAGCCACAGCTTATGATATAGCAAGTACTAACATATATGATGAAAATGCAATAAAGCAGATAACACTCGCAGAAAGAACCAAACGAACAGCAAGAAACTTCTTAGATGGAAAAGAATATGACACACTAATTGTATACAACGGAAGGCATACAGCAAGCAAAGCATTTTGGTCAGAATTTAAGAAGTATAATCCAAATTCAAAACACTTCATACATGAAATAGGTCTATCAAAGGACAGCTTTTCAATTTTGAATGGAGTATCAAATGAAGATCACTTTGAATTATTACCTACTGAATATTTCCCACAATCAACAGCAACAAATATAATCAATGATTGGAAAAAGTCAAGTAATAAATTATCAAGGAGAGGGCTTGAAAACTATATAGAATATATGAACTCACGCTTAGATGGTAGAAAAAACTTTTATGGGAACAAAATACCGTTTGCTTATACAAGACATACAGCAAATAAAGACGAAAAGAGCATACTAATAATGCTGTCATCATACGATGAAGTATCAATTCCATATCCGATCGACAGGGTACTGTATGAACAAAATATAATGCCAAAGCTAATTAAGTCATTGGGCGATCTTGGATATAGAGTTCATGTAAGACTTCACCCACGATCAATAACACAATACGAAAACTCGATACAAGCAAATGGGACATACAAGAAAATGGTCGAACAGATTAGATCATTAACAGAACAATCAAATATTTATCTATATATGCCTAGAGACCAAACAAGTTCATACGATCTCATGAAGAAATGCAGATATGTAATATCATTATTTAGTATTGCAGCAATTGAGGCTCAATCAATTGGATGTATATCACTGGTACACTCAAGATGCAGAGGGAATCATGCTGCAACTGGCAGAATACTAGGATTTACAAGTAAGGATGCAATAGATACAGCACATCAGTGGCTAAAAGAATATAAAAATAAAGCAGAAAATCAAGAAGTACTTAGGAAAACCAGATTAGAGGCAAGAAAGTTTCTAGGAGAGGACTTATTTAAATTTTCGTATAAATTGCCAGGATTTGCACATTTTTCGCCATTCGAAAATAATTTATGGCAAAAAACAGTAGAAGAAGCATCATACAACAGAGACTATTACAATAATCCACTAATTGACAAATTAATAGATAAATACAATGAAGAGGGTTTTAAACCAATTACTGACATGCGTAATAGTTGATGTTTATGCTGACACGTGGGCCGAGGTCAAAATTTGAAGGATAACTAATAGAGTGATAGCTCCTATTATTACTAGTGAAAAGAAAGATACAAGCAGAAGAGAATGGGATTGGATATTCAAGAGAATTGTTCATAATATAAGCCTCTTCATTAGACCTGAAAAAGCGGTAGCTTTCATGTGAATAGGTAGATGGAGGGTTGAATGAGGAAGATTTGGGAAACCAGAAGGACGTACCTAGCTTGGGATGGTTTTCTTGAACTGAATCAGGCAAATATATCATTAATGATGCAATCTTATCACTACGATCTAAATGAATAGGTATCGATGAACCAGGAAGGAGAATTGAAAATTGAATATTGGGATAAATAGAAAGAGTATTTACATTTCCTCCTCTTTTCATGTCGGATGAAATAAATGGCGCAAGGTCATCATGTTGAATTGAGTTAAAATCTGACTTAGAAAAACCTGTGATACCTTGTAGTTTATCAAAAGCACGTTTAGAGTTCAAAATAAGAGGGTAAATAGTATCCAGCCATTCTTGAGAATAGAAATACGCTAAAATAATGCGCAAGGGTTCGGAGTCGTTATACAAATCATTAAAATGAGTAATATGATAACGTGGTTCGTATCGTAATTTTGATCCAATTTGATCTTTTTGAAAAAGAGATCGATCTATTGAGAGTATAAGATCGCGGATTTGTCGACGGTCAAAGTTAATAGTTGCGGAAGAATCAAGACAAAAGAGAGAATGCATTGCTCTAAATTGTTGAGATAATTGTGCTTAGATCAGAAATCGAATAATAAGCGATATCAGAAGATTGAATAGAAGTTGAATGAATAGTTTGACCTAATACAAAATTAATACGATCAATAAAGGGTAGAAAGTATGGCAATCCACCTGCAATCATATTATCTGAGGGATCTAATAACAAGCTACTTGGAATCAAACCTATTATTTGTGTATGTTCTGAGGTAAATAATCCTGCATTAATGAGTGAGCTTCCTGCCTCAGAAACAACCACATCAGAATTTGCCAAGATGTGAATTAGGTCCTCTAAGGAATGCTCCACAGGATCTAGAGAAATGAAACCAAGAGATTCCAGATAAGCAGTAATTTCGGAAATATTGTGAACACGAGACTGAAACGAACCTGTTCTGATAAGGAAGACTTTTTTATATCGAGCTAAGTCATTGATTGACTTACTCGTTGAAGAAAAATGATTGATTTTTGGAAGCCAAAAGTTTCTCCAAATAAAGTGACTAACGAAAGTATTAGACTGAAAAAACTGAACAAGGTCTTGAAAATATATGATCGAAGAAGTATGAGTTTTAAAGGACAAAAAATCTTCGTTGATAGTAAAGTCGGGATATGAATTCAATCCAGTAGATTTTGAGAGCCGAGCCAAAAACTGAAACGAAAGCCTAATAGACTGCTTTATATCAAGCGGAAGGATAGATACAGTGCTTAAGTTGTAAAAATAAGGAAGAGAAGAAACTAAGCTTGTAATTGACAATGAATCATAACAGAAGTGGCCAAAGTGATTATTATCACTCAACAGGATAGATGGACAATCAGTATTGGGACATTGTCGAACAAAATTGCGGTTATCTAAATGGAAAGAAGAGTGATCTAGCTGGGTAAAAAAAGGATATTTAGAATACCAAAAGGAAGAGGATCTGGTAATAAGATACTCATCATTATCATGCCATATTGGTATTAACAATGGCTCATTATTGGGCCAAATATAGGACAATAAATCTGCTCGTCCTCTACGATAATATACAGAATGTTTTGAACATAAAAGATTTGAGAAAATATTGTGATAAATAGAAGCAGATAAAAGTTTATTTTTTAGGAGTCGTTGGGCCGAAGCTATTAGTACATGGAGATATTCGCGGTATGCTGATAATCGAGATAGGTCAATTAAGGGAATAGATGATTCATCAAGGGACTTGTAATTAATTTTCATTAGTTATAACTCCCTCTGCATCATATTTAACTCTTGATTTTGATTGATCCAACTTAGAGGATGGGGTAAAAAGACGGTCACCTAAGCGGAAAGCTGTATTAGGATTATTTTCAATCAGAGACAACAGAGGTACTATTATTAATCCTCCATTTACGGCAATGCTGATAGATTCAGAGTTTTTAGTAACAATTAGTCCATAGCAATACGGATGAAAGTAAGAAGCAGAAATAAATCGTACATGCTTTAGAGTGACTTTAGTGTCATTAATAAATGACATGGCGCCAGGGTAGGGGTCATCAAAAGCATTACAGAAATCTGCAATTTGCTGACCATCCCAATCCCAATTAATCCAAGCACACTGGGAGGTACTTAATCTTGGAAAATATAGTGAATGAGACCATTTAGGTTGTTCACTGCACTCACAGATAGGCTTGTTGTCACATATATGGTCATGTGTAAAGATTTTTAGAAACTTAAAAGCTAAGTTATGATTGTAATTTTCGAAATCTGCGGGATACTGAAAATTTTTAGGCAGAGTATAATTTTGGTATGCAACCACTAAGCCTCGATCAACCTTGTGAGTGATCTGTTGAATGAAAAGTCCTCCAGAGAAATCTCGATTTAGAATTTGCCAAGTGAAGTGAGCACCTCCAATATATTTAGGAAGTGGGATACCATTAAAGTTAAAAATACGTCCATCAAAGATCTCTAAGATGGATGAACTAAATATCCAAGCAGGTCCAAAACACAAGCAGAGTCTATTATGTTTTGATAGCATTTCAAGAGCAATATGGTCATCATTTATGTCAGAGGAGACTACTGCACGTACATTTATATCATTTAGACGCGAAATCAATAAATCATCTGCATGCCTGGGAGCGAAAAAAACAACAACGTCAAGACCAAGATGTGTTAGTTCTTCGGCATAGTCAATCATCAGAGAGCCGCCACCAATTAAAGAAATTCCACCATCAGCTGGAAGCTTAATTTGATGGAGCTTGCGGAACGACAAAATTATTTCGTCAGTCCTACTGCCTACCGTATCAACCCAGTGAGATTGGATTTTACCGGCAACCACCCAGCCTGCTTTTAGAAACGATTTATAGGAACCATGGTTAATGCTATAACAGCCTGCTGTAAGCGACTCAATACCTAGAAAGTTAATAGAGTAGCTAGTAATGAGCTGTATAGCTCTTGTGCCATAGCCTTTTCCCCATTCACTAATCTTACCTATCATCAAACCGACGGTAGCGTGTTTATGAAATTCGTTGATTGGGCCAATTTTGATATTTCCAATATGAACATGATCAACATTAAGGAAGATGCCAAAGATCAATTCATTACTTTTTTCACTATTCAAATCGTTTATATATTGTCGGGTACTTTCAATAGTATGAACTATATGCCTTGACTCCAAGAAACGATTTACTTTTGGAGAATTAAGCCAAGACACATACTCAGAAGAGACATCATTAACATCAAGACGTCTGAGCGTTACGACTCCATCTGATATATTTTGTGGAGATATAATTTGAGGTAAAGACATTAGGAAAAAGAAGGTACTAATTTGACAAGACCTTTAGCCTGCCATTCAAGAATATAATCTAAGAGAAGCTCATAATCAATTTCATACTTTAAAGAAATATCTAAAACACTCATTCCTGAATCTAGTTCTCGTGAAAGACAGTTCATAAGTAAATTCCAAGTTTTTTCATTGCGACTATTGCCCTCATGAGATATGCCTGGCTCGGGGGCCTTCCGATATAGATTATACTTAGGATTTGACAAGCAAAATAGGCCTGGCTGAACATAAGAAGCACACTTATTACTTTCAATTATAGTAATCATACGTTCAAGGATTTCATATGTTTCCATCAAATTCTTCGCTGAAAGCCTATCTGGAGTATCAAAATCTGTATGATATTCAGAAAATGGATATCTAGTAAGCGTGACGGTGGGAATCTCGATCCCAGGGGCTTCGAATACACTTTCATCATTACCATAATATGAACGATAGGGAAAGGATTGACAAACGTCTGCATAGCAGGAAGAAAGTACAGCTGACTTTGCGACGCGATCAATGTCTGCATCACCTGTAAAACTATTTTGAATCTTTATTTGAGAGTCGTTGCCGACAGACTTCAGAAGAATTGAGGACTTAATGGTTGTATTTGAGAGAGATAATTTTTCTAGCCAAAACATAGGGCCAAATAGCTCTGGTGCAATTAACAACCTATACGTATAATAATTATTGCTTTTAGAAAGTCTATATATAAAGAGTGCTAAGGCTACAGCACAGCCGGAGATATCGTCATTTGCTTGAAAAGGATGGCAGTTATGTGCATTTATAATAATCTCTTCATTTATTTGCCCCTGAATTTTGTAATCCAGTACGGTCATTTGGGAAGTATATCTCAAGGTTTCGATATACACATCAAGGTCTTCATCGGGAAACTTTTTTAATATCTCCGAAGGTATGGAGAGCCCCCATTTCGCTTGCTCTCCAATTCTGTATAAGCGAGTCCAGTCATAAACAGTGGCACCAGGTAGATCGTCACGCCAAGCACAGTGACTTAATAGATCAGCCTTAGAAACGGTACCTTGAAAAGAAGGTGATAAATAAGCGCATCCAAGGGGACTTGATTTTAGGCAATCGTAAATGAGAGATCCCTTATAGGAAACTGTAGCGGTTAATGGTTTCCAACCTGGAGGAATAACCCATCCACGGAGCTCAGAACCAGAATCAAACTCATGGAGAGTAAAATCAGCAAATTGTAGAAAGATATCTAAAGCAGCTTTTGAATCTTCGCCTACAACAGAGTAATTAAAAGGGTAGAGCTTCTTAGCTATATCCTTAATTAAATCACCTGATACGTTAGTACTCATAATTATGGAGTTAGCGACTGAAGCTGGTGTACATTATAGACAGTCACAAGTGACTTACATCTAAATATATTATTTGATAAGAAAAAAACTCAATAAGAATACAAGATATCCTAAAAATAAATCAATAGAATTCAATGGATCGATGAGCATGTAAAAATTAATCTCGACAAGATTGGCATAGACAGAAGAAAACATATCAGTTATTGACTATATCCATCAATGTATGCACAACTCTGTTCTGATCGTTTATGGTAAGTCCAGGGTATATTGGAACTGACATTGATATTTGTGAATATTTTTCAGCAACTGGGAAATCTCCAACTTCAAAACCTAAATTGCGATAATAAGGATGTAAGTGGCAAGGTACATAATGCTGTTGAACACCTATATTGAAATATCGCATTTGATCAAAAACATGGGCAAGAGATCTCTCCATGGAGTCTATAAGTTGAATAATAAATAAATGATTTGACGAGGCAACATTGTCCGGCACCTGATTATAGCGAACAGGAACATTAGACAACAAATCAATGTAGTTTTGGCGAAGCTTTTGCCTTTCTATAATGATATCATCTAATCTTCTAAGTTGACTGAGACCCAAAGCCGCCTGAATGTCTGTCAAACGATAATTAAATCCCAACAACTGTTGTTCATAATACCAGTTTCCTGGCTTTTGATAAGCAAACTCATGAACTTGTTTGGTTATTCCATGAGATCGTAAAGACAACATTTTCTGATATAGGTCTTTTCTATTAGTTGTAATTGCACCTCCTTCTCCAGTAGTGATAATTTTTACCGGATGAAAACTAAATACAGAAATATCACTAAATTTACATGAACCTACCTTACTATCTTCGAAAGAGCCACCAATAGCATGGCTTGCATCCTCAATAATAGAAAAATTAAATCTTAGAGAAAGTTGATGCAATCTTCTCATGTCAACAGATGTTCCAGCCAAGTGTACTGGTATGACAACATCTGGAAGGGAAGAATTTTTTGAAGCCAGTTCTAGTTTTGCTTCAAGTTTGTCTAAGCACATCAAGCCAGTTGTAAGATCTATGTCAACAAAATCAACTTCTGCACCGCAATATCTAGCACAATTTGCAGAAGCTACAAATGTAGTAGGAGATGTCCATACTAAATCCCCTTTTGATACATTTAGGGCTAAACAAGCAAGATGAAGAGAACTAGTTGCGTTAGTCGTAACGAGGCAATATCGAGATCTTACATAGCGAGAAATAGCTGCTTCAAATTCAGGTACGATTATGCCTTGTGTTATATTCTGATTCTTGAGAACATCCACCACACACTCTATATCTGCTTCTGTGATGTCGTGACAACCATATGGGAGGAAGTCAGTGGAATCAAGACGATCGGTCATTACCTAGAGTGCACATTTATATTCTTATCAATAAGATCTCTCAGCTGTTCAACGGATAAGAAATCAGGATTATCTTTAGAATTATATGAAAAGTTTTCTGGAACTTTAGAGACACTTAGATTTGAGTATTGATTAGATAGATACTCTTCATCATAAAGACTGCTAGACGGCATTATTGAATAATAAGGGCCAAGATCAAATGTATATTCTGAATCAGAACTAGTGATCATTTCTTCGTGAATTTTTTCTCCTGGTCTAAGCCCAACAACCTTGATTTTTGAATTAGGTGCAACTGCTTTTGCAACATCAAGTATCCTGTAACTTGGTATCTTAGGTACAAAAATCTCACCTCCAATGGAATTCTTAATGGCCCAATAAACCATTGCGCATCCACTAGAAAGTGTAATATTAAATCTGGTCATTTCTAAACTTGTAATCGGTAAAATATCATCATCTGAGAGGGACATAAAAAAAGGAATTACAGAGCCTCTTGATCCCATTACGTTTCCATAACGTACTACTGAAAAACTTAGATCTCTAGAGCCTACAAGGTTATTTGCAGCAATAAATAGTTTATCTGCACACAGCTTTGTAGCACCATAAAGATTAATAGGAGCAGCAGCCTTATCGGTGCTTAAGGCAACAAGTTTTTTTACCTGCGAATCTAAACAAGCTTGAACTAAATTCTCTGAACCAATCACATTTGTCTTGATAAATTCAATTGGTTCCTTTTCACCCGCGGGAACATGTTTTAAAGCAGCTGCATGAACGACAGTGTCAACTCCTTCAAGAGCTCGACACAACCGGTTGCGGTCACGTACATCCCCAAGATAAAATCTAAGCTGAGGAAAAACATCAGCTGGATATAGTTTTTGCAACTCCCACTGTTTTAATTCGTCTCGGCTGTAAATAATTATTTTTTCAATTTCCGGAGAATGCTTAAGCAAATAATTAATAAAAGCCTTTCCAAAAGACCCTGTGCCTCCGGTAATTAAGATCCTTTTCATAAAACTTCCTAGATATCTAATCTTACCACGCCAAGAGGCTTACATATGGCTACCTAAGCTAGAGTACCAAAACTAGAACAAGGAAGCATTTATGAGGCGCCAGGCTGTACTTATAGAAAAAAGCGAGTCATCAACTACTAATATAAGCTTATATTGGGACTACTGGCTTAAAGAAAGAATAACAACAAAGGATAATCCATTAATAATATGGATTGAAAATCCTGGTTTCGAGATTGCAAGGACAAGCAAATTAGATAGTCTTTATACGAGTATTTATACAAATGAAATAGACCATGATTTTATATCCTTAGCATCGCTGCTATCAAGTAAAACAAGAAAGGCGGTAGAAATATTACCCTTGGATTTGCTTACTATAAAAAAGAATATAATGAAAGACTATATAAAAGCGATCAGTTCATTTTCACAACAACTAGGGGGAATAGACCTTGTGGATGCAATATCAAGACTTCAGCACAGGGAGATACCAATAGGTCTATCAATACTCCAATGGCTTCATAATATAGATCCACACATTCACCTTGTAGGCTTACAGAATTCACGTGAATTGCACCTTTATATATACAGTCAAATTGCTTATATAAACCTTGTTGAGTTTATGATTTCTAAATTCGATATTAAAGCCTTTCTAGCAACTGAACATGTTTACCTTTGCTCCTCTATTCTTACATTTATTCAAAGACATAATATTTGTACCCCAAGACCGAATGATGTCTTGAGAAAAGGAATCATGTTGTCTTCCTTGCCTAACTTACAAGAACACAGAAGCCCTTTCTTAAGTATTTATGACGAAAGGTATAAGTCTATGGATTCGCATATGCCGGGCATTCGCCAGAAAATAAAAGAAGTCAATAAGATATTGACAGAACCAAGGGTCAAAGGTATTAATGAATCCGAATCCATGGAGAATTCAAAAATTATTTGCAATACATTAAAGTCTAAAGTGAGCGGCCAAATTGAGGATATCAAAAATATAGACGAGCTTCGTGATTTACCTCATTACAATAATTCAATTATTATATTCTTGCAAGCTTTTAGTGATGCTTCATTGCAAGAAGGATACAACGGATTTAATGGGGCGGTTGATTTTTTTCTTTCCATTCTTAAGGGAATTGCAAAGAATAGATTTTTAAATGGGTCAGCAATATATATTAAACCGCACCCTAATATGATGCTCAAGAAGGTTGACCCTACTCCCAATCAATTACGTTTACTTGAAAAAGATTTTATATTGTCGGCTCATATTATCAATTGTGCAATCAAGTTAGCAATGGCAAACGATTGTGCAATTTATCTTTTAAATCCAGGAATATCGAACACATCACTAGCCAAACTTTCCAATCCTTTGTGCATTACACACATCGGAACATGTGCACTTGAGATGGCATACGTCGGTGTTCCGAGTATTTACAATAGTCTTGCGCCGTACAGCCCAAGCCTTCAACTAGGTTTATCAATAAATAGCAAAGAACAGCTGTACAATCAACTATGTTCTTTTAATTTATCCGCTGGAATTACCCTGTCATCTAAAGAGAAAATAGCAAAATATTATTGGATTAATTTTTTCTCGGAAGATATTATTGCTGAAAAATTCCTGATAAAAGAGATTAATCAAATCACATCAGATATTGGTTTGACTAAATTAGTTTCGGAGAGGTCCAACAACATATCCTTTGAGGAATTATATGGTGATAAGTTTGATCGACTAAAAAGTCTAATTCACTGCCATTTCCAAATGAGTGAACGTCCTTAGGATCATCTCTATGACACTCCAATCACAGTCACACATTGCTTCGTCAAAGCCGCCTGTTCTATAGAATAAGTGGAAAAGGATTTGAAGTGCAATCACATAATCAAGCGATTTCTCAATACGTTAATCCGAGAAAAAAAGATTATTATGATTTTCTCTATGAAAAATTTTCCCAGCTTGATATTAAGTATGTCTGGGATGTTGGTTGTGCCACAGGAGATTTTGGTTGGTATGCGCCCTCGCACATCAAGTTTTTAAATACTGACATCAAGCCGGAATTAATTGAAATAGCTAAAAGCACTCGTTCAAAAAGTAATCTTGATTATTTAGTTCATGACATTTTAAACGACAATTCACCAAATGATAATTTTGATGCAGTGTGCCTTCTAGGCATAATAACAGCTTTTAATGATCCCGAAGAACTTCTCAAAGCAGCATGTAAATCTGCTAGATATGTTGTTGGGCATTTCACGCTTAATCAGGACGGTTGGGATATGAAAGTATCTCACAAAAGATCTTCTGATGATAGTAGTAAATATCAGAATTCATACAATATATTTTCGACAGATACTATAAAAACGATACTCGCGTCCCAGAATTTCAGGCCTATATACTTTGAGCGTTTTTTAATGTCAACTACACTTACGCAGGAAAAAAACTTAGATGAACTAAGAAGTTATCACTTAGAAACCCAAGGTGATAAATTTACAGTTAATCAGCTCAATATTTTGATGCGTGATTATATTGTAATCGCGGAGAGGTGTTCAAATGATTAATATCAACGATTATGGATTTGAAATCAAAGCACTCCCTGAGTGCATTAGCTTGGCTGGGTTGGAGTCAATAGTCAGTAAATTTATTCAAGATTACGCTCGGAAATATAATAAGATCGCCGACGCAACAAAGAGTCCTTTAATTGACTCTTCTGATTTTAATATATTTGATGTAATATCATTCTTTGAGGCAAATTGTCCTGCAGTCAATTACGAGCTCGTTAAGATTCTACGTTCTTCACTTGAACTTAATTTAATCGCTTCTAATTTTATAAATTTAGTCTCCAAAGACTTCAACTTTAATATACCTGTATTTGAGGGTTTTGATCTTTTTATTAACCATCCACACAAACTTTCAACACGTCTAAATTTATGTCTTCATCAAGAAGCAAGTTATTACCCTCATCGAAAAAATTTTGTTAGTATTTGGATACCTTTATTTTCAAACAGAAGTCAAAGTTCTTCTACATTGCGTGTTGTAGATCACACAAAAGTTTCAGAGCATACAATTCCACAACAAATCCATGATTTCTATGAATTTAAGGGTCATTCACCTATAAGTTCTTCAACAAATACATTTACTACCTTTCTTCCAATACTGCCAACAGCTATACTTGATAGCTATAAAGATCTTACAGTAGATTCGGGGGAATATGTACTGTTTGACCAATTTCTAATCCATGGTAGTACTCTTAATTACTCAAATAAACCAGCTTTAACACTTGTGGCAAGAATTTTTGATATCGATAAAGATAATACTACTTCTTCTTCATTATTTTCGAAGCCTTACGTTCAAAAATCATGTCCTTTTTAAGCAATATTGACACAAGATTCTTGTCATCTAATCTAAACAAAAATTGGCAAATTATCCATTCGTCAAGAAAATACGATCAACATTTTCCGTCTGAATCAATCGTTAGAATTCTCTCTCCTTGTTTCAATAAAAATAAGGTGCTGATTGACCTTGGTAGCGGTAATGGGAAAAATTCTCTACCATTAAAGAAATTTTTTTCAAAGGTTATATTAGTCGATACCGCATTAGATAAAAGCTATCTCTCCTCTCTAGCTTTTAATACCAACGACGTTAGGATCATAGATGAAGATCTTCTATCTAGTAATCTTTACGATAAGTTATCAAGAATAACTTCAGATAATGGCAGAGTGTTTCTTGTAACTTACACTATAGACCATATGATGTATCAAGATTTAAATATTTTCTTAAATTTACTTTCATCTGCTATCCGTGAAAATGATATCCTAATAATAACTTTTTTCAATCAAGAATCGTTTGATACTTTTGATCAGAAAATATTTAATAATTCATATTGCACAAGCACTATAAGGTTTCTTGATCATACTCTTAATACTGGACAAAAAATGTTGGCAACACGAATGCAAGACAATCTGTATGAATTGCACTCATACATTTCTTCTGAATATATTGAGTCTTTCTTGTCTATGTCAATCAATTCTCATACTATTGCAGCAAAGGCTATATTTACAGAGCAATGGGCTAATGATATTAGTGACGAATTCATCTCGATGACATGTTTAAGGCTTGAGTAATATTCCTCTTTCTTGCATTTAACATTATTTGTTATTAAAGTATAGGAGCAGATTAATTTAACTTTATTTATTGCAAGAGTCAGAATAGATCTTTTAGGTACAACGGTGTACCAGCTTTGTAGTCCCTTCGTGCCTTACAACCAATCAACTTTTGCAATAACCAAGGCGGTGCTCCGTCTCCAGGCCGAACAATACGCAAATTAGAATCATTGAATACATCACCTTCAAAAATATCACTGGCAACATATATGGAGCGGCGAAAAACCATGCTCTTACTCTCTGCCTTACTTGGGCCGTAGCGAACTTGACCGAGAGACTCCCAAGCCCTCTGAGTTTCGATTACTAGACTTTTAAACTCAGAAGGCTCGAGAGAGAAAGCACTATCGACACCACCATCAGCACGAGCCAAAGTAAAGTGTTTCTCAACTACTGAGGCACCTAATGCCACGGAAGCCACCGCAACACCAACGCCCATAGTATGATCGCTTAAACCTACTTCCACATTAAATAGAGACCTAAGATGGGGAATTGTAGAAATATTTGTATTTTCTGGTGTCGAAGGATAAGTACTGGTGCACTTTAGTAAAATTAATTCTTTACATCCAGCTTCCCGAGCAGCAACCACTGCCATTTCAAGCTCGGCAA
This sequence comes from Synechococcus sp. HIMB2401, assembly GCF_042883245.1. NCBI lineage: Bacteria > Bacillati > Cyanobacteriota > Cyanophyceae > Synechococcales > Synechococcaceae > Synechococcus > Synechococcus sp. HIMB2401. Next base: position 331,596 of record NZ_JBDJKK010000002.1, on the reverse strand, counting down.
GCGTAGCCATCCCAGTTGAAATAATCAATGGTTTTCTAGTGGCTGCTGCTTTAGCAATCAAAGGCAAGTGATTATTTTCAAAGCTTGCAATTTTGTACGCAGGAGCACCAAGCTCCTCAAGAAAATCAACGGCCGTCTCATCAAAAGGTGAACTAAAGCAAATAAGCCCCAACGCACGTGCCCGTTCCATAATTGAGGCATGCCATTCCCATGGTGTGTATGCTTTTTTATAAAGGTCGTGAAGGTTCTGGCCAGACCAAAGAGAGTTGGGATCGTTGATCTCAAAACTTCCACCTCGCGCATTGAGAGTCATCGTATCCGCCGTATACGTCTGCAACTTGATTGCATGAGCCCCGGCCTGAGCAGCAGCCTCGACAATTGCCAGAGCCCGATCCAAGCTCTGATTGTGGTTACCGCTCATCTCGGCAATCACAAAGGGTGGATGTCCTGGGCCAATTGAACGGCCTTCAATTTTAATGCTCATAAAGCGGTGTTTTTAGAAACAGTTTGACTCGCTGCTATTGGCATGATTTTTACATCGGCATGAAGCCCGTCGCTGCGCTGACATACGCGGCGAAATTCCAACCGCATCCCATAAGCTTCAAGAAAGGCTTGGGGATAACCCTCTGCATCGAGCATGCGGATCTGGTCATACCAGGAGCTCAGATTTCCTTCAGTGCAGCTGGCCAGATTACTCTGCTCAGGAGTTCGGCGAGTGAACAGCACTGGCGCTCCTTGCTGGGGGGAAGCTGCAGGCTCTTCACACACGATTTGTTCGATCATCTGCCCGATTAGACCATCAGCTCTGAGAAATATTTCTTCTGCGCTGCCGTGAAGACTCAAAGGCTGTTTAATATAAATATCTCCAGCATCCAAGTCAGCGCCACACCGCAGAGCTGTCAGCATGGTGCTGCTATGCCCTCGTTTGATCAAATTCTGCAACGGACTGCCACCCCTGCCATAGGGCAAGTCAGTCATGTGGAAAATCACAGTTGGCCAGGAGGCCCAAATCGATTCGGGGATCAGATGGCTCCAATGAGGAACGAAGATCCACTGTGGATTGATCTCCGCTACACCTTTTGAGGTGAGCTTGGCAGGTTCAGTAATGCTCTCAACTGGGCGATTGAGTTGCCGACTAAGTCGATTAACCAATGCACTGTTCCAAGGACGGCTAGAGAGCAAAAGGAGGGGGCGTCGACAGAGAGGTGAAGTTGGGCTCATTAGCAGCTCTTCATTCCCGAAGCGAAAGCGATGAAATCAGCTTGTTCATCATGACAAGCAGTTTGGAGTTTCTAAAGCCGACATCAGCTCAGTCAGACTGAAGATTCAGGATGTAGCGCCGGCCGTGCCATTGAAAGGAGGCCGGATAACGATGATTATCGACCACTCGCAGCAAATTGAACTGCTTCGCAAGAGACAGCTCTGGATCCAACTGGGAGTCAGTCGGGTAGCGGCGGGGGTAATGGCTGGGTATGCCGTACTGAGGTTTGGCTGCACCTACCACCTCATAGTGGCGATCAAACCAGTCCAAACAGAGATCGAAGGTGGCACTCGCCTGGAGGACGCGCCACTCATCCACCAGCTCATGTCCCTGGAGCTTGATCTCCTGCTGTAGGTAGATAGGGCCGGCATCTAGATCTGTAACGGCTTCAAACAGAGTGATGGGGATGGAGCTAGCCCCCTGAAGGATCTGCCAGGTCATTGGACTCCAGCCCTGACCCTGAGGCAGGGCGCTCTCGTGCACCACCAGGTTGTAACGGTGCAACGCAAGTTGCTTAGCATTGAGTAAACGACCGCAGCTCAACAGCAGGCAGACATCGCCAGGGCATAGCGCTGCAGGGGTATGAACCCAACGAACAACATGTCCACGTCTCCACAGCGCTGTTAACAGGTCTGGAAGAAAATCATTGAGCCAACTGCCACAATCGCTGAGCAATGTGATGCGGGATGGCGCCAAAGCAAGACATTCACCGTCAGAAAGTGGAGGGTTTGATTCCGAGAAGAGTTCTGAATGCGATATGAAGCCGCCGCGCGCGTAGCAAGCACTGCTGAATGTGTTGCTATTGAGCACGTTATCTATTGCCTCAGGAGCAGGCCTCCAGCGTTGTTCCATCGCCTCAAGCCCTAACCGGACCAGGTCAGCAGACAACCCAAAACCATGGGCACAGCGATCAAGCGAGAGATTCACCAAGGCCTCGCTGGCATCATCTTGAACGCTGGCGGACTGCCGATCAAAACGGATCTGACCAATAGGACAGCCATCTGCTGTTGTCGCTATGAGCAAGAGGCGATTCTGATCTTTCAAGCTTTCTTGCCACCAGTGGTGGTGATCTTCCGGTTCAATCGACTCATGGGCGAATCCATGGACATTCACCTCAGGATCTTTGGCCCAATACGAGAGCAGGGATTCGTCCGCAGTAACGGCTGTTCGCAGACTGATTGCCCCCTGGGTGCCCAACATTGCGACCGCTAGGCGTGGTGCACCCCAGCCATCAGTAAGTGCATTGGCTGCCTTCCCAGGCCTCGGTTCAGTTTTAAGTTGCAGAAGCGCGCAGCGGATCTGTTGAGCAGTCACGCTGTCCCCATCACCCAACAGCTGAAGATGGCCAGCCTTATCTAGAGCCTGTGAGAAAGGCAGTTGATTTGCAGCAATCGCCACCACCAGGCTCGGAAGCCGAAGACAGGCTCTTTCCCAAGTAGTGGCACCTCCTGCACCGATTGCCAGATCCGCACGAGCGATTAAACCAGCCAAGCTCGGCAGTGGTTCATGCAGAGTGGTGTTTGGCCTTCGGGCCACCAGCTCCTTCACCGCTTGGCGATGGGGGCTTTGAAGCCCCAGCACTACATCCACCGCCAGATCAGCAAGTGCCAGATCCATCAAGGCCTCAAGCGCCCTGCACGTGAGATTGGACGGATCTACCCCCCCGAAAAACACCAACACCCGCGATAGCTGGGTGCGTGGCGGCACCAGCGGATGTAGTTGGGCATATTCCTGCCCAAGCAAGGCGTAATGGGGCCCAAGAAGCTGGCGGCACTGCGGCGGCACCAGATCCTGATAACGCCGATGAGTGGCCCCACCAAAGAAATTCTGATCCAACAAAAGATCGGCCTGGTGAGTTCGATCTGCTAAGTCATCGATCACCAGGAGCTTGGGACCTGCATCGCCTCCGGATAAACCCGCAAGCATTTGCGCTTCCCAACGAGCATCAAGGCCGTAGTGGTCTGACACGATCCAGCTAGCGTCGTTGATCCCGGCCTTAGCAAGAACCTCAAGGCACTGGGCGGCATCCTGCTCCTGAGTACAACCAAGCCAGGAGCTATAGAGATCGCGACCACCCAATCCATCGCAGGCAGCCAAGGGCTGCTCGGGTAAAGCCAACACCGAAAAATCTGGCTTCAGCAAATTGATCAGATCACCGGGCTGGCGACGGCAAAGAAAAGTTGCCGCTGCACCACGACGCTGCAACTCTCGGGCCAAGGTGCGACAGCGCATCACGTGTCCACTGCCGATCGACAGGGATGCATCGCAGCGGATGAGGATGCGTTTCATAGCAGCTGCCGCAGCAAGCAAAACGCTTCCGCTGCTTCAACGCCCACTTGAGCACCGCGCCAGCGTGCCAAGTGCTCTACAGCCTCAAGTGAGCGGGCGTGAGGCCAGTCGCGCATTTCACTTGAGTAGGCCACCAGAGCTTCCCGTTTGCGCTCCCATTGATCTGAAATATCCACAAACCAGTTGGGCTGGAATACCGGGGCAGAACCCGGCGGTTGCCATTCCGTACTGCTCGCCACCTCAAAACTGAGCAACCGCTTCACCACATGAGCGGGTGTAGGCCTGCATGCCGTCACCACCGCCTCATGCAATCGGCGATGATCCACATTCACATCACCAGCATGATGAACGTAAACACAATCTGGTTGGTGGCGCGCGACACTATCTTCAATGCGCTTAATCAGATCAAGACGATCCAAGGAATCCAAACGGTTATCCGGAAGATCGAGAAGCTCCACACCTGCTGCACCAAGAATTGATCCAGCCGTTTGCGCAGCTTTAGCCAACGCTGAAAGTTCATCCCGAACACTGGCTCGATCTCGCTCTTGCTGGCGCGATGTTGAACCCTCCGCAACGACTAGTACATGCACTTGATCCCCGGAATGGGCATGCCGGGCAATAGTTCCGCCGCAACCCAGCACTTCATCGTCGGGATGGGCGGCTACCACCAAAATTTGATTCATTGCAGCCAGAGCCATACCTCAGCGAATCCTTTCAATTCAGGCGTTTGAAGCCACCGTGGCAGATAGGACCTTCTAAAAGCTCCTCAACAGAACGGCCTGCTTCACACTCAGCGATCAGGCCAAAAACCTCATCAAGAGCACCTAAATAGTGCTCAAGCACATCAGGCGTGTGCGCCAAGCAGGTGTAGCAGCTAGTAGCAGCTAAGTAGCCCTTCTTGAGCATTTCCTGAGTGATCAGTGTCTTGTAAGCCAATGCCTGAGAGCTCTGGATGGCGAATCCAGCGAGAGCCGGTAAGCCGTTGTGCGTGATGCAGAGACCATGGCGATCTGCAAGCTCTTGCCAACGGCTGCGAAGTTGTAGCCCTATTGATGTGACCTGATCCCAACTACGCTCGCGCTCCATCACCTCAAGCGTTTTCAAAGCAGCTGTGGGGCCAATACGTTCTGTCCAGAAGGTGCTGCTGATGAACGTGCTTTGGGCCGCCTCCATCACGGAACGACATCCGATTGTGGCCGTAATGGCGTAGCCATTTCCAAGAGCCTTACCAAACATCGCCATATCGGGATGAACGCCATATTTGAGATGCAGCCCACCAAAGGTTTCACGAAAACCTGAAGTGCATTCATCAAAGATCAGAACAATGCCGCGGCTAGTACACAATTCACGCACACCCTCCAGGAACCCTGGATCAGGAGGACTGCTGCGCTGCACCTCCATCTTTACGGCCGCCAAATCGTGGGTGGAGGCAATGGTTTCGAGTTGATCCAGGCGATTAAAACTGAACGGCCGCACTGTTCCCGCCAGAGAACGGGGCACGCCGTTGGGTTCCAACCCCGGCAGCAGGTGCTGCTCTAATCCAGAGTCGTTCTCAAGGTTCGTTGCCAGATACCAGTCATGCCAGCCGTGATAACCGCAAATGGCCACTGTGTCTCGCCCTGTGGCTGCACGGGCAATGCGGATCGCGATGGCATTTGCCTCGCCTCCGCTGCGAGCAAATCGAGCCATTTCAGCCCAGGGGTGCAGCTCCACCAGCCGCTCAGCCAACCACACCTCCTCGGGACAATTGAGAGTGCTCATGTTGCCTGCAGCCATCGTGGCTGCCACAGCAGCATCTACCTCGGGGTGGCCATACCCGAGCAGGTTGGTGCCTATTCCCATGATGCTCATATCAATGAGCTCACGGCCATCAAGATCCCAGACGCGACAACCCTTTACGCGTGAGAAATAAGCCGGCCACTGCTCCGGCAGGAACATCTCCGCCCGCTTGGAGAGAAGCATGTTGCCCCCGGGGATAACTCGCTTGGCGCGGCGCCAGAGCTCCTGTCCCTGTCCCTGAACCATCGCCTTCTGCTCAGCCTGCGCCGCATCTTCCCCCAGAGACTTCAAAAATCCCTCATTACGCACCGTTGCCAGGTTGCGGGCGGCGAGTTCAGGATGCAGCTCTAGATGCTTCACCACAGCATCCACACCAAATTCCGGATCCTGTGGCTCCAGGGCCGCTACTAGCTCCCGCACCACGTCCAAATCCACCTGATCATCAACGGTGACGCGGAAGTAGGAACGCACCGGCTGATGCCGGTAATGCCCCCAGCGCAAACCAGCGCCAGCGCTGCGAAACCAAGGCGTGACGTGCTCCCGCTCCGACGGCAGCGCCGCCTCTCGAGCCGCACGCTCGAGCAGCTCAGCGCGGAACACTTCTGCATCAAAACCATCTGGGACACTTAGCTTCTGCTCATCCGCACAGTTGGCCAGATAATCCCACCCGCCATCTGAAAACTGCTCCACCAACTCATCTATCAAGGCCGGATCACTGAGCGGACAATCGCCTGTAAGGCGCACTACAGTTTCGGCCCGTTCCAAGGCAACACAAGCACGGAAGCGCTCAAGGACGTCTTCCAGATCACCGCGAAAAACAGAGAAGCCCGCAGCCCTCACCAAATTGGCAAGATTGTCATCTGAACTGTGCACTGAGGTAGCCAGCACCAGACGATCGATTTGGTTACAACGTTGCAAGCGTTCAAGTTGATAGAGAATCATCGGCTTTTTGCCGATCGGCAGCAGCACCTTTCCTGGCAAGCGGGAAGACGTGGTGCGAGCTTGAACAATGGCGAGGGTGTTCATGCAGTTGGGGTCCAGTAGCTGCGCGGCATGCCGAGACGCCAGACATCCTGGCGCTGTCCTGAAGTCACCACCTCCTCCCGCAGAGTTCCCTCCAGACCAAATCCACACTTCTCAAAAGCGCGGCGGCTGCCGAAGTTACCGGCGTAGATGCCGGCGTTGAGCTTCTGTAGATCTAGCTCAAGAAAGGCCCAGTCACGAACAAGCGCAATGGCTTCGCTGGCATAGCCCTGACCCCAGCACCCGCGCTCTCCAATAAACAAGCTGAGATCCGCACGGCGATGCAACCACTGGATCGGACCCAGTTTTATGTTGCCAATGTGACGTTCCTGGCCTGCCAAACAGATAGCGAACCATGGGCTGGATGGATCATCACGGTGGGCTTGCCAGTAAGTCTGAAGGGCTTCGAGGGTCTGCGGTAGGAAGCGAGTTTCCAGATAGCGGTTCACTGCAGGGTCGTTGAGCCAGCTCAAGTAGGTGTCATTGAGATCGCCTGGCTCGAGAGCCCGTAACAACAGGCGAGAAGATTTGAGCACTCTCAGACCTCTAGACGAATAGGTAGCCCAGCGTTACGAATATGAGATCGGCATTGCATTGGATTCTGGTCGCGTTGGCAGAAGAAGGTGCCGGCAGCAACGGCTGCAGCACCTGCCTCATAACCCTCCACAAAGTGCTGAGCCAATCCGCAACCGCCTGAGGCGATAACCGGCACTAAGAGAGTGTCAGCCAGAGCCTTAGTGAGATCTAGGTCGAGACCCTCGCCCGTGCCATCACGCTCGATTGCTGTGACCATCACCTCCCCTGCTCCTCGATCAACAGCCTCAAGAGCCCAAGAGAGCGCCTCTCTCCCTTCGTCCAGATTGCCACCCTCGGAGCACACCCGCCAGCCTCCATCAGAATTGGGACGGGCATCCAGGCTCAACACCACACACTGAGAGCCATAAGAAGTAGCCACACGTCCAATCAACTCTGGCTGCTTAAGCGCAGCACTATTTAGGACCAGCTTGTCAGCGCCGCGATCAAGCAGGGCCTGCACCTGCTCCAAACTGTGAACCCCACCACCCACAGCCAGAGGTGTCGCAAGGGCTTCAGCTAAGACTTCCACAGTATCGAGAAGTACTGGCCAACTCTCCTCTGTGCGCTCGAGATCCACCAAAATTAATTCATCCGCCAACTGCGCCTCATAAATTTTTGCCTGAGAAAGAGGGTCGCCCACAGCGCGACGACTAGTGAACTGACGCGTAACTAAAAGAACCGGTTGAGGACCGCGGAAACTCCTGCGTAATCCCATCTGCAGCTTGGGGATAAGACGGCGCTTCAGCATGTCGGCAAGGCCAAAAAGTTTTCTAAAAGACGACGCCCGAGCCGCTGACTCTTTTCGGGATGAAACTGAACGCCGTAACAAGAACCCTTACCGACTACAGCGGTAAATTGCTGGCCATAGTCAGAAGACGCCAGACCATGAGATGAATCACGAGGCTGGAAGACATAACTATGAACAAAGTACATATCGCCCCCATCCGGCAAACCCCAAGAGAGCTCACTAGAAGGCGTATTCCAGTGAAGAGAATTCCAACCCACGTGAGGCATCACGAAATCCAAACCCACATTGAGGCGATCGACACAGCCCGGGATTAAATCCAAACCAGCAACGACAGCATTCTTCGAGGCACCCTCCGTACCTTCAGTCGCGAGCATTTGCATGCCCAAGCAAATTCCTAGGAGCGGACGATCTACCTGACACCACACATCCTTAATCCAGCTTTTCCAGCCAGAAGCTTGTAAAGCTTCCATTCCAGCAGCGAAAGCTCCTACACCAGGAAGTACAACATGGGTGAAATCAAGCGATAATTCTGGAGCGGGAGGTTGCTGCAAACGTTCAGCAGAGCAATCAAGCCTCCGAAGCGCAGCCAAGACAGAGCCAATATTGCCTAGTCCAGCATCAATCACCAGCACTCTTGGATGACTCATCCAGCACCGCAATCACCAGAAGAACCACAGCTTGAGCATGTTTCGGACCAGCGACTTACCTGGTCTTGAGCATCTTCAGGATCAAGACCCTCACCTTTTAACCAAAAATTGATATCAGGCGTAGCCTCACCTTGACGTATTTCCGAGTGATCAAACTTCCAAGGAGACACTTGATGAACCATGGCAATTTCATAAAATTCCTCCTCAGATAAACCTACGTAGTCAAGGAAGAGATCTAGGCTTGGAGGGCGTCGCCCCTCAAACTGAAAAATCATCTTCTCAGCTTCTTCTTTTGTGATGCGCTTATTACGCAAATCAATAGCTGCTAAGTGAGTTGGCCGCGTATAACCACGCTTGATATATTTGATGTAATCGCGAACACCCTGCATCCAGCACTCAATCTTTTCATAGTTGAACTCTTCTGGGACATTTTCAACGACATCACCCTGCCAGCCGAGCTCAGAGCGTATTTTCTTAACCTGCATTTTCACATCCCAAGGTATATAGCTACCAAGACAAACAGACCGATAACCCAGATTGCGTAGATCTTTAAGAGGTGGATAACGGAATGGCTCAAGATCACGTTCTTCCAAAAAGCCATCCAAGCGGATGAACATATCCTCGGCAGAGATGCCAAGGTTCATGAAACGGTTGAAACGCTCTTCATCCACCTCTTCCGGTTGATCGTAGCTGTAGTAAGCGGTGTATTCCGCCGAAGGTTCACCCCAGAAAATCAAGGGAACTTGTTCTTTGAGAGCCACCTGCATCGGATAGGCAAAGATGCCCGTATGACAGTGCCAGCAAAAGTCGCCTTTCTCAAGAAAAGCCTGAAGCATTAAACGCTTCACCACTGCCCAGCTTGGGGTGAAGTCGTGCACATCAACGCCTAACTTGCGGAAGACGCGGTCACAATTGGACTTGAGATTAGGACGGAGAAAACCGTGATTGAAGCGAACTATTAGTGGCTTTAGACCTGGATAGCGCTTCATCAGGTAATACAGAGTCCATGTGCTGTCCTTTCCGCCACTAAAAGGAATAAGACAGTCGTAGCGATAGCGCCCGCGATACTCCGCAACCAATTGATCGAGTTGCTCAAGTCTCTCCGTCCAGTTGATCTGAGCCTTCACCTCTTGGGCACGACACACATTGCAAATACCGTCGGCGTCGAGCACCAGGGTTTCATGTGTTTCGGGAAGCAAACAGCGGCTGCAACGCTTGAGTGATGCGGAGAAAGGTGCACCCATAGATCAGTGCGGCCAGCGACGCGGGTCCAGCGTAGTCGGATGATCAAGAGCCCAGCTTTGCCATTCACTCCCTTGCCAGGGCAAGGGTGACAACCATGCTTCTCGCAGCTCCGCAAGCTCCCGGAGACTGCATAGACCCAACACCACGGCCTCTAGATCTGTCTGATCCCTCGCAAATCCAAGGGCCAAGTCGATCAAATGGCAACCCCTCTTACGCGCAAGGGACTCCAAAGCCTGTTGATGAGCACGTACTTCAGAACTCACCCAACCCGGCCATTGCGCAGCTGGGGTTAGCAAAAGGCCTTGCAAATAGATACTGCGCGCATGGATTGAGGTACCACGAGCGCGAAGGCTGGCGCAAGTGCCGTCCTGGAGCAGACGCTGATCGAACAAAGAGAGGGGCAACTGCACTAATTCGAGCAACTCCGAATTAATCCCTTCCAGGTCCTCGGCAGAGTAAATAGAAACACCAACTCTTTGCACCAAGCCTCTTTCACGAAGGCCCAGCAACCAGTTCTCTAAAAAATGGCCACCTGGCTTACGCAGATCTGCTGTGGAGTGAAGTAGCAGGCTGTTGAGGCCATTGACGCGCATTTGCTGACAACTGGAGAAATAAGCCTGCTCCCAGGTTTCTACATCTCGAGCGGTGAAGTGGGTTTGCGGCTGGGCCGGCAACTTGCTAATAATGCGAAAATTATTAGGCATTGGCAGGTTTCGCCCAAGCACCGCTTCCGCATTGCCGTAGGCCTGCGCAGTATCAAGCCATGAAACGCCTAAATCTTCTGCCTCAGCCAACAACTGAGCTACTGACCCTTCCGAGACCTGACCTGCGGTGTTTGTAATTCCGTAAGCAAGGCCGAATTGCGCCGTACCTAGACAAAGCTGCGGTGTCATGATCTAAACAGTACGTACGCTACTTTCAAATGTTGCCATTGTTGAGCAATGAGAGAAAAAACAACTTTTTGCTGTCACGCTCGATAAAACTAGCATTAAATCTTTAACAGAAGCATATTGATTAGACTTGTACCCACTTATTGTGTTTTTTGACTCAGGGGCTTGATGTGCCTGGAAACATCGTGGCGTCATGCCAAACGAAACATCTAGAACTAACTTTACTCGTACGCCAAAAAAAGCGCATGAACCCAGAAAGAAGATTCAACTTTCACAAATAAAGAATGAATGAAGCATGAAAATGAAAGCCAACACACATAGCGATGGAATTTAAAAAGAAAGCAAAGGCACCTACCCTGCCATCTTCTGACGCAACCTCTTAATCCGATCCCGAAGATTGGCAGCATCCTCGAAATCCAGCTTTTTGGCCGCTTCCTTCATCCTAGATTCCAGCTGATCAATCAACTCCGGCAGTACCTCGATAGCTAAACCGGCATCGGAATCTTCTTCCAGGGCCTTAGCAGCCTTACCGACGACCTCAACAAGATCCGCGTCTGGCCCGTCTTGCTTCAACTTTCGGGACAGTTCGAGGAAGTTGAGGATCGAATTGCTGGCCTTCTTACCGGCAGCAGTGGGCACAACGCCGTTCTTCTCGTTGTAAGTTTGCTGGATCGCCCGGCGCCGCTCCGTTTCGGAAATAGCCTTGGCCATGGAGTCGGTCATGTTGTCCGCATAGAGCAGCGCCACCCCCTCCACGTGCCGGGCAGCGCGTCCGATGGTCTGAATCAACGAGCGCTCGGCCCGCAGGAAGCCTTCCTTATCCGCATCGAGAATCGCCACCAAGCTCACCTCCGGCAGATCCAAGCCCTCCCGCAAAAGATTTACCCCAACCAGCACGTCGTATTCCCCCAACCGCAAGTCCTGAATAATCTCGATCCGCTCAATGGAGTGGATCTCTGAGTGCAAGTAACGCACCCGCACTTCGTTTTCCGCAAGGTAATCGGTGAGGTCTTCCGCCATCCGCTTGGTGAGGGTGGTGACCAACACCCGCTGATTCTTCGCGGCTCGGTCGCGAATCTCCCCCAATAGGTCGTCTACCTGGCCCGTGGTGGGCCTCACCTCTACCACCGGATCCAGTACCCCCGTCGGACGGATCACTTGCTCGGCGACCTCATCGCCGCTGACCTCTATCTCCCAAACACCTGGAGTGGCTGAAACGAACACGGTCTGGCGCGCCTTTTCCCAGAACTCGGCTCCCTTAAGCGGTCGGTTATCCGCTGCACTGGGCAAACGAAAACCGTGCTCAATCAGCACTTTTTTGCGGGCCTGATCGCCGTTGTACATCGCCTGCAATTGCGAGCAGGTGACGTGGCTCTCATCAACAATCAGCAACCAGTCGTCCGGGAAGTAATCGATCAGACATTCCGGCGGTGTGCCCTCCTCGCGACCAGCCAAGTGACGTGCATAATTCTCAACCCCATTGCAGTAACCCACCTGCCCAAGCATTTCGAGATCGTATTTAGTGCGCTGCTCTAAACGCTGGGCCTCCAATAACTTGCCCTCGCCATTGAGCACATTCAAACGCTCCCGCAGTTCCGAACGAATGGCGCTGATCGCGGACTCAAGTCGATCTTTAGGCGTCACGAAGTGCTTGGCAGGGTAGATGTTCACCGCGTCCAGGCTCTGTAGGATCTCGCCGGTAGTGGGATCGACATAACGAATCGCCTCCACCTCATCGCCGAAAAGCTCTATCCGCACCAGCCTGTCTTCGTAAGCAGGGCCAATCTCAAGCACATCCCCCTTAATCCGAAAACGACCGCGGGCGATCTCGGTGTCGTTACGGCTGTACTGGTTATTCACTAGATCGCGCAACTGGCCGCGGATATTGAGGGTCTCTCCAACTTCAAACTTGACTGCTGCCTTGAGATATTCACTGGGAATACCCAAACCGTAGATACAACTGATCGACGCCACGACGATCACGTCACGTCGCTCGAATAACGAGCGAGTGGCGGAGTGGCGCAGCATATCGATCTCTTCATTGATCGACGCCGTCTTGGCGATGTAGGTATCGCTTACCGGGACATAGGCCTCTGGCTGGTAATAGTCGTAATAGGAAATGAAGTACTCAACTGCATTCTCGGGAAAGAACTCCCGCAGCTCGTTGCACAGCTGCGCCGCCAATGTCTTGTTGTGAGCCAAAACGAGGGCTGGGCGACCGGTCTGAGCGATCACATTGGCCATCGTGAATGTCTTGCCCGTGCCCGTTGCCCCCAACAGGGTTTGGAAGCGCTCGCCCTTGTTAACACCCTCTACGAGTTGCTTAATCGCCGTCGGCTGATCGCCCTTCGGCGAGTAAGGCGCTGTGAGGTCGTAGGCGGGCATGGGTTGCGATGCCAAACGACGAAACGTAATTATCGCTTGGAAGACAAGGTCCATGCGAACCCCAACTCTGCTGATCCATCACGGGGCCTACCAACCGCTCTGGCAACAACCCGGGCTGATCCAGGTGGGACCCCAGATCGCTAACGGGCCAGAGAGTTTGCGGCTGTCGGATCTTTCGGTAACTGGGCTTCACAACGCCCTGCGGCAGAGGGGCTGGGCTTCAAAGGGGGTTTTGATTCAGTACACCGACCCATTTCTGCTGCGCGCTGCCCCGATGCGGGGGATCCGCCAATGGCCCGGACCACGTTTGCTCGCGTGCGGTGATCTCCATCACGGCCCCGATCCAGTCGGAACCCTGCAGCGGTACTGCGCCGCTGAACCGCACGATGCTGTGATGCTCACCTTCAATGCGGCGCTGCTGCAAGACGTGCAACAGCGCTTGCCCACACCGGTGCGCTGCTTGGCACCAAGCTTCTTTAAGTACCCGATTGCCACTCCCAGCCCGACGCCACGCCTGGAATTGCTGCACGTAGGCAGCCTCGGCCCCCATCACCCACGCCGGCGTGAGCTCGTTAAGGCCCTCCTCAAGCGACAACAGGTGCCGTTCCGCCACACCACCACAACAAACGCTGCTGAAGCAGCTCAGCTCTACGCCCAACACGCCTTGGTGCTGAATGTGCCCTTAAACCAAGACCTCAACCATCGCCTGTTCGAAGTGATGGCCTCCGGAGTCCCTCAGGTGATCTTTGGTGATCGAAGCCTGCTGGGGCACAACAGCCCACTTATGAATCGCCCTGATCTGTTCTGGGCCAATTCCATCGAGGAACTGGAAGACCTGGTCCAGAGACTGTTCGCAGACCCCAACAAGCTCAAAAGCATTCCTATCGGACCTCCGCCCTACTGGGATCTCAGAGCCCTTCTGAAAGCAGCTCTTGCACCTTGATCAATAAATTCTCTGGCCTTGGGGAGCAAGATGAAGTGGTGCGGCTTCCAGAACCGTGACCCCGATCCGGTTGGTTCACCATGCCCCCGGTGCCCCCGGCCTTCGCTGGCTTGGCATCGGGCCGAATTTACGGCCCAGCCGGGCACTGCTAAAGCTGCAACGGCTGTTCGATCGCCATGCCTTCTGGGCTCGCGGTCGCAGCTTTTCCCAGCTGCGCCGATTGCTGGCCGGTAGCGACGCCGTAGTGAGCCTCTGGCGCGGCAAGCGGCTGGTGGGCTTCGGCCGGGCCACCTCCGATGGCTGCAGCCGGGCCGTGCTCTGGGACATCGTGGTGGCCGGCGATCTGCAGGGCCACGGCCTCGGCCGCCGGGTGATCGAAGAACTACTGCACACCCCGCCGGTGGTGGGTGTGGAACGGGTGTACCTAATGACCACCAAGAGTGCGGGTTTCTACCGGCAACTGGGCTTCAAGGATGCGAACCCTCAGCAGCTGATGGTGCTGCGCCGCTGAGGCATCTCAATCCGGTCAGGCCCGGTACGATCCAGATCCGTCAGATCAGCCGATGCCCCGGTCCGCGTCCCAGTCCCCTGACGACGCCCTGCAGGGCAATCTGTTCGGGACGCCGGAACCGGCCACACCGACATCAAGCGCCAGCGAACCTGAGGCCTTCAGCCACGATCTCAGCGATGACGAACTTGGGGCCGATGCCGTCGCCAGGCCACGAGCGCGTCAGGGCACTTCAAGCGAGGGCAGAAGTGCTGACAGACCCGAAGCCAGCAATCCAGAACCCAGCAGCGACGAACCGGCCTGGGCCCACCACAGCCAGCTGGACCCGCTGCAACTCACACCGATGCTGCGCCACTACGTGGAACTCAAAGCGGCCCATCCCGAACGGGTGCTGCTCTACCGCCTGGGCGACTTCTTCGAATGCTTCTTCGAAGACGCGATCGAACTCTCCCGAGTGCTGGAACTCACCCTCACCGGCAAGGAGGGAGGCAAGGCGATCGGACGGGTGCCGATGGCCGGCATCCCCCACCACGCCGCTGAGCGCTACTGCGCCGAACTGATCAAACAGGGCTACAGCGTGGCCCTTTGCGATCAACTCGAAACCACCCCCACCAAGGGCGCCCTGCTCAAGCGGGACATCACCCGAGTGCTAACCCCCGGCACCGTGTTGGAGGAGGGCATGCTCAGCGCCCGCCGCAACAACTGGCTGGCGGCGGTGGTGGTGGAGCCGGCCCAAGGGAAACAACCGCTGCGCTGGGGCCTGGCCAGCGCCGATGTGAGCACCGGCGAGGTGCAGGTGATGCAACGGGAAGACAGCAGCGGCCTGCACCAGCAGCTAGCCCAGCAGGAGGCCTCCGAACTGCTCTGGGCCGCCGCCCTCGATGCTGAGCGGCCAGCCTGGTGCCCGGAACGGTTGCGGCTGACGCCAATGGCCAGCACCCCCTTCAGCCCAGTGGAGGCGGAGCGCACCCTGCAGCAGCACTACGGCCTCAGCAGCCTCGATGGCCTCGGCCTGCCGGAACATCCCCTGGCCCTGCAGGCCCTCGGCGGCCTGCTGCGCTACCTGCAAGACACCCAACCCCTGGAGGAGGACAGCCGCATTCCCCTGGAGGTGCCGGCGATCGTGCACTGCGGCGATGCCCTGGTGCTGGATGCCCAGACCCGCCGCAACCTCGAGCTCACCGCCACACAGCGCGACAACCAGTTGCAGGGGTCATTGCTCTGGGCCATCGATCGCACCCTCACCGCCATGGGCGGCCGTTGCCTGCGCCGCTGGCTGGAAGCACCGTTGATGGACCGCCAGGCGATTCAGCAGCGCCAGGATCTGGTGAGCAACCTGGTAGGTGAACGCAGCCTGCGGCTGGCGATCCGCCAGCTGCTGCGGCCAATGGGCGACCTGGAGCGGCTGGCCGGCAGGGCCGGAGCGGGCCATGCCGGTGCCCGCGATTTGGTGGCCATCTCAGATGGCCTGGAACGGTTGCCCCAGCTCACCGCTCGGCTGGACTCTGCGATCAGCGCAGGGCCGGAGTGGTTGCAGCAGCTGCTAAGCCCCGATCCAGCCCTGGCAGAGCTCGCCAGGACGATTCGCCACAAGCTGGTGGAGGCGCCACCGCTCTCCCTCTCCGAGGGCGACTTGATCCATGACGGCGTTGATCCGCTGCTGGATGGGCTGCGCAACCAGCTGGACGATCAGGACGCCTGGCTCAGCCACCAGGAGCAGCAGGAGCGTCAACGCAGTGGCATCAGCACCCTGAAGCTGCAGCACCACCGCACCTTCGGCTATTTCCTGGCGGTGAGCAAAGCCAAGGCCACCGCCGTGCCGGACCACTGGATCCGGCGCCAGACCCTGGCCAACGAGGAGCGCTTCATCACCCCGGATCTCAAAGAGCGGGAGAGCCGCATCTTCCAGCTGCGGGCCCGGGCTTGCCAGCGGGAGTACGAGCTGTTCTGCCAGCTGCGCGAACAGGTGGGGGCCATGGCCGCCCCGATCCGCCAGGCGGCCCGCGCCGTTGCTGGCCTCGATGCCCTAACCGGCCTGGCCGATGTAGCCGCCAGCGGTGGCTACTGCGCGCCGACGATCACCGACGGCCGGGGGCTGCAGCTGGAGGCCAGCCGCCATCCGGTGGTGGAGCAACGGCTGGTGGAAACCTCCTTCACCCCCAACGATGTGAAACTCGGTGAAGGCACCGATCTGGTGGTGCTCACGGGCCCCAACGCCAGTGGCAAGAGCTGCTACCTACGCCAGATCGGCCTGATTCAGTTGATGGCTCAGATCGGCAGCTGGGTGCCGGCTCGCACCGCCAGTGTCAGCATCGCCGATCGGATCTTCACCCGGGTGGGTGCCGTGGATGATTTGGCCGCCGGCCAGTCCACCTTCATGGTGGAGATGGCCGAAACCGCCAACATCCTTCACCACGCTAGCGATCGTTCCCTGGTGCTGCTAGATGAGATCGGGCGGGGCACCGCCACCTTCGATGGCCTCTCGATCGCATGGGCCGTGAGCGAGCACCTGGCGGGCGACCTGGGCAGCCGCACGGTGTTCGCAACCCATTATCACGAGCTCAACAACCTGGCCTCCGAGCGCGACAACGTGGCCAACTTCCAGGTGCTGGTAGAGGAGACCGGTGAAGATCTGGTCTTCCTCCATCAGGTGCAAGCCGGCGGTGCCAGCCGCAGCTACGGCATCGAAGCGGCACGCCTGGCTGGCGTACCCAAGCCCGTGGTGCAACGGGCCCGTCAGGTGCTCGATCAGTTGGCGGCCTGAAGCCTCAAGCCGACGGCAAGGCCCGCATCAGACTGCCCATCTCCAGGGCTTCCAGCCCGTAGCTCCAGCCAAGGTTGCTCTTGATGCCCGCCCGCTCCAGTGCCTGCTGCATCGTGTCGGTGGTCAACACGCCGAAGATCACCGGCACGGACGTGTCGCGTGCCACCGCAGCAACGCCCTTGCTGGCCTCCGCCACCACCACATCGAAATGGGGCGTGTCGCCGCGGATCACCGCCCCAAGGGTGATCAGCACCTGGTACTGACCGGAGCGGGCCATCTGCTGGGCCACGATCGGCAGTTCAAACGAACCCGGCACCCATGCCACATCAAGCTGGGAGCTGGTCTCCGACACATCCACTCCATGGCGCTTGAGGCAATCGAGACAGCCGCTTAGCAGCTTGGCGGTGACCAGATCATTGAAACGGGCCACAACGATGCCAACGCGCAGCCCGGCTGCGTCAGAGAAACGTCCTTCAAACGTGGCCATTGGGAAGGTGCCAACTGAATCTCAGCCATCGTGGCACCCGCCAGGTTCTGCCTGAGGCTGAGCTCAGACGACGAAGAAGCTCACACCCCAGTTCAGCAGCACCAGCGCCACCCACACAGCACTGCCCAGCAGGATCAAACGATTGGAGCGGCCACTGTCCTCGCTGGAGGCATACAGCACCGGCACCGCAACGATCAAGGCGAAGGACGCCACCACCAGGGCCAGAACGGTCAGCGTGTTGATGAACTGCATGGAGCTGGAAGTCAGGAGTCGATTTTCACACGAGAGCTGTTGCTCGCGCGAGCAAGCGGAGCACTCTTCACACCATGAAGGGGAAGAGGCATCCGCTCAGCAGAGGATTCAGGCTCAGACGCGGGTCGCGACAGCGCTGCCAAAGGCATCACGCAGACCACGCACCACCGCCACCATCGCCAGCTCATCCTGCAGGCGATTCACGGCAGAACCAACACCCACGCCGGCCGCACCGGCAGCGATGGCCATCGGCAGCGTCACCGCGGACAGACCCGAAGCACAGAGAACGGGCACATCGACGGCGCGGCTGATGCTGTGGGCGGCCGCCAGGGTGGGGGCCGCCTTCTCGATCAGACCCAGGTGGCCAGCACTGAAGGGCTTGGCACTGGTGCCGCCCTCGGTCTGGATCAGATCGGCACCGGAGGCCACCAGATCGATAGCCAGCTGCTCCTGCTCATCCATCGGCAAAACGTGGGGCACGGTGACGCTCATCACCACGTTGGGCAGCAGTTGGCGGGTGCGGCAGGTGAGCTCCAGCACCTCAGCCGCATCAAAGATCCGGCCCTGGGGATAGAAGGCGTCGTAATTGCCGATCTCCACCATCAGCGCACCGGCGTCCACCGCCGCGGGGAACTGCTCAGGCTCCACCGAGGACACACAAACGGGCACACCACCGGAAGCCTCGATTGCTAGACGCACCAGGGCTGGGTCGCAGGCCACGTCGATCAGATCCGCACCGCCGCGCCCGGCTGCACGGGCCACCCGCTCCACACTGGCGGCATCGAAATTCATCAGGCCGGCGATCACCTTGAGCGCAGAGCGCTGCTCAATGCTGCGCTGCAGAGAAACGGGCAGCTGCTGAAGACGGGTCATGGGGGACTGGACAGCAATGCCCTGATTCTCACACCGTGGGGGAAACGCACCCCTGCTTCTTGAGCTGGACGTCCTGGCATGACCGCCTGCACCGGCGCCTGCTAATGCAGCCGCAGCTGCTGCCCCAGGGCAGCTCTCTGCTGCTGGCGGTATCCGGCGGACAGGACTCCATGGCCTTGCTGGCGTTGCTACAGGATCTGAAGCCCTTGCATGGCTGGGGCCTGAACCTGTGGCACGGCGATCACGGCTGGCATGGCAACTCCAGCCGAATCGCCGCGGAACTGAGCAGCTGGTGCCAGCAGCGGCACCTCTCCCTACTGGTGGACCAGGCAGCACCGGGAGAGGTGCCCAGCGAAGCCAAAGCCCGGCAGTGGCGTTACGAACGGTTGGCCCAACGAGGCCGCCAAGCGGGCGCCGATGTGGTGACGGGCCACACCGCCAGCGACCGGGCCGAAACGATGTTGCTGCAGCTGGCCCGCGGCAGCGACCTGGCCGGCCTGGCGGCCCTTCCCAGCGTCCGCCCCCTCAGCCCAGAAGGCCCCCGGCTGCGCCGGCCGCTGCTGCACCTGCAGCGCAGAGACACCCTCCAGATCTGCCGGGACCTGGCCCTGCCGATCTGGGAGGACCCCAGCAACCAATCCCCCGAGTTCGCCCGCAACCGAATACGCCAGGAGGTGCTGCCGGTGCTGGAGGCACTGCATCCAGGCAGCACGCAGCGGATGAGCGATTTGGCCGAACGGGTGTCCCAGGTGCGGGACATTCAGACGGAACTCAGCCGGATGGCGCTGGAGCTTCTGCAAACCGCTACCGGCCTGGACCGCCGCGGCCTGGGGGCATTGAGCTCAGCCAGCCGCCGCCTGCTGCTGGCGCAGTGGCTGCAGCAGCAGGGGGTTCCAGCCCTGCCGGCCAGCCAGCTTGACGAACTCAGCAAGCGACTGGAAAGCGGTGCCCCCGGCGGTACGGCCGATCTTTCCGGGGGCTGGCAACTCAGCTGGAAGGGGGGGGAGCTGGTGCTGCAGCAGCGCGAAGCAGGGCGTTAACCGCCGCGGCCACCAGACCCGCTCCACCCCTGCTGCTCTCCAAACGGATCTGGGCCAGGCCACTGGCCGCCAGATGCTTCTTGCTTTCCGCCACCCCCACAAAACCCACCGGCATGCCGATCACCAGGCTGGGGGCTGGAGCACCGGCAGCCACCTGCTGCAACAGCACCTCAAGGGCAGTCGGCGCACTGCCGATCAGCACCACCGGAGCCGGAGACGCCAGCGCGAGCGCGCGCCAGGCCTGTTCCATGCCCGCCGCCGTGCGCGTTGAACCCGCCGGCGCCACCTCGGGTGCCCACCCAAGCACCGTATGCACGGCAGTGCCGAGGGTGCGTTGGGCCATCGGGGCCACCGCCGCCGCCGCCATCGCGGTGTCCGTCAGGATCGGCGCCCCCTGCTTCAGCGCTGCCAAACCCTGCTCACAGGCCCCCTCGCTGAACCGCAGCAGTGTTCCCAACGAGAGATCGCCGCTGCTGTGCACCAGCCGTTCCAGCACCTGCTGTTGCAGCGGCGGCAAACCCGTGTCCCCCAATGCCGCCCGGATCCGCCGGATGCTTTCGGTGAAGATCGGGTGGTCCTGGGCCATCCACGCCATCATCAACCCATGCCGATCCATCTGCTCTGGGGTGATGACGCCGCTGCGCGGGACAGGGCCATCGATGCCCTGATCGGCAAGGTTGTCGACCCCAGCTGGAGCAGCCTCAACCTCAGCCGCCTGGATGGGGCCGATGCGGGTCAGGCCCTGCAGGCCCTCGAGGAGGCGCGCACCCCTCCCTTCGCCACGGGCGAACGGCTGGTGCTGCTGCAGCGCAGTCCGTTCTGCAATGGCTGCACCAGTGAACTGGCCGACCGGTTTGAGGCCGCCCTCGAGCTCATCCCCGACAGCAGCTACCTGGTGCTGGTGAACCCGGCCAAACCCGATGGTCGCCTGCGCACCACCAAAGCCCTGCAGAAACGGATCAAAAGCGGGCTCGATCAGGAGCAGAGCTTTCCGCTACCGGCCGCCTGGGATGGCAACGGCCAGCGCCAGCTGGTGCAACGCACGGCCGAAGCCCTGGGCCTGAAGGTGGAGCCCGATGCCATCGACGCCCTGGTGGAGGCCATCGGCATCGACAGCGCCCGGCTCGAATCGGAACTGCGCAAGCTCTCCCTGCGGGACACCAGCATTTCCGCTGCACGGGTGCAGGAGCTGGTGGGAGGGCGCTCCACCAACGCCCTGGCCGTGGGCGATGCCCTGCTGGAGGGCAACCCCGGCGAAGCGATCGCCCGCTGGGATGCCCTGATCGAAGCCGGGGAACCAGCCCTACGCATCGTGGCCACCCTCACCGGTCAGATCCGCGGATGGCTCTGGGTGAGCCTGCTGGAACAGCAGGGGGAACGGGATGTGGCGGTGATCGCCAAAGCCGCTGGGATAGGCAACCCCAAACGCATCTACGTGATGCGCAAGCAGCTACAGGGCCGCCCGCCCAAGCGCTTTCTCTCGCTGCTCGGCCGTCTCCTGGAGGTGGAGGCCCGGCTGAAACGCGGCGCTCAACCGGGCGATGCCTTCCGCGACGGCCTGCTGGGCTGATCGCTGCCCGCCAGGTGAGAAAATCCAGCGTTGCTGAAGCCCGGTCCATGGCCCTCCTGGTGCAGAAATTCGGGGGCACCTCCGTCGGCAGCGTGGAACGCATCAAGGCGGTGGCTGATCGGATCGGACGTTGCCGTGAAGAGGGACACGACGTGGTTGTGGTGGTCTCCGCCATGGGCCACACCACCGATGAATTGACGGGTCTGGCCAACGCCATCACCTCCGCCCCCACCCAGCGGGAGATGGACATGCTGCTGGCCAGTGGCGAACAGGTGTCGATCGCCTTGCTGGCGATGGCCTTGAACGCCCAGGGGGTCAGTGCGACGTCGATGACCGGTCCACAGGTGGGCATCGCCACGGAATCCACCCATGGCCGGGCCCGGATCCTCGGGATTCGCACCGACCGAATCCGCAACCGCCTCGCGGCTGGCCAGGTGGTGGTGGTGGCCGGTTTCCAGGGCACCAGCACCAGCAGCGATGGCCTCAACGAAATCACCACCCTCGGGCGCGGGGGCTCCGACACCTCTGCTGTCGCCCTGGCGGCGGCCCTGGGTGCCGATGCCTGCGAGATCTACACCGATGTTCCGGGTGTGCTCAGCACCGATCCGCGCAAGGTGTCCGATGCCCAGCTGATGGAGACGATCAGCTGCGACGAAATGCTGGAACTCGCCAGCCTTGGGGCCTCCGTGCTGCATCCCAGGGCCGTTGAGATCGCCCGCAACTACGGCGTGAACCTTGTGGTGCGCTCCAGTTGGAGTGATGCCCCCGGCACCCGGATCACCAGCCGTTCAGCCCGTCCGATCAGCAGCAGCGGCCTCGAGCTCGGCAGTCCTGTGGATGGGATGGAGGAAGTGGACGGACAGGCCGTGCTCGCCCTCTCCCACATTCCCGATCAGCCTGGAATTGCCGCACGCCTGTTTGAAACCCTCTCCGAGGCGGGAATCAATGTGGACCTGATCATTCAGGCCACCCACGAGGGCAGCAGCAATGACATCACCTTCACGGTGGCGGAAGCGGATCTCGAGCTGGCCCGCGCTGTAAGCCAGAAGGTTCTGGATCAACTGGGCGGCGATCTGGCGTCCGAAGCAGGGCTGACGAAGCTGAGCATCAGCGGGGCCGGAATCATGGGGCGCCCTGGCATTGCCGCCGGCCTGTTCAACTGCCTGTGTCAGCAAGGCATCAACCTGCGCCTGATCGCCACCAGTGAGGTGAAGGTGAGCTGCGTGATCGACTCCGGCGCCGGCAAAAAGTCGGTTCAAGCCGTGCAGGAGGCCTTCGACCTGGAGGACTCGCAAATCCGCATCAATCCCACCGACAACGGCAGCGGGGAACCGGAAGTGCGCGGCGTCGCCCTCGACCGCGACCAGGTGCAACTCAGTGTTCGCCACGTGCCCGATCGACCCGGCACTGCAGCGGCGCTGTGTTCAGCCCTGGCGGACAACAGCATCAGCCTCGATGCGATTGTTCAATCGGAACGTCAGCACAACGACGGATCGCGGGACATCACCTTCATCCTGCGCAAGGACGACCGCGCCCGCGCCGATGTGGCCCTGGCCCCCCTGCTGGCCCAGTGGCCCGGTGCCGCTCTGGAAGATGGTGATGCCATTGCCCGGGTGAGTGCTGTGGGCGCGGGGATGCCGGCAACGCCCGGCACAGCGGGGCGCATGTTCCGGGCACTGGCGGATGCAGGCATCAACATCGGCCTAATCGCCACGAGCGAAATCAGAACCAGCTGTGTGGTGGCCGAAGATGTTGGCGTTCAGGCACTCCAGGTGGTGCACGCCGGATTCGGACTGGGAGGTGAGGAGCGTCACACCGCCCAAGGCACCGCTTCACCGCAGGACCCCGACTAACGCTCTACAACGAGGGGACTGGCCCCCAACGCGTGGACGCCGATTTCGAGCAGCACTACCAAGCCGCGGAACGGGCCTATGGCCTCGGGGAGTACGCCGAGGCCATAGGCCCTCACCTCAGCGTTGTGGGATCAACTCCAAAGCGCATCGAACGAGCACGACCCAAGCTTGATCTTGGGCTGGAGGGCGGTGGTGTCGTTGCTCCTGGGTCACATCCAACTGCATGGGCTCCAGCAACCGGAGCAAGCCGCCATCTCCTACGAACGGGTGCTGCAGGGTGAAGTGGACGCCACCATCGCCGCCCTGGCGGAACAGGGGCTAAAGCGCTGCCGATCAGAAGACATCACCAGCGGAGCAGGTACGACGCCCGCAACCAATGGCGCCAGCCCAGACCTGCTCAAGGATCCCTTCCTGAGCACAGAACCCGATCAAGCCCGGCCAGCACCGGCTGATGTGGTCACCGCAATGCCGTGGTTGACCGGTGATGAGGAACCCCGGGCCATGCCAACTGCGGATCCCTCTCCCACTGCGACTCCTGTGCCGGATCCTGTGCCAAGTCCACAGCCCACGGTCAACCCCGAAGCCAATGCAGACGTGGAGAAGCAGGAACCAGAACCCACTGCAGAAGAACAACCCCACGACACCATCGAGCCAGCGCCCCAACCCCAGGAGCCTGCGGCTACGAAACTTTTGGAACACTCATGGCTCCGCGTTCAACTCCAGCCTGAAACCAAAAGCCCCGCCGACTCCGTGGAGCCGATGGGGCTGATCAACAGGATCAAAGGGGTCTTCGTCCGGTCAGCTGGCCGCTGAACGGCGACGACGGGTACGACCTGCAGGCATCTCCGGTTCCGGGGAAGCTGGGGCTGCCTTTTCAGCCACCGGCTGAGGAGTCACTTTCTCCACCACTGCAGTTGCCGCCGCTGCACGCACGTGGGCCGGTGTTGCCGAGCCAGAGCGGCCATTGCTCTGGTTGTTCCGAACCGGAGCGGGGGTTCCACCACCGCCATTGCGACGGGCATAGGGAGAGCCACCGCCACGGCCACCGCGACCGCGGGGAGCCGGACGGTCATCGGGCTCAGCATCGGCACGACCCTTGTAGACCGGTGTGCCACCAGGAGCCGGCTGCACCAGACAGAGGATCAGCGGCTCCACCTGCAGTTCACGGCGCATCCGGCGGCCAAGGCCCACCTCCACTTCACGCTGCACACCCATCCAGTCCACCTCCGGTGCCTTGCCACCGGTGTTGCGGCAGAGCTGCTTCCAGCGGTTTTCAAGCACCCACTTGATTTCGCGCTCCACCCACAACGACATCTTGCGGGCATCGGCTGTGGTGACCACACCCCGCAGATTCACGCGCGGCGGAGCAACCATGGCGCCATCGGTGCTGATGGCAGCGAGGATCGTCACGACGCCGTCTTCCGCCAGCTGCTGACGTTCCTTCAGCACCCTGGCATCGACGATGCCGTTGCGGGATTGATCCAGCAGCTCGATGCCCGCCTTCACGGCATTGCCTTTGCGGATCGAATCCGGGGTGAGCTCCACCACATCACCGTTGTCGATGATCAGGGTATTGTCGACGGGAACCCCCATCGAATGGCCGGTGCGGGAGTGCTGCACCAGCATCCGGTGCTCACCGTGCACCGGCACGAAGAACTTGGGCCGGGTGAGCGCCAGCATCAGTTTCTGGTCTTCCTGGAAGCCATGGCCGGAGACGTGGATGCCTTCACCCTTGCCGTAAACGACCTTGGCGCCAAGCATCATCAGCTTGTCGATGGTGTTCACCACGGAAATGGTGTTTCCGGGGATTGGGCTGGCCGAGAAGATGATCGTGTCGGTGGTCTTCACCTTCACCTGGGGATGCTCCCCGCGGGAGATGCGGCTCAGGGCAGCCAGCGGCTCACCCTGGCTACCGGTCATCAGCAGCAGCGTTTCGCGATCGGGCACATCATTGATCTGCTTGATCGGCACAAACAGTTCGTCCGGAGCGCGCATGTAGCCCAGTTCCCGCGCCTTGGCGATCACGTTGAGCATCGAGCGGCCCAGCAGCCCCACCTTGCGGCCGTTCTTCAGGGCCAGCTCCAGAATCATCGACACGCGATGAATCGAGCTGGCGAAGGTGGTGACGATCACCCGCCCTTCGGCATTGGCGATGTGGCGATCCAGGTTGGGGAAAACTGAGCGCTCCGGCGGGCAGAAGCCAGGAACCTCGGAGTTGGTGGAATCGCTGAACAGACACAGGACGCCCTTGTCACCGTGGTGAGCAAGGCGGGCCATGTCGAAGTTTTCGCCGTCGACCGGGGTGTGGTCGAACTTGAAGTCACCGGTGAAAATCACGGTTCCCACCGGTGTGGAGATGGCCAGCGAGAAGCTGTCGGCCATCGAGTGGGTGTTGCGGATGAACTCCACGGAGAAGTGCTGACCCACCTTCACCACATCGCGCGGACCGACGGTCTGCAGGGTGGTGCGGTCGCGAACACCGGCCTCGTCCATCTTGCCGGTGAGCATCGAGAGGGCCAGCCGCGGCCCGTAGATCACGGGAATGTTGAAGTGCTTGAGGTGGTGGGCAATGCCACCGATGTGGTCTTCATGACCATGGGTGACGATCATGCCGCGGATCCGCTTCTGATTCTCGCGCAGGAAGCTGGTGTCTGGCAGCACCACATTCACCCCGTGCATGCCGTCGCTGGGGAAAGCCAGACCGGCATCCACCAGCATCAGGTCATCGCCGTACTCGAACACACAGGTGTTCTTGCCGATCTCGTGCAGACCACCCAGGGGAATCACCCGAAGGCAGGGCTCCTGACCCTTGCTGGATCGCGCGTTGTTGGCCATGAAAAACGATGTGTAAAGAACGGGTTGCGTAAGCCGATAAGCCGGACCGGGCTAGGTCTGACGGAGGGCGGCCATGGCGTTGGAAAGCGAACGTTTCATGTCGTCAGAGAGGGGACAGAGGGGCGGACGAGGCGCACCGACAGACCAGCCATTGAGTTCCAGGGCAGCCTTGACGGGAATCGGATTGGTGGTGGCGAACAGGGCCTTGAACAGAGGAATCAACGCGTCGTGCAGGGCGAGTGCGGAGGCACCATCGCCGTTCAGATAGGCCTCGATCATGGCGCGGATCTCAGGGCCCGCCACATGGCTGCCCACACTCACCACTCCCACGGCACCCACCGCAAGCATCGGCAGGGTGAGGCCGTCGTCACCGCTGTAGATTGCCAGCTGCGGACCGCAGGCCAGCCGCAAGGCCGTGACCTCTTCCGTGGTGCCGCTGGCGGCCTTGAAACTCACCACGTTGGGGCAGTCCATCAGCCGGGCCACCGTGGCCGGAGCGATGCTGCAGCCGGTGCGGCCAGGGATGTTGTAAAGCATCAACGGCAACTCAGGAGCCGCTTCAGCGATGGCCCGGAAATGGGTTTCCAGGCCCTCCTGGGGTGGCTTGTTGTAATAGGGCACCACAACAAGAGCGCCATCGGCGCCGGCCGCCGCCGCTTCCTTGGTGGCCTCCACCGCTTCGGCCGTGCAGTTGCTGCCGGTTCCCGCCAACACCTTGGCGTTATCGCCTACGGCATCACGAACCGCCTGCAGCAGTTGCAACTGCTCGTCCCAACTGAGGGTGGGCGATTCACCGGTGGTGCCGCACACCAGCAGTCCATCGGAGCCCTGCTCCACCAGATGCCGCGCCAGGTTTGCAGCAACGGTTAGATCCACAGCACCGCTGGCGTCAAAAGGGGTCACCATCGCGGTGACCACACGGCCGAAGGGGGTTGGGGAGAGGGTGGCGGCCTGGGTCATCACTTCTCGATCAACAGTTCAGCGATCTGAACGGCATTGAGAGCAGCTCCCTTGCGGATCTGATCGCCACACAACCAAAGCTCCAAGGCATTGGCATCACTGATGTCCTGACGGATCCGCCCGATCGCCACCGGATCGCGACCGGTCACATCCGTTGGCATCGGGAAACGGTTCGCCGCCGGGTCGTCAATCAGCTCCACACCGGGAGCAGCCGCGAGCAGCTCACGTGCTTCATCAACTGGGAAGGGGGACTCGAACTCGATGTTCACTGCTTCGGAATGGGCCCGCAGCACAGGAACGCGCACGCAGGTTGCGGTGAAGCGCAGATCCGGCAGACCCATGATCTTGCGGGTCTCGTTGACCATCTTCATCTCCTCCTCGCAATAGTTGTTGTCCTGCAAGGGGGAGTTGTGCAAAAAAAGGTTGAACGCCAGGGAGTAAGGCAGCACCTCTCCCTTGGGGGTTCCGCCGTCCAGCACCGTCTGCGACAGATTTTTCAGCTCTTCCATGGCGCGGGCGCCAGCGCCACTGGCGGATTGATAGGTGCTCACCACCACCCGGCGCATCGCACGCTTGGCCGCCAAAGGCGCCAAAGCCAGGGTGAGCAGGATCGTGGTGCAGTTCGGATTGGCAATCACGCCTTTGTGGGCGAAGGCCGCGTCGGGATTGACCTCGGGCACCACCAGCGGCACACCCTCCTCCATCCGGAAGGCGCTGGAGTTATCCACCATCACCCCACCGGCGGCGGTGATCGCCTCGCGCCACTGCTTCGAAACAGAACCACCGGCCGACGCCAGCACCAGATCGACCCCCTCAAAGGATTGGGCCGACACCTCTTCCACCGTGAGTGTGCGGCCGTTCCAGGCTTGGGTCTGACCGGCAGAACGAGCCGACGCAAGCAGCTTCAGCTCACCAACAGGGAAACGGCGCTCCTCAAGCAGCAGCAGCAGTTCCTGGCCAACAGCACCGCTGGCACCGAGAACAGCAATGTTGAGAGGACGGTTGGGAAGGGTCGAAGACAAGCGGTGGAGTGAACGATCTGAACGAAAACCCGTCGTTTCTCAGACCCGACATCACTACGTAGAGAACGTGATGCCGGCCTAGCGACGCGCTCAGCTTACCGATCCAGCCTGAATTCACCGGTTGCATAAAGTGCTGGGCTGCCCTTTCCCTTCCCCCATGAGCGCTGCAGCCCTGAAGGTGACCACCGAAGCCCGCCCCAGCAGCCGCCTGGCAGTGACGGTCACCGTTCCTGGGGAGCGCTGCAAGACCAGTTACGAAGACGCCATCACCAACCTGAGCCGCAGCATCAACCTGCCGGGCTTCCGCAAGGGCAAGGTGCCGCGCACGGTGCTGGTGCAGCAGCTGGGTGGCGTGCGGATCAAAGCCACGGCTCTGGAGAAGCTGATCGATAACGCCTGGCGTGACGCCATCAAGCAGGAATCGCTGGAACCGATCAGTCAGCCTGATCTGAGCAGTGGTTTCGACGGCCTGCTGGAGAGCTTTGAGCCCGGCAAGGAACTCACCTTCACCCTGGAAGCCGACGTCGCCCCGACGCCGAAGCTGAAAACCACCAAGGGACTGAAGGCGGAATTTGAAACCGTCGCCTACGACGCCTCCCGGGTCGACGCGATGCTTGAGGATTCCCGCAAGCAGATGGCCACGGTCGTGCCTGTGGAAGACCGTGCCGCCAAGAACGGCGACATCGCTGTACTCGGCTTCAAGGGCACCTACAGCGATGACGGCAGCGAGATCGAGGGCGGCAGTGCCGATTCGATGGATGTGGACCTGGAAAACGGCCGGATGATCCCCGGCTTCATCGAAGGTGTTATCGGCATGAAGATTGGCGAGACCAAAACCGTGGATTGCCAGTTCCCTGACGACTACCCGAAGGAGGACGCCCGCGGACGTAAGGCCGCCTTCGAGATCGAGCTGAAGGACCTCAAGACCCGCGAACTGCCCGAGCTGGATGACGAATTCGCCAAGCAGGCCAGCGAACAGGAGACCCTGGCGGACCTGCGCAAAGATCTGGAGCAGCGGCTCAAGGACGACGCCGAACGCCGTCAGACCAGCAATCGCCGCGATGCCCTCGTCGCCGCCCTGGTGGAGCAGCTCGAAGTGGAACTCCCGGAAGCCCTGATCCAACAGGAAAGCCGCAACCTGCTGGAGCAGACCGCAGCCCAGTTCGCTCAGCAGGGCATGGACGTGAAGTCGCTGTTCACGCCCGACCTAGTGCGCAACCTGATGCAGAACTCCCGCCCCGAGGCCGAAGAGCGTCTGCGCCGCAGTTTTGCCCTCACCGCCCTGGCTGAAGCGGAGGACATCAAGCTCGACGACAAGGACGTGGACGCCAAGATCAAGGAGGTGAAGAAGGAACTCTCCGCCGACGCCAAGATCGATCCCGAGCGCCTGCGCCAGGCCGTGATGGATGACCTGATGCAGGACCGTCTGATGGGCTGGCTCGAGGAGAACAGCACCCTCACCGAAAAGGCACCGGCCACTGACGAGAGCAAGGCTGAAACCAAGAAAAAGACCGCCGCCAAGAAGACCGCCGCTAAAAGCAAGTCCAAGGCGGACGCCAAGGACTGAGCAACGCCCATAGATTGGCCCAACTTCACCGCAGACCGATCGCGTGATCGACGCCCGCAGTCACCACCCCATCCAGAACCGCTGGCGGGCCGCCATGCCCGTCTCGGCACCGGGGCCTCTGCCCACGGTTGTGGAACAGTCCGGTCGCGGCGACCGCGCCTTCGACATCTATTCCCGCCTGCTGCGGGAGCGAATCATCTTCCTCGGCACCGGTGTGGATGACGCCGTCGCCGATGCCCTGGTGGCGCAGATGCTGTTCCTCGAAGCCGAGGATCCTGAGAAGGACATTCAGATCTACATCAACTCACCGGGCGGGTCGGTGACCGCTGGTCTGGCGATCTACGACACGATGCAGCAGGTTGCTCCTGACGTGGTGACCATCTGCTACGGCCTCGCCGCCAGCATGGGTGCCTTCCTGCTCTCCGGAGGCACCAAGGGCAAGCGTCTCGCTTTGCCCAATGCCCGGATCATGATTCACCAACCCCTCGGTGGCGCCCAGGGGCAGGCGGTGGACATCGAGATCCAGGCCAAGGAAATCCTTTATCTCAAGGAAACCCTGAACGGGTTGATGGCGGAACACACAGGCCAGCCGCTCGACAAGATCTCGGAAGACACCGACCGCGACTACTTCCTTTCTCCGGCAGAAGCGGTTGAATACGGCCTGATCGATCGCGTGGTGGACAGTTCCGGGGACGGAGGAATCATTACGGAGGGCTGACAGACGCCCTTCCGTTCTCGATCCTGTGTGTTCAGGGAGACCCCATCGGTTGATTCCTGACTTGTTCTCCTGTGTGGTGCCCAGCGTTCGATGGCCAAGTTCGACGCCCATCTGAAATGTTCGTTCTGTGGGAAATCCCAGGACCAGGTGCGCAAGCTGATCGCCGGACCTGGCGTCTACATCTGCGATGAATGCATCGATCTCTGCAACGAGATCCTGGATGAAGAGCTGGTGGATGGGCAGGGCAACCCACGCCACAGCCATGAGCCGAACCGAAAGGCCACACCAGCCGCTCGCAAGAGCAGCAAACCGGCCCCGACCCTGGCTTCCATTCCCAGGCCTCAGGACATCAAGAGCTTCCTGGATCAACAAGTAGTCGGCCAGGACGCCGCCAAGAAGGTGATGTCGGTGGCGGTCTACAACCACTACAAACGTCTGGCCTGGCAGGGGGATGGCCAGGGCGAAACCGAGGAAACGGCAACCCGGCTGCACAAGAGCAACATCCTGCTGATCGGACCCACCGGCTGCGGCAAGACGCTGTTGGCCCAGACCCTGGCCGAAATGCTGGACGTGCCCTTCGCCGTGGCCGATGCCACCACCCTCACCGAAGCGGGCTACGTGGGTGAGGACGTCGAAAACATCCTGCTGCGGCTGCTGCAGAAGGCCGATATGGATGTGGACCAGGCCCAGCGGGGGATCATCTACATCGATGAGATCGACAAGATCGCCCGCAAGAGCGAGAACCCCTCGATCACAAGGGATGTGTCCGGCGAAGGTGTGCAGCAGGCCCTGCTGAAAATGCTGGAGGGAACTGTGGCCAACGTGCCGCCCCAGGGCGGGCGCAAGCACCCCTATCAGGACTGCATCCAAATCGACACCAGCCAGATCCTGTTCATCTGCGGTGGTGCCTTCGTCGGTCTGGACGACGTGGTGCAGAAACGCATGGGCCGCAATGCCATCGGCTTCATGCCCAGCGACGGCCGTGGACGCAGCCGCGCCAACCGCGACCTTCAGGCCGCCCAAGTGCTGCGGCACCTGGAGCCGGATGACCTGGTGCGCTACGGCCTGATCCCCGAATTCATCGGCCGGATGCCGGTGAGCGCCGTGCTGGAGCCGCTGGACGAAAGTGCGCTGCAATCGATCCTCACCGAACCCCGCGATGCTCTGGTGAAGCAGTTCCGAACCCTGCTGAGCATGGACAACGTGCAGCTGCAGTTCGCCGATGACGCCATCGAGGCGATCGCCCAGGAGGCTCACCGGCGCAAGACCGGTGCCCGCGCCCTGCGCGGCATCGTTGAGGAGCTGATGCTGGACCTGATGTACGACCTGCCATCGCAGACATCAGTCAAGGAGTTCACCGTCACCAGGGCGATGGTGGAGGAACACACAGGCGGCAAGGTGCTGCCCCTGCCTGGCACGGAACAACAGAAGACCGCCTGAAGTCTTGGCTGCCGCTGACCACCTGGAGGTGCCGCGTCAGCACGGCCTGTTCAACCACCACGGCATCGACCTCGGGGACGGAACCGTCGCCCACTATCTGGAAGGGCGTGAAATCCTGCGCAGCCCCTTGGAGGATTTCAGCCAAGGGCAACCGTTGCGGGTGATCAACTACGTCGAGGCGTCTCCGCCTGGTGTGACCCTGCGCCGGGCCATGGGGCGCCTGGGAGAACAGGACTACAACCTGCTGTTCAACAACTGCGAGCACTTCGCCACCTGGTGCAAAACCGGACGGCATCGCAGTGGGCAGGTGGACACCGTGCTGGAACGGGCCCGCCACTGGAGCGGGCTGATGCCTTCGGCGCTGATGCGGGGCCTAGAGCTCCTGGTGCAACGGGGCCTGCTTGATGACGACGCCCGCGCCATGGCCAGGCGGGGTGTGGAGAAGTTGGAACGCCTGCGCCTCTCGCTGCTGCACAAGTTGGAGGGTCTGCTGAAACGGGCAGGAAAGGGAACGGATCGCCGGCTTTTGCTCACGGGCCAAAGCCTGGCCGATGAATTGGCTGCCGTCGAAGACCTCAAACAACGAATTGATGCCCTGCTCCAGCAGCACCCCGCCCTTCCAGGCTCCGATTCCTCTGAGTAATCTCCTCTCAACGCTCGCGGCGCATGAGTTCGGCCTACCAGCCGCTGCATCACAAATACCGACCCCAGCGCTTTGATCAGCTGGTGGGGCAGGAGGCGATCGCCGCCACCCTGGGCCACGCCCTCACCAGCAATCGCATTGCCCCGGCCTATCTGTTCAGCGGCCCCCGCGGCACCGGCAAAACCTCCAGCGCCCGCATCCTGGCCCGCTCGCTCAATTGCCTGAACAGCGAGGGGCCCACACCAGAGCCCTGTGGCATCTGCGAGCTCTGCACCACGATCGCCGCCGGCACCGCCCTCGATGTGATCGAGATCGATGCCGCCTCCAACACCGGCGTCGACAACATCCGCGAGCTGATCGAACGCTCCCGCTTCGCACCGGTGCAGGCCCGCTGGAAGGTGTACGTGGTGGACGAGTGCCACATGCTCTCCACCGCAGCCTTCAACGCCCTGCTGAAAACCCTGGAGGAGCCGCCGCCGCAGGTGGTGTTCGTGCTCGCCACCACTGACCCGCAACGGGTGCTACCGACGATCCTGAGCCGTTGTCAACGCTTTGATTTCAGGCGCATTCCTCTGGATGCCCTCAACAATCATCTGAGCTGGATCGCCGAACAGGAAGCGATCGAAATCAAGCCTGAGGCCATTCATGTGGTGGCCCAGCGGTCCCAGGGAGGCCTGCGGGATGCGGAAAGCTTGCTGGATCAGCTGAGCCTGCTGCCGCCGCCGATCGAAGCCGCTGCGGTGTGGGATCTGCTGGGGGCAGTCCCCGAACAGGAGCTGTTGGAACTGGTGGGGGCCATGAGCAGCGCCGAACCTGTGCAGCTGCTGGAGGCCACCCGAAACCTGCTGGACCGGGGCCGGGATCCCGGGGCCGTGCTGCAGGGTCTGGCCGGGATGCTGCGGGATCTGGTGTTGATGGCGGCCGCTCCAGACCGACTGGAACTCACCAGCGTGTCGCCCGAGTTCCGCGAGCAACTGCCCGCCCTCGCCAAGGCCATCGGCCGGGCCCGCTTGCTGCAATGGCAGGCCCAACTGCGCGGCACCGAGCAACAACTGCGCCAAAGCGTGCAGCCGCGCCTGTGGCTGGAAGTGCTGCTTTTGGGGTTGCTGGCGGAACCGGTACAGGCTCAGAGCACAGCCACAGCTCCGGCCCCAAGACAACCAGCGACAACACCAGTCGCACCTCCGACTCCCACTCCTTCCGGCGCAGCGCCTACAGCAGCTACAGCCCCAGCAATCGAGGCGCCCACCCCCAGCCCAAAACCTGCCCCTGCGCCATCCCCGGAACTTCCGACGGTCTCCACCCCTGCACCGGCAGCCAGCACCAACCTGCCCGAGCTCTGGCAACAGATCCTGGGCAGCCTCGAACTGCCCTCCACCCGGATGCTGCTTTCGCAGCAGGCCCAACTGGTGCGCCTGGATGCCAACCGTGCCGTTGTGCAGGTGGCAGGCAACTGGATGGGGATGGTGCAGAGCCGGGCATCCCTGCTGGAACAGGCCGTGGCCAAAGCGCTTGGAGGCTCGAGGCAGCTGGTGCTGGAGGCCAGCAACAGCGCCATGCCACCTCCGCTGGCAACAGCCCCGGTCACACCACCATCAATCACTCCACCGACCACACCCCCCCCGGTCGCACCGACCATCACAACAACTCCGGTCGAGCCGCCAACACCGGTACCGGCCCCAATGCCGGCTCCCTCAGCAACACAGGCGCCAGCTCCGGTGCCAACGCCAGAACTGCCGCACACCCAAACCAAACCTTCGGACGCCAACCCGACAGCTGCACCAACAAAATCAAGCGCTGAAGCCAGTCCTCCCTCAGGCCTGGATCGTCAGGCCCGCAACCTGGCGGACTTCTTCAACGGTCAGGTGCTCGACGTTGACGACGTCAACTGAGAGAACGTCGAGTCGGCGAACTCCCCCCCCCCCCGGTCATGCCGTCCAACAGGCAACAAGCTCAGGCCTGAACCGGATGCTCCACACCATGGCTGGTTTTGGCCCAGACCAAGCGTTTGGGGAGGAGTGACATCCGCAGCGTCACCCAGGGAATCACCACAAACCAGTGGCCGAGGTAGGCAATCGCCACAAGGAGATTGGCCAGGCTCGCTGAGGGGATCTCCGGCCCCTCGCTGCCACTGCGACAGCCGCGCCAATAAGCCAGACCCGAAACGCTGAAGGCCACCACAGACAAGGGCCAGTAGACCGGCAGGCTTCGAGTGATCAGAGCCGTGCTCAGATCAGCGAAGGACACCACCGGCAGGGCGTACTGGAGCAGAAAAAAGGCCGTCAGATCCCAACGCTGGCGAAGACTCAACTGCGCTGAGGTGAGCACCGGCCAGTAATCAAAGAAGCGCTGCAAACCGCCTTCCGCCCAGCGCTGCCGTTGTTTCCACAGGGCATGGAGACCAGGAACCGCCTCTTCCTGGACCGGAGGGTCCCACAACAATCCCACCAAGGCCCCATGGGTCAGCAGGCGGAAGCTGAGATCCAGGTCATCGGTGACGGTGTCTTCGTTGAAACCACCACTGGACTCGAGCACGGAGCGCTTGATCAGCTGTCCGTTCCCCCGCAGTTCGGCCACGCCTCCATTGGCCAGTCGGCCCGACTGGATCACCGCATCCAGAGCCATCTCCATCGCCTGTGATCGGGTCAACCAACTGCGATCGGCATCAATCACGGCCTTTCGCAGCTGCACCGCCGACCAGCCACCCTCCAAGGCGTAGGGAACAAGGCGCTCGAGCAAGTCGTCCTGCAGCTGAGCATCCGCATCAAGCACCAGCAGCCACTCACCTTTGAGGCAGCCCAAAGCGGTGTTCAGCGCACCCGACTTGCCCCCACCGGCATTGCGCTGGCGATGAATCACGTTCAGCTCAGGGTGCTGGCCGGCCAGATCGTCCAGCAGCTCAGAGGTTCGATCAAGACTGCCGTCGTCGATCACCCATGTGGTGAGCTGTCCGGATGGATAGCGCAGGGATGTGAGCCGTTCCACCAAACGCGGCACCACCGCCTCTTCGTCGCGGGCGGCCACCACCACATCCAGGCTGGGAAGCGTCGTCCGATCAATCTCCGGCACCGACGCCGATGACCCACGCGTCAGCTGCCCGCGCATGACGGAACGGAGGCCATAGCCCCCAAGCATCAGGGCAAGACTGATGGCGGGCCAGAGCGAACGGGCGGAGTCCAGCCAGTGGGGAGCAGCACCAGCACATCCGCAGGCGAACAGGAACGCTGCCGATTTCACCCGACGGTGATCACCCGATGTGGCGTTCGAGCTCATCCAGCTGCCCAGGTGGGAAGGACTTTAAGGGGACTGCACCAGTGTTGAGAGTGGGCCGTAGACAGTCCCTGGGTAGTAATGGCTCAGGATCCGCTCCACGGGCCAGCCACGCCAGGCCAGATCAATGGCTCCAGCCTGCGACAAACCGGCCCCATGGCCAAAGCCACCACCCACCAACAACCAGTGTTCGCCCCCCTGAGGCTCCAAGACGAACAGGGTGCTGGGCAGCGTGCGAAGGGTGCGACGAATGGCATCCAACTTGAGGATGACCGGAGCGGCGTCGCTGCTGCCTGAGATCTGCAAGGCCAGCACCCTGCCGCTGGCGCCCCGCTCGAGCACCTTCAATTCCACAGGCGAAACCAGCGGGTCTGCGGCTGCGCCGAGGGCCTGACGCAAAGTCGGACCCGAAAGGATTCGGGTCCAGCGGAAGCGGGGGTGCCGCTGGCCAAAGGCCCCGCTGCGATCCGCCAGCAACTCTTCCACCGCCTTGCGCTGCTGCAGGGGCAAGGGATGACGGTTGCTCCAGCCCTCATCCCCATCCGGCTTCGCACGCAGATAGGTGGTGGGCTGCATGGCCCAGGCTTCCGGCCCGGCAGCCATCACCCCGCCATTGGTGGCGTGATACACGGCGCTGATTGGCCGGTTGTTCAGGCTGAGCAACTTGCCCTGGGTGGCTGCAATCGCCTCGCGCACAGCAGCTCCCGCACTTCGGGGATCGCTGTAGACCTGACACTGGGTGTCGCTGCAGAGGTGATAGCCATCAATGCTGAAGCGATGGCTGTTGGCCAGAGCCCAGGTGCGCGCCAGAACGGTCTGGGCCTGCAACGCCGCCATCGGTGAACCGGCACCGATCTCGTGGGGCACCACCCCCTCGAGGTAGCGCTCCACCGGCACCTGCTCCACCAGCGTCCAGCTGCCGTAGGCATCCCGTTGCAAGCGGAAGGGCCCCTCAAAACGTCCACCCGCCCAGAGCAACCCATCCGAGGCCTCAATCAAGACAGGTCCTTGCAGGGGGCGCTCACCCTCCGGGGTCTGCAACACCGCTTCGACGGTGCTGGTGACGGTGCCTTGCCAATCACGCACCGCCAGACCGTCGGGAACAGGCGAGCCCTCCGGCGCCCACACCTCCCACTCCTTGGGATGGGCCACCTCGGCCGCAACCCCCAAAGCACGCCAACGGGAGGCGACACGATCCGCCGACTCAAAGCTGGCGTAGGGACCTGCAATCCGGCGGGCCAACTGGAGCGGACGGGCCAAGGCGACGCTTCGCCAGGTGATCACGAAACCTGAACCACTGCCTTGCTCCCCGGTGGCGTCGCGAAGGCTGAGCGAGCCGGCAAAGGCACGCAGATTCAAAGGAGCTGCTGTTTCCGCAGCACCGAGATGATCCGCCAAGGCCACCCAGAGCACCGGTTCATGACCTTCAACCCGCGGTGGGTCAGCGACGGAACGGTGCGTCGCCCGCCGAACCGGTTCCACCACCGGGGGCTCAGTCAGGGTGGGTTGCAGGCCATCACCCTGCTCACGGACGCGGCAGCCCAGGCCCACGCAAAGCAGCAATGTGAGCGTCAGGAACCGAATCATTCAGCAGGGGGCACGTCGGGACGTATTGTTGTCGTTTGTGTCCGAACGAGCAGACCAATGCCCAAGCTGAAGACCCGCAAAGCTGCCGCGAAGCGGTTCAAAGCGACCGGCACTGGCAAATTTCTGCGTCGTCGCGCTTTCCGGAACCACCTGCTGGACCACAAAACGCCCAAGCAGAAGCGTCATCTGGCCACCAAGGCCGTGGTGGACCGCACCGACGAAGAGCGCGTGACCCTGATGATGCCCTACGCCTGAGCACAGCTGCTCAGACGAGACCGTTCAACAAGACCTGATCCAACCCTTCCAACCTCATGGCCCGCGTCAAGAGAGGCAACGTCGCCCGTAAACGCCGCAACAAGATCCTGCGGCTGGCCCGTGGCTTCCGTGGTGGCAACGGAACCCTGTTCCGTACAGCAAACCAGCGGGTGATGAAAGCCCTCTGCAATGCCTACCGCGATCGTCGTCGTCGCAAGCGCGATTTCCGTCGCCTCTGGATTGCCCGCATCAACGCCGCTGCCCGCCTGAATGGTGTGAGCTACAGCCGTCTGATGGGCGGTCTCAAGAAGGCCGATGTGCGCCTGAATCGCAAGATGCTGGCTCAGCTGGCGGTCGTTGACCCCGGCAGCTTCACCAACGTTGTGGCTGCAGCCAAGAGCTGAATTTTCCAACCGTGAATCTGCTGCCCCAGACCTACCTGCTGGGCCTGGTCGGCCTGCTTGCCATCGTTGCGGTGGTGGTGGGCCGACAGTTTTTGCGTGTGCGTCGCGATGAGGCACGCCTGATTGAGCTCGAGAAATCCGACACGGCCTCGTCACGACAGGCGTCTGATCTCTACGAGCTCGGATCCGTTCAATTACGGAAGAGGCTGTATCCACAAGCAGCAGCCACCTTGAAGCAGGCCCTGAAACGCCTGAGTGATGAGCCGGATGAAGCCCGTGCGCTGATCGAAAACGCGCTCGGCTTTGCTTTGGCCGCACAAAAGGATTACTCCGGTGCCACCAAGCACTACAGGCTTGCTCTGAAGGCAAAAGCCGACTACCCCGTCGCCCTCAACAACCTGGCTTTTGCTCAGGAGAAGCTGCTGAAGGACGCTGAGGCGATCTCCCTCTATGAGCAGACACTTCAGCTGGAACCCGACAACACCACCGCAAAGAAAGGACTGAAAAAACTCAAGCGTCGGAACGGCTGAGCTCTTTCAGATGTCCTCAAAACCTCAAGAGTTTGGGGTCACCAGAGCGGCTGAACCGGAGGTTCTTCCTGGCAGCTTGCGGTCATCGCCAAGCGTCCACCCACTCCAGTGGCGGGGTCGGCCACGTTGATCAATCGAGGCGCCTGCCAACTGGTGGGACTGAACATCTGCAGGCCGAGGAAGACGCCACCAGGCTCAACGCCAGCGATCAGGGGATCCGCCAAGGGGATGAGATCCAGCTGATCCGACTTGGCATGGAGATTGCCTTGAACCGGCGTGGTGACGGAACCAAGGGTCATCGTGCCCCGGAGATCCACCATCTGGCCCATCGCCGTCATCTGGGTGATGTCCAACGTGACATCGACGGTGGGGTTGCCATCGAAGGGCTCAAAGGTGCCGCACCACTGTCGGGGCAGCGATTCCGCCAGCTCTGCAGCGCGTGCGACTGGATCGAAACTCTCCACTTCGCGTTCCTTGAGCTCCAGGGGAACCGCCAACTGAATCGGATCCAGAGGCAACTGGGGATTGGTCTGGAACGGCACCTGGCTGCCAACCGGGAGATCCATGGCAAGCAGGAACGGCATGGAAGACGATGGATGATGAAGGAACGGTAGGCCCTTCTGCTCAGACGCGTCATGGATTCGCCCTCCCCCAGCTCCGACCCCCTGACCATTGGCGGGCGTCAGTTCAACAGCCGTCTGTTCACGGGCACCGGCAAATATCCATCCATGACGGCGATGCAGCAGAGCATCGAGCGATCCGGCTGCGACATGGTCACGGTGGCTGTGCGTCGGGTGCAGACCGTGGCGGCAGGCCATGAGGGCCTGATGGAAGCCATTGATTGGCAACGGATCTGGATGCTGCCCAACACCGCGGGCTGCACCAATGCGGAGGAAGCGGTGCGTGTCGCCAGGCTTGGACGGGAGCTCGCCAAGCTGGCGGGACAGGAGGACAACACCTTCGTGAAGCTGGAGGTGATTCCTGACGCCCGGCATCTTCTGCCCGATCCGATCGGCACCCTGAACGCCGCCGAACGCCTGGTAGAAGAAGGGTTCACGGTGCTGCCCTACATCAATGCCGATCCCCTGCTGGCCAAACGGCTGGAGGAGGTGGGATGCGCCACGGTGATGCCTCTGGGCTCTCCGATCGGCTCGGGCCAGGGGCTCAACAATGCCGCCAACATCGGTTTGATCATCGAAAACGCCGGGGTGCCGGTGGTGGTGGACGCCGGCATTGGTGTTCCAAGCGAGGCGGCACAGGCCCTCGAAATGGGCGCCGATGCCGTGCTGGTCAACAGCGCCATCGCCCTGGCGGGCGACCCCGCCGCCATGGCCGAGGCCATGGGCCAGGCGGTGATGGCCGGGCGGACCGCCCACCTTTCCGGGCGCTTGCCGCGGAGGGATCAGGCCTCTGCCAGTTCACCGACCACGGGCCTGGTGCAGACACCCCAATGAAGTGAAGAGACGTGAAGTGAGGTGAAGCCTGCTTCACAAAGGCAGGCAATGAGCATTTGGACTCATAAGGTCCGACCAGTCGCATTGGACCCATGTCGGTCACCACGGAAGACGGCGGTCGTCTCAACGCCTTCGCCAAGGAGCCACGCATGGAGGTGATGGACGACGCCACCAGTCAGAGCCGCAACCGCAGCTCAATGATGATGCTGGTCAGCGGTGGATTGATCGTGGCCGCCATGGTGGCGGTGACCGTCGCCATCAGCTGAGACGGTTCACACTGAAAATCCCTGTAGTAGCTTGCCAAGACTGAGCATCACGCTCGTTCCAGCAGGAGTTTGGGGTGAAAGTTCTCGTTCTCGGCGGTGACGGCTTCTGCGGCTGGCCCTGTGCGGTGAACCTGGCGGATCAGGGCCACGACGTTCTGATCGTGGACAACCTCAGCCGTCGCAAGATCGACATCGACCTTGAAGTTGAGTCGCTGACGCCGATCGTGAGCATCGGTGAGCGCCTCAAAGCCTGGGAGGAAACCGGCGGCAAGCCGATGCGGTTTGTCCACATGGACATCGCCCATGAGTACCAGCGGTTGCTGGATCTGCTTCGGGACGAGCGCCCGGATTCCGTGGTCCACTTCGCGGAACAGCGGGCCGCCCCCTATTCAATGAAGAGCAGCGCCACCAAGCGCTACACCGTCGATAACAACGTCAACGGCACCCACAACCTGCTGGCGGCGATCGTTGAAAGCGGTCAGGACATCCACGTGGTGCATCTGGGCACCATGGGCGTCTACGGCTATGGCTCCCACCGCGGCGCCACCATCCCTGAGGGCTACCTCAAGGTGGAAGTGCCCCAGCCCGACGGCAGCCGCTTTGAGGAGGAAATCCTCCACCCGGCAAGCCCCGGCAGCGTCTATCACATGACAAAGACGCTCGATCAGCTGCTCTTCCTCTACTACAACAAGAACGACAAGGTCCGCATCACCGACCTGCACCAGGGCATCGTCTGGGGAACCAACACCGATGCCACAGACCGTGACCCGCGGCTCACCAATCGCTTCGATTACGACGGCGATTACGGCACGGTGCTGAACCGCTTCCTGATGCAAGCCGCCATTGGCTACCCGCTCACCGTTCATGGAACCGGGGGCCAGACCCGCGCCTTCATCCATATCCGCGATTCCGTGCGCTGCGTCCAGCTGGCGCTGGAGAACCCTCCGGAACAAGGGGAGCGGGTGAAGATCTTCAACCAGATGACCGAAAGTCATCAGGTGGGTGAACTGGCCAAGAAGGTGGCCGCCCTCACCGGCGCTCAGGTCAACAACCTGCCCAACCCCCGCAACGAGGCCGTTGAAAACGATCTGATCGTGGACAACCGCTGCTTCATCGAGCTGGGCCTCAACCCCACCACCCTCGATGACGGCCTGCTGAAGGAAGTGGTGGAGATCGCCACCCGCTATGCGGACCGTTGCGACCGCAACCGCATCCTCTGCACCTCCGCCTGGACCAAAACCCAGGCCCAGGCCATCGGCACCGCGTCCTGATCGAGCTTCATCCTTGAAAGTCGCCTTCTTCACCGAAACCTTCCTGCCGAAGGTCGATGGCATCGTCACCCGTCTGACCAAGACGGTGAAGCATCTTGTGGACGCCGGCGATGAAGTGGTGGTCTTCTGCCCGGAAGGTTGTCCCGAGGAGTACATGGGGGCACGCCTGATCGGCGTTCCGGCAATGCCGCTGCCGCTCTATCCCGAGCTCAAACTGGCCTTGCCTCGCCCGGCAGTGTCCGACGCGATCGATGCGTTTCAACCCGATCTGATCCACGTTGTGAACCCAGCGGTGCTGGGTCTCGGCGGCATCTGGCTCG
The DNA here is from genome assembly GCF_042883245.1 of Synechococcus sp. HIMB2401. NCBI lineage: Bacteria > Bacillati > Cyanobacteriota > Cyanophyceae > Synechococcales > Synechococcaceae > Synechococcus > Synechococcus sp. HIMB2401. Next base: position 289,921 of record NZ_JBDJKK010000002.1, on the reverse strand, counting down.
CGAAGAACAAAGGCATCCCCCTGGTGGCGAGCTATCACACCCACCTTCCCAAGTACCTCGAGCACTACGGCCTGGGAATGCTGGAGCCACTCCTGTGGGAGATGCTCAAGGCCGCCCACAACCAGGCCCTGCTGAATCTGTGCACCTCCACCGCCATGGTGAAGGAGCTCAGCGACAAAGGCATTCAGCACACTGATCTGTGGCAGCGAGGTGTGGACACGGAGTTGTTCCGTCCCGAGCTGCACAGCGCAGAGTTGCGCCAGCGGCTTCTCGGCGGCCATGACGACCGTGGTGCACTGCTGCTCTACGTCGGCCGCCTCTCCGCGGAGAAGCAGATCGAACGGATCCGCCCTGTGCTGGAGGCCCTTCCCGATGCACGGCTGGCCCTGGTGGGCGATGGTCCCCACCGCCAACAACTGGAGAAGCACTTCGAGGGAACCGCCACCACCTTCGTCGGCTATCTCGCCGGGGACGACCTGGCAGGGGCCTACGCCAGCGGCGATGCCTTCCTCTTCCCCTCCAGCACGGAGACGCTGGGGTTGGTGCTGCTGGAAGCCATGGCAGCCGGTTGTCCCGTGGTCGGCGCCAACCGTGGCGGCATCCCCGACATCATCACCGACGGGGTTAACGGCTGCCTCTATGAACCCGACGGCGCCGATGGTGGCGCTGCAAGCCTGATCGAAGCCACCCGCCGCCTGCTGGGCAATGACCTGGAACGCCAGGCCCTACGCAGCGCTGCACGCGCCGAAGCCGAGCGCTGGGGCTGGGCAGGCGCCACCGAACAACTGCGCACCTACTACCGCACGGTGCTGTCAGCGCCTCAACTCACGGCGGCCTAGCGCTGCCGGGTCCGCTCCCACTCCGCCAGCACCTTCTTGGCCATGGGCAGAGCGTGAACCGATCCCCCTCCAGGAGTGTTCTGGGCAAAGGCCACCACCACGATCTTGCCGTCGGGATAGGGGGCATAGCAGCCGAACCAGGCGTGATCAGGCCCTCCCGTGCTGTCTTCAGCAGTTCCGGTTTTGCCCGCCGCAGCAGGAATACCAGGGCCATTGAGTCCGGCACCGGTTCCGGCCTCCACCACTTTGCGCAGACCCTCCCGGATCGTCTGCAACGTTGATGGCTTCATCGCCACCTTGGTGCGGTGCTCCGGACTCAGCCAGTCGATGTCGCCGGCGGCGAGATGCGGCGTCACCAACCAACCACCATTGGCGAACACCGCATAGGCGCGGGCCAACTGCAAGGGAGTGATCTGCACCACGGACTGCCCGATGGAAGCACTGGCCATGTCCTCAGGGATCCAGGGCACCGTGCCGGGCTCCGCCCAACCCCGACCGCGATCGGCCCAGGGCTCATCTCCCACCAGCCCGACACTCTCTTCCCAGCCGATCTCAATGCCGGTTTTCTGCTGGAAGCCCAGCTGATCAGCAGCCTGCTTCAACGCCAGGGATCCAACCCCGACGCCCACCTGATAGAAAAAAGTGTTGCTCGAATGGCGCAGGGCATCGGCATAACCGATGGTGCCGAAACCCTTGCCGTTGTGGTCCGAGAAGCAGTGGCCGCCGTAGGTGATGCAAGCCTTGGTCTGCAGCTTGGTGTCGGGCGGAAATTTGCCGGATTCCATGCCGGCCATCGCCGTCACCGGCTTCCAGGTGCTGCCGGGGTCATAGGGATTTATGGCCCGGGAAAGCAACGGTTTCTTCGGATTGGAAAAGAGGGCGTCGTACTCCTTCTGGGTGGTGATCAGCTTGGAGAAGAAATTCGGATTAAAGCTGGGACGGCTGGCTAGAGCCAACACAGCACCCGTTGCGGCCTTCAGCGCCACAACAGCGCCACCGGGCTTGTCGGCCAGCGCCTGCTCCGCCGCCCGCTGCAGATCCAGGTCAAGGGTGAGCACCAAATCCTTTCCTGCTTGAGACGGTCGATCGCCCAGGTTGCGCTGCACCTCGCCCATGGCATTCACCTCGAGCATCTGGCCGCCCCACTTGCCACGCAGATGGCGCTCGTAGGCCGCCTCAACACCGGTGCGACCAATGCGGTCGCGGATCTTGTATCCCTTCTCCGCCAGGATTTCGAATTCGCTTTCCGTGATCGGCTGGGTGTAGCCGAGGGCATGGGCCGCCAGGGTTCCGTTGGGATAGGACCGCAGGATGTCGACATCCACCTGGGCGCCCCGCAACCCCAGGGCCTGTTCCCGGAAGCGCAGCACCTGTTCCGGCTTGAGATCGAGGGCCAACGTGGTGCGGTAACCATCCCGATCCAGGCCCTTCTGCCGGCGCTGGTCGAGCAGATCAGGCTTCAAATTCAGAAGCCGTGCCAAGCGATCACGCAGATCAGGCCAGTCGTCTTCTCTGACCAGGCGCGGCTCCAGGTACAGGGAGTAAGTGAGTTTGCTGGTGGCCAGCACCCGGCCTTTGCGATCAAGCAACCGACCGCGAATGGGCGAGCGGGGCACCAAACGGATGCGGTTTTCATCCGCCAGTTCACGGAAACGCGACCCCTCCAGCAGCTGCATCCAGACCAGGCGGCTGACCATGGCGCCGCAGAACAGCAACACCAGCAACAGCAGCACCAGTGGTTGCTGACGCAGACCGGTCTGACGCTGCTGTGCAGAACGGGTCATTCCTGCTGCTGCGCTGGCAAACGGCGGCGCAACTCCTCAAGGCGTTCTTCGATCCGCCGCAAGGTCGGCAGCAAGTCGTCGGGGCCATCCTGTTCAACCGTTGCCGGTTCTTCCACAGAGACCGAAACGGGCATCACCGGATTGCCCAGCCCGGGGCTCACGGCATCAAGCTGTTCTCGCACGTCGCGCGCCACGGGCTCACCCTCCTGACGCAAATCAGCGATGGGGTCCTCCGAGCCGGCCGTGAACGCCTCCACCACCTTGCCAGGACCACCCTGCCGGGCCCGTTCCAGCACGGCCAGCCCCACAGGCAACACGTCCTGCATCAAGGACAGACGCAACTGGTCGAGCGGGTTGTCGGAGTTGGAATCAGCGGCCATGGGGCCAGATCAACGGACCCCAGTCTGTCCCGAAGGAAGCGCCAATGTCGGACAAGCGGCACGGTCCGCCGCCAGGGACCAGCCCATCACCCCGCTGAGCACCATCAGCATCACCACAGGCACCAGGGCTTTCTGGGTGGTGTCCAGCAGAATCCACTCACGCCAGGCACGCCAGAAGCGGCTGCGCTCAAAGCGGCGGTACTCACGGGTTTCGTCGCGCTGACGCCGCCGGATCGCCTTGTCCACCCAACGCTCGAATGCCCGCTTCTTGGTGATCGTCATCTTGCGTTCCACCTCGAGCATCTGCCCGGAACCCAGTTCGGGATGGAAGGTGCTGATCAGCTCCAGGCTCTTGAGGAACATCTCCACAGCGCCATCGTGGACTGCGGTGGCGTGATCATCGAGCTGTCCCCAGTCGAGTTCGGGGTAAAAACGGCTGCGGTTGGCCGTGATCTGATCCTCCGTCAGCTGGCCGGGCTCCCGCAGCCAGCGATCGGTGTTGCTATCGAACCGCCGCCAGTAAAGGAAGGGGTTCAGATAGATCGTGCGGCCACCCAGCTGAATGCTGTCCTGCTGCAGCCGACGCTGCAGCTGAACATCCTGCTGTTGTGTCGCCGTCATATCCCAAAGGCCGGTGGCCCAAGGTATCGGTGATGCAGGGCCATCGCCAGCCGTGATTCAGCCTGCGTCAGCCGCGAGTCACTCCCACTCGATCGTGCCGGGGGGCTTGCTGGTGATGTCGAGCACCACCCGGTTCACCCCCTTCACCTCATTCACGATCCGATTGGAGATGGTCTCCATCAGGTCGTAAGGAAGACGGGACCAATCGGCGGTCATGCCGTCCTCACTGGACACACAACGCAGCACGATCGGCCAGGCATAGGTGCGTTTGTCCCCCATCACCCCAACCGAACGCACGGGCAGCAGCACGGCAAAGGCCTGCCAGATGTCGTGATACAACCCTGCTTCCTTGATTTCCTGGCGAACAATCAGGTCGGCATCACGCAGGCAGTCCAGCTTCTCGTCGGTGACTTCACCCAAGATGCGGATGGCCAGACCAGGGCCCGGGAAGGGATGGCGGCGCACGATCTCCTCGGGCAGGCCAAGGCTGCGGCCCACCTTGCGCACTTCATCCTTGAACAGCTTGCGCAGGGGCTCCACCAGCTTGAACTGAAGGTCTTTGGGAAGACCGCCCACGTTGTGGTGGCTCTTGATCTTCACGGCAACCCGCTCGCCCGTCTTGGGGTCCACGTTGGTGCCGGCGCTTTCGATCACATCGGGATAAAGCGTCCCCTGGGCCAGGTAATCGAAGGGTCCGAGCCGCTTGCTCTCCTCTTCGAACACACGGATGAACTCGGTGCCGATGATCTTGCGCTTCTCCTCCGGATCGGTGATGCCCTTCAGCTTGCCGATGAACCGCTGACGGGCATTGATGTACTCCACATGGATGTTGAACTTCCGATCGAAGAAGTCCATGAGGAACTCGGGCTCACCCTTCCGCATGAAGCCCTGGTCGATGAACATGCAGGTGAGCTGATCACCAATCGCCTTTTTGAGCAGAAAGGCGAGGGTGGATGAATCCACCCCACCGGAAAGGGCCAGCAGAACGCGCTTGTCGCCCACCTGCTCCCGCACCAGGCCAACGGCCTCATCGATGAATGCCGCGGTGGTCCAATCCGGATCACAACCGCAAACGTGATAAACGAAATTGCGGATCAGGGCCATGCCGCAGGTGGAATGCACCACCTCGGGGTGGAATTGCACCCCGTAGAGCTTGCGTTGCAAGTGCGCCACCGCCGCCTCCGGCGTGTTGGCGGTGTGGGCCAGGCGCACAAACCCATCGGGCAATGCCTTCACTGAGTCGCCATGGCTCATCCACATCGTCGAACCGTTGTCGACATTGGTGAGCAGGTCCGTGGGGTCGTCCACTTCCAGGGGCGCCTTGCCGTATTCGGCCTTGCCCGTGGCGGCTTCCACAACGCCCCCGAGCTGCTGCACCATCAGCTGCATCCCGTAGCAAACCCCCAGCACGGGAATGCCCAGATCCCAGATGCCGGGATCGCAGAGCGGCGCATGCTCGGCATACACGGAACTGGGGCCACCGCTGAGGATGATTCCCTTCGGAGCCATGCGTCGCAGCTCCTCGGCCGACGTGCTGTACCCGAGCACGACCGAGAAGACCTCGGTCTCGCGCACGCGCCGGGCGATCAGCTCCGAATACTGGGAGCCGAAATCAAGGATGACGATGGCCGGCTGACGCTGACCGTCGGACGAGGGCTGGGACATCGATCCTGGGAGGTATCGCTCGCGGACGAGCGTCAATCCCTCAATGTAAAGAAGCGCTTCTCCCCCTCCGGTCCCCACCAGCGCAGGGTGCGGCTTCGATCGAACAGGGCAGCACCAATCCGCATCGACCAGGCGCCGTAGCGATCCACATAGGACTGGCTGCGCCGCTCCACGATCGTGGCCAGATGTTGCCCGAGGGCCGTGGCTTGATCGGCCTCCAGTGCCTGAAAGGCGTCCTCAACAGATGCAGCACCCCGCAGTTGCAGCAACTGGGCCACTGACAGACCGCCATCAAGGCCCAGGGCCACAAGCACCTCCAGACGGCCATCGGCCAGGTGGTGATGGGTGTGAAAGATGCCGCCGGCCAGCTTGATCAATTTGCCGTGGTAGCCGAGCAGCAGCAGATCGCGAACACCGGCTTCCGCCGCGGCCACCAGCACGGGGCCCACCCAGTTCCCCACCTTCAGCACGGGCCCCAGACCCTGCTGGCGGGCCAGATCCAAGCCGTTCTCACCGATCACCAGAACGAGGCGTCCCTGAAACGCCGCATCCGCAACAAGCACCCTGAGGTCTGCCAACACCTGCTGCAGTTGATCCGGTGCGGCGCTGCGCTGCACCTCCGCCTGGGTACCGATCAAGGCCAGACCATCAACAACACCGAAGGCAGCATTGCTGGTGCGTTCGGCCAGGACACGGCCCCTCGGAAGAATCGGCTGCACCAGCAAGCCCCGACCCGGAGGCACCAGAGGCAGCAGATTCCTCTCCAATAGCTCACGGGCAAAACCCGAGAGGCAAACGTCCCCCTTAGCGCCAAAACGGCCCACCCCTTCCCCGGCCTGCAGCTCGAGCACCGGCTGGGATGCAGCGATCCAGGCCACCCGCACCCAGACCTCAAGATCCCGCGTCAGATCAAGGCCAGGCCCTGGATCACAACGGCTGATGCCCAGGGCCTCTTCTGATGCCAGAGAAGCCGCTGAGCAGACCGGCACCTGCAGAGACGGTTGACCTGAGCCCTGACTCAACTGCTGCTCAGGCTCAAACAGCTCACCAAGCAACACCTGCAGGGCCGCCTTGGCCGCCGCCGCCACCCACACCGGCAGGGTCAATCCAGAACTGAAGGGGGCGATGGAACCGGACAAGCTGTTTTCTAGAGTCGCCGATTGGCATTCCCCGCGCCATGCAGGACAAGCTCACCCTGATGATTCCGGGCCCCACCCCGGTGCCGGAAACGGTGCTGAAGGCCATGGGTCGTCACCCCATCGGCCACCGCAGCGGGGAGTTCCAGGCCATCGTGCGGCGCACGACCGAACAGCTCAAGTGGCTTCATCAGACGACAAGCGACGTGCTGGTGATCACCGGCAGCGGAACCGCCGCTATGGAAGCGGGGATCATCAACACCCTCAGCCGCGGCGACAAGGTGCTCTGCGGTGACAACGGCAAGTTCGGCGAACGCTGGGTCAAGGTAGCCCGCGCCTACGGACTGGATGTTGATGTGATCAAGGCGGAGTGGGGCCAACCCCTCGATCCAGAGGCCTTCCGCTCAGCGTTGGAAGCCGACAGCGCTAAAGCGATTAAGGCCGTGATTCTCACCCACTCGGAAACCTCGACAGGGGTGATCAATGACCTGGAGAGCATTGCCCGTCACGTGAAGGCCCACGGCACGGCACTGACCCTGGCGGACTGCGTCACCAGCCTTGGCGCCACCAACGTCCCGATGGATGAGTGGGGACTGGATGTGGTGGCATCAGGCGCTCAGAAGGGCTACATGCTTCCACCGGGCCTGAGTTTTGTGGCCATGAGTGCACGGGCCTGGGAGGCCTATGAGTGCTCCGATCTGCCCAAGTTCTATCTGGATCTGGGCCCTTACCGGAAAACAGCGGCGAAGGACAGCAACCCCTTCACCCCGGCCGTGAACCTCTATTTCGGGCTGGAAGCTGCTCTGGACATGATGCAGAAGGAAGGCCTTGAGGCGATTTTTGCCCGCCACGCCCGCCATCGCGCCGCCGCCCAGGCAGGCATGAAGGCAATAGGCCTGCCATTGTTTGCTGCCGAGGGTTGCGGCAGCCCGGCCATCACCGCAGTGGCCCCTGAAGGCATCGATGCCGAACAGTTGCGCAAAGCCGTGAAGGAGAAGTTCGACATTCTTCTGGCTGGAGGACAAGACCACCTGAAAGGTCAGGTGTTCCGCGTCGGCCATCTCGGCTACGTCTGCGACCGGGATGTTCTGACCGCCGTCGCTGCGATCGAATCCACCCTTCAGTCCCTTGGTCTGCACAAAGGCAGCATGGGAGCAGGGGTTGCTGCAGCCTCCGCTGCTCTTAGCTAAAACACAGGTGGCGAGAGCGATCTCGCCCCTTTGCGGGTGTAATTCAGTGGTAGAATGTCAGCTTCCCAAGCTGAACGTCGCCGGTTCGAGTCCGGTCACCCGCTTGATCAAATTTCAAACGCTCATCAAGAACGAGACTTGACGAGCTGAAGAACCTGAGGCCCGGCAGATCCAGCACGGCGCTCGTGTTCCAGTGCCTGCAAGATCAACGAGCCCGCCTCATTGATTCGTCCATCTTCTGCGCAGTGGCGGGCCTTGATGAACAGAGCCTGGGCTGCTGATTCATGGTCCTGACGTTGTTGAGCAGCTGTCTCCGATTGTTTTGTTTTCGTAAGCGTCAGGATCAACGTTCGGATTCCCTTGTCAACAAAAGATTAGCTCTAATTGATATTTAGACCATCCCACACGCGATCTGCACGATTGCCGATCAACCCCGTCGATTGCTTGGATTCCGATCAGGTACCCGGTTCCTCCGCATTGCCCCCCAGATCGGCAATCCGGTCGCGCAACTGCGAGCAACGGCGCTGATCACCTTTGGCTTCAGCGAGGGCAAGCGCGAATTCCAGCTTCTCGAGCTGATGACCACCTTCAAGGAAACCTGACCGGGTCCAGATGGTCATGCCATGCAAGGTGCGAGAAGCACAAGCATTGGAGGCAGGGATGGTGGTCGCCATAGTTGCCTTTCTTCTTATTTTGGCACCGCGCGCCACCCCTACGCGACATCGCGGCCCGCTTCTGTTTCGGCCTCCTGACCCCAGGCATGGTTCTGGGAGGACTCCTCAGCCATTTCAGGCTCTGGCATCGGAGCTGTGCTCTCCAGCAGCTCCCGCGTTTCCCGCAGCAGAGCTTCTACGCCCTCGAGCGTGGTGATTTCTTCGTCTGGGACAGCATTCAGATTCTGCTGCTGATGGCGCAGTTGGAGTTCGAGCGCTTCCTGACGCTGTTCCAGTTTCACCAAGCGCTGCGACAGAGCCGTGATGGTTTGAGCGAGATCTTCCGCTGTGCGGGTGATCCGAAAGGACACGGAGGACGTCATCACCGAAAGCTGATGGTTGCGCTGATGACAACACAGGAGCGCCGCTGTCTCAAGATCAAGCTGACATGACGCGATCGAGACCGATGCCTTCCTTGGCAACGCTGGCGCTGTACCTGCTGGCTGGAACCGCCATCGGACTGCTGGCTCTGTTCAGCGGCATTCCCGCCGCACCTCTGGCGGGAGCCTTACTAGGTGCTGGCATCGTCAGCATGAGCGGCCAGCTGGAACCAGCCACATGGCCAGCGGGAACGCGCACGGTTCTGGAGATCGGCATCGGTACCGTGATCGGAACTGGCCTGACGCGAGCGTCCTTGGAGCAACTGCAACTTCTCTGGAAACCAGCGGTTCTGATCACCTTGGCGCTGGTGCTGACAGGACTGGTCGTCGGCCTCTGGACCAGCCGCTTGCTCGGCATTGATCCTGTCGTGGCCTTGCTTGGCGCTGCCCCGGGAGGCATCAGTGGCATGAGCCTGGTCGGTGCCGAATTCGGCGTCGGTGCCGCGGTGGCCGCCCTCCATGCCGTGAGGCTGATCACCGTGCTGCTGGTGCTGCCATTGGTGGTGCGGCTGATCGTCCCCTCGACAGCTGGAAGCTGATCGATAGCTTGGGACCAATCCACAACTGACGTCATGGGTCCCATCAGGTCATCGCTGGTTCTCTCCGCAGCGGCCCTGATCGGCGCTCTCAGCACCATGACCTCCCCCCTGCAAGCGGCCGAAGCCACCGAAGAGAAGGGAGCCAAGATCTATTGCTTCATGCGGTCCAGCGGCAACGACCACGAGGTGAGCTGGAATGCCGCCTACGCCGTGATCAAGCGGCAGCGCAGCGGCGTGTTCAAAACATCCCCGGAGCATGCCTCGGTGATGATTACGGAAGCCGTCGTCCAGGACCCCGGCAACTTCCCCGACTGTGGCCGGTTCCTTGGTGATCTGTTCGGCGGGAACACTCAACCAGCCACCGCTGCCGCCCTTGCAAACTCCTCCTCCGTCACCGAAAGCAGCATCGAGAGCAGCTACGACACCACGCGCTACAGCTACTGAGCCCTCAGGGCTTCTGAGGCTGATGCTTTCGGCTGCCGTGTTGATGGCGGGCTGCCAGAGCAAGCAACCCGCGACGCCTGCCAACCCACCGACGCCACTCGTCTCCAGTTGCCTCGGTGGCTTCCGCATGAATGACCTTGAGCTGATCGTTAGACGCTGTGATGAGGCCATCGAGCAGACACCGGATCAGGCCGATCTGCATCGCGACCGCGCCCTGGTCTTGACCCTGCTTGGCGATCAAGCCAAAGCCTGCGACGACGTCGCGATAGCAGTGTCGCTGCTGGAGCAGTCGAGCCAGCCGGTCGACCCGATGCTGCAGCACGAACTCCAGGTGCGTCAGAGCAATTGCAAACAATCACGCACCATGGCGGGGAGTGATTGACGTTGCAGCGACAAGCGCCGGGGCCCCAGCAACACCTCGATCCGTTGCGCCTTGCTCGCCAACAAGCCATCCACCAGCTGGTCGGCTGCGCCGAGCTGCAGCCAATGGCAAGTCAGGCCATCTCCCATTCCCAGACGGTGACAGCGGTCTTCGGCTTGGTCGAGATCGCCCGGCGTCCAGGGGCGTTCCAGCAACACCACATGACGGGCCCGGTGCAGGGTAAAGCCAAGTGCACCGGTGCCGAAGGTGGCCAACAGACAATCGTTCTGACCCTGCTGGAACCGATCCACACTCCCCTGGCGTTCAGCAGGGCGCTGACGACCGGTCAACAACTCGCCACCAAGGGTTTGCTGCAACAGCTGCAATGGGGCCACAAAGCCACTGAACAGCACTACAGCCTCGCCTTGCCGGCGCAGTGACTCCACCAGCTGCTGGGCCGCCGGCAATTTGAATTCCGCAGCGATCTGGCGCATGGAGGTGAGCAAAGCCAGGTGCTCTGCATCCCGTCGCACCTCTCCGAGCTGAGCCCGACGCCGGTAGTCATCCAACACCAGCTCGACACGATGGTCGAAACCCGTGAGCTCAGCCTCCGACAGCGCCAGGGGGTGAAGACGTCGCTGCTTGGGAGGAAGGTCCACCACCTGCTGCTTGCGGCGATGCAGGATCAACGGTCGAGTTAAGCGCCGCAGCTCCTCCAACTGACTGGCGCCGGACGCCTGCCAACGTTTGCCGGATCGACCCTCCCGCCAGTGCCCCTGGCAATACCGCTCTTCGAACTGGCGTTGATCCCGAGCAATCGGATGATCCATGGCCGCCAGCAGGGGATACAGCTGGGACGGGCGACCGTTCTTCATCGGGGTTCCCGTGAGCATCCAAATCGCCCGCAGACGGGGATGACGGGCCAGACGCAGCAAAGCAGCCGTGCGCTGCGCCTGAAGCGACTGGGCGTAGTGAGCTTCATCCACCACCAGGAGCGTCCCCGCTGGTGGCAGGGTGTCGGGAAGCCGAGCCCAACTCACCAACTCAAGCTCAACCCCAAGGGCCTCTGATTCCCGGCGCCAGTGGGGATGCAGGCCGACGGGAGCCACCACCAGCAACCGCAGCTCAGCACAACGCATCAGGGCACGGGCCGCCAACAGAGCTGTAAGGGTCTTCCCCAGCCCCATCTCATCGGCCAGAACGGCGCCGCGACGGGCCAGGAGCCAGCGGACCCCGGAGCGTTGATGGCGCAGAGGCTGACGACCATCCTGCAGGACTTCGTCGAGATCCGCTGCAGCAACAAGGGTTCGGTGCGGTGGCAGCGGTGGCAGCGGCTGCTGGCACCAGTCGAGCCACTGCTGCAGTGCGGAGGTGACAGGAAAACGGCGCCCCAGGGCCTGCTGAAGCGCATCGGCTGCGGCCAAGGGAAAATCCCACCCCTGGCCAGCGCCGTTCCAACGCCCTCGGGGCTTGATCCGACGCAACTGGGACTGGGTCACCGCATCAAAGGGGCTGACCACGCGAATCAGACCCGCTGGGGACAGATCCAGGCAACAGGTCAATGTGGGTTTTGACGCCACCAACAGGCCCCCACAAACAATCACTTTAGTGAACTCAGATCAGCGCGCAAGCATTGAGATCAAGATTCACATCACAGGCTGAAAAATTATCGAAAATGCAGCGCTCGACACATTGACGGGCTTTTCGTTCAAGGCAGAATTCCCTCAACCGATGCATTCGGATGCATAGCAGGGACGCGGTTTTTCTCGACGAACTCTGTCCCAAATTACGCGTTCGAAGATGGCGACAGTCTCTTCACACTTTTACCGGCAAAAGTTGTATTTATTGCGGCAAACCTTCCGAATCAATTGATCACATTCACCCCCAGGCTAAAGGGGGTTCAAGCGTTACTGAAAACTGCGTACCGGCCTGCCTGTCTTGCAACGGCCGCAAATCGGACGCCGACGTTTTCGACTGGTACCGGCGACAGCGCTTCTATGACCCACGCCGCGCCATGGCGATTCGGGCCTGGATGGATGGCGACCTTCGGCTCGCCGTTCGGCTGCTGCAGTGGGCCCAACCGGATCAGCCCATCAACGAGCCGGACGACATCTCAATCGCGGCTCAGGCGGCCTGAGGCTCACCAAACCCGACAGACATCCGAGGAGTGGTGACGGTGGCAGATGGAGGCCTGAACGCCTGGGTCTTCAGGCGCCAGCACCACAGCACCGGCGAGCAGGGCAGCCGTCAGGATGGCCCGGAGCAGAATGGGCCCGGAACGGGAACGATGGAGAGACGACGACGTCACGACAGTACATTTGATCTAATACAGGTGTACTGATGCTTGCTGATCTTGTCAAGCGGTCGCAGCCGCTGGCGGCTGACACCAAGCTGCTGGTGCTGGGCGGCGGATACAGCGGACGTTGTCTGGCCGGGCTGGCTCGAGCCCTGGGAACACCGGTGCTCTGCACCCGCCGTTCCCTCGACTCTCCTGAGGCGGATCTGCTCTTCGACAGCAACGGTCAGGACCAGCTCGACCCTGCCGCCCTGGAGGGCGTGACCCATCTGCTGTCCACCATCCCCCCGGATCGCGAAGGCAACGATCCTGTCTTGTTGAAGCTGCTGCCAACGCTCAGAAGCCTGCCGCTGCGCTGGGCGGGCTATCTCTCCACCACAGGGGTTTACGGCGATCGTCAGGGCGGTTGGGTGTCGGAACAGGACGACCCGGCACCAGCGCTGGACCGCAGCATGCGCCGCCTCAACTGCGAACAAGCTTGGTTGCGCTCAGGTCTGCCGATCCAGATTCTGCGTCTGCCAGGCATTTATGGACCGAGCCGGTCAGTGCTCAACGGCTTGCAGCAAGGGCGGGCCCGCTTGATCGACAAGCCTGGCCAGGTGTTCTGCCGCATCCATGTGGAAGACATCGCAGGGGCCTGCTGGCACCTGATGCATCGCGCCGGACAGGACGCTCCGGCAAGCCCGGGCCATGGAAGCATCGTGAATGTGGTGGATGACCTCCCGGCTCCCACCGCCGAACTGATGCGGTATGCGGCAGACCTGTTGGGTTGTGCCCTGCCGCCGCTGGAGCCGTTCGACCAGATCGTGGACAGCATGAGTCCAATGGCGCAGTCGTTCTGGAGCGAGAACCGCCGCGTCAGCAACCACAGGCTCTGCCATGAGCTCGGTTACGCGTTGCTGCATCCGAACTACCGCGTTGGGCTGCAGGATTGCCTGAACCAGGACAAACTCAATCTGTCTGACCTGAGTTCTCCCCCTCAATCAGCCAACGGTTGAAATCGAAACCCTCGCCTTCCTCAGGCAGGGATAGCTCCACATCCTCAAGGAAACGGGAGAGATGCAGTTCGATCCAGCCATTGCTCAGGCCAGCGGCCAATCCCACCAACAAAAACCCCAGCAGCAGCAAACGCAGCACAGCGATGGGCCCCCACGATTCCACGAACCCTAGGCATGAGCTGGTGATCGCTCTCGGCGATCCCGCGGGCATCGGCATGGAAGTGGTACTCAAAGCTCTCGCCTCAGCCACGCTCCCCCCAGAGCTCCAACCCCTGCTGGTGGGTTGCCGGCGCACGCTGGTCAGCACCCACGCGCGACTGCAGCAGCAAACGAGCCACCCCCTTGCCGACCCCGCAGCCCTCAGGATCGACGATCAACCGCTAAAAGCCAGCGTTCAGCCAGGACAGCCCACCACCAGCGGAGCCGATGCGGGGTTTCGCTGGCTGACTCGCGCCGTCGAACTGCTGCAGGAACGGGGGTCCCGCGCCCTGGTCACCGCCCCCATCGCCAAACACCTCTGGCATGCGGCTGGCCACCGCTATCCCGGGCAGACCGAACGGCTGGCTGAGTTGGCTGGACGCCAGCGCTCCTCAATGCTGTTCACCGCCGTCTCTCCCACCAGCGGCTGGCGCCTGAACACCTTGCTGGCCACCACCCACATCCCCCTCAGCCAGGTCCCTGAGGCGCTGAGCCCAGACCTGGTGCAGCACAAACTGAACGTGCTGGAGGGGTTCTGTCGACGCTTCACGAGCACACCCCATCTGCGCATTGCCGGTCTGAATCCCCATGCCGGTGAAGCCGGTCAACTGGGCCACGAAGAAGCCGAATGGATGCTGCCGCTGCTGGATCAATGGCGGAAGGACCATCCTCAGGTGCAGCTAGTGGGTCCTGTTCCTCCGGACACCTGCTGGATCAGCGCTGCTCGCGCTTGGCAGTCGCCAAACCAGCCTGGTCCTGACGGGATCCTGGCCTTGTATCACGACCAGGGGCTCATTCCCGTGAAGCTGCTGGCCTTCGACGCAGCGGTGAACACCACTTTGGAACTGCCGTTCCTACGCACCTCCCCCGACCACGGCACCGCCTTCGACATTGCAGGCCAAGGGATCGCCAGCCCTGAGAGCACGACGGCAGCCATTCAGGCCGCCTGGGACCTGAGCTGACTCAGGCCGGCTTGACCCGCATCAGCACCTGACCAAATTCAACGGGAGTGCCGTTGTCGACCAGGATCTCCATCACTTCACCGCCAACCTCAGACTCCAGCTCGTTCATCAGCTTCATCGCCTCAAGGATGCAGACGGTCTGGCCGACATTGATGCGGCTGCCCACCTCAACAAAGGCAGGTTCGCCCGGAGCGGGAGCGCGGTAGAAGGTACCCACCATCGGAGCCGTGACTTCGAGCAGGTCACTGCGGGTTGCGGTGGATGCAGGCGGTGCAGCTGCATGCTCAGCGGGCGCAACAGGCGCTGGTGCAGCAGCAACGGGAGCGGGCATGACCGGGGCCATGACGGCCTGGGCCGGCAGGTTGCGACGGATTTCCAGACGGAAGTCGTCCCCTTCCAACCGGAACTCCTGGATGTCGCTCTCGCCGAGCGCTTCCAGCAAGCGGTGCAGTTGTTCGTGATCCAGCTGCATGGTCATCCGTTTTCGCGCCCGAGGTAACTGTCGTTGCGGGTGTCCACTTTGATCTTTTCTCCCACAGAAAGGAAGAGCGGAACCATCACTTGTGCACCGGTCTCAAGAATGGCGGGCTTGGTGCCACCGGTGGCGGTGTCGCCTTTGACGCCAGGGTCGGTTTCTTTGATCTCCAGAACCACGGAGTTGGGCAGTTCAACCTCGAGGGGGGTGTCGTTCCAGGACACCACGTTCACTTCCATACCCTCTTTGAGGTATTTGCGGCTCTCGCCGATCTGGTCGGCGCTGAGGCGGGTCTCCTCGTAGGTGGCCATGTCCATGAAGACATAGTCCTCACCTTCCATGTAGGTGTGCTGAAGCGAGGATTTCTCCAACATCGCCTGGGGAAGCATTTCCCCGGCGCGGAAGGTCTTCTCCACCACGTTGCCGGACTTCACCGCCTTGAGCTTGGTGCGCACGAAGGCAGATCCCTTGCCGGGCTTGACGTGCAAGAACTCGACAACACGCCAGACGGCCCCATCGATCTCAATCGTGGTGCCGGTGCGGAAGTCGTTACTGGAGATCATTCCCACCGAACGGTTCATCGGACTATACGGCTGTGCCAAAGTCCCGTCAGCACTGGGGTTCCCCCTTGGTCCATCAGCGTTTGAACGCCGTCCTTGCTGTTCTGATCAGCTTTGCTCTGATCACAATCGCCGCCCCTGCCTGGGCCGCATTGCCCCAGGGCAATGCTGTGAAGGACCCTGCCGCGATTCTTCGGGACGCGCTTCCCTTCGATCAGGACGACATCCGCGAACTGCAGCATCGGCTGGAACTCACCAGTGACGATCTGCGGGCCAAACGCTGGACAGCCCTCGGCAAGACGGTGTCACGCACTGAATCACTGCTCAACACTCGCCGCGACACCATCCTGAACGCGGTCCCTGAAGCCAAACGCGGTACGGCTGAAGCACTGTTTGAGCGCGTGGATCAGGGCCTTGAAGACCTCAAAGAGAAGGTCAAAGCCACCGACAAACCAGGCTTCATCGCTGATCGACGCCGGACGCTGAGCTTCATCGGTGATGTAGAGGCCCTTCTGGTGCCCGACGGCTTTGAACGGGAGATCCCCGCAGACTTCGACGCCCTGCCACGGCTGCAGGGACGAGCCACCCTCAACATCAGCACCACCCAGGGGGAGCTGACCACCGTGGTGGATGGCTACAACGCCCCACTCACCGCAGGCGCCTTCGTCGATCTCGCCCTCAAGGGCTTCTATGACGGACTGCCCTTCATCCGGGCCGAAGACTTCTACGTGCTTCAGAGCGGTGATCCGGAAGGTCCGGAGATCGGCTACGTGGATCCAAAGACCAAGCAGGAGCGCCATGTGCCCCTGGAGATCCGCGTGCCGGGCGAAGACGACACGATCTACAACGAAACCTTTGAAGACGTGGGCCTGTTCATGGCCACACCGACCCTTCCGTTCGCAACCCTGGGCACCCTTGGCTGGGCCCATTCAGACCAAGCCCTCGACGACGGATCCTCGCAGTTCTTCATGTTTCTCTACGAGGCAGAGCTCACCCCGGCTGGTCTGAACCTCGTGGATGGCCGCAATGCAGCCTTCGGCTACGTGGTGGATGGATTCGATGTTGTGGAGGAATTGGGCGTCGATGACCGGATCACCGCCGTGAAGGTTGTTGAGGGAGCGGAGCAGCTCAAAGCCCACGCATGAGCCCGACCCTGGCGGAACTGACTGAAGCGGAGCTGCTCAGGCGGCTGGCTCGCTTCGCTCCGCCCGATCAGCTCAGTGACGACACTGCAGCCCTGGCCGCCGACGTCCGGCCGCTACTGATCAACACCGACGTTCTGGTGGATGGCATCCATTTCAGCGATGCCACCACAACCGCCATGGATGTGGGCTGGCGCGCCGTTGCCGCCAACCTGTCCGACTTGGCCGCCAGTGGTGCCGTCGACATCGATGGAATCACCGTGGCCCTGGTCGCCCCAAGCCACACCCATTGGGACTGGGTGGACGGGGTGTATCAAGGCATCAGTGCCGCCCTGGGGCAGTACGGCGGCGTTCTGCTGGGGGGTGACTGCTCCAAAGGAGAGCAGAGGCTGCTCTCGATCACGGCACTCGGCCGCCTCGGACCCCTGCGTCTGCATCGCAACGCAGCCCGCCCTGGCGATGTGCTGGTC
The DNA here is from genome assembly GCF_042883245.1 of Synechococcus sp. HIMB2401. NCBI lineage: Bacteria > Bacillati > Cyanobacteriota > Cyanophyceae > Synechococcales > Synechococcaceae > Synechococcus > Synechococcus sp. HIMB2401. The sequence continues at coordinate 272,768 of NZ_JBDJKK010000002.1, read as the reverse complement.
ACCAGTGGGCCCCATGGGCTCAGCCGACTGGGCCTCGCCCTTCTGCAGGACGAACCAAGCGTGCGTGAGATCGCTTTGTGCTCAACCCTGCGGGACCAGTCGATCGCACGCCACCAACGCCCGACACCTCGGCTGAAGGACGTCCAGCAGCTGCTGGCCTGCAAACCGGAGCATCTGCCCTGGCGGGCCGGGGGAACCGACAGCAGCGACGGACTGCTCTCTGCCGTCGCAGGTCTCTGCAGCAGCAGCGGCTGCGGAGCGGTGCTGCACAACGACCAGCTTCCAACGGCCGAAGGCTGGCCTGAGGGAGCTCGATGGACGGATTGGTGCCTCGCCGGAGGAGAGGACTTTGAGTTGGTGCTGAGCCTTCCCGAAGCCTGGGCCGATGCATGGCAGCGATGCATCCCCGAAAGCCAGCGCATCGGCCAGATCAATGCTGAAGCGGGCGTCATCCGCTGGGCCCACAACCACAAGCCAGTGGCCACGAGCGGATTTGATCACTTCGCTCAGCCCTGAGCGACCCCCTAAGCGACCGTGCCTAACCAAAAAAATCCCCCCCAGGTCGGGAGGGATCAAAAAAGCGATCAACGGGCGATCACTTCCAGTTCTTGGCCACCACTTCGGCGAGGTCAACAACACGCTGGCTGTAGCCCCACTCGTTGTCGTACCAGGCCAGGATCTTCACAGCCTTGTCACCCATGGCGTAGGTGAGGTCGGCATCAAAGATGGTGGACTCGTTGGTGCCGGCGTAGTCGGTGGACACCAGGGGCAGATCGCTGTACTTGATGATCCCCTTCATGCCGTTCTCGGAAGCCGACTTGATGGCGGCCTTGATGTCGTCGACGCTGGCGGCGCGGGAGGGACCGAAGGTGAGGTCAACAGCGGAGACGTTCGGGGTGGGAACGCGCATGGCGAAGCCGGTGAGCTTGCCCTTCACCTCGGGGTAAACCAGAGCCACGGCCTTGGCTGCACCGGTGGTGGTGGGAACCATGTTAAGAGCTGCAGCACGGGCGCGGCGCAGGTCGCGGTGGCTGTTGTCCAGGATCCGCTGGTCGCCGGTGTAGCTGTGAATGGTGGTCATCAGACCCCAGTCGAGGCCGAAGTTCTGATCCAGAACCTTGACGATCGGTGCCAGGCAGTTGGTGGTGCAGCTGGCGTTGCTGAGGATGTCCCAGTCCTCGTGGCGGTACTGGTCGTCGTTGACGCCCACAACGAAGGTGCCGACGCGATCACCCTTACCAGGGGCGGTGAGGATCACCTTCTTGGCGCCAGCCTGGATGTGCATGCTGGCTTTCTCATCGGTGTTGAACACACCGGTGGACTCGATCACCAGGTCAACGCCCCACTCCTTCCAGGGGCAGTTGAGGGGATTGCGGTCGGCGAAGAATTTGATCTCCTTACCGTTGACGAACATCGAGGTGTCCGTGGTCTTGATGTCCACGGAGGGATCGAGACGCCCAAGGATGGAGTCGTAGGTCAGCAGGTGAGCGCTGGTGGCGGGGTCGGACGTGGAGTTCATCCCCACGATTTCCAGGCCGGTGTCAGCACCCCGGCTGATCCATCCCCGCAAAACATTGCGACCGATCCGGCCGAATCCATTGATCGCAACGCGCAGGGTCATGGCAGAAGCGGCAAAGCCGCGCAAGGTTTTGGGCGCCGATCATACAGAAATCAGCAGAAATACCTTGTTCCACCCCGCTTCAATCAGCTCGATCCTGCCCTCAGCACGGCAGACAAGCAGCGGCAACTGACTTATCTTTCTTCCGACTGAAGCCCTCCGTTGCCGCGCCTGCTCGACCGTCAGACACCAGTCCACTTCATCGGTGTCGGCGGAATAGGTATGTCGGCTTTGGCAAGGATTCTCATTGACCGCGGTCACTTCGTCAGCGGCTCAGACCCGCGTGACAATGCGACAACGCGACAGCTGAAGACCCTCGGGGTGAAGGTCTTCCGTCAGCAGGACGCCACCTGCATTGATGCCGTCACGGAAGCAACAGCCGCTGGCTCGCCGGTGGTGGTGATCAGCACAGCCATCCCAGAGAGCAATCCGGAACTGCAACGAGCCCGTCAGCAGGGGCTGGAGATCTGGCATCGCTCCGATCTACTGGCGGCTCTGATCGAGCAGCAACCCTCCATTGCAGTCGCCGGCAGCCACGGCAAGACCACCACCAGCACCTTGATCACCACCTTGCTGCTGGAGGCCGATCAGGACCCAACAGCTGTGATTGGAGGCATCGTCCCCAGCCTCGGCAGCAATGGTCACGCTGGCCAGGGGAAGCTGCTCGTGGCCGAGGCGGATGAATCCGACGGGTCCCTGGTGAAGTTCAGCCCCAGCCTGGGGGTGATCACCAACCTGGAGCTGGATCACACCGATCACTACTCCAGCCTCGACGAGCTGATCTCCACCCTGCAACGCTTCGCAGGGGGTTGCGATCGCGTGCTGGCCAATCACGACTGCCCGATCCTTCAGGAACACTTCCAGCCAACGGCCTGGTGGTCCAACCAGAGCGCCGAATCAGTTGACTTCGCCGCCCTGCCCTTGAGCCTTGAAGGCGATCGGTGCGTCGCCCGTTTCTATGAAGCCGGCCACCCCGTCGGCGACTTCACCCTGCCGATGGCCGGGCTGCACAACCTCAGCAATGCCACAGGCGCCTTGGCCGCCTGCCGCATGGAAGGTCTCCCCTTTGACCAATTGGTGGAGGGCCTCGCTGGCCTGAAGGCACCGGGCCGCCGATTTGATCTTCGGGGCACCTGGAAGGGCCGTCACATCGTTGATGACTACGCCCACCATCCCAGTGAGGTGCAGGCAACCCTGGAGATGGCACGCCTGATGGTGCGCAGTGGCCGCAGTCCGCTCCCCACAGCACCACAGCGGCTCCTGGCGGTGTTCCAGCCGCACCGCTACAGCCGCACCAAGCAGTTCCTCGATGGCTTCGCCAAAGCCCTACAGAACTGTGATCTGCTGCTGCTGGCTCCCGTCTATCCCGCAGGCGAGCAACCGCTGCAGGGCATCAGCAGCAACGTCCTGGCGGATCGGGTGCGCAAGCTGAAACCGAATCTTGAAATCGCCGTCGCAGACAACCTCGATCAACTCACCGAGCTGGTGATTCAGCACAGCCGCGAGAACGATCTTGTTCTGGCCATGGGTGCTGGCGACGTGAATGGACTGTGGTCAAGGCTGACGTCATGACCCAGCAGTGTGATGCCCGCCTACCGCAGGCCCGAGTCAAACTGGCGGACTACACCACCTGGCGGGTGGGAGGAGCGGCCGAATGGCTGGCCGAACCCGCCAGCCTTGAGGAAACTCAGGCCTGGATCGAATGGGCCGCTCACCAAGGCATGCCCTGCCGCATCATCGGCGCTGGGTCGAACCTGCTGATTCACGATGACGGCCTGCCGGGGCTCTCGCTCTGTCTGCGCAAACTTCAGGGGCTGCAGCTTGATGCCACCACGGGGACCGTTGAGGTACTCGCCGGCGAACCGATCCCGTCACTGGCAAGACGCGCTGCCCGCGCTGGATTGCATGGTCTGGAGTGGTCGGTTGGCATCCCGGGAACCGCTGGCGGTGCGGCTGTGATGAATGCAGGAGCCCAGGGAGGCTGCACAGCGGAATGGCTGGAGTCGGTGCGGGTCATGCCCATGGAAGGGGGCAACTGCTTTGAGCTGCAGCGGGATCAACTGGACTTCGCCTACCGGCACAGCCGTCTTCAAGACGACAACCTCGTGGTGTTGTCGGCACGGTTCCGCTTGCAGCCCGGTCACGATCCGGATGAACTGAAGCGGGTCACCACGGCGAACCTCAGTCACCGCACCACCACGCAGCCCTACCAACAACCCAGCTGCGGCAGTGTCTTCCGCAATCCCGAACCGCTCAAGGCCGGACGGCTGATCGAAGAGCAAGGACTGAAGGGAACCCGGATCGGCGGCGCCGAAATCTCAACCGTGCATGCCAATTTCATCGTCAACACCGGTGATGCCGAGGCGAAGGACATCGCCCAGTTGATCCAGCTGGTGCAGGACCGCATCGAAGCCGAACACGGAATCCGTCTGCACCCCGAAGTGAAGCGGCTGGGATTCGCTTCGGCGGCTTAACCTTCCGGCTCCCACAGGATCGCCATGGCAGGGTTCGGACTCCCCAATTTCGGCCAGCTCACCGAAGCCTTCAAGAAGGCTCAGGAGATTCAGCAGAACGCTCAGGCCCTGCAGGACGAACTGGACGGGATGGAGATCGAAGGCAAGAGCAGCGATGGCCGCGCCAGCGTTTGGCTGTCGGGCAACCAGCAACCGCTGCGGGTACGACTGGACCCAACCCTGCTTCAGGAGGGCCAACAGGCCAGCGAAACGGCCACCCTTGAAGCCCTGCAGGCGGCCTATGAGCAATCCACCGCCACGATGAAGGGCCGGATGGAAGAACTCACCGGTGGCCTGAATCTCAACCTCCCCGGGATGGGCGGCTGAGGCTGCTCTGCTCGATCAACGCGGCCTTGTAAAGGGCATAGCGTTCCCAGTCCGTGGACACACCGCAGCCGGGCTCACCGCGATGCAGGCAGTCGCGGAAGCGACAGGGCCAGGCATCAAGTTGCTGACGCAGCTCCGGAAAGAGGACCCCCAGTTCCTGGGGGTCATCCGGCAGATCAGGGCGGTTGAACCCGGGGGTATCAGCCACCCTCGCGCTCGGCCCCAGGGGAAACAGCTCGACATGGCGGGTGGTGTGGCGCCCGCGCTGCAGTCGACCGGACACCGCAGCCGTGCGCAGTTGAAGGTCAGGGCGCAACTGGTTCAGCAGGCTGCTCTTGCCCACCCCAGAAGGCCCACACAGCACCGACAGCTGCGCACCAGCCAGACGCTGCCGTAAAGCATCAATGCCGGTTCCGGCTGCACTGGACAGCGCCAGCGGTTCATAGCCCCACCCCTGCAACCGGGTCACCAGCCGATCGAGCGCTGCAGCTGAAAGAAGGTCTGTCTTGGTAAGCAGAAGGATCACCTCCAGCCCGGTCCGTTCCGCCGTCAACAGAAAGCGACTGGCCTGATCAGGATCAAAGCTGGGCTGTTCCACTGCCAACACCACAGCCACCAAGGAAACGTTGGCCACCGGTGGGCGTGTGAGAAAACTGTGGCGTGGCTCGACCTCGGCCACCACGGCACGCCCCTGGCCTGGATCAATCGCCTCGACGCGAACCCGATCGCCCACATAAACGGCTTCACCCCGATGGCTGAGCCGGGTGCGACGGGTGCAGAGCAGCCGCCCTGGGCATCCATCGGGTGCGACATCCAACTCAACCTCCAGGTAGTTGGCCTGGAGCGCCACCACCATCCCTGATGCCACCGAACGGCCGGTGTCAGCCACCGCAGATCACCTCGATGGTGATGGCATCCGGCATTTGATCAATGCACTCCACACGATGGCCTGCATCCCTCAGGCCTGGAAGAACCATGGCCTCAGGCTCCCCCCGATCGAGACAGACCTCCAGACAGTCACCGCTGTTCATCTGCTCAAGGGTGAGCTTGCAGCGAATGAAATTCACCGGACAGGGCGTTCCCCGCAGATCCAGGGAACGCCTGCTCATCCCTTCTGACCGAACAAGCGAGCAAACAGACCACTGTTGTGGTGGTGGTGTTGCTTGCCGCGGGCGGAATGGTGACCCGCCAACTGCTCGAGGAGCTCCCGCTCCACATCACTGATCCGCTTGGGCAGATCCACGGTGACCGTCACGCGCTGATCGCCCCGTGCCACCGGATTCCCGAGCTTGGGAATGCCCAGGTTCGGCAGGGTGAGCACCGTGCCGGGCTGGGTGCCGGCGGGGATCTCCAGCTCCTTGCTGCCATCCACGGTTTCCACCTCAATGGTGTCGCCAAGAATCGCCTGGAGGTAGCTGACCTTGACCTCCGAGAAGATGTTCAGGCCATCCCGCTGCAAGCGCGGGTGATTGCGAACGGTGAGGAACACGTAAAGGTCACCGGACGGGCCTCCCCGGGGTCCGGCGTTGCCTTCGCCGGTCACACGCAGCCGTGTTCCGGTGTCCACCCCGGCAGGAATGTTGATCCGCAGCTTCTTGCGCACCTGTTTGACACCCTGGCCACCACAGGACCCGCAGGGATCCGAAATCACCTGGCCCGTGCCTCCACAGTTGGGGCACTCGGCGACCTGAGTGAAACTGCCAAAGGGAGTTCGGGTGGCACGGCGCACCTGCCCGGCGCCGCCACAGGTGCCGCAGGTGGTGGGTCCACTGCCCGCTTTGGCACCGCTGCCGCCGCAGGTGTCGCAGGTCTCCAGATGCGGGATCTTGATCTCCTGCTCCTGACCGAACACCGCCTGCTCGAAATCAATCGTCAGGTCGTAACGAAGGTCATCCCCCTGCTGAGGGCCCTGACGCCGCGGCCGACCAGCTCCAGCACCCCCGGGTCCACCAAAGCCCTGGAAAAACGTCTCGAACAGATCCGCAAATCCGCCCATGTCCCCCATGTCGGGGGCACCGGCCGCACCACCAAGTCCGGCTTCGCCGAACTGGTCATAACGGGCCCGGGTCTGGGGATCACTGAGCACCTCGTAGGCGCGGCCGATTTCCTTGAAACGGTCTTCAGCTCCCGGATCCTTGTTGATGTCGGGGTGGTACTGACGCGCCATGCGCCGATAAGCCCGCTTGAGGCTGTCGGGATCGACATCCCGGCTGACACCGAGCAGGTCGTAGAAGTCGGCCATCAGGCCTCCTCCGCCGTCTGATCCGGTGCCGCTGCGGTCTCAGCGGGCGCTGACGCCGGATCGGATGGTCCTGGACCCATCGACACCTTCACCATGGCGTGGCGCAGCACACGCCCGTCGCGGTGGTAGCCGCGCTGGAGCTCCTCGCAGACCACATCCTCAGCGAACTCGCTGCTTTCCTCCCGGAGCACGGCCTCATGCAGGTTGGGATCGAACTCCTGGCCAACCACTTCCATGCGGGCCACCCCCTGCTGCTTCAGCACCTCCACCAGTTGCTTATACAGACCCTGGTAACTGCGGTGCAGCGCCTGGGCCTCCTCACCTTCAGGATTCAGCTGCTGACGGGCCCGCTCGAAGTTGTCGACGACGGGCAGGATCTCCGTGAGGGTCGAGCAGACCAGCTGCTGACGCATGTCGTCCTGGTCGCGGCTCTGGCGCTTGCGGAAGTTGTCGAAATCCGCCGCAATGCGCATGTATTGGCTGTTGAGCGTCTCGTGCTCCTGCTTCAACGCGCTCAACTCCTGCTCGAGCTGCTGCATCCGATCCGCCGGATCCACCGCTGCAGGAGCCTGTTCAGACGTCACCTCGGGCGCATCAGAAGCGGACTCCGGCGTGGCTGGAACAGCACCGGACTCAACGGTCTGGTCCTGCTCTGGGGTGGAGGCGTCGCCGCTCATGCTGACCGCTCAGGGATTGCTGTCTAGACATGTTGAAGGGCAACGCTGACCTCCCACAAGCTGCGGAAGCCCGCACCTCGTTCGCCATCCATGACTCTGACGCTGCCCACCCCCGATGCCGGCGACACGGCACGGCAGCGTTTCGCCCTTGAATTGCTGTTGCAGCAACCGGTTCCGGGCCCAGAGCAACTGCTGGCAAGCCGCAATCTGCTCAGCGACGCCCTCCCGGACGTCAGCCCGGATCAATGGCAGGCAATGCAGGCCATGCCGATCGCCATCGGTGCAGACCACCTGGACATCGCGATCCCCAGCCAGTGGCGAGACCAGGAATGGCAACACCTGATCGATCAGCTGCCGGACCAACACCGCACGATCCGCCTGCACCCCGCCATCGAGGCGGATCTGCAGCGGGCCTTGGCCAACCTTGTGCTCAATGGGGATGTGTCCCGCGCTGAAGCGATGGGCAAAGCCAGCAAACCAGGCGAATTGCAGCGCTTGATCGGTGAAATCTGAAACCAGGGGGTAAGCATCGATGACCGCCTTCATTGCCTCCTACGCCGGGCCCACCGGACAACCACGAACGGTGACGATCAAGGCAGCCAACCTGGCTGAAGCCAGAAAGCTGCTGCGGCGTCGGGGCATTCGCGCCGAAGAGCTTCGGACCGTCAGCGCTGGAAACACCCAGGACGGCAAAGCTGACGGGGCCGACACGGCAGGGCTCAAATCGATCGACCTCAACCGCATGTTTGAGAAGACGCCGGGCGTCAAGGAGAAGGCCGTGTTCGCCAGCAAGCTGGCGGCCCTGGTCGATGCCGGCGTGCCGATCGTGCGCAGCCTCGATCTGATGGCGACGCAGCAGAATCTGCCGATGTTCAAACGTGCGCTCACCAAGGTGAGCCTCGACGTCAATGAGGGCATTGCCCTGGCAACAGCCCTGCGTCAGTGGCCGAAAGTGTTTGGTCAGCTCAGCATCGCCATGGTGGAAGCCGGGGAAGCTGGCGGCGTCCTGGATGAGGCCCTGAAGCGACTGGCCAAGCTGCTGGAAGACAACGCCAAACTTCAGAACCAGATCAAGGGAGCCTTGGGCTATCCCATCGCCGTGCTGGTGATCGCCATCCTGGTGTTCCTGGGGATGACCATCTTTCTGATCCCGACGTTCGCGGGGATCTTCGAAGATCTGGGCGCCGAGCTGCCGGCCTTCACCAGGCTGCTCGTTGATCTGAGCTCTCTGCTGCGTTCCTCGGCCTCGCTTTATGCGAGCGGAGTGATCCTGCTGGCGATCTGGATGTTGAACCGGTTCTACGCCACCCACAACGGTCGTCGAACGATCGACCGCCTGATGCTGAAGCTGCCACTGTTCGGCGAACTGATCCTGATGACAGCGACAGCTCAGTTCTGCCGCATCTTCAGTTCGCTGACGCGGGCCGGTGTGCCGATCCTGATGTCGATGGAGATCTCGAGCGAAACCGCCGGCAACGCGATCATTTCCGATGCCATCCTTGCCTCGCGGGGCATGGTTCAGGAGGGGGTGCTCCTGAGCAATGCGCTGATCCGTCAAAAGGTGCTGCCCGACATGGCCCTGAACATGCTGGCCATCGGCGAGGAAACCGGCGAGATGGACAAAATGCTCAGCAAGGTGGCGGACTTCTACGAAGACGAAGTCGGCGCCATGGTCAAGGCGCTCACCTCGATGCTGGAGCCCGCGATGATTGTGGTGGTGGGCGGAATCGTGGGATCCATCCTGCTGGCGATGTACCTGCCGATGTTCACCGTGTTTGATCAGATCCAGTGAGCACTGCAGCGATGGCCTGGCCCGCCAACCAACCACCGCTCCAGCAAGCCTGAAAGTTGAAACCGCCGGTCACCCCATCCACATCCAGCAGTTCACCCGCCAGGTAAAGACCGGGACAGCGCCGGCTCTCCATCGTGGCCAGGTTGACCTCCCCCAAGGCGACACCGCCGGCGGTGACGAACTCCTCCCCAAAGGGTCCACGTCCCTGGATCGGCACACGCTGCGCACAGAGCAGCTCCACCAATCGACGCTCCGCCTTGATTGGCAGATCCGCCCAACGGCGCTCTGGCTCCACCCCAGCCATGGTCAAAAAGGCTTGCCACAACCGCCGCGGCAAATGTTCGAAGGGCTTCGCGGCTGCAAGGGTTCGCCGGGCATGCTCCTGTCGCCATTGCTGAAACCGCTCGGTCAGCCCCGACCGTCCCAACCCTGCGCTCCAATCCAACTTCAGCTCACCCCTGTAGCGGTTCTGATACAGGGCCCTGGCGGCAAAGGCTGAGAGGCGCAACGTGGCGGGTCCACTCAGACCACGGTGGGTGATCAGGACCCGCCCGGTCTGGCGGAAGCGCTGATCGCCCAGCTTGAGATCAAGACCCACATCGTCGATGGCAATGCCACTGCAGGCCGAAAGGGCCGGTGCCTGCAGGGCAAGGCTGAACAGCGATGGCACCGGCGGCACCACCTGGTGGCCGAGGGCTGCCGCCAGGTTTCGGCCACTGGGATGCCCACCCGTGGCCAGCATCAAGCAGCCCCCATGCAAAGGCTCGAGGCCGCGGCCCTCGAGCACAAACCCCCCCTCGGGGTGAACGCGCACCTGCTGAACCATGGCCTTCGTGCGCAGCTGAACACCCGACTCCCTTGCCGCTTTCTGCAGGCACTGAATCACAGCCTCGGAACGGTTCTGCTGCGGGAACATCCGTCCATCGGGTTCCTCCACCAGCGTGAGCCCATGCTCGTCAAACCAGGCGATCGCATCGCCGCAGGCGAAGCGACTGAAGGGACCCCGCAGGGGTCGACTGCCACGGGGGTAATGGGTTGCCAATTCACGGGGGTCCCAGCAGGCATGGGTCACATTGCAGCGACCGCCACCGCTGATGCGCACCTTCTGGAGAGGCTCGGGGGTGCCTTCCAGAACCAGCACCCGCCGAACCCCCTGCTCGGCTGCAGTGATCGCCGCCATATAGCCGGCAGGACCACCGCCAACAACGATCAGATCAAGCGGGCTGGAAGCGGAGGGCGACACCGTTGTTGCAATAGCGCTTGCCGGTGGGTCGCGGTCCGTCATTGAACACGTGGCCCTGATGCCCACCACAACGGCTGCAGTGGTATTCCGTGCGCGGCAGGATCAGTTTGAAATCTACTTTCGTGGCGATAGCTCCATCCAGGGGCTGCCAGAAGCTGGGCCAGCCGGTGCCGCTGTCGAATTTGGCCTCCGACGAAAACAAGGCTGCATCACAACCAGCGCAGTGATACGTGCCGGAACGCTTCTCTCCATTGAGCGGACTGGTGAAGGGGCGCTCCGTTCCCTCATTGCGCAACACGTCATAGGCCTGGGGAGACAACCGCTCACGCCACTGGTCAGCCTTGAGATCCCACGAGGGATCGCCAGCTTTGGATGCGGCCAGCACAGGCTGAGGTCTCCATAGACTGCCAAAAACCCCTGCCATTGCCGCCAACAGCAACGATCGACGGGACAGAACGGCAACACTCAAGCTCATCGGTGCTGAAGCGGGAATCTCGGGCGGTTCTAATGGATTGATGACTGCCTCCGGATCCACCGCTGCCTACCGCTTCAGTGTGGCCCCGATGCTGGATTGCACCGACCGCCACTTCCGGGTGCTGATGCGGCAGATCAGCCGCAGGGCCCTGCTCTACAGCGAAATGGTGGTGGCCCAGGCGCTGCACCACAGCAAGCGACGCAACAAGCTGCTGGACTTCGATCCTGTGGAGCATCCCATCGCCCTGCAGGTGGGGGGGGACGACCCAGCCCTGCTGGCCGAAGCGGCACGACTGGCGCAGGACTGGGGCTACGACGAGATCAACCTCAATGTGGGTTGCCCCAGCCAGAAGGTGCAGGCCGGAAATTTCGGAGCCTGCCTGATGGCGGAACCGGATCTGGTCGCCCGCTGCGTGGAAGCCATGGTGGACGCAGGGGGACTCCCCGTGACCGTGAAGCATCGGATCGGCATTGACGATCTCGACAGCGATGCGCTGCTGACGAACTTCGTGGATCGGGTGGCGCTGGCGGGGGCCAGCCGCTTCGCTGTTCATGCCCGTAAGGCCTGGCTGGAGGGCCTCGATCCCAAGCAGAACCGGACGATTCCTCCGCTGCAGCATGAGCGCGTGGTGGCGCTGAAGCAACGCCGCCCCGACCTGGTGATTGAACTCAACGGGGGGCTGGAATCCCCTGAAGACTGCCTTCAGGCACTGGAAGGGTGCGATGGCGCCATGGTGGGCCGAGCGGCCTACAGCCATCCACTGCGCTGGACCAGCGTCGATGCCCTCATTTTCGGGGAGGAATCACGCCAGATCCTGGCGTCAGACGTTGTGAACGGACTGCTTCCCCATGCGGCCGCCCATCTGGAGCGAGGAGGCCGAATCTGGGACCTCTGCCGTCACCTGGTGCAACTGGTGGAAGGCGTCCGAGGAGCGCGGCACTGGCGCCGGGAGCTGGGAGAGAAAGCCCAGCGCCCCGGGGCAGATCTGGATGTGCTGCTCAATGCCGGGCAGCAGCTCAAGAACGCAGGGCTCTGATCAACGGCTGAGGTCAGCCCTCAGCTCCGCCGTAACCGGAATAGTCATCGCCACCGCCACTGGACGATCCACGGCGACGACGGCTGCGACCTTCGTCGTAGGCATTACCCTCCCCAGCGTTATCGCGGGCGCCATAGCTGCGGTCTTCCCAGCCCCGTGCACCGGAGGGACGATCGCCACCGCCACCGCCGTAGCCACCACCACCACCGCGATAACCGCCACCACCGCCGCCGTAGCCGCCACCGCCATAGCCGCCGCCGCCACGACGGGGGGCGCTGCCGCGGGGCTCCGCTTTGTTGATCCGCAGAGGACGGCCCATCAGTTCGGCACCCTGCAGCCCCTCAATCGCTGCCTCTTCGGTGGACTCATCGGCCATCTCAATGAAGGCAAAACCACGCTTGCGGCCTGTATCCCGCTCGAGGGGCAGCGCGCAGTTGGTCACTTCACCGAACTGGGCAAACAGTTCGATCACATCTTCCTGCTCAGCGCGGAAGGGAAGGTTGCCGACAAAAATGCTCACGTTTTGCGTGGACCGGGTACGAAACAGTGGACCGATAAGCCCTTGAACATTGCCATCGGGCCATGACTCCGGAACGAAGTGACATACCTCTGGCTGATCAAGCGTAGACCCGGTTATGGGTGAGAGTCATCCCACCGGCTGAGTTCCGTTGAAACGCTGTAACCAGCGCTGAAGCTGTTCATCAACACGCTCAAATCCTGTCCCCCCTTCACTGCGACGGGCGGCCACAACAGCACGGGGAGCCAAGGCGTCGTGCAGATCTGCCTCAAAGGCCGGGTGGAGTTCCTTCCAGGCACTCAGATCAAGGTCCCGCAACAGACATCCCTGCTCGAGACAGCGCCGGACGACAGCACCGACCAATTGATAAGCCTCGCGAAATGGAACACCGCGAGACACCAGATAGTCAGCAACATCCGTTGCGTTGGAGAAATCCTGCTCCACCGCTTCATTGAGGCGCTCGACCCTGAAATCAAGGCCTTCCTCAAACAAAATCGCCATCGCCTCAACACAATCACGGGTTGTGCGGAACGCATCAAACAGCGCCTCCTTGTCTTCCTGAAAATCCTTGTTGTAAGCCAGAGGAAGACCCTTGATCATGGTCAGCAATCCCTGGAGATGTCCGAAGACCCGTCCGGTCTTGCCCCGAACCAACTCAGGCACATCGGGATTCTTCTTCTGGGGCATCAGGCTGCTGCCCGTGGCACAGCGGTCGCTGAGCCGCACGAAGCCGAATTCCTCGGATGCCCAGGCGATCACCTCTTCCGCCAGACGGCTGAGGTGCACCATCACCAAGGAGGCGGCAGCGGAGAACTCAACGCAGAAATCGCGGTCACTGACCGCATCGAGGCTGTTGGCATAAACCGCTGAAAAACCGAGCTCCTTCGCGGTGCGCTGGCGATCAATCGGGACCGGCGTGCCCGCCAGGGCGGCAGCGCCAAGCGGGCAGATGTTCACGCGTTTCCGCACATCCTGAAGTCGCTCACGGTCGCGCTCCAGCATCTCGACATAGGCGAGCAGGTGATGAGCGAGACAGAGCGGCTGGGCCCGCTGCAGGTGGGTGTACCCAGGAATCATGGTGCGGCGATGGCGATCCGCCTGGGTCAACAACGCCCCCTGCAACCGCTGCAGATCCTGATCCAGGCCATCCAGCCGTCGCCGCAGCCAGAGGCGGAGGTCAGTCCCAACCTGATCGTTGCGGCTGCGTCCGGTGTGCAACTTCTTGCCCACGGGACCGAGCAAGGCAATCAGCCGGCGTTCCACGGCGAAATGAACGTCCTCATCTGCCAGGCCGGGCTGGAAACTGCCGGATGCCGCCTCAGCACGAACGGTCTCCAGACCCTCCACCAGCTGCTCAGCCTCCGCTTCCGTGATCACTCCCACGCTGGCGAGCATCCGGGCATGGGCGATCGACCCATCAAGATCCTCCTGAAGAAGGGTCAGGTCAAAACCGATAGAAGCGTTGAACGCCTCGATGAAGGGATGCAGACCCTGCTCAAAACGATCGCTCCAGGTGCCTGCTGCACCACCGGTCACCCCACCAGCCATCAATTCATCCGTCGATTTCCTCAGCTTGTCAGGCGATTGACCGTCCCTGCACACTCGGCAACGTGACCGCCTCCGGAACTTTCAGCACCACAAGCGACGCGTCGTCCTCCAGCTGACGATCCGGACCAACAAAACGGTCCAAGCGTTCAAACAGGCTTTCAAGAATTCCCTGCGCTCCCTGACCACTGCGACAGGCCGTTTCAAGGGCACGAATCAGCCGCGCTTCGTCGAAACGATCGCCCGTGATCCCCGGTGCTTCGGTGACGCCATCGGTGTAGTAGAGCAACACGTCTCCCGGTTCAAGGCGAATCTCGCCAAGGGCGAACTCAGCTTCGGGTTGGAGACCGATCAGCAGCCCAGCCGCATCGAGCCGCATGATCAACCGTCGCTCGGCACGCCAAAGCAGGGGCGGGTTGTGGGCCGCATTGGCATAACGCAGCCGCAGCGTGCGCGGATCCAGGTCGGAATAAAACAGCGTCACAAACCGGTGCGACTGCGCCAGGTCTTCCTGCGCCAGCTGGTTGAGGTCGTGAAGAATCCGATCCGGTGGCAGACCGCTGAGAACCTCCGCGCGCAGCATCCCGCGCAACATCGTCATCAGCAGACCAGCAGGCACACCCTTGCCCATGACATCACCCATCACCAGGGCCCAGCGACCCCGCTCACGGCGTCGACCGATGAGTTCCGGACGGGTGGGAATGAAGTCGTAGTAGTCACCGCCCACCTGAAATGCAGGCCGACAGCGCGCGGCCAGATCAACACCCTCGATCACGGGGCAACGGTCCGGCAACAACTGGGCCTGAATCTCTGCACCGATGCTGAGTTGTCGATCCACCCGCTCATGGCGGCGGGCGTCCTGCAGCATCTGATCGTTTTCGATCGCAACGCCAGCAAGATCCGCCACCAACTGAACGTGCCGACGGTGCACCTCGGTCCAGACCATCGAGCCGTTGCGGGCGTACACGTAAAGGCGGCCCCGCGTCAGACCACGAGCCGTCAGAGACGTGGCAAACAAAGCCGCTTTGGGAAGGCAGCGTTGCACCAGCCGGTCGAGCGCCAGCTGCTGCTGATCGTCGCTGCCGAAGCCCACGGCAGAGCCGGGTTCAAAGGCTGCCAAACGCCGCAGCAGATCCTGGGACGGCTCTGCTGGACTCCCATGCAGCTGATCACGCCAGAGGCGACCATCCGACTGAAACGGAACAAGCAAGGACCCCTCTACACCCACCAGACGCGATGCCACCACAGGCACAAGCTCAAGAAAGCGCTGGAGGTTGGTGAAGCTGCGGAGGGCAAACCCCAGGGAGACCAACAGATCCTGATTGCGGCGCTGTTCGCTGCTGAGGCTGTCAAACAGCTGACGCAACGAGGCCATCGCCTCTGGCGAGGGGTTCCCGGTCCGCTGCGCAGAGCTGGGATGACGTCCGGGCGGCTTGCTGCTCAACCTCGCACCCCCAGGGTCCGCAAGGTAGCAACGCTTCAGCGTCCAGCCAGCAGAGCCTCAACGAATTCAAAACTGTTGAAGGGGCGCAAATCGCGAATCCCTTCCCCAGCACCGATAAAACGAATCGGCAATCCAGCCTCAGACGACACCGCCAGCGCGACGCCGCCACGGGCCGTGCCATCGAGTTTGGTGATCACAACGCCGGTAAGACCGGCCGCCTGGGCAAAGGCCATGGCCTGGCGAAGCCCGTTCTGACCCTGACTGGCATCAAGAACCAGCAGGGATTCAACCTTCGCCTCCGGCGCCAAACGGTCGATGATCTTTCTAACTTTTTGGAGTTCCTCCATCAGGTTGTGCTTGGTCTGCAAGCGTCCGGCGGTGTCCACCAACAGCAGATCAGACTTGCGCGATCGAGCGGCACCAATCGCGTCGAAGACAACGGCAGCGGGGTCAGCATTGCTGCTGGGGTTGGACACCACTGGAACATCACTGCGCTCTCCCCAGACCTCAACCTGCTGGACAGCTGCAGCCCGGAAGGTGTCGGCGGCCGCGATCAGAGCTGAATAGCCGCTACGAACAGCAAGGTTGGCAAGTTTTCCAAGGGTGGTGGTCTTACCAACCCCATTCACCCCCACCATCAACCAGATGTTGAGGCGATCCCGTTCGGGCGCCAGAAGAGGAACACCACTGGCCTGGATCGGGGCATCCAGCAGGCCACGCAGTTGATCCTTGAGGAAGCGAATACCCTCCGCAGGATCCACCACCTCCTCATTCATCCGCTGTCGCAAGGCATCCAGCACCTGATCGGTGGCCTGGACGCCAGCGTCCGCCCTCAGCAGGAGGGTTTCGAGATCATCGAGAACCTCCGGCGTCAGCGGGTCGTCACCGAGATTCTCCAGAAGGCTGGTGACAAAGCCCTGACGGGTCTTTTCAAGACCGCGGCGAAGCCGACCCAACCAATCGATTTCCTCGAGGGAAACTTGATCGACGCGACGGCCCTGGGCTGCAAGCACTTCGGCAGACCAGGTGAAATCCTGATCAAAGTCACCCAACTGCGGCTCTTCTGAGTCGACAGCTGGCGCAGGGGTGGGAGCCGGCGTGGGTGCAGGGGGAGCCTCGAGAGCCCGTTCATCCAGATCCTGCTGACGCTGCTGGCGTTGAGCCGCGGCCTGCTCCAACAGCGACAGTCCAGGGGCTGGTGCTGGAGACGGCGTGGGTAGAGGTGATGGAGACGGCGTTGCTAACGGTGCCGGTCCTGGAGTTGGGGTTGGTGAAGGTGTAGGCGCTGGTTCTGGACTGGGCGCAGGGGTGGGCTGGGGGGCCGCTTCGGCGAGAGAGGCCGCGGCCTGTTGTTGAGCCTTCAGCCGGGCATAGGCCTCACGGGCCCAAACCAGAGCCTCATCCTCTTCCTCACTGGCTGCAGGAGCTGGAGTCGGCTCCGGCGCCGCTGAAACGGGGGCATCAGTCCCACCAGCCATCGGTTCCGGCGTCGGCGCGGGGGTGGGCGTCGGCTCCGGCGTCGGTGACTCCTCAACCTGTCGTTCGAACCAGTTGAACACCATCAGGCCGATGCTTTCGATTGAGCGTCATGGAAGCGACGCAACACACCATTGATCATCCGGCGACCCTGCTCATCGCTGTAACGGTTGGCCAGCTCAACCGCCTCGTTGAACGCCACCGGAGCGGGAGTACGCAGGCTTTCCAAGTCAACGACAGCCAACCGGAGGATGTCTCGATCGATCCGCGGAAGCCGGGTCAGTCTCCAGCCCTCCATCACGTGATCCAACCGTTTGTCGATGCCCTCGCGCTGGGTGAGCACCTTCTGAACCCGCTCCATTGCGCCGCGGCGAATCTGCTCCTGGTCGCCAAGCAGCAACAGCCGAGGCAACTCAAGACTGGCGGACAAACCATTCAGCACCTGTTCAGCGGAACTCAAAGAGGCGCGCAGATGGGTGCGGACGGTGTCATGGGTTCCTGGTTCGCCCTGCTGTAGCTCGCTGTCCAGCAGGGACTGCTGCGCCTGATCGAGCTCTGCAGCACTGGCATCAAGCGACTCACGCCAGTGCTGGGTGAGGGTGTCGAGGGCCTGGTCCAGGATCGAATCAAGGGCCAGGTCAGCGACTGAGGCTGACTTCTGTTCCGGCACCTGACCAAGCACCAGCAAGGCCAGCTCGCGTGTAAGGGATCGTGTGGCCATGACTCAACTGGAAGGAGATGCAGAAGCCCGTAACTGGGCTATGAGGCTGGAGAAACTCCGATTCACAGGAGCTTCACGATCATCAGGGTTGACGATGCCGGCCGAAATAATCGTTCGGAAAGCTTCTTCAACGCTGATCTCAAGCTCTCGGACGGATCCAGCTGGAACAAGGGTGTACCAACCGGTGGTGGGATTCGGAGCGGTGGGAATGAAAACACTCAACAGGGGCTCCTTCAGATCGGATTGAAGGGAAGGCCCCACCTCCCCGGTGACAAAACCAACGCTGAACAATCCCTCCCGTGGGTACTCAACGAGAACAACACGACGGAAGCGGGAGGAGTTGTCGCGGAAAAAGGTCTCAAGCAGCTGCTTCAGCGTCTTGTAAACCGATCCAGCCAGGGGAATCCGGCTCAAGGTGCCTTCACCGAACTCCAACAGCCAGCGACCAACGATGTTTCGGGCCATCAAGCCGATCAGAAGGATGCCCATCAGAGGCACCGTGAGACCGAGAGCCAGATTGATCAGATCCTGAAGCAGTGGATTCAGGGTGATGAACGGATTGAACTGCTTCGGTATCGAGGTCAGGAACGCCAGAACAAAGCGACTGACGATCGTTGACAGCCAAATCGTTGTCGCCAGCGGGATGACCACCAGCAACCCTGCAATCAGGTCGTTTTTCAGATCCTGCCGAAGCCTTGCGGACAGCGGCAGATCAGGTCTGGGATTGGACTGGACCAAGGAGCTACTGCGCCCAGCTTTGAGTGAAGTCTGACTAACCTAACCAGCGGTCAGAGCACTGCCGTGAACGCAAGGAGCGCAAAGGCAATCGCAAGTACCACAGCCGTGATGGTTCCACCGATGAACCGCTGCTGGGATTCACGGGCCTGGCCAGCCTCAACGGTCTTGAGCTGGGCCTCCATCTGGGCGATCTGATCGTCCACCATCTTTTGTGCCGCCCGCAGCTTGTCGTCCTCGGTGGCATCGGCAGCGAGTTGACCGGCCTGGGCCAGCTGCTCACCAAGGGAGGTGACCTGCGCTGCATCGGCTCGGAAGGCTCGAGCATCCTTCAGCGCTTCGCGGCCCTGGTCCAGATTGCGCTGACGGGCCACGTCACCCGCACCCACATCCAGGGACATGGGCACGGCAATCACCATGCCGAGGGCCAACAGCGCTGAAAGGACGGAGATCAGCAGACGCAAAGGAGTGCGCTGCTGATGGGGGTGATCCAGCCGTGATCCGATCAGGCAGATCAACAAACCGGCAAATCCCAGAGGAGCAAGGGCCACCAGCGGTCCGGTGACCTGCGGGCGTGGAGCATCCGCACCCCAGTCGACACCGACAAGAACAGCCAGCATCTGCAGGACGAGGATCACCACGAGGGTCAAACCAAGCCAGCGCAGCAAGGGAGCAAGCCGTCCTGTCTCAGTGCCGGTCACAGAGAAGATGCTGATAAGCGCCCAACCTTAAGGTCGATGCAAGGGCATGTCACCGATCAACAAACTCGTTTAAGCAAGGCTCTGAAGCGCCGCGCCGCTGAGGAAGGGTTCAATCCCGTTGGCATTGCCAGAATCCCGGGAAGTCCTCGGCTGCAGCTGCGCACCAAAGCTCTGCAGCGCTGGTTGGACCATGGTCATCAAGCTGACATGGCCTGGATGGCCGCCCCCCGTCGGCGAGACCCCAGGCTGCTGTTGGACGGTGCCAACAGCCTTCTCGCCGTTGGCCTCAACTATTACGTCGACGCTGAACCCTCCCCCGGCTCCCTCAAAGTCGCCCGTTACGGCTGGGGGCGTGACTATCACCGGGTTGTGGATCAACGGCTGCGACGGATCGGTCGCTGGCTTTCGGAACAACGGCCCGACTGCGGTTGGCGCGCCTGTGTTGACGCCACACCGCTGCTGGACAAGGCCTGGGCTGAGGAAGCCGGCCTGGGCTGGATCGGCAAACACAGCAACCTGATTCACCCCGAACGGGGCTCCTGGATGGTGATCGGCCATCTGCTGACAACGGAGCCCTTGAACGCCGACCCACCAGCCCGCAGCCTCTGTGGACGCTGCAGCGCCTGCATCGATGCCTGCCCCACGCATGCGATCCGTGAACCTTTTGTGGTGGATGCAAGGCGTTGCTTGGCCTTTCACACGATCGAAAATCGTGAGGACGACTTACCGGAAAACATTCGCGCCGCCCTTGGAGCGTGGGTGGCGGGCTGTGACATCTGCCAGGACGTCTGCCCCTGGAACCACCGAAGCTTGCCCCAAAGCAGTGATCCCGAGGTGCAGCCACGCCCATGGCTTCTGAATCTGCAGAAGGAGCAGATCCAGAGCTGGGACGACAGCGTCTGGGACCAAAACCTGCGGGGATCGGCGTTGCGACGGATCAAACCCTGGATGTGGCGTCGCAACGCCGCTGCAGCACAACCGGATCCCACACCTACGCTTTAGCGACTCCACCCTCGCTCCAGTGCTGCGTCGAATTGGCTTGCGTCGAACGCTGGCGGCTGCACTGGTCGTTCTGGGGGGTTGGTTCGGCGCCCCGGCAGCCAACGCCCTGATCCCCTACGTCTATCTGCCCACCGAAGCGGAACTCAAGGGCTCATCGATCGGCATCGGTCGGACCGCTGCACAGCTGCTTCAGCTGGGGCAGGCCAAGGAAGCAGCACGACTGGCGGCTCTGGCGGTGCGGCTCAACCCCAATGACGAACGGTTCTGGTCGATCCTTGCGGAAGCTCAACTGCGCAACAACGACCTCAAGGACGCAAGCCGATCTCTGGCCCGGGCCAAGCAGCTGAATCCTGAAAAAGCCGGCTTGTGGTTCGCCGAAGCAGCGATCGCCCTGCGGGCAGAGCGACCGGACGATGCCGTTCCCTTGATTACCCGCGGACTCCAATTGGATCCGAACAACGCTTCGGCCTATTTCGACCTCGGCAACGCCAGGATCATGCAGGGCGAACTCCCTCTGGCCCTGAAGTCGTTCGAACAAGCCACGGCCCTGAAGCCGGAGTTCTGGGAAGCCCTGAACAACCAGGCCCTGGTGCTTTTTGAGATGGGCCAGCGGCAGGAAGCCGTGCGGCGTTGGCGCCGGGTGTTGAAGCTGGAGACCAACGCAGAACCGATGCTGGCCCTGGCCGCAGCGCTGCATCAACAGGGTGAGCAGACCGAGGCGATCCAGCTGGCATCCATAGCATTGACCAAGGACCCCAACTACGTTCTGCCCCTGCATCAAGCCGAACAGCTTTGGGGTGTGCGCATCCGTGAGGCGACGGCAGAATTGCTAAGCGAGCCGCAGCTCACCAACAGCGTGGAACGAGCCCAAGCCAACGCAACGTGGAAGAAAAGCCAGTGATCATCTGTAGGCTGAGCGCCTTCCGGTCGGAGAGCGACAGACCGAATGGCTGAGGAGCGCGTTGAACCGATCGCCCTGCATCAGGAGATGCAGCGCTCCTACCTCGAATACGCGATGAGCGTGATCGTGGGTCGGGCGTTGCCCGATGCCCGCGATGGTCTCAAACCCGTCCAGCGGAGGATTCTTTACGCGATGCAGGAACTGGGGCTCACCCCAGACCGTCCCTATCGGAAATGCGCGAGGGTTGTCGGTGACGTCCTCGGCAAATACCACCCCCACGGTGATCAGGCCGTTTACGACGCCTTGGTGCGGCTTGTTCAGAGCTTCTCCAGCCGTCATCCACTGCTCGACGGCCATGGCAATTTCGGCTCGGTGGATGACGACCCACCGGCGGCCATGCGGTACACCGAAACCCGCCTGGCGCCGATCTCTCACCAGGCGATGCTGGAGGAGATCGGTGAGGACACGGTTGATTTCGCACCGAACTTCGATGGGTCCCAACAGGAACCCACCGTTCTTCCAGCCCAGCTTCCCTTCCTGCTGCTGAACGGCTGCTCCGGCATCGCCGTTGGCATGGCCACCAGCATTCCCCCGCACAACCTGGGAGAGGTGGTGGATGGCCTGATCGCCCTGATCCGCAAACCGGAGCTGAGTGACGAAAAACTGCTGGAGCTGATCCCAGGGCCCGACTTCCCCACAGGCGGTGAAGTGCTGATCAGCTCGGGCCTGCGGGACACCTACCTGCATGGACGCGGCAGCATCCCGATGCGCGGCGTAGCCCACACCGAAGAGGTGCAACCGGGCAAAGGACGCCACAAACGCAATGCCGTGGTCGTCACCGAATTGCCGTACCAGCTCAGCAAGGCCGGCTGGATCGAAAAACTGGCGGAGTCCGTCAACGACGGAAAAATCGGCGGAATTGCAGACATCCGCGATGAAAGCGATCGCGAAGGCATGCGTGTGGTGGTGGAGCTGCGTCGCGATGCAGATCCGGAGAAGGTGCTGAAGGATCTGCAACGGCGAACGGCACTGCAGAGCAACTTCGGAGCCATCCTTCTCGCCCTGGTGGATGGACAACCCCAGCAACTGTCGCTGCGCCAACTGCTGCAGACCTTCCTCGATTTCAGGGAACTGACCCTGATCCGGCGCACCAGTCATGCCCTGCGCAAGACCGAAGACCGGCTTGAGGTGGTGGAAGGACTGATCACAGCCCTGAACAATCTTCAGGCTGTGATCGCCATGATTCAGGAGGCGAATGACGCCGCCTCAGCCCGCGCCAGCCTGATGGTGCGCCTCGACCTCAGCGAACGGCAGGCGGATGCGGTGTTAGCCATGCCCCTGAGGCGCCTGACCGGACTCGAACAGGAAAGCCTGCGCCAGGAGCTGGATGAGCTTCGAGCGGAACGTCAACGCCTGAAGTTGCTCCTAGACAACCGGGATCAGCTGCTGGACGCGATGGTGACAGAGCTCAAGGCGTTGAAAAAACGCTTCAGCACACCGCGTCGAACCCGTCTGGTGGAGGGCGGTGACGCCCTGATGGCCGAACGGGCGGCCAGCCAACGGCCGAACACGGAACTGCTGCGTCAGCAGGCCCTGGCTGCACTGCCCGGAGATGGTCGGGTGCTGATCCAGGCCGATGGCCAAGTGAAGATCGTCACCCCCCAGGTGCTGGGCCGACTGCACCTCAATGATCCTTGCCCCATTGGTGATGCACCATCTCCGGCACGGGTGATCCTTCCGATCGAGCCACCACCACGACTGTTGGCGGTGAGTGCGGGAGGACGCATCGCCCAGGTGCGCTGGGAATTTGCTGGACAGCAACCCGGCCCGATTGACCGATTCCTGCCCACGGGCCTCGACGGGGACCCCATCGTTTCGCTGCTGTCGCTGCCCAGCCAGAACATCGAGGACCTGAGTCTGGGCTTGCTCAGCAGCGATGGACGCTTTAAGCGGCTCCCCCTCAGCGACGTGGTGGACCTTTCCGGTCGAGCCACCAGCGTTCTCAAGTTGAAAGAAGGAGTCGAGCTCAACAGTGCAGTGATCTGCCGCGATCAGGGAACACTGGTGCTGATCAGCGACATCGGTCGCCTTCTACGACTGCGAGTCACTGAAGATTCACTTCCGTTGATGGGTCGATTGGCACAGGGACCCATGACCATGCGATTGCTCTCCGGGGAACAGATCGTTGGAGCCGTCTGCACGGAACAGGCACCACTGATGCTGATCACCAGGCAGGGAATGATCGGGCGAATCGACTGTTCAGGCCTGCGCTACAACCAGCGGGGCGATCTCGGCAGCATGGCGGTGCAGATTGATGCGGAATCGGATCGCCTGGTGGGCATCAGCACTGGACCCGGTCTGGTTGGTGTACGCACCAGCAAGGATCGTCACGGGCGCCTGGATGCGGACAACATCAAGATCTCAAAACCCGGAGACAAACCCACGGAACAGGCGTCTCTTCAGAAGGGAGAGGCCATCGTTGATGTGATCAACGCCATTCAACCGAATCCCTAAGCCCCGATCCGATCAGGAGCGGCAATTCTGCTCCAACCACTGGAAATAATCTTCATCGATTCCACCGGTCACATAGTGGCCGTCGAAACAAGACATCTCGAGATCCTTGATCTCAGTGTTCTCCACAATGCTTTCCAGCAGGTTCTCAACGGTCTGATAAACAACATGATCGGCCCCGAGAACATCTGAGATCTGCTGACTGGTTCGGCCGTGGGCAAGAAGTTCCGCCCGGGTTGGCATGTTGATCCCATAAACATTGGGATAGCGAACCGGTGGAGCAGCCGAGGTGAATGTCACCTTGTTGGCACCAGCGCTGCGTGCCATCTGAACAATCTCGCGGGATGTTGTTCCACGAACAATCGAATCATCGACAATCAGAACATTCTTCCCGGCGAATTCAGTTCCGAGAGCATTAAGCTTCTGCCGCACTGACTTCTTCCTTTCAGCTTGACCCGGCATGATGAAGGTGCGGCCGACATAGCGGTTTTTGTAAAACCCTTCTCGATACTCAAGACCCAATTGCTTGGCCACCTGCATCGCCGAAGGTCTTGCTGAATCAGGAATCGGCATCACAACATCAATATCACCAGCCGGCAATGTTTCAGCGATAGTTTGAGCCAGACGATCACCCATCCGTAGACGCGACTCGTACACCGATATGCCGTTCATAACGGAATCCGGCCGCGCCAAATACACGTACTCAAAAGCACAGGGAATCAAACGAGGAGACTCAGCACACTGACGCTGGTGCAAGTTCGAATCAGCGTCGATGAACACCGCCTCGCCGGGATCAACATCGCGAATGATCTCGTAACCACTGTTTTCAATCACAAGTGATTCGCTGGCGACAATCCACTCCTCACGACCCTGGTCGGACAACCGCCTGCCGAGAATCAGGGGACGAATTCCATAGGGATCCCGGAAGGCCAGCATTCCGTGGCCCGCAATCAAAGCAATCGCCGCGTAGGAGCCCTGAACGCGGTGATGGAGTGACGCCACCGCATCAAACAACTGATCCGGTGTTAAATCACGCCCTGTCAGTTGAGATTGAATCTCCGTGGCCAACACATTGACCAGCATCTCCGTATCGCTGGTGGAATTGGTATGACGACGATCAATCTTGAACAGATCCTGCTCAAGCTGAAGGGTGTTGGTGAGATTGCCGTTGTGAACGAAAGTGATGCCATAGGGGGCATTCACATAGAACGGCTGAACTTCCTCTTCTGACGCAGCAGCTCCACGGGTGGCATAACGAACGTGACCGATCCCGGCATTGCCCAGCAGCTTTCGCATGTCTCTTGTGCGAAAGGCTTCACGCACACGTCCCCTTTGTTTGTGCACGTGGAAGGTGTGATTGTCCATCGTGACAATCCCTGCCGAGTCCTGACCGCGGTGCTGAAGCAGAAGCAGATTGTCGTAGATCTGTTGGTTGACCGAGTCAACACAGAACATTCCGATAATGCCGCACATGATGAATCCGAAGTCAGAGAGATAAGGAAGAGAAACGACCGTCAGGCAACACCTGACTCAATCACTCCGAATGCATCCGTCGGGGCAACGCATCACGGAAAACAGCAGCACAGCGTTGCACCTCAAGATCAAGCTGAACGGCTGATTCGGATCGGATCACCAATCGAGGCTCCGCCGTCACGCTGCCCAGCTGGGTGACGCAAAGCGCTGGCTTGGATCCGCTCAACTGCTCCCATGCAGGAAGGGATGCTGCATTCACCGACACAATCACCCGGCTGCCACCTTCGGCGAACAGAACCCGCTCCAGGCGCGCTGAGCCTGTGGACAAGGTCACGCTGATGCCCAGATCAGAAGCGATGCAGGATTCGGCCAACGCCACGGCCAAGCCGCCATCACTGCAATCGTGAGCTGAGGCCAACAAACCTTGAGCAATGGCCTCACGCACCAAATGCCCCACCGCTGCTTCGAGGGCAAGATCGGGCTTGGGCGGTCGTCCGGCCAAGGAGCCAAGGGTCTGCTGCTGATAGGCACTGCCGGCCAAACCAAGGCTGGGATCGGCACCATCCTCCGGGGGAACACCGATGAGGAAGATCGCATCGCCGGGCTGTTGCCAGGCCAAGCCAGTCACACGGCTGATGTCATCCACACCACCAACCATGCCGATCACCGGCGTGGGGTGGATCGGTTGCATCGTGCCGTCGTCCTGTTTGGTCTCGTTGTAGAGCGAGACATTGCCTCCAGTAACGGGAGTGTTGAGGGCACGGCAGGCATCGGAGATCCCGCGGCAGGCCATGGCCAGCTGCCAGAAGCCCTTGGGTGTTTCCGGTGACGGGAAATTGAGGTTGTCGGTCACCGCCAGGGGCTCCGCCCCCACACAACTCAGGTTGCGTGCCGCTTCGGCAACGGCCGCCTGAGCGCCGCGTTCGGGATCCAGGGCAACCCAACGGTTGGGGCAGTCCACCGTGGCAGCAACACCACGATTGGATGCAGCCATGGATCCATCGCCTTGCTGAGGTCTCAACCGCACCACGGCGGCATCAGCGGCTCCAGACGAGACCACCGTGTTGGCCAGCACCTGCTGGTCGTACTGACGGTGAATCCACTGCTTGCTCGCAATGGTGGGGTCATCCAGAAGCTGAAGCAGGGCTGCCGCTGCATCACTCAGCTCCGGAAGCTCCTGCTCGGTCCAGCTCCAGAGCGCCTGAAGGTCTGCCGGGGGCTCCTGCAATAGGGCATGTTTTTCGATTGGGGTGTCGTCGGCAAGAGCCGTGGCCGGCACCTCAGCGGCGACGGCACCGTGATGCAACACCCGCACAATCGGTTCCTGAAGCACCTTGCCCACAACCGCCGCCTGCAAGCCCCAGCGACGGAAGCGCTGCATCAAGGCGTCCTGCCGACCGGCCTTCACCACGAACAACATCCGTTCCTGGGATTCCGACAACAGGAACTCATAAGCCGTCATCCCGGTTTCACGGGCCGGAACACGGTCCAGATCCAGTTCCACCCCCAGGCCCCCTTTGGCAGCCATTTCCGAACAGCTGCAGGTGAGACCAGCGGCGCCCATATCCTGCGCTGCCACCACATCACCACTGGCGAAGGCCTCAAGGCAGGCTTCGATCAGCCCTTTCTCCAAAAACGGATCGCCCACTTGCACGGCAGGACGATCATCCAAGGAATCTGCACTGAGCTCAGCACTGGCAAAGCTGGCTCCCCCCATGCCGTCCCGACCGGTGGTGCTGCCCACATACACCACAGGATTGCCCACGCCGATCGCACCGGATTTGACGATCTCCTCGGTCTCCATCAGGCCAAGGGCCATGGCATTCACCAGCGGATTGCCGGAATAGGAGGGATCAAAAGCCACCTCGCCACCCACCGTCGGCACCCCAACGCAGTTGCCGTAATGGGCAATGCCGGCCACAACGCCTTCCATCAGGCCAACGTTGGCAGGATCCTCAAGAGGGCCGAAGCGCAGAGCGTTCAGCAGCGCGATCGGACGGGCCCCCATCGTGAAGATGTCACGCAGGATGCCGCCAACCCCTGTGGCCGCCCCCTGAAAGGGTTCGACGGCGGAGGGGTGGTTGTGGCTTTCGATCTTGAAGGCCAACCGATGGCCCCCACCGAGATCCACCACACCAGCGTTTTCGCCGGGTCCCACAAGGATGCGTGCTCCCTCCGTGGGGAAGCCACTCAGCAAAGGCCGGGAATTGCGATAACAGCAGTGTTCGGACCACATCACGCCGAACATGCCCAGTTCGGCTCGATTCGGCTCGCGGCCGAGACGCCGACAGATCTCATCCCAGTCACTGGGCTTGAGCCCTTCCTGCTTCAAGGCTGCAGCTATGTCGTACGCAGGGGAGGAAACCACGAATCGCGGAGCACCTCCCCCCAGTGTTGCCGACCGCCCGTCAGACCCAGGGATCTTCGTCCTCGCGACGGCGGCGAGAGGAGGGCTCATCCCAGCTTTCGTCGTCCCAGACTTCAGGTCCACACACCTCTCTTGGTTCGTCCTCGTCGTCGGATCTGAAGCGCACGCTTTCCGATCGCAGCTCATCGATGGGCGAGTCGTCCAACCAACCCTCCAGGCGATCGCTGGCCCGATCACCCATGGAACGCAACTGGTCCCGCCAGTGTTGGGTGCGTTGGAGCAGATCGTGCCGAACGCTGGCGCGGGCCATGGGCAGATCGTCCAATCCCATCAGGCCGGTTTGGATCTGACCCGGTTGTTGATCAAGGATGCGATCGGGAGCCAAACGCCATCGGGAACTCCCCGGCAACCGCGGGTCGCTGCGGGCGATCAGGTAGTGAAGAATCGCGCCATCGGCAGGTCGAAAATCAAGGTCCACAACGCTGCCGATCCGCTCACCGTCACGGTCCAGCAAGGCTGCATCCATCAGCGTGGGCAAGCGCTCCAGGGTCACCTGATCGGTGACCGCCGGCTCGCCACGGACAAACACCTGTTGATCGCTCAAACCACAACACTGGTTCAAACGCCAGACATCCCGTGACATGCGCAGGGCTGATGGACGGCTGACCCAGCCCAGAAGACGATGCACCGGCGGATGCATCCAGGCCATGACCCCAGGCCCGTGATCCAGACCCAGATCACAACGAACCGTATGACTCAGAAGATCACTGAGGAGCAGCTGATCTGGTAGCGACACATCAGGAACGAATCTGAACAGGCATCACCAGATAGGTGAAGGCTTCGGACGCTTCCTCGGAACGGAGCACAGCCGGTGTGGTGGGAGCGTTGCAGTGCAGAACAATCCGATCAGAGCCCATGGCTTTCAGGCCATCCAGCAGATAGCGAACATTGAAGGCAATCTGCATGGCGTCACCCTCCAAGTTGGAGGGAAGCGATTCAGAGCCACTGCCCACATCCTGCGCATCGGCACTGATCTGGACAACACCGTCCTCGGGCTGACTGCTGAATTTGACAACGTTGTTGTGTTGATCAGCGAGCACAGCAATCCGCTCCAAAGCAGCGATCAGGGCGCGACGGTCCATTCCAAAGGTGCGGGTGAAACCGTCAGGGATCAGCTGGCCGTAATTGGGATAGGTGCCTTCCAAGGTGCGGCTGGTGACCATTTGATCGGCCGCAAGAAACACCACCTGGCCGCGATCACAGAACAAACTGACCGGTTCATCGGACCGCCAGGAAGCCATCAGCCGCTCCACCTCCCGAAGTGAGCGCGATGGAAGTGTCACGGCGAAACCGTCGTCGTCCACCGCATCGGTCACGGCCGCATCCTGCAGGGCATCCTCAACATTGAGCACGGCAAGGCGGTGACCATCGGTGGCAGCCGCTTCCAGAGCCCGCTGGTTGAACTTGAGATGCACGCCGGTGAGCAGTTGCTTCGCTTCATCAGCACTGCTGGCAAACAGGGTGCCTTTGAGCGCCTGCACCAACCGTTCAGGTTGCAGCTTGAGCGTCATGCCGCTCTCCACCATCGGAAGATCGGGGTAGTCGTCGGCACTCATGCCGCGCATCTGATAACTGCCGCTGAGGCTGGTGAGCTGAACCTGCTCACCGGAATCGTCTACGGCGAGGGTGACCGGAGAATCGCTGGACAAGCGCGACACGATCTCTCCCAGCAGCCGGGCCGGCAGTGTGATGGCCCCGCTGGTTTCCACACTGGCGGCGAGGGACGTCTGAATTCCCAGGCTCAGGTCAAAACCGGTCAGGCTGAGGCGATTGCTGCCGGCATCGGCGGTGAGCAACACATTGGCCAGAACCGGGTGCGTGGGGCGTGTGGCGACTGCACGGCTCACCAATTGCAGAGCGCTATTCAGTTCGGACTGTGAACAGACCACCTTCATCGTCCTGAAGACCTGAGCGCGCTGAGGTGTCCCACGGTTTCACAGGCTGAGGGGAAGTGCAATGGCCAACGGTTCGGGAGCTTCTGTTCGGCTGTTTGGTTCTTATGGATTTAAAAAATAAAAAACAAAAACAGCCGTCGTAGTGCCTGGGGAAAAGGGGGAAAGGAGCTCAGAACCTAGTGCTCATAACAGTTCTCGATGAACCAAGGCCGAGGAGAATTTTTCACAGGATGGGGAGTGAGACCTTGTTTTCCCCTTCTTCACAGCGGGTGGAAAACTCGCGCGGTAAACGGGTGGATAGTTCTCGCCTGTTTTCCACAGCGTGTTGGGATGGTTTTCGGGCGTCTTCCGCAGCCGCTTTGTCGGTTGGTTTTGTCTTGCGGCCATAAAAAAGCCCCCTGACGGGGGCAGAAGTGCGTTGATGCAAGGCGGTGTGTCAGAAGCCCATCACACTGGCGACGGTGCCCAGATCAGGATTGAGGTCGGTGTGGAAGGCAGCGTCGTTGTTGCTGATGGCGCAGTCGGGATCCTTGAGGCCGTTGCCGGTCAGAACGCAGACCACCGTGGCGCCGGCTGGCACTTCATCTTTGCGCTTGAGCAGGCCTGCCACAGAGGCAGCGCTGGCCGGTTCACAGAAGATTCCCTCCTGGCCGCCTAGAAGCTTGTAGGCCGCGATGATCTCCGCGTCGGTCACATCCAGGAACGCGCCATTGCTGGCTTCGCGTGCTGCCAGGGCTTTGGCTCGGTTGACCGGGTTGCCAATGCGGATGGCGGTGGCGATGGTTTCGGGGTCCGTCACCGTGGTGTTGTTCACCAGAGGGGCGGATCCGCTGGCCTGGAATCCCATCATTCGGGGCAGGCTGCGGCTCCTGCCAGCCTGTTGATATTCCTGGAAACCCATCCAATAGGCGGTGATGTTTCCGGCGTTGCCCATGGGAATGCACAGCCAGTCGGGTGCATCACCGAGGGCATCCACGATTTCGAAGGCCGCCGTTTTCTGGCCCTGCAGCCGGTAGGGATTCACCGAGTTCACGAGGGTGACGGGATACTTCTCTGCTGCTTCCCGAACGATGTCGAGGGCGCGGTCGAAGTTGCCGCGGATCGCCAACACCTCAGCGCCGTAAACCAACGCCTGAGCCAGTTTTCCCTGGGCGACATAGCCATCCGGAATTAAGACGAAGGCACGCATCCCACCCCGCCTGGCATAGGCCGCAGCCGCAGCACTGGTGTTGCCCGTGCTGGCACAAATCACCGCTTCACAACCGGCTTCCTTGGCTTTGCTGATGGCCATGGTCATGCCCCGGTCTTTGAAGGACCCTGTGGGGTTCAGGCCGTCGTATTTCACGAATACCTTCACGCCCTTGCCGATTTGTTCCGCAACCGATGGCACGGGGATCAGAGGGGTCGCGCCTTCACGCAGGCTGATCACTGGCGTTGCATCGCTGACGGGCAGCCAGCTGCGATAGGCCTCAATCAGTCCAGGCCAGTCCTGCATCACAGGGGTGGCAGTGAAACGCCGACGGAGGTTCTGAAACAGGGACACCGGCTGGGATGGGGGGATTGCCGGAATCTAGGCGGCGTCCGTTCAGGGCTTGGTCAGGGTTGCGCTTCCTTCAATCCGTCCAAGGGGGAGTCGGAGAAAAACTGCACCAGACCGGCGATGGATTCCGCTTTTTCGATCACTCCAAACAGAGCCGGAAGATTCACCGCCATGACGGCATTGGGGTAGCCCTTCAAAAAGCTCACTGCCGTGAGGCCCTCTTCGCTCTGCAATCCACTGATCACTCCGGCGCGGATCGCCGGAACACTCACCTCAGGTTCCGGTGTGTAGATCGGATGAATGATGCGTGCAACACGGCGCAGGATGGCTTCACCGATCCGTGTATTGATTAGACGGCTTGTGAGCACCAGGGGAAGCTCAAGGCTCTGGTTGAGCATCTGCGCCACCTCGTGGGGGTCCTGCCCGGAGAGCTCCAGCAGATCCTCCAGCAGACCAGTGGCATCACCGGTTTCGGCGAGGTGTTCGATTTCTTTCACTGGAATGGAGCGGCGGAAGGCACCACTCACCAGGGCGACCTCCGTGGCGGCATGCAGGGGTTGCATGACGCAGCTCCAACTCAGTCCCAGCCCTGCCGCCACGCCTAGCAGAGAGGAACGGGTGAAGGGCTTGGGGAGCATCACGCTGAAGGTGTTGGCCGGAAGTTAGGCCGGAACTCCAGCGGCGACCCGCACCAGGCGGACAACTCCCCGTTCGGCCAGCCCCTGAGCCACCTTGAAGCCCATGCGCCTGGTGTCTGGTTCATTGAGCACCCTTGGCATTCGACGCAGCAGAAGCTCAGGTGTGAATCCCGGCAAGGATTGCAACACCTGGATCAACTCTCGCACCGGCTCCAGTTGCATCAGTGGATCGGAGAGCCCGGGAGGTGTTTGGGTAAGGGCGGAGGGTTGCAGTCGTTTGGGGAGGCGTCGACCCAGGCGTTGCATCGTCGACCAACCCAGAGCATCCAGACGATCAACCGTGGCGGTCACCAGTTGATCCCGAAGCAGTCCTGCCTTGGGTGAAAAGAGGAAGTCGAGCAGTTGATCGAGCAAGGCCTCCAGATCCAGCTGGGCCTGACTTGCAGCACTGGACACCAGATTTTCCAGACGGGTCCAACGGAACGCGTCCCCGTCGAACAGCATCTCCTTAAGGCTCTGACGCAACTGGGGATCGGGGTCCTCCATCAGCCGCCTGGCGAAGTAGGGGTAGGCAGCACCGAGGATCTTGAAGTTCGGATCAACACTGAGGGCGATGCCTTCCAGGGTGACCAGTGATCGAATGATCAGGGCGTAATAAGGCGGCACCCGGAAGGGGAATTTGTACATCACACCGGACATGTCGTCGGTGACCGCTTTGAAATCCATGCGGTTGACGCCGGCTTCCAAGGCCTGGCTGAAGACCTTTTCAAAGGCGGGAACAATCGGTTCCAGGTTCACGTCTTCCGCCAGGAACCCCAGGGTGACGAAGTCTTTGGAGAGCTTCCCGAAGTTCCGGTTCACCAGATGAACCACTGCCTGAATCAAGCCGGTGCGTGACTCGCGGCTCACTTCGCTCATCATCCCGAAGTCGAGATAACAGAGGCGACCGTCCTCCAGAGCCAGGAGATTGCCGGGGTGGGGGTCGGCATGGAAGAAGCCATGCTCAAGCAACTGTTGAAGGCTGCAGTTCACGCCCACTTCCACCATGTCGTCCGGGTCCACACCGAGCTCGCGAACCGCATCAAGGTTGGTGAGCTTGACGCCGTCGATCCACTCCATCGTCAGCACCCGGCGGCTGGTGGCGTTGCGATAAATCGTCGGAACAGCGATGCGAGGGTTGTGTTGATGCAGCTCAGCGAAGGTCTCAGCGTTGGAGGCTTCGTTGAGGTAGTCCATCTCTTCGAACACCCGTCGCCCCAGTTCATCGATCAGGGCGACGAGGTCGCTGCGGATCAATCCGATGTTGCTGTTCAACCAGGCGGCGATGTTGCGCACGATGTACAGATCCAGGGTGATCTGTTCGCGCAGCCCCGGGCGCTGCACCTTCACCGCCACCCTTGCGCCACCCTTGAGGGTTCCCTTGTGCACCTGACCCAACGAAGCGGCTGAGATCGGTTCCCGGTCCAGCTGCTCGAAGATGTCATCCACTGGTGCGCCCAGGTCTTCCTCGATGCAGGCCATGGCCAGGCCGCTGTCGAAGCCGGGCAGTTGGTCCTGGAGCTGGGCCAGTTCTTCCAGCAGCAGCGGGGGGACGATGTCCGGTCGTGTGGAGAGCGCCTGGCCGGCCTTGATGAAGGCGGGACCAAGATCCACGAGAAGTTCAGCGCATTCGCGAGCTCGAGCCCGGGCCCGTTCCTCATCCTTCAGCAACTGGAAGATCCAGTCGAAGGCGACGCCCAGCAGCAACAGGCCGATGGGTACGAGGGTTTGCCAGAGCCGGCGGATCAGCCGCTGGGGATGGCCGGCATAAATACGTGTGATGGCGGCGGGGTCGTACTCGAGCAACCCAGCGGCTTCGATGAAATCCCCGAGCTCCTGCGCCATCAATTCATCGGGATGTCCGACACCCCTTCTAAACGAACCGAGCTGCCGCTACGGTCGGCATCATCACAGGGCTGGACGTGCTCACCGGTCTGCTGCTGCAGAACATCGCTCTGATTGAGAGTCTTGAACTGGAGTTCAGCTCGGGTTTCACGGTGCTCACCGGTGAGACCGGTGCCGGTAAATCGATCCTTCTCGATGCCCTCGATGCGGTGCTGGGTGGAGCGCAGGGCTCCAGCGGCATTCGTCTGCTGCGGACGGGTGCGGATCGCGCCAGGATCGAGGCTGTGTTTCAACTCAACCCAGCCCTAGAACAGTGGTTGATTGCGGCGGAGTTTGATCCCGAAGAAGAGCTTCTGATCAGCCGGGAATGGAAACGGCAGGAGGGTGATCGTTATTCCAGTCGCTGTCGGCTGAATGGCTCCACAGTGAACCGTCAGCAGTTGCTTGAGCTGAGGCCGCTGTTGATTGATCTCACGGTTCAGGGACAGACCCAGTTGTTGTCGCGGGCGGGGCAGCAACGGCTCTGGCTTGACCGTCTCGGTGGATCTGCATTGGTTGAGCTCAAAGTTCAGGTGGCTGATGCCTGGACCGAATGGCGCCAGGCCGCTGCTGCCCTGACGGCACTTGAGCAGGAGCAGCAGCGCTCCGAACAGGAGCAGGCTGAACAAGAAGAGCAGTTGGAGCAGCTGCAAGCTGCCGATCTCGACGACCCCGACGAGCAGCAGCGGCTGGAACAGGATCAAGACCGCCTCGTCCATGGCGTGAGGTTGCTGGAGGGTTTGGCCTTGTTGTTTGGGCGTCTCCGCGACGGTGTGGATCAGGCGCCTTCCCTGCAGGATCATTTCGCGGCGTGCATCCAGGAGCTGCAGGCCATGGCGCAGCTGGATGGTTCGCTTGAGCCCCTGCGTGATCAGGCACTGGATCTCGAAGCAGGTGTGGACGGTTTGTTGCGCTCCCTCGATCAATACGGTCTGGCGCTGGAGAGCGATCCAGACCAGCTGGAGCGGATTCAGGACCGTCTGTCGGTTTTAAAACGCCTGCAGCGCCGTTATGGCCTTGATCTGGCCGGTTTGATTCAGCGGCGCGACGAGCTGCTGCATCGTTTGGGATCGGAAGGCTTCGCGGCGGATCTCGCCCGCCTGCAACAGGCCGAGACCGTCCGTCGCCAGACGCGAGATCAAGCCAATGCGGCCTTGCGTCGCGAGCGGTCCAAGGCGGCGGAGGCTTTAGAGGCCTCGTTGCTGAAACTGTTGCCGCCCATGGGCCTGGCCAATGTGCGTTTCAAGGTGGATCTCACCCCCTGTGACCCAGCTGAGCATGGTGCGGACGCTGTTCAATTCCTGTTTTCCGCCAATCCCGGCCAACCGATGGCGCCGCTGACGGAGGTGGCGTCCGGCGGTGAGATGTCCCGTTTTCTGCTTTCGCTCAAGACCACCCTTGCCGCGGTGGATGGCTCCAGCACGCTGCTGTTCGATGAGATTGATGCCGGCGTCAGTGGACGCGTTAGTGGAGCCATGGCGGATCTGCTTCAGACCCTGGCCCGTCAGCGTCAGGTGTTCTGCGTCACCCACCAACCGCTTGTGGCAGCGGTTGCCGATCACCATTTCCGCGTGAGCAAGCATGTGGAAGACGGTGTCACCCACTCGCGAGTGTCCCGACTGCGGGACACTCAGGAACGCCGCCAAGAGCTGGCAGACCTCGCTGGTGGCGAACAGGCTGATGCCTATGCAGCAAGCCTGCTGGACCAGCGAACAGCTTGAAGGCTTCGGTTCTTCCTAAACTCTTGAGCTTTCCAACGGGTCCTGATGGCGCGAGCTGCTGCCAAGATCGCTGACTCAGCTGGCCCACTGGCGACTCAGGACGATGTGATTCGAGTGAGGGGTGCCCGGCAGCACAACCTCAAGAATGTCGACGTCACCATTCCCCGCAACAAGCTGGTGGTGTTCACCGGGGTGAGTGGCAGCGGCAAGAGTTCACTCGCCTTCGACACGATCTTTGCGGAGGGACAGCGCCGCTACGTCGAAAGTTTGTCGGCTTATGCCCGCCAGTTTCTCGGGCAGGTTGACAAGCCCGATGTCGATGCCATCGAGGGGCTGTCTCCGGCGATTTCAATTGATCAGAAATCCACCAGTCACAACCCCCGTTCCACGGTGGGCACCGTCACGGAGATTCAGGACTATCTCCGTCTGCTGTTCGGCCGTGCCGGCGAGCCCCACTGCCCCAAGTGTGGCCGTTCGATCAAGCCGCAGAGCATCGACGAAATGGTCGATCAGATCCTGCTGTTGCCGGAGGGAACCCGCTATCAGTTGTTGGCGCCGGTGGTGCGCGGCAAGAAGGGCACCCATACCAAGTTGATCAGTGGTTTGGCGGCGGAAGGTTTCGCTCGGGTGCGCATCAACGGTGAGGTGCGCGAGCTGGCCGACAACATCGAGCTCGACAAGAACCACAGCCACAACATTGAGGTGGTGGTCGATCGTCTTGTGGCCCGTGAGGGGATCCAGGAACGGCTGACCGATTCGTTGCGAACGGCCCTCAAACGCGGCGATGGTCTGGCCTTGGTGGAGGTGGTGCCCAAGAAGGGGGAGGAGCTCCCCGAGGGCGTTGAGCGGGAGCGTCTCTACTCAGAGAACTTCGCCTGCCCCGTGCACGGCGCTGTGATGGAGGAGCTGTCACCGCGGCTGTTTTCGTTCAACAGCCCTTACGGCGCCTGTGAGGCGTGCCATGGCATCGGCCATCTGCGCAAGTTCACCTGTGACCGGGTCATTCCGGACCCAACGCAGCCGGTGTATTCCGCGGTCGCTCCCTGGGCCGAGAAAGACAACAGCTACTACTTCTCTCTGTTGTATTCGGTGGGTGAAGCCTTCGGCTTTGAGATCAAGACCCCATGGAATGAACTCACGGATGAGCAGCGGGATGTGCTGCTCAACGGAAGCCGCGAACCGATTCTGATCCAGGCCGACAGCCGTTACCGCAAAGGCAAAGGGGGATACACCCGGCCCTTCGAAGGCATTCTTCCGATCCTCGAGCGGCAGCTCCGCGATGCCAGTGGTGAAGCCCAGCGTCAGAAGTTGGAGAAGTATCTCGAGCTGGTTCCCTGTGAAGCCTGTGGCGGACAGCGGCTCCGCCCTGAAGCCCTGGCGGTGAAAGTGGGGCCGTACCGGATTCCAGAACTTACGGCCGTCAGCGTCGGTCAGACCCTGGAACGGATCGAAAAACTGATGGGTGTGGGCGCCTACGAGGGTTCAGAGCCCTTGCTGAATGCCCGTCAGATCCAGATCGGTGATCTGGTGCTCAGGGAAATCCGCCTGCGTTTGAAATTCCTGCTTGATGTTGGTCTCGACTACCTGAGCCTTGATCGACCGGCGATGACGCTCTCCGGCGGTGAAGCCCAGCGCATCCGTCTCGCAACCCAGATCGGTGCCGGTCTCACCGGGGTGCTCTATGTGTTGGATGAGCCAAGCATCGGCCTGCATCAGCGGGATAACGACCGTCTCCTAAACACCCTGGTGCGGCTCAGGGATCTTGGAAACACCCTGGTGGTGGTGGAACACGATGAAGACACCATCCGTGCTGCCGATCACGTGGTGGACATCGGCCCTGGTGCCGGCGTCCATGGGGGCCACATCGTTGCTGAGGGAAGTTTCGATGACCTGGTGGCGAGCAGTGAATCGCTCACCGGCGCTTACCTGAGTGGCCGTCGCTCGATTCCAACGCCGGCTGAACGTCGCCAGAGCGGGTCGCGCTCGCTCAAGTTGATCGATTGCAATCGCAACAACCTCAAGAACGTTTCGGTTGAGTTTCCCTTGGGTCGGTTGGTGTCCGTCACCGGGGTGAGCGGCAGTGGCAAGAGCACCCTGGTGAATGAGCTCCTGCATCCCGCCCTGGAGAACGGACTGGGTCTCAAGGTGCCCTTTCCGCACGGTCTGGGTGAACTGCGGGGGTTGAAGTCGATCGACAAGGTGATCGTGATCGACCAGAGCCCGATTGGACGCACGCCCCGCTCCAATCCAGCCACCTACACCGGTGCCTTTGATCCGATCCGTCAGGTGTTCGCCGCCACGGTGGAGGCCAAGGCCCGCGGTTATCAGGTGGGGCAATTCAGTTTCAACGTGAAGGGTGGCCGATGTGAGGCCTGCCGTGGTCAGGGCGTGAACGTGATTGAGATGAACTTCCTGCCGGATGTGTACGTCCAGTGCGATGTCTGCAAAGGCGCCCGCTTCAACCGCGAAACCCTGCAGGTGAAATACAAGGGTTACACCATCGCGGATGTGCTGCAGATGACGGTGGAGCAGGCCGCTGAGGTGTTTGATGCGATTCCTCAGGCGGCAGATCGCTTGCGCACCTTGGTGGATGTGGGCCTGGGCTACGTGAAGCTCGGCCAGCCGGCACCAACCCTCTCGGGGGGTGAGGCCCAGCGGGTGAAGCTCGCAACGGAGCTGTCACGGCGGGCCACTGGCAAGACCCTTTATTTGATTGATGAGCCCACCACTGGCCTCAGCTTCTACGACGTGCACAAGCTGATGGATGTGATGCAGCGTTTGGTGGACAAGGGCAATTCGATCATCTGCATCGAGCACAACCTTGACGTGATCCGTTGCAGCGACTGGATTATCGATCTCGGCCCCGAAGGCGGTGACAAGGGTGGCGAGATCCTGGTCACCGGCACTCCAGAGGAGGTCGCCCAGCACCCCACCAGTCACACCGGCCGCTACCTCGCAAGGGTTTTGGAGCAGCATCCACCAGAATTGCCCGTTCCCTTGGCGGCTTGAGGTTGACGGCTCCGTCACCTTCTCTGAGGGTGGTTGGGTTGAAGAGCAGGGCAGCCTTGCTTTGTTGATGTGAGCGATTGACTCTCACGTTGCTGGCTTGTTACATCAAGCCGGGGCTATGACTGTTACCTCTTGGGCCGAGATCCTTTGCAAGACAGGGTGACTCGGCTTTTTTGATGGGCTCCACTTTTCAGTCTTCTAAGGTTTTTTTTATTTTTAACCCCTTCTTCCGCCTCTAAAGAAAAAACAACGGCACCGAATTCGTGTCCCGTTGTTGTTTGTGAGGGGAGCGAATGGGGATCCGGTTGTTGCATCTGCACCTTCACGGTCTGTTTCGTTCCCATGAGCTCGAACTTGGGCGGGATGCTGATACCGGTGGTCAGACGTTGTATGTGCTGGAGCTCGTGCGCAGCCTGGCGCAGCGGGCGGAGGTTGAGCAGGTTGATGTGGTCACCCGGCTGATTCAGGACCGTCGAGTAGATCTCGATTACAGCCAAAGGGTCGAAGCCATTGCTCCAGGGGCCCGCATCCTGCGCTTTCCATTTGGTCCGAAGCGGTATCTACGTAAGGAGTTGCTTTGGCCCCATCTCGAGGAGCTGGCTGATCAGTTGGTGGAACATCTGAGCCAGCCGGGTCAGAGGGTGGATTGGATTCATGCCCATTACGCCGACGCCGGTCTAGTGGGTGCTCTCGTCAGTCAGCGGTTGGGGATTCCGCTTGTTTTCACTGGCCATTCCCTCGGCCGGGAGAAACAGCGACGTCTCCTGGCCGGTGGCTTGGATCGCTCTCAGATTGAGCAGACTTACGCCATCAGCCGCCGCATCGACGCCGAAGAACGTGCTCTGGCCCAGGCGGATCTGGTGATCACCAGCACCCGTCAGGAGGCGGATCAGCAGTACTGCCGCTACGGCCACTTTCAGGCGGATCACGCGGCAGTGGTGCCCCCTGGCGTTGATGCTTCCCGGTTCCATCCCCACGGTTCATCGCAGGAATGCTCCGCATTACAAAGCATGTTGCAGCCTTTCCTCAGGGAGCCGGATCGTCCGCCCCTGCTGGCGATTTCCCGTGCGGTGCGGCGCAAGAACATTCCCGCTCTGGTGGAAGCCTTTGGTCAGTCGCCGGTGCTGCGGCAGCGTCACAACCTGGTGCTTGTGTTGGGCTGTCGGGATGACCCGCGTGAGCTCGAGAAGCAGCAGCGCGATGTGCTTCAGCAGGTGTTCGATCTGGTGGATCGCTTTGATCTCTATGGCCAGGTGGCCTATCCCAAACAACACAGCCGTGCCCAGATTCCTGCCCTTTATCGCTGGGCGGCGCGTCGTGGGGGGCTGTTTGTGAACCCGGCGTTGACCGAACCCTTTGGACTCACCCTTCTGGAGGCCGCGGCCTGTGGTTTGCCGATGGTGGCTACTGACGATGGCGGCCCACGGGATATCCAACACCGTTGCGACAACGGTCTTCTGGCAGACGTCACCGATCCTGGGGCACTTCAGGAAGCCTTGGAATTGGCCGGCAGTGATTGCTCCCGTTGGCGCCGTTGGAGTGACAACGGGGTTGAGGCCATCAGTCGGCACTTCAGCTGGGATGCCCATGTGTGTCAGTACCTCGCCCTGATGCAGCAGAAAGTCCGCGTGTCACCTTTGCGTGGGATGTCGGTGGTCCGGCGGCCCAGCCACGTCTCCAGGCTGTTGGTGCTGGATCTCGACTGCTCCTTGGAGCTGCCGGAGGAACGCTCCCTGGCGCATCTGCGCGATCGGCTTCACGCTGAACCCTTTGCCGCTTCGACAGGCTTGGTGATTCTCACGGGGCGGTCTCTAGATCAGGCGCGTCAGCGCTACCAGGAGTTGCATCTTCCCGATCCCAAGGCCTGGATCTGCCGTGCTGGAACCGAGATTCACCACACGTCGGATAGCGCGGAAGATCCCGTGTGGGCGAAGCGCATCAGCCAAGCCTGGGATCGCGAGGCTGTGCTCGCAGCGATGGGGCAACTCCAGGAACACCTTCAGCTTCAGGACCCGGATCACCAGAGTCCCTTCAAGGTCAGCTACCTGTTGCGTGCTCCCAACCGCGGTCTGATTGGTTTGGCCCGTCAGTGCCTGCGCCGCCACGGTCTGCAGGCGGAACCCCAGCTCCGTTGCCATTGGTTCCTGGATGTTCTTCCCCAGCGCGCGTCCCGCAGTGAGGCCATCCGTTTTCTGGCCCAGTCTTGGCAGCTTCCCCTGCAGCAGGTTCTGGTGGTGGCCAGTCAGCAGGGGGATGGAGAGTTGCTGGATGGTTTGCCCGCCACGGTGGTTCCTGCGGATCACGATCCCTGCCTGTTGGGCCAACGGACCCAGCAGCGGGTGTACGTCTCGAAACGCCCCAGTGTTGGAGCCGTGCTGGATGGCTTAACCCACTATCGGTTTTCAGGCAGCCGTTGATCCTGGAATCACGGTCACACAGGCGGCTGCCCTGTCGGCCTTGGCTTGTGCTTCCTTCTGATCTCCTCCCCTTGCTAGGGCCACACCCATGCGTCGACCGGGGCGGGCTGTGGGCTTGCCGAACAGCAGCAATTGGGTGTCAGCTTCTGTGAGCGCTTGTTCGACTCCTTCAAAAACGACGGAGTCCATGTTCGTTTGGGCCAGGATCACGCGGCTGGCGGCCGCATCAGCTGCCGTGATGGTGGGGATCGGCAGACCGAGAACAGCGCGCAGGTGCAGTTCGAACTCACTCAGGTTCTGGCTGATCAGTGTCACCAGGCCTGTGTCGTGCGGTCGGGGCGACAGTTCAGAAAAAATCACCTCATCGCCACAGAGGAAAAATTCCACACCGAAGAGACCGGCACCGCCCAGGTTGTCGGTGACGGTTTTGGCCATGGCCTGGGCCTGACGCAGTTGTTGGTCGGTGAGTTCAGCCGGCTGCCAGCTGCATTGATAGTCCCCTCCTTCCTGTTCGTGGCCGATAGGCGCACAGAACAGGGTTTCGCCATTGCGCTGACGAATGGTGAGCAGGGTGATCTCCAGATCGAAATGGAGAAATTCCTCCACGATTACCTGGGTTGAGGTACCCCGTGCACCGGCCATGGCGGTCTCCCAGGCTTTGGGCAGATCGTCTGCACAGGTCACCACGCTCTGGCCTTTGCCGGAGGAACTCATCACCGGTTTCACCACGACGGGCCAGCCCAGTGGTTCCGCCACTGCTGTGAGTTCTTCAGCACTGGAGGCATAGGCGAACCGGGCGGTGCGGAGACCGAGTTCGCCGGCCGCCAGGTCGCGGATGCGGTCTCGGTTCATCGTGATGGCCGTCGCGCGGGCCGTGGGAATCACGGTGATCCCCTCTTGTTCGAGTTCCGCCAGGGCATGAACGGCGAGTGCTTCGATCTCCGGGATCACCACATCGGGTTGGTGGCGCATGACCACCTCCAGCAAGGCATCGGCATCGGTCATCGGCAGCACTTCGGCCACGTCAGCTACCTGCATGGCCGGGGCAGCGGCATAGCGATCGCAAGCGATCACCCGGCAGCCAAGCCGTTGGGCAGCAATGGCGACCTCCTTGCCCAGCTCCCCGCTGCCCAGCAGCATCACGGTGCGTGGAAACGACGGCATGGTGATCCTTGAATGGCCTGCCTGCATCATCAATCAACGCAAGTCCTGAGACTTTCCGCAGCCTGGGGTGCAGTGCTCGGTGGAAGCGAGCCTCTTGGGGTTTAGTTCGAATCGGTGCTGCTCTGACGGCGCACTTCGCCGATCAGCCACACGCCCATGAATCCAAGCGACGACACACCGAAGTAGATGAGCACCCACCGCAGAACCCGGTCAGGATCCGCAGCGGCGTTGGCGAGCAGCTCAGCGGTTTTGGCAAGCAAGTTATCCATTAGTTCTGAAGATCGGGGATCAACGTGAGTTGGCGGACCGGTGATTCTTCGCTGACGAAACCCCAGGCTTCAAACACGGTGGGATCGGGATGCGTGATGCGCTGCTCCGTTCCATGGCGCTCCAGTTTGAACCCTTCGCTAGACATGCGTCGCATCAAACTGGCCGACTCCTCAAAGCGGGCAGCCATCGCCTCGAGGCTTGAGCAGTCAGCTGTGAGACCGGATTCACGCCAGGTGAAGTAGGTCATCCTGCCTTGCCACCCCAAAACACGACTTTAAGGGATGTTAGCGGCGCGAAGCGTTCGTTTTGGATATCAATAATCCCCTGACTACCGGTTATGTCGCTCAGGT
This sequence comes from Synechococcus sp. HIMB2401, assembly GCF_042883245.1. Classification (NCBI taxonomy): domain Bacteria; kingdom Bacillati; phylum Cyanobacteriota; class Cyanophyceae; order Synechococcales; family Synechococcaceae; genus Synechococcus; species Synechococcus sp. HIMB2401. Next base: position 230,464 of record NZ_JBDJKK010000002.1, on the reverse strand, counting down.
TTCCCTTCATAAAGGCACTGCGTTATGGTCACTCAACAAGCTTGAAAATGTAGGTCATTCTTTTCTGTATCAGGGCCAATTTTTCTAAGAAGGTATTGACTTTCTGCGCTACGAAACCAAGTTCAACTTCATTGGCGATCTGAACACTGCAATCTTCAGCTCACTTCAAAGTCATGGTCCTCAGTGTTGGATCAAAGATCAGCGCTCAGGGACGCAGCATCAGTCCGAGAAGCACAAGCCCTGCTGTGACCAGCCAGAACGCGGGCACCACGCTTCGTTCATCGGTGCCGCCCAGCTCAAAGTGGTGATGCAGCGGCGCCATGCGGAACACGCGTCGCCCCTGACCATCAGGGCCTTTTGTGGCCTTGAACACCCAAACCTGGATGATCACGGAGAGGGATTCCGCGACGAAGACGCCTCCCATCACCAGCAGGGGCCAGAGGCTGTTGGATAACAGGGCCACACCGCTGAGGGCGGCCCCCATCGCCAGGGATCCCGTATCGCCCATGAAGGCCCGAGCCGGGTTTCGGTTGTGCACGAGAAACCCAAGCCATGCCCCGGCCATGGTCATGCAGAAGCCAGCCAAGGCGGGATCTCCGTTGTCTCCTCGGAGCATCAGTTGAAGTGCCAGACCGGTAAACACCAGTGCTCCGCAGCCGCTAGCCAAGCCATCCAGGCCATCGGTGAGGTTGGTGGCGTTGCTCTCCGCCAGAACGACAAACAGCCCCAGCGGCCAGATCAGAAGCCCTAAGGGCAGTTCAAGGCCAAAGGGCAGGGCAATGCTGTTGCTGATCCAGCCCTGCCAGGCAGCGATGGCCAGAAAGGCTGCGGCTGCCATGGTTTGCAGCAGCAATTTTCCTCGTGCCGTCAGGCCAGCATTGGTGTGTTTGGTGAGGCTGCTCCAGTCATCGATGCCGCCGATCAGCATGAACGCCAGGGTCAGGGCTGCCAAGCAGAGCAGTTGTTGTGATGCCACGGCGTCCCGTGTGATCAGGCTCCCGAGAATGACCCCGACGGGAACCACCAGAAGGCCTCCCATCGTTGGTGTTCCCGCCTTGCTCTGATGGGCTTTGGGGCCTTCCTCACGGATGAACTGCCCCATCTTCAAGCGCCGCAGAAGGGGAATGCCCAAGGCTGCAGTCGCGGTTGCGCAGACCGCTGAAATCAAGAGCGGCAGGCTCAGTTGCGCATTGGTGATCCACTTGTCGGCAGCAAAGCTGGTCATCAAGACCACCAGCATCAGCAAACTGGCACTCAATGAGCCGTTCTCCCACCAAGGACGGCGGTTCGAATCCGTGGATTGCAAAGCTGCACTGGACTGATCGCTGGGACCCTAGGTGAGTCGCTCAGTGGCGACCAGTCAGTGGTTGGGGGACGTCAGTCCTCCCACTGCTCCTCATTTTGCTCGTCATCCTTGTTGTAATCCTCTTTCTCACCCATGAGCGCGGAGAGTTCCTCCTCTTCGACGGTGCTCACTTCAGGTGAACCGGATTCTTCTTCAGCGACGAGACGACCGCTGGTTTCCAGCCAGGACAGGAGGTCAGGCTCCTCACGCAGGGGCAGCACGGGGGCAGGGTCGCGGCGCCCGTAGCGGGTGAGGGACGGGTTGACGCTGTCCAGGGCGTTTAAATCAACCAGAGCGCTCATGCAGGGAGGGACGCAGGCCAATCAACCAAGATAGACCATGTGCTGTTTTTGATCCGCTACTGAACAAATCTGTTCTGCTCGTTCTCCTCTGGGGCCTGGCCCTGATCATCAGCTTTGGTTTGCATTGGTGGGGTTTGCAGCGGCCTGAACCGTTGCAGGCCTCCTGGACCCTGGCGTTGCTGCTGGTTTTTTCACCGGCTGTGGCGTTGGCTGCATGGTTGCTCGTTGCTTCTCCACAGGTGGCGGCCGGCGAGACGAGAGAATCAGATGATTGTGATCAGGAGACCCATTGATGGGCCGCGCCAAGAAGGTGGTACTCGCCTATTCCGGGGGAGTGGATACCAGTGTCTGCATCCCTTACCTCAAGCAGGAATGGGGTGTCGAGGATGTGATCACCTTTGCCGCTGATCTCGGCCAGGGCGATGAGCTGGAGCCGATTCGTCAGAAAGCGCTGGATGCCGGTGCCAGTCAGTCGCTGGTGGGTGATCTGATCGAGCCCTTCATCAAGGATTTCGCCTTTCCGGCGATTCGTGCCAACGCTCTTTACGAAGGCCGTTACCCCCTCTCCACGGCCTTGGCGAGGCCTTTGATCGCGAAGCGCCTGGTTGAAGTGGCCCGGGAAGTGGGTGCCGATGCTGTCGCCCATGGATGCACAGGCAAGGGAAATGATCAGGTGCGTTTCGATGTGGCCATTGCTGCGCTGGCACCGGATCTCAAGGTGCTTACCCCAGCCCGTGAGTGGGGCATGAGTCGTGAGGAGACCATCGCCTACGGCGAACGCTTTGGTCTGCCCGCACCGGTAAGCAAGAAGTCGCCTTACTCGATCGATCTCAATCTGCTGGGCCGCAGCATTGAGGCCGGACCCCTTGAAGACCCGATGGTGGCTCCTCCGGAGGAGGTGTTTGCGATGACGCGATCGGTGGAGGCTGCTCCAGATGCCTCCGAAGAGATCGAGATTGCTTTTGAAGCAGGCAATCCTGTGGCGATCAACGGTCAGCAGCTGGACCCCGTGGCCTTGATCCGTGAAGCCAACCGTCTGGCGGGCACCCATGGCATTGGCCGTCTCGACATGATCGAGAACCGCGTGGTGGGGATCAAATCCCGGGAGATCTATGAAACGCCTGGCCTTTTGCTGTTGATCCAGGCCCACCAGGAACTGGAAAGCCTGACCCTTGCTGCTGATGTGCTGCGCAGCAAGCGGCAGTTGGAAATGCAGTGGGCCGACCTCGTTTACCAGGGCCTTTGGTTTGGCCCCCTCAAAGATGCTCTGGACGGCTTCATGGACCGCACCCAGACCACCGTCAATGGTGTCGTTCGTCTTCGGCTGCACAAAGGAACGGCCACGGTCACCGGCCGGGGCTCAGCAGACAGCAGCCTGTACGTCCCCGAAATGGCCTCCTACGGCAGTGAGGATCAGTTCGATCACCGCGCTGCAGAGGGCTTCATTTACGTCTGGGGTCTGCCAACCCGACTCTGGTCAGCATCCCAGCGCCGTTCAAGCTGAACGCTGCCGCCTCTGCAGGAATTTGGGAAGCCTCAGGCCCGGAAAACGCACAACGTTGTCCGGTTTTGAGCTTCCAGGCAGGGCCGGCTGAGGCCGTTCGATCTGGTCTTGATCAACTTGCTCAGCCAGCAGTTGATAACGCTCCATCAATGGCTCAAGCCGCTGTTGGAAGCGGCGTTCAAAAACCTCCGGCAATTCGGCCAAAAGCTCGTTGTAGGACTCGATTTCGCCCTCGAGATCTGAAATTCTCTGTTTCAACAACCGAATCACTTCAGCGTCGCCATGACGCTCGTTCCAAAACAGGTTCGGTTGGCTGAGATTGGTCGTGATTCGAATCCATGGGCGGACGGTATCGCCCACCCACGAATCCAACAATGCTGATCAGTCAGCTGATGCAGCGGCTTCGGCCTGTTGCTGTTGAGCAGCTTCGCTGCCCGGCATCACCCGAGGTGCGGGAAGGGGACCTTCCTGCTTCACGGTCAGATAGCGGATTACATCCTCACTGAGGCGCATTGCCTTCTCGAGAACAGCAACGTGCTGGCCATCGCCGTTGTGGCTCAGTTGCACGTAAATGCCTTCCTTGTGCTTCGCAATCGGATAGGCCAGACGGCGCTTGCCACGCATCTGGTTGTCCAGCACGTCGGCACCAGCTTCCACGAGCATGTCGCGGTACTTGGTGAGATGGCTTTCAACTTCCTCCTCCGGAATGTCCGGACGAAGGATGTACATGGTTTCGTAATACGGATCGTGCGTCATGGGCAGCACCGAAGGGGCATCAGGCTCACCGAAGTGAGCGACGGATCCAACACCATATCCCCTGGCGTGCCCCTGAAGCTTCAGTAGAGCTGCATGCGTACGGCTTGGCTGATGCCGGGGAGATCCGGTTCGCGACCGCGCCAGCACTCCACCAGGGCGAACAGAAGGATCGCCAGCACCGCCACCACAACCGTGCTGGACAGGGTGCTCAGCAGCAGGCTGCCTCCGGCAATCGGTTGGAGAAGGATCCCAAACGCGAAGCTCAGCACAACGATCACGATGTCGGTGAGCAGGGCCTGCAGGGTGTTGAAGCGCAGGAAGTAGGGAACGGCTGGATTACGCACCACCGCCAGAAACAGCACGAAGAACAGCAGCAGGCCACCGAAGGGAACCCCCCGATCCAATTGGATCAGCGGCACTGCAGGAACGATCAGCAGCCTCAGCAACGGGATCTGGTTGAACACGCCGTCAGCCCCGAGGCCAAAGGGAATGGCATCACTCCAGGGGAGCAGGTACACCAGCGGTGCAAGCAGCCGCTGCCAGAGGGGAATCTGCACGGTGGAGCTAGGGATTGTTGGGACCTTAGGTCGCAAGAGCAGTCGCGGCGGCGCTCCGCATCGCCTCGACAGGAACGTCATCGCGTCCACTCCAGAGCCGCAGCGAGGCAGCGCCCTGCTGCACCAGCATCTCAAGACCATCGATGCAGCGATGGCCCCGTTGTTGCCCAGCGGCGAGCCAGCTGGTGGGCCTTGGTGTGTAGATCAGGTCGTACAGCACCGCTTCTCCGTTCAGGTTTGTCCAGAGCTCGGCCCCCAGTGGCATCGCCTCGGGGTCACCGTGCTGGGCCATTCCCACCGGGGTGGTATTCACCACGAGAGCTGCTTGAACCACGCTCTCGTTGAGCTGAACAGCGGTGTCGAGACAGGCCGTCAGGGGGGCGTGGCTCTGCTGCAGATCAGTGATGAAGGCTTGCAGTGCCTCGCTTCGCCGTCCCACAACGGTGATGCTGCTGAGGTTCAGGGTCTGCAGACCGGCGACCACGGCTCGAGCTGATCCGCCGCAGCCGATCACCACGGCATCGCGTCCTGCCCAGGTGTCGTTGGTACCGAGGGGTGCCAGAAAGCCCTCCACGTCGGTGTTGGTGCCGAACCAGCCACCGCCCGCTCCCGGAATCAGGGTGTTGACGGCACCGAGCCGTTTCGCCAGTGGGCTCAGCTCCTCGCAGAGCTCGGCGATGGCTTGTTTGTGGGGGATGGTGACGTTGAGGCCCTGGCAGCCAACGGCCCTGAGACCGTTCAACACCTGATCAAGGTTTTCGCTTGTGCAGGGCAGAGCCAGGTAGCGCCAGTTGAGCCCCATGCTTTCGATGGCGGCGTTCTGCATCACCGGCGAAAGCGAGTGGCGCACTGGATTGCCAAGCAGGCCCACAAGGCTGGTGTCGCCGTTGATCATTGCCAGGGCCGGATCGCTCCACCAGCCTGCCTGTTCGGGAACCACACCTCGCCTGTCACCGGGTCTGCTGTGGAGGATGAGCCCATTCAAATCACCATTTCTGGAGGTGGGCACCGATGGGCAAGGTTGTCGGCATTGACCTTGGCACCACGAATAGCTGTGTTTCCGTGATGGAGGGCGGCAAGCCCACCGTGATCGCGAACGCCGAGGGCTTCCGCACCACGCCCTCCGTGGTTGCTTACACCAAGAACCAGGATCAGCTGGTGGGTCAGATCGCCAAACGTCAGGCGGTGATGAACCCGGATAACACCTTCTATTCCGTCAAGCGTTTCATCGGCCGTCGGGTTGATGAGGTGAACGAGGAATCGAAAGAGGTGAGCTACGGCGTCGAAAAGGCCGGCTCCAACGTGAAGGTGAAGTGCCCGGTTCTCGACAAGCAATTCGCGCCTGAAGAGGTGTCCGCCCAGGTGCTGCGCAAGCTGGCCGAGGACGCCGGTAAGTACCTCGGTGAAACCGTCAGCCAAGCGGTAATCACCGTTCCCGCCTACTTCAACGACTCCCAGCGCCAGGCCACCAAGGACGCCGGCAAGATCGCTGGCCTTGAGGTGCTGCGCATCATCAACGAGCCCACCGCTGCGGCTCTGGCCTACGGCCTCGACAAGAAGAGCAACGAGCGCATCCTGGTTTTCGACCTGGGCGGTGGCACCTTCGACGTGTCCGTTCTGGAAGTTGGCGACGGCGTGTTCGAGGTGTTGTCCACCGCTGGTGACACGCACCTCGGCGGTGACGACTTCGACAAGGTGATCGTTGATCACCTGGCCGAGACCTTCAAATCCAACGAAGGCATCGATCTGCGTCAGGACAAGCAGGCCCTGCAACGCCTCACCGAAGCCGCTGAAAAAGCCAAGGTTGAGCTGTCCAACGCCACCCAGAGCGAGATCAACCTGCCGTTCATCACGGCCACGCCTGAGGGTCCCAAGCACCTGGATCTCACCCTCACCCGCGCCAAGTTCGAGGAACTGGCCTCCAAGCTGATCGACCGCTGCGCCATGCCTGTGGAGCAGGCGCTCAAGGACGCCAAGCTGTCCTCCGGCGAGCTGGACGAAATCGTGATGGTGGGTGGTTCCACCCGCATCCCGGCCGTGCTCGAACTGGTCAAGCGCATCACCGGCAAAGACCCCAACCAGACGGTGAATCCCGATGAGGTGGTGGCTGTCGGTGCTGCCATCCAGGGCGGTGTGTTGGCTGGCGAGGTGAAGGACATCCTTCTGCTTGACGTCACGCCCCTCTCCCTGGGTGTGGAAACCCTCGGTGGTGTGATGACCAAGATGATCACCCGCAACACCACGGTTCCCACCAAGAAGACCGAGACCTACTCCACGGCTGTGGATGGTCAGACCAACGTGGAAATCCACGTGCTCCAGGGTGAGCGCGAGATGGCATCCGACAACAAGTCGCTTGGAACCTTCCGTCTCGATGGCATTCCCCCGGCTCCCCGTGGCGTGCCTCAGATCGAAGTGACCTTCGACATCGACGCCAACGGCATCCTCAGCGTCACCGCCAAGGACAAGGGCAGCGGCAAGGAGCAGTCCATCTCGATCACCGGTGCGTCGACCCTTTCGGATTCCGAGGTCGACAAGATGGTCAAGGACGCCGAGGCCAACGCCAGCGCTGACAAGGAGAAGCGCGAAAAGATCGACCTCAAGAACCAGGCCGAAACCCTCGTCTACCAGGCTGAGAAGCAGATGGGCGAACTGGGCGACAAGGTTGATGCCGACGCCAAGGCGAAGCTGGAGGAGAAGCGCCTCAAGCTCAAAGAAGCCACCGAGAAGGACGACTACGACGCGATGAAGACCCTGCTGGAGGAACTGCAGCAGGAGCTCTACACCGTGGGTGCGTCCGTCTATCAGCAGGAAGGGGCTGCAGCTGGTGCTGGTGCGCCTGGTGCTGACGCCGGTGCCAACGCCGGTGGTGGCGATGCCAGTGACGACGTCATCGACGCGGAGTTCACCGAGACCAAGTGATCGGTTAATTCACCATCGCGTTAGGGCCCTGCGGGGCCCTTTTTTTATGCCTGCTCGAGTGATCTCTGCTCGAGTTCAGCGGCGACCCACTCGGCGGTGCCGGGCGTGAGCAGAACGCCGTTGCGATAGTGCCCACTGGCAAGGATCAACCCGGGTTCCAGTTCTTCCAGGAGAGGGGCCGGGCGATCCACGGGCCGGGCTCGCAGGCCACTCCAATGGCCAACCACCGTGGCTGAGCGCAGCCACTCTGGTGCCCGCTCATTCAGGTTGCGCATCAGGGTCAGAGGATCCTCCGAAGCGCGATCGCCGGGTTCTACGGTGGCCCCGAGCAGCAATCGCCCGGGTGCGGTTGGAATCAGATTGAAGCCCTGATCCACCAGCACTGAGGGCCAGTTGTTCCACGTTGTCGGACCCGTTGTCAGTTCCAGTAACAGGGCCTGGCCCAACACCGGTGTCATCGGTCGGGCCTGGCCCAGCGGTTCCAGCAAGACGTCCGAGCTCAGGGCTGTGCAGAGCACCACAAGGTTGTGAACGGTGCTGTCTCCATCGGCGCGATGCACATGCCAGTGGTTGTCGTTGCGCTCCAGACGGATCACCGCCGTGGCATTCAGCTCCACGCTTTGCTCTGCCAGCGCCTGTCGCAGGGCCCGTTGCAGCAGAAGGGGATCCACACGACCGTCGTGGCGCGAGTGCAGGCCACCGTGCCTGGCCGTCGGCCAGACCGCTGCCAGGTCGGCGTTGGTGACCATCTGCAGGCCCAGGTCAACGCGCTGGGCGGCCAGCGCTTCCATCCGCTCAGCCGCTTGTTCGTCCTCGGCGATTTGCAGCAGGCCCGCATGGAGCCTGAGATCTGGCTGGTGAGCCTGCAGCGTTTCGATCCATTGCGGCCAGAGCTCCATGCTCCGGCGGCGCAGCCTCCAGCCCCGCCCGCTGCTGCGGCGAAACACGTGGCCCATCAGCACCCCGAGGGATGCCGATGTTCCACTCAAATCGTTTGCTGATCCCTCGCGATCAACGGAATGGTTCAGGCGAGGGTCGTAAACAGAAACATCGTTCCCTTGCTGGGCCAGATGCCAGGCGATGCCGAGGCCGATGGCCCCGGCACCAATCACTCCAATGGAGCGGGTCAGTTGAAGGCCTCAGCGGGGATCAGATCGCTGTAAGCATCAAACCCGGCAGCCACGGCGCTGTAGGACTTCTGCAGGCGGCTGAAGTCCTGCAGGCGTGCCGCTTCATCCAGATCGGCCAGAGCTTCTTTCAAGGAGCGGGCCACCTTGGTGGCTTCCTTGCGCTCGCTCTTGTCGAGGCGCTGATTGATGTATGACATTTCCCGGCTCACTTCCTGCATGGGGCCATGCAGGAGGTTGCGGGTGAACACCCAATCCTTTTCACTCACCAGCCGGGCCAGATCAGGCAGACGGGTCTTTGCGTCTTCAAAGGCTGCGGCCTGGCGGCGGATCACGCCCAGGTCGTCAGGACTGATCCCGGCAGCATTGGCAGCAGCCGGGGCCATCAGACCCAGGCTCAAAGCGACGCAGAGGCAGAACGCGGCAAGGCGGCTCAGAGCCTTCAGCATGGTGATCGAAAATTTCTCTGCGACTTTAACCAGCCCCTCCTGCGCGGGAGAATTTTGTTTTTCAAAGCGTTGTTGTGAGTGACGCCACGGTCATCCTTCAGATGATCTGCCCCGATCGGCCGGGCCTGGTCAGCGAATTGGCGGGTTGGGTGGCGGCCAATGGCGGCAGCATTCGTCATGCCGATCACCACACGGATGCGGGAGCCGGGTTGTTTCTCAGCCGGATTGAGTGGCAGCTCCAGGGATTCGGCATTCCCCGGGATGTGCTTCCTGAAGCGGCCCAGTCTCTGGGAGAGCGGCTTGGTGGCGAAGCGCAGCTCCACTTTTCAGACGACCATCCCCGTGTGGCGCTTTTTGCCAGCAAGCAGAGCCACTGCCTGCAGGATCTGCTCTGGCGGGTTCAAAGCGGGGAGCTGCCGATGCAGGTTCCCCTGGTCATCGCCAACCATCCGGATCTGGAACCCCTGTGTGCATCCTTTGGGATTCCATTTGTTTGTGTTCCCGTCAGTCGGGATACCAAAGCGGAAGCGGAGCAGCGGATTCTGGAGCTGCTTGAACAGAACAAGGTTGAACTTGCGGTGTTGGCCAAATACATGCAGGTGCTGAGCAGTGATTTCCTCGAGCGTTTCCCCCAGGTGATCAACATCCACCATTCGTTTCTGCCAGCGTTCAAGGGTGCTCAGCCGTATCACCGGGCCTGGGACCGTGGAGTCAAGCTCATCGGCGCCACAGCCCACTACGTCACCGAAGATCTGGATGATGGCCCGATCATTCAGCAAACCACCGTTTCCGTCAGCCATCGGGACGAAGTGGAGGATCTGATCCGCAAGGGCCGTGACACGGAACGCCTTGCTTTGGCGCGGGCCCTGCGTCTTCACCTGCGTCGTCAGGTGATGGTCTATCGCGGGCGTACGGCTGTTTTCGCATGACGGCACGTCTGTACGCATGGCTGAGGGGCGACTGTCCGGCCGCCGCATCCCCCTCGGGTTGGTGCCTGTTTCAGCTCGGACTGCTGTTGCTTCCTTCGTCAGTGTTGCTGGCAAGCCTGCTATTGATGCCGGCCTTGGTCCTGGGCAGCCTCCGTCGTGAATGCGCCTACTGGCATGACCGCTGGAACTGGCCGCTCCTGGTGGCTGGCGGGCTCATGTTGCTCGGCTGTTTCAGCGCCGTGCGTGCCGACCTGGCTTGGGCAGGTCTGGCCAATTGGCTGCCTTTCTTTTGGGGATTCTGGGGGTTCCAGCCCTATGTGGCGGAGGCGGGGGCGCGCCGCCGAACGGCGCTCTGGATGGTGGCGGGCACGGTGCCTGTTGTGCTGACTGGCTTGGGTCAGTTGTGGTTGGGTTGGCAGGGTCCCTGGCAATTCTTGGGGGGCCTGGTGATCTGGTTTATGGCTCCTGGAGGCGAGCCGGAGGGCCGGCTGTCGGGTTTGTTCGATTACGCCAACATCGCCGCGGCTTGGTTGGCGCTGGTGTGGCCGTTGATCCTGGCGGCCCTGGTGCAACCCGGACTCGATCGCCCTCGTCGGACTGTGGTGCTGATCCTGGCTGTCGCTTTGGTGACGGCTCTCGTGCTCACGGAGTCCCGCAACGGCTGGGGCGCGTTGGTGCTGGCGGTGCCCCTGGTGCTTGGACCGGTGAGTTGGCCCTGGTTGCTTCCCTTGTTGGCCCTTGGATTGATCCCTGTTCTGCTGGCGGTGTGGCCCGGTGTCCCGGAGCTGCTCCAGGAGCCTGCCAGGGCCTTGGTGCCTGAGTCGGTGTGGTCACGGCTCAGCGACAGCCGCTATGCGGGGGAGCGTGCCCTGGCTTCCACTCGTCTCAGTCAGTGGGGTGTGGCTTTGCAGTTGATCGTTGAAAGGCCATGGCTGGGTTGGGGTGCTGCGGCTTTTTCTGTGCTGTACCTCTTGCGCACGGGCAAATGGCATGGCCATTCCCACAACCTGCCATTGGAGCTGGCGGTCAGCAGTGGGGTGCCGGCGGCGCTTGCGCTGGTGGGTCTCGTGCTGGCGTTGTTGATCGTCTCCTTGCGCTGCAGCCGCATGGGGTTGTTTGATCGCGCCTGGTGGGCTGCGGTGCTGGTGCTGGTGGTGCTTCACGGCACTGATGTGCCGTTCTTTGACAGTCGCTTGAACATTGCCGGTTGGATTCTGTTGGCCGGACTTCGCAGTCGGATTCGGGAGACCGAGACGGCAGCGCTCAGCCCAGGCTGAGCGCCTCTTGCCTGTGTTCCTGCAGCTTTTCCTGACTTAAGGGGCCATCGAGATGGCCCCAGGGCAACACCGCATCAGAGGCCCACTCGTCGTGCACCACGCTCTCCCAACTGGGAGGCAGCGGTAAGACAACGCCTGCGCTGCGGGCTTCAGGGAGTTCACCGGCCAGGGCCGCTCGGTAGGCCTTTTTCCAACCCCCCAGGCTTTCCTGGGAGCCGCGCACCGCTGCGATTACGGGGGCCAGGCGCCGGTCGCTTCGAGACAGCAGGGCCTGAATCACGCTCCAGCCATAGCTTTCCGGGCGCAGATCAATGCCTTTGGGTTTGAGACGTTTCGCCAGCAGCTTCAGGCGTTTTTCCGCTTCGGGGCGTACCCCTTGCCATTGGAAGGGAGTATGAGCCTTGGGTACGAAAGTGCTTACGCCCAGGGTGAAGCGCAGTCCAGGGGTGCCTTTCTTAAGCCTCAGTAGCAACGCCGCGGTGCTTTCCACGTCGTCGTTGTCTTCGCAGGGGAGTCCCACCATTCCGTAGAGCTTCAAGGCCTTGAGGCCTCCTTGCTTGGCATGGCGGGCGGCGGCTTCGATTTCTTCGCCGCTGAGCTTTTTGTTCACCACGCGGCGCATGCGCTCGCTGCCGCTCTCGATCGCGATGGTCAGGGATTTGCTGCCTCGCCCTGCCAACACAGCCGCCAGCTCGGGAGTAACGGTTGCGGCCCGCACGGAACTGACGCTGACCCGCAGGTCATCGAAGCGATCTTGGTCTAGCCACTGGAGTAGATCGCTGAACTGGGGGTGCTGGGTCACGGACGCCCCCAGCAGCCCGAGGCGTTTGGTGGCCTTCAGTCCCTTTTCCACTGCCGGAATCAGCCCGTCATCCAACGATGGTGTTCGGAACGGCAGGGTCAGATAGCTGGCCAGGCAAAAGCGGCAGAGCTCCGGGCAGCTGCGCACCACTTCCACCATGTGAATGTCGGGCCACGCCGCTTCCGGCGTGATCACCGTTGAGTGGCTGAGGCTGTTGCCGCGCCATGTCTGTTTGGCCACCCGTTCTGGAAGAGTTGCATCCACCGGTGCCACACCCAACAGGGTGCCGTCCGCTGCATAGCGGGGTGCATGGAGCTCCGGCACGTAGATCCCCGGCACCCGGGCCAGATGCTGCAGTTGTTCGGCTCGGGGTTGGCCCTTCACGCTCTGAAGGGCATCGATAAAATTGGGTAGCAGATCTTCGCCATCGCCCAGCAGCACGACATCAAAAAACGGTGCAAGGGGCTCGGGATTGGCGGTGAGCACAGGTCCGCCACCAAACACGATTGGATGGTCGTCGGTGCGCGCGTGGCTCCAGAGCGGGATGCGCTGCTGTTCCAGTAGATCGAGCAGGACTGGTCCGTCGAGTTCCCAGCTGAGAGAAAGCCCAAACAGGTCGCAGTGCCGGTGGGCTGGATCCCCTTGATCAGTGAACAGCCGGCGCACGTCGACGTCGGACCGCATCGCCAGGGTGGACCAGACGATCTGAAAACCAAGGCTGGTAATGCCAACCGTGTAAGTGCTGGGGAAGGCCAGCACCGTGCGCAGGGCTCCGGGTTCCGGCGTGGCCGGATCGAACAGCAGTGTTTCCTGGTTCAGTTGGGGCCTCCTGTTGGGCCTGATGGCGGGGTTGGCGGCGTGAACGGACGTCTGTAGCGGTTGAGCTTCATGGCCATCCGATCTTCAGCGTCGAGTTCCATGCCCATCTGACGTTCGTAGATCGAGTGGGGGTGGAACAGTCGGGCGATCACGAAGCTGGTGAGACAGGCCACCAGGATCGGTTTGAGGATCAGCAGATCCTTGGTGAGGGCAAAGGCCAGGAACATCGCCGAGATCGGCGTGCGGGAACAGCCTGCAACGAAGGCGCCCATGCCCGCGAACACATAGGTGGTGGGCACATGGCCGGTGAGGGCCTCAACGCCGGATCCACCGGCCAGGCCAATGGCCCCTCCCAGCGTCAGCATCGGCATGAACAGTCCCCCTGGCGCTCCTGAGCCCGCCGCCAGACCGGTGCTGAAGAAGAGCACCACAAAGCTGGCGAGGGCCAGGCTGATATCGGCTTTTCCGGCTCCAATCAGGTGCTTCAGTTCGCTGGGGTTATGGAAAGCATCCGGCAGGGCTGCATAAACGCAGCCCAACACGAGCCCGCTCACGGTCATGCGCAGGATCAGTCGGTCTCCGAACCAACGGTTGCCCTGCCGCTGCATGGTGAGCACGTAGCGGGTGTAAAGCTCCGCCAGCACGCCGATCACCACACCGAGAGCCACCAGATACAGCAGATCCACCGGCAGGAAGCGCACCAGGGGGGTGTACTCCCGTTCCAGTTGAAACCCGATGGTGCTGTTGAGCCCGCCGCCCCCGGGGTTGAGGCCGAGAAAGCCGATCACATCCGCCAGGGTGTCGGCCGAGAAGGTGGTGATGATCACCAGCAGCAGCACCACGGGCCTGGCGGAGTGGAGCAGCTCCTCGATCGCGTAGATGAATCCACCGATGGGAGCACTGAACACGGCGGCAATACCGGCACCACCACCGGCGGCCACAATCACCCGGCGAAAGGCCACCGGTGCCCGCAGCCAGCGGGACATCTGCCAGGCCACGGAGCCGCCCATCTGAACGGCGGGGCCTTCCGGGCCCAGGGGGAAACCCGAGCCGATGGCAATGATGCCGGCCACCAGTTTCACCAGGCCCACCCGAAGCCCCATCGGAACCGACCGGTGGCGCAGGAAGCCCATGATGTGGGTGATCCCGGCTCCGCCAGCGGCCGGAGACAGGTTGGTGATCAACCAGGCCGAGACCATGCCGCCGATGGCGCCGAGGGCGGGGAGCACCACCCAGGCTGGAAATTCATCGAGCAGGTTGAGCCGCCAATCCCGCAGCAGGTTGATGCCGCTGGTGAACAGCAGGCCGGTGATGGCAGCCCCGAGGCCCGTGAGCGCCAGAGCCAAAACCACCACCAGCCAGCGGCGTTCCAACAACCTCCTGATGCTCCGGCTGGAGCCCAGGAGGTGGCGTCGCTGCTTGGGTTCGCTCAGGGAGGGCACAGATGAGGTAATCCGGAATCAGGCCTGAGCCAGAACGGTTGCTTCGTCGTCAGCGCTGACCACGCGCCCCTGGTCTTCAAAGCCGCTGATCTGATCGAAGTTCAGGTAGCGGTAGAGCTCGTCGGAGAGGGGATCGATCTTCTCGGCCGCAATGCTGCGGTATTCCTCCGGGGTGGGAATGCGTCCCAGCTGGGCGCAGACGGCGGCCAGTTCGGCGCTGCCCAGGTACACCTGAGCACCCTTGCCCAGGCGGTTGTTGAAGTTGCGGGTGCTGGTGGAGAACACGGTGGTGTTGTCCTCCACGCGGGCTTGGTTGCCCATGCAGAGGGAGCAACCCGGCATCTCCATGCGGGACCCGGCGGCCTCGAAGGTGGCGTAGTAGCCCTCCTCCTTCAGGGTCTCTTCGTCCATCCGCGTTGGGGGACAGACCCAGAGGCGCGCCGTGTTCTGGCCGGCGCCTTCCAGCACCTTGGCCGCGGCGCGGTAGTGGCCGATGTTGGTCATGCAGGAGCCGATGAACACCTCCTGCACAGGGTCACCAGCCACCTCGCTGAGCAGCTTCACGTTGTCGGGATCGTTGGGGCAGGCCACCACCGGTTCGGTGAGCTCGTCGAGGTTGATCTCCAGCACTTCCGCGTACTCCGCGTCTGCGTCAGCACTCATCAGCTGGGGATTCGCCAGCCAGGCCTCCATCTCCTTGATCCGGCGGGCCAGGGTGCGGGCGTCGCTGTAGCCGCGGGCGATCATGTTCTTCAGCAGCGCCACGTTGCTGCGCAGGTATTCGCTCACCGTGTCTTCGGAGAGCTTGATCGTGCAGCCGGCGCAGGAGCGTTCGGCGCTGGCATCGGTGAGTTCGAAGGCCTGTTCCAGCTTCAGGTCGGGCAGACCTTCGATCTCCATGATCCGGCCGTTGAATAGGTTCTTCTTGTTGGCCTTTTCAACGGTGAGCAGTCCCCGCTGAATGGCCACCCAGGGGATGGCGTTCACCACGTCCCGGAGCGTGACGCCCGGTTGCAGGGACCCGCTGAAGCGCACCAGTACCGATTCAGGCATGTCCAGTGGCATGGCGCCGATGGCGGCTGCAAAGGCCACCACCCCAGAGCCGCCTGGGAAGGAAATGCCGAGGGGGAAGCGGGTGTGGCTGTCGCCGCCGGTGCCGACGGTGTCGGGCAGAAGCATCCGGTTCAGCCAGCTGTGGATGATGCCGTCACCGGGCCGAAGGGCCACGCCACCGCGCTGGGCGAAGAAGTCGGGCAGTTCGTTCTGGGTCTGCAGATCCACCGGCTTCGGATAAGCGGCGGTGTGGCAGAAGCTCTGCATCACCAGGTCGGAGGAGAAGCCCAGGCAGGCCAACTCCTTCATTTCGTCCCGCGTCATCGGGCCGGTGGTGTCCTGGGAGCCGACGGTGGTCATCAGCGGTTCGCAGCTGGTGCCGGGTCGGACGCCTGCAAGACCGCAGGCCTTGCCCACCATCTTTTGCGCCAAGGTGAAGCCCTTGCCGGTGTCTGCCGGGGCTGAGGGGCGGATGAACAGATCCGAAGGGGTGAGGCCAAGCTTGGCGCGCACCTTGTCGGTGAGGGCGCGACCGATCATCAGGGGGATGCGACCGCCGGCCCGCACCTCGTCGCTAATGGTGGTGGGCTTCAGCTCGAACCGACTCACCACCGTGCCGTCCCGTTCGATCGTGCCGGCGCGGGGGCGAATGGTGATCACATCACCAGTGTTCAGGTCGGTGACATCGCATTCGATCGGCAGGGCACCGGAGTCTTCAGCGGTGTTGAAAAAGATCGGGGCGATCTTGCCGCCAAGGATCACGCCGCCTGCCCGTTTGTTGGGCACATGGGGAATGTCATTGCCGGTGTGCCAGAGCACCGAATTGATGGCGCTCTTGCGGGAGCTGCCGGTTCCCACCACATCACCGACGTAGGCCACGGGATGGCCTTTCTCTTTCAGGCTCGCGATGGTCTTCAGGCCCTCCGGATCGCGGGTCTCGAGCATCGCCAGGGCATGGACGGGGATGTCCGGCCGGGTGGTGGCGTGGGTGGCCGGCGACAGATCGTCCGTGTTGGTTTCGCCTTCAACCTTGAAGACCGTCACGGTGATGCTCTCGGCCAATTCGGGCTTGGCGGTGAACCACTCGGCGGCGGCCCAGCTGTCCACAACTTGCTTGGCGAAGCGGTTGTCCGCCGCCAGATCCATCACTTCGTTGAAGGCGTCGTAGACGAGCAGCGTTCGGCTGAGTCCCTCAGCAGCACAGCCAGCCAGTGCAGCGTCGGAGTGCTTCAGCAGCTCGATCAGGGCGGCGACGTTGTATCCCCCCACCATCGTTCCCAGCAGCCGGGTGGCTTCCAGTGGTGACACCAGGGGGCTTTTGGCGTCTCCCTGAGCCACGGCACTGAGCCAGGTGGCCTTCACGTAAGCCGCTTCATCCACACCCGGTGGGATCCGCTCGCTGAGCAGGTGCAGCAGGAACTCCTCCTCGCCGGCGGGAGGGTTCTGCAGCAATTCGGTCAGTCCCTGGGTCTGCTCGGCGTTGAGCGGAAGAGCGGGAACGCCCTGGGCTTCCCGGGCGGCGGCCAGCTCGCGGTAAGCGCTCAGCATGGAGATCTCTGTTCAGGGATGACCACCATTCTTCCGGACCGTGTCTGTTGCCAGTGAGCGGGGTGCGTAGCCTTGGTCGGAGTCTCGCGTCCAGTCATGGCCACCACCTCCGATTTGCATGTGGTGGAGACACGTCCCTTGGTGGCCCCTGCTGTGTTGCATCAGGAGCTGCCCATGGACGCGGCGGCGCTCGAGACCGTGGCGTCAGCCCGCCGGCGCATTCAAGAGATCCTCAGCGGCCGTGATCAGCGTCTGCTGGTGGTGGTAGGCCCCTGCTCTGTTCATGACGTCAAGGCTGCCCGGGAGTATGCCCAGCGCTTGGCTCCGATCCGCGAGCGCCTGAAGGATCAGCTCGAGGTGGTGATGCGGGTGTATTTCGAGAAGCCTCGCACCACGGTTGGTTGGAAGGGACTGATCAATGACCCCCATCTCGACGACTCCTATGACATCAACACCGGCCTGCGCCGGGCCCGGGGACTGCTGTTAGATCTCGCCCGGGAGGGGATGCCTGCTGCAACGGAACTGCTCGATCCCGTTGTTCCGCAGTACATCGCTGATTTGATCAGCTGGACCGCGATCGGTGCCAGGACGACGGAAAGTCAGACCCACCGCGAAATGGCCTCAGGGTTGTCGATGCCGATCGGCTACAAGAACAGCACCAACGGCAGCGCCACCATCGCGATCAATGCCATGCAGGCGGCGGCCAAGCCGCATCACTTCCTCGGCATCAATCGCGATGGTCATGCCTCGATCGTCAGCACCACGGGCAATCCCTACGGCCACCTCGTGCTGCGCGGCGGCAGCCAGGGCAGCAATTACCACTTGGAAGCTGTGCAGGAGTCCGCAGCCGAGTTGAGCAAGGCCGGTCTGCAGGATCGTCTGATGGTGGATTGCAGCCATGCCAACAGCAACAAAGACTTCCGCCGACAGGCGGAGGTGCTGGCCAGCGTTGCCGAGCAGTTGCGGGGGGGCTCCAATCACGTGATGGGCGTGATGATCGAGAGCCATCTGGTGGAAGGCAACCAGAAGCTCAACGCCGACCTGACGCAGCTCACCTATGGCCAGAGCGTCACGGATGCCTGCATCAGCCTCGAGACCACCGAAACCCTGTTGGAGGATCTGGCCGCGGCCGTGGCCAGTCGCAAACAGACGGTTACCGCCTGAGCATCAACGCCTTGGTTCAAACCACCAGTTGACTCCACAGCACCCCCACGCTGAGAGGAACGCTGAGGTTGTCGAGACCGCTCCAGCTGAGCTGCTCCAAACCGGTTGCCATGGCCACCATGCCAAGGGCTGCTGGCAGGGACAGGTCCGCCCCCGACCATCGCGCTAGGCCGATCAGCACCAAGCCTGAGACGACGGCCATGGTCATCGTGCCGACGCTTGATTTGGTCTGACCAAAAAGAACCCACTTCGGGGATGCGACGTTGCGGCCGATCAACCCTGCAAGGCCATCCCCTAAGGCCATCACCAGAACCCCTGCGGACACCGCATCGGCTCGGGTTGGCCAGAACAGCAGAAGCAGCGTTGTGATTGCGATGCCGTAGGCAATGGTGCCGTAGCTGTTGCGATCAACATCCTCTACGGCGGGGATGAAGCGCCATTGGTGGTTGATCGTCGTCACAACGGTGATCACCGCCGCAACAGGCAGGGCAACAACGAAGGGAATTTCAAAGAACCAGGCCAAAGGAACCACGGCTCCGGTTCCGATGTGCACAATTTTTCGGCTCAGTTCCCGTTGGTTCGGCCGAAGCCGGCGGCACAACACGGCGCCTGCTATCACCATCGCCATCCAGAGCAGGATGGCGATGGGTCCGGTGATGGGAAGCAAGTGGCTTAGGCGGCTTGTTGGTGGTTGGTCATGGCGCGCAGCTTGAGAATCGCTTTGGCCTCCAGCTGTCGGACGCGCTCACGTGACACATTGATCTGACGACCGATCTCGGCAAGGGTCAGAGGTTCTTCACCACCAAGACCGAACCGCAACTTCAGAATCTTCTGCTCGCGTTCGTTCAGCTGCGAGAGCCAGCCCCCCAGATGTTCCTTCTGGATGCTGCGATCCATTCCCTCCATCGGTTCTTCACCGTTGGGATCCGGGATCAGTTCACCCAGGGTGCTGCGATCTTCCTCGCCACGGGCATGGGCATCCAGGGATGCACAAGGTGCGCTCTGGGAGATCAGATCCTCCAGTTCCCGGGGCTCGATGCCCATGGCACTCGCCAACTCCAGCCGATTCGGTTGACGACCGAAGCGGTGGGACAGCTCCCGGGAGATGCGACGCATCTTGGAGAGTTTTTCGCTGATGTGGATCGGCAGGCGAATGGTGCGGGCGCTGTTGTCGATGGCCCGCGTCATGCCTTGACGAATCCACCAGTAGGCATAGGTGGAAAATTTGTAGCCCATGGCGGGGTCGAACTTGTCGACCGCTCGCTCCAGGCCGATGGCACCTTCCTGAACCAGATCGAGCAGCTCCAGGCCCTGGTTCTGGTATTTCTTCGCCACGCTCACCACGAGGCGGAGGTTGGCGGCCATCATCCTGTCGCGAGCCCGTTTGCCCATGCGGATCTTGTGGCGATGCCGGGAGGTCAGCTCCTCTTCCGGTAGCTCCTGAAGTTGCTTCATCGCTTGCACATGGTGTGCAAGTTCGATTTCTTCAGCTGCCGTCAGCAAGGGGATACGTCCGATGCTGCTCAGATAAAAACCGATGGAGTCGGTGGCAAGCCGCCCTCCTTGTCGAGTCGATGGTCGACGTCCGGTGGACGGCAACGCAGGTTCCTTCCGGGGCGACTGTTTTGTCGTGCCGGAAGATTCCAGAGGGATCCCCATCACCCTGGTCTCCTGAATGAATTTGGGCTGAACTTAGCACCAGACAACAGTGTTGACTGTTTCGAATCGAAAGAATTTCAGGAGCTGAATCTTTGGGCTTTCAAAACAACTGATTTGGCTGTGATCGTGCAGGCTTCAAGTTTGTTTTTGAAGGAATGTTGTATCGGATGTCACAGACGCAATCCCTTTGAAAACCAAAAGAACTACAAGGATTGGATGCCGTTGCTCCATTCCTTGATCAATTGAATCTGGGAATTGCGTTCCGAGGTGTCGTTTTCGGATTTGCGCTGCACAAATGTGCCGTCGCTCTGCATGTCCCAGGCGGCCTGGTTGTCATTCAAGTACAGCTGCAGCAGGCGTTCCAGTTTCTGGCGATGCTCTGGGTCTTCGATCGGTGTGACCGCTTCAACGCGGCGGTCGAGGTTGCGGCTCATCCAGTCGGCACTACCGATGTACACCTCCGGTGAGCCGCCGTTGGCGAACGAAAAGATTCTCGAGTGTTCCAGGAACGGGCCGATGATGCTGATCACCCGAATGTTTTCACTCAGTCCTTCACAACCGGGATAGAGGCTGCACATGCCGCGAATGATCAATTCGATCGTCACTCCGGCTTGGGAGGCTTCATAAAGAAGCGCAATGATCGTTGGGTCCACCAGGGAATTCATCTTGGCTCGGATCACGGCCTCTCGGCCCTGCTGGGCATGTTCAATTTCGCGGCGGATCAACAGCTCCATGCCTTTTCGCAGGGTGACGGGGGCCACGAGCAGGCGACGAAAACTTTGCTGCTTGGAAAAACCGGTGAGGTAATTGAACAGTTCCACCAGGTCTTGCCCTAGTTCCTGGTTGGCGGTGAGCAGGCCCAGGTCGGTGTAGAGCTTGGAGGTTTTGGAGTTGTAGTTGCCCGTGCCGATGTGCACATAGCTCTGGAGCTTCTCCTTCTCCTTGCGCACCACCAGAACAATCTTGGTGTGGGTTTTCAGCCCCAGCACCCCGTAGACCACATGCACTCCGGATTGCTCCAGGTGCCGGGCCCATTGGATGTTGTTGTCTTCGTCAAATCGTGCTTTCAATTCCACCAGTGCCATCACCTGCTTGCCGTTTTCGGCGGCACGGATCAGTGCAGCGATGATCGGCGAGTCTTTGGAGGTGCGGTAGAGCGTCATCTTGATGCCCATCACCTGGGGATCGTCCGCTGCCTGGTTGATGAACTCTTCGACGGTTGTTGAGAAGAGGTCATAGGGATGGTGCAGAAGGATGTCCTGACGGCGAATCACCGAGAAGATCGATCTGAACTCATCCGGTTTGATCGCTCCCTCGTCCAGCAGGTGCTGCTGACTGCGGGCTAGCACCGCTGGTGTCTGGCCTCCGTGGCTTTGGCTCTTGAGTTTCGGCAGCGGTAGTGCGGTGAGGCTGAGCAGGTCGTCCAGGCCCAGGGGGCCATCGATCACATAGAGGTCTTCCTCTTCAACGCTGAGTCCTGTCATCAGCATCTCCACCACGTCCTGAGGCATTTCGTTGGGCACCTCGAGGCGCACCACCTCACCCCCCATGCGCCGCTTTCGCAGTCCCTGTTCCAGGGCCAGCATCAGGTCATCGGCTTCCAGATCCCTCAGTTCCAGATCCGCATCCCGCGTCACGCGGAAGAAGTAGTGCCCCTCGATCGTCATGCCAGGGAACAGCTCTTTCAGGTTGAAGGCGATCACCTGCTCTAGGGCGATGGCGGTGTGAACGGGTTTGTGCTCCTGGCCGCTCAGGTGCGAGGGGATGGCGATGAAGCGAGGCAGATTTTTCTGGGGAACTTTCACCCGGGCAAATTGCCGTTGTCCTGTTTCCGGATCAACAACCACGGCCGCAACGTTGAGGCTCAGGTTGCTGACGAAGGGGAACGGATGGGCGGGGTCCACAGCCAGAGGTGTGAGCACCGGAAACACCGAGGTCTGGAAGGTGTCGTCAACCCATTGGCGTTGGTCGTCGTTCAGCTGTTTGTAATCGAGCAGTTCAACCTTGTGTTCCAGCAGCTTCGGCCTCAGGTGCTGGCGGTAATGCACCTGTTGCTCTCGCAGCAGGGGAATCAGCCGTTCCCTGATCGCCAGCAGCTGCTCCAACGGCGATTTGCCATCCTCACTTGGCTTGCTGACGCCCGCCTCCACCTGAGACTTCAGTGACGCCACGCGAACCATGAAGAATTCGTCGAGGTTGTTGCTGAAGATGGCGCTGAACTTGGCTTGATCGAGCAGAGGTGTGCGCGGATCCAGGGCCTGGGCCAGCACCCTTTCGTTGAAGGCGATCCAGCTCAGCTCCCGGTTGATGTAGTGCTCCGGGGCTAAGGCTGCTGCGCACATGGGCTGAACGGCTCGGCGCTGGTGTCGTTAGCCGAAACGTAGCAATCAGGACTGGCTTGGTTGTGTGTCGGAGATGTCCGGCAGAGGGCTGCCGGCCACCAGGCCGATCACGATCACCAGCACGGTTGCCGCAGCTGCAAACGGGCTCACTGGACCCAGCAGGTCGTAGCTGAATCCCGCCAGGGGAGGGCCGAGGAAACTGCCCAAACTCTGCAGGGCCTGCAGGCTGCCGAGGGCGCTGCCTTGCCCTTCGCGACCCAGGCGCCGTGACACCAGGCTGCGCAGGCTTGGTGTGACCAATCCGGTGCCCAGGGCCAGGATGCCGACGGCAGTGAAGATGGCGCCCGCCCGATCGGATGCACCGACGCTGGGGATCAGCAGGCACCCAATGATCACAAGGCCGAGGCCCAGCAAGGTCAGACGCCATTCGCCAAACCGTTTCACCAGCGGTCCGATCAGCCCTCCTTGCACCACAGTGGCGACCACCCCCACCACCAGGAAGGCGGTGGTGGCGAGCTCAGGGCCCCAGCCGAAGCGCTGCTTGAAATAGAGCACCAGGATGGCGGTGAAGCCGTTGAAGGCCAGGAAGAAGAGGAAAAAAGCTCCGCACAGTCGCCCCACGCTGGGGTTCATCAGCACCTGGCTCAGCCGTGCAAACGGATTGAGGTCGCGTTTTCTGGGCAGGTTTTTGCGGGATTCCTGGGGATGGGTTTCCGGCAGCAGATTGAGCACCACCAAGAGGTTGAGTGCAGCGAAGCCTGTGGCCACCCAAACGGGAAGGGACACGGCCACCCGGGCCAGTTGCCCGCCAACGAAGGGTCCAAGGATGAACCCCAAACCAAAGGCCACGCCGATCAAGCCGAAGGCACGGGCTCGCTTGTCGGGAGGCGTGATGTCGGCGAGCACGGCGCTGGCTGTTGCTGCCGTACCGCCACTGATGCCGTCAATGATCCGTGCTGCGAACAACAGCAGCAGGGGCAGCAGGCTTTGGCTGGGCCAAGGCAGTGAAACCGTCACGGCAAACAGGCCGAGCCCCACCACGGATCCTGCGACGCAGATGCTGATCACGGGGCGGCGGCCGTAGCGATCACTGAGCGCTCCGATCAAGGGAGTGACCAGGAACTGCGCCAGGGCATAGCTTCCCGCCAACAGTCCCAGGGTTCGTCCGTCTGGGGCGAACTGGGCTAAGAGAAAGGGCAACAGCGGAAAAACAATGCTTTCGCTGAGCCGGTCGTTGAGCAGCGTGAGAAACGCGCTGAGCAGTGTGGGAATCCGAGGACGCTGCAAGCTTGCTGCCACGCAGGAGAGACTCACATTCCCACAGGCGGCTCCATGGCTTTGCGTCTGATCGCTCCGGAGGATCACCCGCTGTTGCGGGAGATCTATGCCGATGCGATCGAATCGCAGGCTCCCCTCCTTTATTCAGATGAACAAGTCAGGGCCTGGGCGGCTCTGGCCTGGTTACCCGGCGTGCTCGATGCGAGTTTTCGGGAGGGCTCGGGATGGCTCACCACTGATGGTTCGGCCTTTGCGATTCGCTATCCGGAAGATCGTCTTTCGTTGCTCTACTGCCGTGGTTGTGCCTCGAGGCAGGGCCATGGCAGTGCCCTCCTGAAACGGATTGAGGCGGATGCGCTGGAGTCCGGCGTTCAACAATTACGAACGGAGGCCAGCCAGTTCAGCCGACCGTTGCTGGAGCGACGGGGCTGGTGTGTGGAAGCGCCAGAGACGATCCTGATTGGAGGCGTTCCGTTCGAGCGCTATCGGATGGTCAAGCTGTTTCGCCAAGCGCAGAGTTGATCAAGCTGGGCTTGGGCCTGGCCCATCTCCAGAACGGATGCTGCCCGTTGAATGCCCTGTTCCAGGGAATCACTGCAGCCGGCGAACCACAGATAGGCGCCGGCATTCCAGCGCAGGGGGTCGCAGAGAGGGCCTTTGTTCTGAAGGGCGTTTCGCGCCTGCTCCGCCCAGGTGGTGTCGTCAGCCCATTCCACGTCGGCGTCGTGACAGCCATGGTCACGGGGGTGCAGGATCAATCGCTCCGCTTTGCCATTACGCACCCGGGCCGTGATGCAGGCTCGGCCGATGGGCAGGTCGGTGCCTCCTTCCAACCCCTTCACGGTGAGAACATCGGTTTCGCCGGCTTGCTTGAGGGCTTCCCAGGCGCGGGCTTCTGTTGGTGGGTGGACAAAGCCACTCACAAGGAGGTGGTCGCCTTGGTGGGGTGTCCAGAGCAGTTCCAGGCTGGCAACCGGGGGACGCTTGCCCAGTTCTTCGCGGTAGCCGATCAGGGTTTCCGCGATGGGGAAATGATCCGGCTGGTGAATCAGGGCGAAGCCGTTCTGCTGGAACCCGTCTGCAACGGCGCTGATTGGTAGACCTGTGAGGTCGAGATCGAGAAGGCGGAACAGATCAACAGCGGTGACGCCGTATTTGATCGGCATCCGGTCACCGCCCTGCAGAACCACCGGCTGACCACAGGCCAGCAGCACCAGCGCGGTGAGCGGGTAAATCGGCGCTGTGCGCGTGCGCCCGTCGTAGGGCATGCCGAAACACAACGGTGCTCGACTGCCAGCCGTGGATTGCAACACCGGGCCATGGGCTCGGTAGGTGTCGAGCATCCCCGTGAGTTCCTGGGGTTCGGGCCGTCGGATGCGATGGGCAATCAGGAAGGCGCCGATCTGTGCTGGCGTCGCTTCGCCCTGAAGCATCAGCTCCATGGCATCAGCCGCTTCCTCGCGACTCATGCCTTTGCTGGTGTGTTCACCGCTTCCCACCTTGCGCAGGTGCTGCTTGAAGCGGTCGCGGCCGGAGAGAACTGCGCTCGTCAAAGGTCCGGCCTCTAGCTGTGATCAGTCTTCAGGAGTGACTGACCCGGCAGGGGTAGCAATTGTTACGAAAGCTCAGGGCCTGCTCAGGCGGGATAGCCCCTCGAAACTGCCATGGCGTGGGTGCTGCGGGTGGTGGCGTCCTTCGGCGTAATAGAGCCGCTCCAGCATCAGTTGGGGAGCAGTGGTTGGCGGAAGGAATTGCGCCTGCAGCAGGGTCGCCATCGATTGGAAGAATTGGCTCATTGCAAATTTCTTCTATAAAACAAATTTCCCCGATCAAGAGACTGTCGGCTGTGCTTGTTGCTTCAAAACAGGCTGTTGTTTTGTAGTTGATGCTTCATTGTTCAGTCAGCGTTTGCGCAACAGTTTCGGGGCTGCTGAGACGTTCCAGCTTGGAACGCTGTTTTTGAGGCGGCTATAACAATTTTTCATTCAATCATGACTGTTTCAGCTGTTCCCTCGACCCCGTCGTTGGCAGCTCCTTCCCAGGAGACCGTCACCGCCACCTTGATGGCTGCCAAGAAGGCCAAGGGCATGAGCTTTGCTGATCTGGAAGCAGCTCTGGGCCTAGATGAGGTCTGGATTGCATCCTTGTTCTATGGACAAGCCACAGCTTCAAAAGAAGAGGCTGAAAAGCTGGCTGAGCTGCTCTCCCTTGACCCAGCCATCATCGCCGCTTTGCAGGAGTTCCCCACCAAGGGAAGCCTCGATCCGGTGATCCCCACTGATCCCTTGATCTATCGCTTCTACGAGATCATGCAGGTCTATGGCATGCCCCTGAAGGATGTGATCCAGGAGCATTTTGGTGACGGCATCATGAGCGCGATTGACTTCACACTTGATGTCGACAAAGTGGAGGATCCCAAAGGTGATCGTGTCAAAATCACCATGTGCGGCAAGTTCCTGCCTTATAAAAAGTGGTGAACATTCAAGTCTCTTGATTGAAGACATCAAGCCCCGCAAGTGCGGGGTTTTTTTATTGGCGGAATTGTTGGCTCAGTTGGGTGCTGGCCATTTTCCGCCGAACGTCGTCATTCAGCTCCTGGCTTAACTTCAGCAGGCAGCGCTGACTGGAAGGTGTGGCGATGCAACCGAGCGCGCGGAAGGCGGCCTCGGCAACAGGCAGGGAACCATTTCCACACAGCTCTGCCAGCTTTTCGCTGATCAACACGCCATCGCGGCGTTGCAGAACCCGAATGGCGGCCACAACGACTGGATCGCGAAAATCATTCAAAACCTCTTGGCAGAACTGCAGCAGTTCACCGTCGTCGAGGCAATGGGATCGGAAGCTGAGCAGTTGAAGACCGGCAAGTCGGTGCAGTTGGCCCGGGTGATGCAGGCAATTCGCCACCACCGATTTGGGAACTTCGGCACCCCAGCAGGCGAGAGCCTGAACCACCATCAGGTTGACGTCCTCATCGTCTGAGGTTTGCTCGAGTTGAGCCAACAACCAATCGCGGGCTTCGCTCTGGTGGCAGAGTCCTGCCGCCATCACCAAATCGGGCAGAACCCCGTGGCTGGCGAGGAGGTCTTGGATCACGGGCCAGCCGCGCTCGGCCTGCATCCCCAGTTTTTCGCAGAGGGCTCGCCGCAGATCAACAGAAAGGCTGGGGGAGTAGACCTCCCCCAGCCAAGCGGGCTCCAAAGGAGCGCGTCGAGATCGGGCGAGCCGTTCCCAGAGAACGGCTTCGTCGTTCATGAATGGATCAGCGGGCACCCAGTTCAGCAGCGAGCTCACGCTCCAGCTTTTCATCGTGCTCGGTGGGCAGCACGTTATCCATCGGAGTGCGATGGGTGCTGTAGAAGAGCATGCCGATGAACACCATGCCGCCCACGATGTTGCCGAGGGTGACAGGCAGGAAGTTCCAGAAGATCACCTTGGTGAAGGGGACGCCTGAACCGAGGATCGGGCCAGCGGTGTGCAGGAACTGGTTCACCACGATGTGCTCCATGCCCATCGATTGGAAGGCGGTGATCGGAAGCCAGCAGGCCAGGATCTTGCCGGGAACGCTCTTGCTCACCAGAGCCATGGTCACGCCCAGGCAAACCAACCAGTTGGCCACGAGTCCGCGCAGGAAGGCGAGGAAGAAGCCCATGCTTCCAAGGGCCTCGTACTTCTTCTCAACGTTGATTTGATTGAGGGCCATGATCTTCTGGGCAACGGCATCCCAGATCGGCGGGCCGACATTGTCAGCAGCGCCATCCATGGTGCCGCTGGTGAGGCTGATGGCCATGATCACGGCCACAACAGCGGTACCGATCCAGTTGCCGATCCACACCCAGACCCAGTTGCGGAACGTGGCACCCCAGGTGCTCTTGCCAGCCCAGGTGGCCATCGGCAGCAGGGCGAAGTTGCCGGTCACCAGCTCCATGCCGAACAGCACGATGCTGGCGAAGCCGAAGGGGAACAGCAGCGAGCCCACGAAGGGAGCTTTGACGGTGATGCCCACGGTGAGGGCCAGGATCACCGCCAGGCCAAGGATGGCCCCGGAGTAAAAGCCACGGATCAGCAGGTTCTTCACGCTGACCGTTGATTTTTTGCCGCCGGCGGCAATCATGCCGTCGACAAGCTCATTGGGTAGGACGTAGTCCATCGGATGAGATTGAGAGTTGGACGAAGGTTTTGATGTCAACCGCTGATGCGGTTCATCAGGCGGGAGAACAGATCAGGGCTGCCGCCCTGACGGTTGGTGGCGGCTCCGTCGCGACCACTGGCGCTGAGCCAGTTGACGAAACGAGAGAACACGTCGTTGCTGTTGGCCATGACGGTGAGGGGGAGTGGTCGATACGGGGAGCCGTGACTTCAAAAGGAAGCGTCACGGCGACTGCAGCGATCAGGCCTTAGGGGTGGCCCCGAACTTCTCGATCAACACCTCTTTGAGAGCGGTCTTGATCTCATCGGCCGGGATCGCCTTGCGGTGGATTTCGCCGATGCTTGGGTTGGCGCCTTGGGAGCCACCGATGGTCATCGTGTAGCCCTCGCCCATCTCGCCTTCACTGTTTTTGGCCTTGGTGCCGGTGAGGCCGATGGCGCCCATGTAGGCCTGGCCGCAGGTGTTGGGGCAGCCGGTCCAGTGGATCTTCAGCTCTTCAGGAAGATTGAGCTCCTGGTCCAGCTCCTTGGCCGCTTCAAGCGCTTGGTCCTTGGTGTTGGTGAGGGCGAAGCCGCAGTAGGTGTTGCCGGTGCAGGACACCGTTCCTGCGGAGATGTGACCGGGCTCCAGCGGGAAGCGCTGCACCAGGGCGTCTGCCTTCAGGGCGTCGAGCTTGTCGTTGGGAAGGCCAACGAGGATGACGTTTTGATCTTCGGTGAGACGCACCTCACCACTGCCGTAGTTGAGGCTTGCGGTTGCGAGATCCTGCAGATCCTGGGCGGTCAGGCGACCCACAGGAACGTGCAGTCCGGCGTAGGAGAGCCCTTCCTGTTTTTGGGAATGGAAGCCGTAGTGGGAGCGGGGCGTGGTGTTGAAAACAGAGCCCGGGTCGGGGGTCAACGGACCGAAGAGTTCTTCCACCTGGGTGCGGAACACGTCGTGGCCCACTTGATCCAGGTAGAGCCGGAAGCGGCCTTTGGGGCGCTTGTCGCGTTCACCGTTGTCACGCCAGAGCCGGATCACGGCATCGGTCATCTTGCAGATTTCGTCTGGCTTCACCCAGGCGTTCAGGGGAACGGCATAGGCGTTCATCTGTGATGACAGAACACCGCCGATCCAGACGCCAAATCCCATCACCCCATCCCGTTCCACGGGGTGGAAAACGATGTCGTTGTGGAGCAGGAAATTGTCCTTTGCACCGGCAACGGCGGTGTTCCACTTGCGGGGCAGGTTGGAATACTCCGGGTTGCCCTGGCAGTTGTTGGTGAGGAAGTTCTGCAGCTCGGTGGTGTAAGGCCGCGTGTCGACGATCTCGTTGGGATCAATGCCGGCGATGGGGTTGCCGGTGACGTTGCGGGGGTTGTCGAAGCCGGATTGGATCGTGCTCAGGCCAGCTTCCTTCAGCCGCTTGAGGATTTCTGGCAGGTCGCCCAGCAGCACGCCGCGCAGTTGCAGATTCTGACGGGTGGTGATGTCGCAGCTGCCGTTTTCGCCGTAGCGCTCGACGATGGAGCCAACCACCCGCAGCTGATCGGCCGTCAGCACACCATTGGGCACCCGCAGGCGCAGCATGAATTTGCCAGGCGTTTTCGGACGCCAGAACATGCCGTACCACTTCAAACGCAACTGAAGGTCGGTTTCATCTACCTGCTCCCAACCGAGTTCGGCGAATTTCTCGATTTCGCTGCCAACCAACAGGCCATCTTTGGCCGCCTTGTTCTGCTCGATCTTGTTGAGCTTCTTGCCATCCAGGTAGGGCCTGGAGGGAGAGCTAATGGTCATAAGTCGAATAACGAGTGGGCGGATTGATTGCTCAAAGACGAGGCGCGAATCAATCGAGATGGCCCGAAGACCGGCAACGCTTCAAAACGAAGGGGAGCGTTGGGTTGACTGAATAAACACCGCGACGGTGACCCTGGTCCGTAACAAAGAAAACACTTTTGGCGTTGGTCAATCCCAGGGGTTTGTTCTGCCTGATTTGTAATGCCGGCTACACCTGGTGGTTCCCGTGAGGCCGTAAAAGGCAATCTGCTTCGGCTTCAGTATTGGCGTCCAATTTCGCCAACCATGCGCACCGCTCCGGCCCGGAGCATCTGCCAAACCCGCTTCATCGCAGCGAAGTCTTGGTCGAGTTCGGAGGGTCCGGTGGGGCGGTCGAAGCTTCGGTCGTACCGGTCATGCCGGTTGTAACGAGTCTCCCTGGGCTCGTATCCCCGGCTGTACCGGTCGTCCCGGAAGTCGTCCCGGTCGTCTCTGAAGTCGTACCGCTCAATCCGTCCGTCCAGCGGTTCCCGGTAGGAGCGGCTGTCCAATGGGGCACGATCAAAACGACGGCGGGGCGCCATGACTCATCCAACGTTCACAACGACACGATGACATCAGCCGGCAGGGTCATCGATCCGTGGCCATTGCTACGGAATGACGCTTCCGATCGGGAGCGGCAAGGGTTGCATTTGGTGGTGCATGGCCGCAGTGGTGGTGTTGTTCCTGACTGTTTGGCCTCTCTGCCAGACCTTCTGGCTCAGCGGCGCTCGGCGCCCGTGCAGTTGGAAGTGCTGACGGCTGAACAACCCGTGTCGGCGCTTCCCCAATCCTCTTGGGTTGTTCCCTTGCTATTGCTGCCTGGGGCGCACGCCCGCACGGATGTGCCGGCGATTCGCAACAGGCTTCGTGGTTCCGGAGCCAGTGTGCGTTTGCTGCCCTTTCTGGGCTCGTGGATTACGTGGTGGAACGCTGTGCTCTCAGCACTTCCGTCGTCGGACCGCCGGGATGCCGTGCTGGTGCACCACCCCTTGCGCCCGGGTGTGGCGGATCGCTTCCTCGCGATGCTGGCGTCTCGCCTGGCTTTGCCCTTGGTTCCCTTTGATGCTTGGCCCGAGTTCCAGCAGCGCCACCCCAGGGCCCGGCCACTGCCATTAACTCTCGCGCCAAACCGCATGACGGATGCGTTGAGCGAAGCTGGTGGATTGCCTCCTCTGCTGGAGCATCCCCCCACCCGCCAGGCCCTGATCGATCTGCTTGTTTCTCTGCCGTGACCACCGCTGAACAAACCGGAACCGTTTATCTGGTGGGAGCCGGTCCTGGCGATCCCGAGTTGCTCACGTTGAAGGCGCATCGGCTGCTGAGCCAGTGCGATGCCCTGGTATACGACTCGCTGGTGCCCGAGGAAGTGCTGGATCTTGTGCCAGCAGCCTGCGAACGCCGTTTTGTGGGTAAACGTCGCGGACATCATTCGGTGCCTCAACCCAGCACCAATGCCGTGCTCGTTGAAATGGCCCAGAAGCACAGCACGGTGGTGCGGTTGAAGGGGGGTGATCCCTTCCTGTTTGGTCGTGGAGGGGAAGAAGCGGCTTATCTGGCGGAGCGGAACATCCCTGTTCAGGTGGTCCCTGGTGTCACCGCTGGCATTGCCGCCCCGGCCTACGCCGGAATTCCCGTCACTCACCGGCGGGCGGGGTCATCGGTGACCTTCGTCACCGGTCATGAGGAAATCGACAAGCGCCGTCCTTCCGTGGATTGGCGTGCTCTGGCTGCGGCCAGTGACGGATTGGTGATCTACATGGGGTTGCACAACCTGCCCCGGATTGCGGAGGAGCTGATGGCGGGTGGTTTGGCCGCGACTACTCCCGTGGCGGTGATCCAGCAGGGCACGGTGGCGGGGCAACGCTGCCTCAAAGCCACGCTGGTAGACGTTGCCGATCAATGCCGAGCCGAAGCCTTCAAGTCACCCTCGATCGTTGTGGTGGGTGAGGTGATTGATCAGCAGGTTGAAGCCTGCAGGCCCACTCCGGCAGCGGTCACGATGCCGATTCCGTTCTGAACAGCTCCGCTTGATTCCGCTCTATTCCTTCAAGCGAGCCCGGAGCTGGGCCAGGTTGCACGGTCGGGTTTCGGCATCGAGCTGAGCCCGGATGAGCCGGTTCCAAGCCGTGGTCACCGCATCCAGAGATCCCGGCAGCACAAACACAAACGTTCCGTTGGCCACGCCGGCAAGGCAGCGGCTTTGCAGGGTGCTGGTGCCGATGCTCTCGAATGAGAGCACGCGGAACAGCTCTCCGAATCCTTCGATGGTTTTGTCCAGCAGCGGTGCTACCGCTTCGGGGGTGCCATCGCGGCCTGTGAGACCGGTGCCTCCGCTGGTGATCACCACATCAACCGCAGGATCGGCGATCCAGCGGCTCAGTTCATGGCGGATTTGATAACGATCATCCGGGCAGAGTTGTCGCTCCTGAAGGTGATGCCCCGCGTCTTCAAGGCTGCGCTGCAGCTGATCTCCGCTGCTGTCGTCCGCCAGGGTGCGTGTGTCGGAGATGGTGAGCAGGGCGATGGAGAGGCCCATGGCACAGCGGCGGAGCCCTCGGACGCTAGAACCGCTCCAGCTGCCATGGACGTGGTGCTGAAGGTGCTGCTGTTCGCTTCCCTGCGAGAACGCGCCGGTTGGGCCGAGCGTTCCCTTCCCTTCACACCAGGCGTCTCGACGGCCCGTGAGGTCTGGAATCAGCTGGATCTTGGTCCGCTGGAGGGCATCAGCATTGCAGTGAACCAGGAGTTGGTCGGTGCCGATCAGCCGTTGCAGGCCGGTGATGAGCTGGCCTTTCTTCCACCGTTCACGGGGGGTTGAAGCGTGACCGATTGCCGTGTGGAGGTGTGCCCGGATCCCTTTGATCCTTGGCAGCAACTGGCGCTTTGGAGCGGGGATGCCGCGGCCGCGGCGACCTTCATTGGTCGGGTGCGTCCCACCACGATGGATGGCCGACCTCTGGAGGCACTTGAGCTGGAGTACTTCCCCGGCCTTTGCGAACGTCAGATCACGGCCATGGCGCAGCGCCTGCAGCAGGAGCATCGGACGGGGCCGATTTTGGTGCTGCATCGGGTGGGCAAGCTCGCCCCCGGTGAGCCGATCGTGCTGGTGGCGGTGCAGGCCGATCGTCGTGGGGCGGCGCAGCTCTGCGCCGCCGCCTTGTTGGAGCAACTCAAGCACCAGGCCCCGTTCTGGAAGCGGGAGTGGTGCGCTGGTCAGGGCACCTGGCTGGAGGCCAACACGCCACTTTGATCAAGGCGCGGGTGCTGCAGCTGGTAGCCCATCTGTTTGAGCCGGTTGTTGCGGATCCGTCGGCCCCCTGAACCCGGTTCCTCCTGCCCCAGCCAGCGCACGGGGGCCAGACCCTGTCGCTGCAGGCTGCGCTCCACCAGGTCCCGCAGCCGAATCGGCTCGTCGTTGACCACATTCACCAGACCGGCCCATTCAGCATCGAGAGCGGTTTCCAGGGCACCGGCGGCATCCGCCACATGCAGCCAGTTGCTGTAGGTCGCTCCGCTGCCAGGGCGTTCCAGTCCGGCGAGCCCGCGCAGGCGTTGATCGAGATCGCGGCCGGGGCCATAGAGCGCCCCGAGGCGCAGGATGCACACCCGCCGGACGCTGATGCCGCTGAGCAGTTGTTCGCTTTCCAGCAGAACATCGCCATGGCCGCGGCCTGGTGCGGGCGGTGTTTGCTCATCCACCCAGTCCCCCGCGGCATCGCCGTACACCGAGCAACTGCCCGTGTAGACGATCTGCCGCAGTTCCGGCAGTTGTGGCAACAGCGACGTCAGGCAGCGGAAGCTGTCGACGAAGGTGTGGCGGTAGCCGTTGGCATCCACCTGGCGATCTCCCTTTGGTCCGAGGCAGAACACGGCCTTGCTGCTCTGCCGCAGGGCGTCCCGCAATTGCACGGGGTCTGTGGCGTCGCAGAGCTCCACCCGATCGGCGAGGGGGCTGAGTTGCTCCAGCCGTTCGCTGCTTGTGGTGGTCAGCGTCAGCTTCAGCTGGGGGCGTCTTGGTTGCAGCCGCTTCGCCAGAGCGAGCCCCACGTAGCCGCAGCCAACGATCGTCAGGTCCATGGCGGGGATGGCTGTTGGGGCGACCCTAAGGAGACCGAACGTTTCATGCCGTCACGGACATGACTGATCAATGGACCCTCAACCGCCGCAATTTCGCGGGCCATTGGCAGGGCTGCGGCCATTGGTTTGAGCGGGACGGCAGCGGTCGGCTGGATTTGCAGCATCCGACCCGACGGATCGACCCCACCACCTACGCGATTTCCTTTTCCGATGACGACCACGGGGTGTGGGATGGATCAGGTCTGGCCTTTGCCCCCGGGGGTAAGGCCACCTATCCCATCAGCCGGGCCACCTACAACGCCGGTGGAGGTTGTTGGCAGTTTCCCGGGGCGGGCGGTCAGTCCAGCCGGGGGTTTGATCCCGATCGCCCCCGCTTCGGCCATGAGATCAATCTGTTCTGCGGTAGCTCCCGCTCGATGCTGGTGCTGCTCTGGGAACCGCTTGACGGCGGCTGGCGTTTGCAGCGTGTTGGGGCGGTGGGTTTCCGTTGCTTGAACAGCACCGATCCTGAACCCGACCGTCCCGCATGCGGGACACCCGAGGCCCTGCTGGAGCCGGTGCAGGGATGGAGTGGCGAGCGGCAGATGCTCAGGCCGCAGGCGGGGGTGAACGGCCAGGCGGAGGACGCCGCTCCGCTGGTGTTCGATCCAAGCCAGCTGTTGCACAACGACTGCTCAGCTGTGATGCCCGACGGCCTGGTGTTCTCGGTGCCCAGTGAGCTCCCCAGGGAGCCCTTCAGCCTCGAGATCGGTGGCCGTCTTGGCGCTGCCCTGTTTCAGCAGATCAGCATTCATTTCGATTTATCGGGCCAGCTCATGGCCTGGGAGCGCCGCTGCTTTCAGCCTGATCCCGCTTAGAAAATCCGCTGACGAATCACCTGGGCCCAGAGACGGGTGCCGCTTTCGAGCGGGCCGGCTTCCGCTGGCAGTTCCAGCAGCAGATCGGCCTGTTGCAGGGAACCGATCCGGGACGAGGCCTGCGAGCCATCCACCCGTGCCAGCAGCGTTCCTGCGGCGTTGGTGTCGAGGCGAGCTCGGGCCAATTCCGGCCGTCCCGGTCGGCGGGACAACGGGTCGGCGAGTTCCACCATCACCCGGGGGAACAGCTCCGGTTCGCTTTGGCCCTCCAGAACCTGCACGGCGGGCCAGAGCAGTTGCAGGGCGGTGACCGCCGCTGCTACGGGATTGCCCGGCAGTCCGAAAAACGGCACGCCCTCACCGATGCTCCCGAAGGCGAAGGGGCGCCCCGGGCGTAGGAACAGTTTCCAGAAGTCCACGGCACCCAGCTCAGCCACCAGCGGTCGGATCCAATCGGTGTCGCCAGCGGAGACGCCGCCGGTGCTCACCACCACGTCGCAGTCATGGGCCAGATCCAGCAGGGCCTGGCGCAGGGCGTCGGGTTGATCGGCCACCACCCGTCGCTGGGTCACCGATTGCCCCAGGGCCCGGAGCATCGTCTCCAGAAGCGTGCCGTTGCTCTCCCAGATGGCACCGGGTTGCCGCGCTGTTCCGGGTGGCACCAGCTCGTCCCCGCTGATCAGCAGCCCGATGCGGGGTTGCTGCGTAACCGTTAGGTCGGCGATGCCGCAGCCGGCGAGGCGTGCGAGATCGGCGGCACCAAGGCGCTCTCCAGCGGCCAGCAGCAGGTCTCCCGGTCGGCATTCCTCATCCTCGGGGCGAATCCAGGGACGATCCGACGCCTCTTTCACCAGCTGGAGGCTGGTGCCGTCCACGCTGATCAGCTCCTGGGGCAGCACCCAGCCGGCACCGTCCGGCAGTGGAGCGCCGGTGAGGATGCGGATCGCATCGCCGGTGGCCAGGGTTCCGTTGAAGGGCTGGCCGGCGGCGGAGCGTCCCTTCAGCTGCCAGGTGTCCCCAGGGTTGGGCTGGTGGCTCTGCCCCAGTGCGTAGCCGTCCATGATCGAGGCCCGGAATCCCGGAACGGCCGCGCTGGCAAGCACATCCGCAGCGCTCACCCGGCCGAGGGCCTGCTGCAGCGGCACTGTGTTGCTGGCTGTGATCGGCTGAAGCGCCGCCAGAACCCGTCGACGTGCCTCTTCGAGGGGTAGTCCTTCGCATCCGTAGGGCTCAGCGTTTCCAGACACCGTTCCTCCCTCCTTCCTTGAACTCCAGCTGGATCGCCTCGATCGTCATGGCTGGATCAACCGCCTTGAGCATGTCGTAAAGGGTCAGCAGCCCCACGGACACAGCCGTCATCGCTTCCATTTCCACCCCGGTCTGACCTGTGGTGCGGCAACGGCAGTGGAGCACCAGGCCCGGCAGGGAAGCGTCGGCGTCGATCGACACATCCATGCCACTGAGTGGCAGCGGATGGCACAGGGGAATCAGCTCCCAGGTGCGTTTGGCGGCCTGGATCGCTGCCACCCGGGCGACCGCCAGAAGATCTCCTTTCGGTGTCTCGCCCCGCTGGATCAGGCCGAGGGTTGAGGCGTCCATGCGAATGGCGCCGCGGGCATGGGCTTCGCGGTGGGTGGTCGGCCGGTCCCCCACGTCCACCATGTGAACCTCGCCTTGCTGGTTTACGTGACTCAGGTCTTGCGTCATTCGATCAAGCTCACAACACCGCTGCTGAGTTGGAAACAACCCACCACCAGTTTCAGCGCACCGCTGGCTTTGGCCTCAGCCAGAACGGCGCTGCGTTGAATCAAGGTGGAGGCGCTGGCGAGGGCGTTGCGCTTCACGGCGTCCTCGAGATCGCTGCTGCCGTTGATGTTCTCCCGGATGGGTTGGATCAGTCGGTCCAGGGAGGGGGTCAGCGGGTTGGTGTCCATCGCCGCGGTCACGGCTCCGCAGCCACTGTGACCCATCACCATCAGCAGCGGCGTTTTGAGAATGCTGACGCCGTATTCAACCGAGGCAATGGCTTCGGTGAAGGCGGTGTTGCCGGCGTTGCGGATCACGAACAGCTCGCCAGGCGTGGTGTCGAACACCCAGCTCGGCGACACCCGTGAATCAGAGCAGGTGAGCACGGTGGCCCAGGGATGTTGGCTGGTGGCCAACGCCCTGGGGGAGTTGAAGCAGCGCGGGTTGGCGCCCGCCGTTCGGGGTGTCGTTCCGTCGTTTTGTTTGCCCTGGCGCCAGGCCTCGGCAAATCGGCGGTTGCCCTCCATCAGGGCCTCGAGTGGATCATTCGGGCTGCAGAACCCCTCCTCTGCTGCCTCAACGGGGCGCGCTTGGATCAGGGCGGCCAAGGCCAGACCGCCCGTTTGCTGGAGGAAGTGACGGCGCTGAATCCCCATGCCGGCACCTTATGCGGGCCGGCTGGTGGGATGTGCCACGTGGGCAGTGCGATCAGCGCTCGCCGAAGGCAGACCAGAGGGTGGCTTCGGAGCCCACAACAGGCTCAACGGCAGGCTGGATGGCAGCAGCGGGTTGGGCCGTTGCGGCTGTGTTGGCACTGGCGATGTCGCGCTCGGCCAAGGGAGCCCAGAGAGCGGCAGGACCGGCGATCACCGGTTCCACGCCAGCGGCGCCGGCCTGAACGGAGGCCGTCTGGCTGCGAACCAGTTGCACGGCGAGGGAACCAACGATGAAGGCACCCAGGAAACCTGCGGCCAGGGTGATGGGGCTGCGGCCGGAAGCGGACGAGATGCTGCTGGTCACGGCAGAAACTCTTTGAACAGAGCTTCAGTATGGAAAAAATTGGTGTGAAGGACTACTAAACGGGTTGAATTGTGTAGCGGAATTAACAGTTTCTATGGGATCAAGGCCCTGCATGGGTTGCTGTTGGAGTGCTTCAGCCGTGACCCATCCATGGGACATTCCCAGCAACATTCCGAGGGAGAGGGCGAAGCGCACAGGCCAAGATTTGTATCGAAGTAAACATCTCTGTTTCCCTGGACTTCCGTTGTCATCATTGACACCGATCAAGGCTTTGGTTGATGTCCAGCCGTCGTCATTCCGCCAGCCATTGCTTTGCCTTTGAACAGGACTTCATCGGCAACTGGCGCTGCATCCCTCTGTGTGTGCGACGCAAATTGGATCTGTGTGGGGTGAAGTTGAAGCTCAACCACTGGCTTGAGCTTTCTCAGGAGCAACGTCAAGCCCTGGTGGATTGGCCGGATGGGGCCGATGCTCTTGAGCAGCTTCGCCAACACCTGCGCGATTGCACGCGTTCCATGGCCGATGGCATGGCCAAGGATCTGCCACCGGTGAGTGGTGCCCCCTGGCAACAGCAGGCGGAGCTGCCCGCTGTGGTGCAGGAGGCGGCCACAGTGCGGGGTGTGGCGCTGACCCTGGAGCAGTGGACCCAGCTCAGTGAGCTGGATCGCTTTGCCCTGTGCAAGTTGGTTCGGCCTGGGCACGACCACCACAACCTTGAGGCAGCCTTCAGCGAAGTGCTGGTGTGAGCAGCCGGCGCAGGGCCTCTAATCGTCCTTTCTGCTGTTCAACGGGCTTCACCACCGAGACGGCGGGAGCCACGATCACCGCGCAGGCCTTGAGTTCAGGCTGCTTTGACACCGGGCAGGCCTCGTCGTGCATGAGGGTGTTGGCTTCGCAGGCCTTCTCCTGGGTGAATCCCCAGTGCATCGGCAGGAAGACTGACCCACGCCGGATGAGATCGGTGACTTTCACCGTGGCGGTTAGGTGGCCGCGGCGTGAGCTGATCGCTGCCAGTTCACCGTTGCGCAGTTTCAACTCCTGCGCGTCACCGGGGTGAATCTCCAGCAGCGGCTCGGGATGCTGTTTCATCAGCCGTTCCACCTTGCCGGTGCGGGTCATCGTGTGCCACTGGCCCAGGTAGCGACCCACCGTCAGCACCAGCGGATAGGTGTCGCAGGGGGGTTCCGCCAGTCCCAGCGGTTGATCGGTGCTGAAGCGGGCGCGTTTGTTGGGGGTGGCGAATTGATGGTCTGCGTAGAGGCGTTTGGCTTCTGTGGTGGGGGTGCTGCCGCTGGGATAGGGCCATTGCTGCGGTCCTTCGCCTTCCAGCAGTTCATGGCTGAGGCCGCTCACATCGCAAAGCCTGCCCTGGGTGAGAGCCGTGAATTCGGCGTACACCTCAGCTGCTGATTCGAAGTTGAACTGCTCGCTGTAACCCAGGCGCCGGCCCACCTCGGCAAACACCTCCCAGTCGGGACGGCTCTCGCCGAAACGACGCCGGTAGGCCGGGCAGTAGGTGACCCGCCGTTCGGAATTGGTCATGGCGCCGGCCTTCTCGCTCCACTGGGCTGCGGGCAACAGCAGATGGGCGTAGTGGGACGTTTCCGAGTCGGCGTAGGCCTCGCTCACCACCACCAGCGGGCACTTCTGCATGGCTGACTTCACCCGGTCGAGATCCGGGAGGCTCACCAGGGGGTTGGTGGCGGCCACCCACCACAGATCCAGCGCCTCCTGTTCCATGGCTTCGATCTGCTGCCAGGCCGCCAATCCAGGCTTGGCGTTGATTCGTCCTGCCGGCAGCTGCCAGGCCTGTTCCACTTCGGTGCGGTGTTCGGCGTTGGTCACGAGGCGGTAGCCCGGCAGCAGGTGGGCTAGGCCTCCGGCCTCGCGTCCGCCCATGGCGTTGGGTTGGCCGGTGAGGGAAAACGGGCCCGCGCCTTGCTTGCCGATCTGTCCGGTGAGCAGATGCAGATTGATCAATCCCTGCACCACGGCCGTTCCTTCACGGCGTTGGTTCACCCCCATCGACCAGAGGCTGAGCACCTTCTCGCGCCGGTGGAACAGAGCCGCCACTTCCCGCAGGCGTTTTTCGGGGATGTTGCAGAACAGGGCCACCCGTCTTGGGGTCCAGCGGGCGGCGACGTCAAAAAAGGCGTCGTAATTCTCGGTGTGGTCGTCGATGAAGGCCGGATCCTGGCCGTTTTCACGCAGCACCAGGTGGGCAATGCCGTGCAGCAGGGCCAGGTCGCTGCCCGGTGCAATCGGCAAGTGGATATCGGCGGCTTTGGCGGTGTCGGTGCGGCGTGGATCCACCACCACGATCTTGACGCTGCCGGGGTTTTTGCGTTTTCGCTTCAGCAGCCGCTGGAACAGCACCGGGTGGCATTCGGCCGTGTTGGTGCCGATCAGAAACGCCACTGTGCAGTGGTCGAGGTCCTCATAGCTGCAGGGGGGACCATCGGAGCCCAGGCTGCGGGTGTAGCCCGCCACCGCTGAGCTCATGCACAGTCGCGAGTTGGCGTCGAAATTGTTGGTGCCCAGGGCGCCTTTGAGCAGTTTCTGGGCGAGGTAGTAATCCTCGGTGTGGAACTGACCGGAGCCGTACATGGCGATGCCATCGGCGTTGCCGCGCCGGGCCACGCTCGCCTGGATCTGGCTGGTGATTTTGTTCAGGGCGTCGTCCCAGCTGATCGGCGCGAAGTCGTCCTCCAGGGTCGGACGGAACAGGGGTTGGCGCAGGCGGCCTGGGGCCAGGGTTTCACCGACGGTGGCGCCCTTGATGCAGACCTGGCCAAGGCTGGAGGGGTGTTCGCGGTCGCCGCGGGCGGTCCACATCGGGTTGCCCTCGGCATCCCGTTTCACGGCCTCACCCTTCACGGCAGGAGGCAAGAGCTCCAGACCACAACCCACGCCGCAGTAGGGGCACTGGCTGCGCACGCTGCGAGGTGAGTTGGTCATGCAGGAACCAAAAAAAGAACAAAACCCGGAGCCGAAGCTCCGGGTCGTTATGCAGCGACAGGGTGCTGCGGAGGGAGATGGATCAGGCGGTTTCGCCTTCGTGCAGGTCTGCGAAGGACCCCTTGGGCTCCTTCAGGAAGAAGAAGCAGAAGAAGGCCACGATCAGACCGGCCACGCCCAGGATCTGGAAGAAGGCACTGTTGGAAGCCGCGATCACCTCGGGGGTGGGTTCGCCGCCGCCGCCCATCCACATCGGCAGGAGGCTGAAGATGGTCAGGTAGGTCACAGCACCAACGTTGCCGTAGGCACCCACCAGGCCGGCCACCTGACCGGTGACGCGACGCTTCACCAGGGGCACCAGCGCGAAGGTGGCGCCTTCACCGGACTGCACGAAGAAGGAGGCGAGCATGGTGATCACCACGGCAACGGCAATGCCGGTGGTGCCGGTGAAGGTGCCGGGCTTGATCATGCTCATCACCAGGTAGCCCACGCCGAGACCGGCAGTGAGGAAGCCCATGGTGTTCTTGCGGCTGCCGACGCGGTCGGAGATCAGACCGCCAGCAGGGCGGGCGACCAGGTTCACGAAAGCGAAGCAGGACGCCAGGATTCCGGCGGTGGCCTTCGGCAGATCGAAGGTGGTTTCAAAGAAGGTGGGCAGCATCGAAACCACGGCCAGTTCGGAGCCGAAGTTCACGATGTAGGTGAGCTCGAGGATCGCCACCTGGCGGAACTCGTAGCGATCTTCCTTGGGATAAACCTTGTTGCCGAGGATCAGGTCGCGGTTGGTGCGGATGATTCCCCAGGTCTGGAAGGCAAACCAGACTGCGACGGCGCCGAGGGCCAGCGGATAGGTGCTTGCGGTGAGGAAGCCCACCTTGGACAGGCGCCAGCAGAGCACGCAGAGGATGGCTGCGAAGGGCACGTTCATGCCCAGAAGACCCCAGAAGTCGCGCATCGAGGTGACTTCCAGACCTGCGGTTTTCGCAGGGCGCTGATACGTCTTGCCGGGGGGGGTGTCGGTGACGTTGAAGAAGTAGAAGCAGCCGTAGACGGCCGAGACGATGCCGGTCAGAGCGATGGCACCGCGCCAGTTCAGAACAGCTCCAGTGGGCAGTTCGAAGCCGCCGGAGAAGGAGAGGAAGCCAGCGAGGGCCACCATGGAGAGGGCGGAGAAGGCGGAGCCGAAGTTGCCCCAGCCGCCATAGATGCCTTCAGCCAGGCCGATTTCCTTGGGCGGGAACCACTCGGCCACCATGCGGATGCCGATCACGAAGCCGGCGCCAACGATGGAGAGCAGCAGACGGGCCACCACCAGCTGGTTGAAGTCCTGAGCGGACGCAAACAGCAGGCATGGAATCGCCGAGAACACCAGGATCGAGGAGTAGGTGATCCGGGGTCCGAATTTGTCCAGCAGCATGCCGATCAGCACGCGCGCCGGAATGGTGAGGGCCACGTTGCAGATGGCCACTGTGCGGATCTGACCAACGGTCAGACCCAGGTCCGCTTTCACGGTGGTGGCCAGAGGGGCCAGGTTGAACCAGACCACGAAGGTCAGGAAGAAGGCGATCCAGGTCAGGTGAAGGGTTCGGTACCTGCCCTGGAACGACCAAAGGTCGCCAAGCATTGAGGAGAAGAGAAGGAATCTCGGGCTTCAAAAGGAAAGGTGCCCGGGGATGGCAAAACGGTCGAAAAGAAAATCCGTTTAACTCGCGCAGTTAATCAATTCGCCTATCCCTTGTTTGGTCAGATTGGTTACCGATTTGTGTTTTTGTGTTTCCGGGCAAACATCAATGGGGCTGATTGGTCGGATCAGGTGATCTTGTGCCGCAGCGGTTTGGTAGCGGTTGCAACTTTTGTGGGTTGTTGGACTTTGCTGGTGCAGATTGTTGGTCGACGATGTGAAT
This sequence comes from Synechococcus sp. HIMB2401, assembly GCF_042883245.1. Lineage (NCBI taxonomy): Bacteria > Bacillati > Cyanobacteriota > Cyanophyceae > Synechococcales > Synechococcaceae > Synechococcus > Synechococcus sp. HIMB2401. The sequence continues at coordinate 188,680 of NZ_JBDJKK010000002.1, read as the reverse complement.
CAAGGCTTGCGGGTTTGTGTGCTCAGTGGCGGAAGCAGCCGTCGCATGGGGCGTGACAAGGCCCTCTTGCCGCACCCCTCCGGTGGTGTCTGGCTCACGGCCCTGGTTGACCAGCTGTTGCCGCTCGGTCATCCGGTGCAGGTGTTGAGTCGTCATCCCGTGCACGCAGAGCTGCTGGCCCACCGGCCCGGATGTTCCGTGCTGCTGGAACCCCCTCCCTGGAATGGCCCCCTGCAGGCGCTGGCCAGGCTGTTGCCGTCTCAGCCTGGAGAGGCCTTGTTGGTGCTGCCGGTGGACATGCCGCTTTTGCGCACGGCCGTTGTCCAGCAGCTGATCGCAGCCTGGAATCGTGCCCCGGAGCAAGCAGCGGTGGCCCATGACGGGCAACGGCTGCAGCCGTTGCTGGCGGTGATCCCCTCCGGTTCTCCCTTCCGCTCCTGCCTTGATCAGCAACTGCAACGCGGAGAGTTGCGCTGGATGGATTGGTTGACCTGCGTTCCCCATCAGGCGGTGCGCTTGCCTGCGGAGGCGTTGGTGAATGCCAACTGCCCCGCAGATCTGGCAGCTTTGGAGGGATGAGCACGTCGCTGCCGCTTGCAGACCGCCTCAACCGGCCCATCGGGGTGCTGCGGTTATCGCTCACGGCCCGCTGCAATCTCGCCTGTCCGTACTGCTGTCCGGATGTGGAGGAGCCCCCTGGCCTGCTCACCATTGAGCAGCAGATTCGTGTGATTCGTGTGGCCACGCGCCTGGGGGCACAAACGTTGCGGCTCACCGGTGGAGAGCCGTTGTTGAGCCGGCGTTTGTTGCCTTTGCTGGAGGCGGTGGCTCAGGCCCGGCGGGATCGTTCGGATCTGATGGCCGGTTTGCAGACCGTGGCGCTCACCAGCAACGGGGTGCTGTTGTCGGAACCGATGGCGCGGGCGTTGCGTGCCGCAGGGCTGGATCGCATCACTATCAGCCTGGATGCGGCGGAAGGGGAAGCAGCGGCGCGCATGGCTGGCCTCCAGGGTGGTGCCGTGGCTGGTGAACGCCTGGTGCGCCAGGTGCAGGACGGCATCGCGGCGGCCTGCACCGCTGGCTTTGACCCCTCACGCGGTGACCTCAAACTCAATGCCGTGATCCAACGGGGGATCAATGACGATCAGCTGTTGCCTTTGGCCGCTTTGGCGCGGCAGCAAGGGATGGAGCTGCGTTTGATCGAATACATGGATGTGGGTAACCGCAATCAGTGGACGCTGGACCAGGTGCTGCCGGCGGCGCAAATGGTGGAGCGCATTCATGCCCGTTGGCCTCTTGAACCGCTGGGTCGACCGCGAGGTGGGACGGCCCGGCGTTGGCGCTATGGCGATGGCGCCGGATCCATCGGTGTGATCGCCTCCATCAGTGAGCCGTTCTGCGGGGATTGCAACCGCTTGCGTGTCACCGCCGATGGGCAGGCATTCACCTGCCTGTTCTCCGCTGAAGGCACCGATCTCAAGCCCGCGCTCGCCTCGGAGCGTCAGCTTGAGCAGGCCATGCGCCAGCTCTGGCAGCGGCGCCAAGACCGCTACAGCGAGGAGCGTGATCCAGTTGCCGCTGCGTCAACCCATGCGGAAATGGCGTATCTGGGGGGCTGAACCGTCGTGATCGTCACCGTTTTTGCGTGATGCCCTCGGTACAACGGGGCAGCTGAAGGATCCCTCAGGATCCATCGACATGTTTGAACTGCTGGCCTACGAGCGCTTCCGCGACACCCCGTCGGTTCGTTTTTTCGACGTCACCGTGGACACCTCGAACGCGCGCGACCTGGTGATTCACAGCGGCCCGGCTGTGTCGCCCCCCAACGACCCGCAGAGCGGAGCGTGGCAGTTCTATCTGCATCCTCATCAGGAAGACAATCTGCTCGCGGCCAGTGGCGGCAGAACCTTCTTCCTGGTGAACCTGGCCTGGGAACAGCCGTTCCACATCGTTCGGCTCGAGAGCGGTGGTGACATCCTTCGCATCCCTCCTGGCACTTTCCACCGTTCGATCTCCGATCCCGATGGTTCCGTCGTTCTGAACCAGGCGGTTCGTGAGGAGGGCGCTTCTCTGGTGCGGGAATTCCGCGTCTACAACAGCGCAGAGATCCCGGCCTTGATGGCAGCCACCCACAGCTCGGCGCCGAAGCCCCAGTTGCACGGGGTGGAACCGTTGCTTCAGGCGGCCTGAACCAGGTTGCGTGAAGGGGTTTCCGTTGCGGAGGCTTCTTCGCTGATCTGAATTTGCCAGGTCAATTCACTGTTTGTTCCCGGGGGGCCGCTGAAGCTGCCGCTCACGGCTGCGGTGAGTTCCGGCTTGGAGGAGGTGGCCAGCACCACGTAGCGCTCGTTGACTTCCATCCCGGCACTGGGGTCAAAGCCGCGCCAGCCCGCTCCCGGCAGGTAAACCTCTGCCCAGGCATGCAGGTCGTACTCCTTCGGGGGAGGTTGCTGCAGTTGATAGCCGCTCACAAATCGGGCGGGGAGACCCACCACACGGCAGCAGGCCACCATCAGCATGGCCAGATCACGGCAAGAGCCGATACGTTCGCGCAGAGTTCGACCCGCCGGCCAGGCGGGGCCCACATGGCGTTGGGTGTATTTCACCCGCTCCTGAATCAGCTCAATCAGTTGCTTCAGAAAAGCCAGGGTTTGCTGGTTGCTGCCCATCAGGGCTTCCTGGGTGAGGTCGATGGCCGAGGGTTCGTGCTGGCCGTTGGGCAACCAGCCCTCCAGGGCCCCCTGAAGGTCGCTGTTGAGTTGGCCTTGCGGGTAGGGAAGGGGTGGTTCCAGTCCGTTGAAGCAGCTTTCCAGCAGGGGTGCTGGCCGGGTCTCCACCAGGCTGCGGGCCTCAAAGACCAATTCATCAGTGCTGCCGAGAAAACGCAGCCGTTGGATTTCGTCGCCGCTGGCGGCCACCAGTTCCCGACGTTGCTCCGGTTCCGGCAGCACGCTGAGTTGATGCTCCAGCAGGGTCTGAAACCCCTGCCCCCGAGGCCTCAAACACAGGCGATGTTCCCCGAGGAAAACGGGGGCCTCATACCGATACGTCAGGCGGTGAACGATGAGAGCACGCATGCAGGATCGGTGGGGATGGAACGGAGGTCGGCGCTGGTGAAGTAGCGGGTCTGGATCAGGTTGTGGAGTTGGTTGAGGTCCTGCTGAAGCTGGTCAATGGCTTCATGCAGACCGGCTTCGATCAGGTTGTCGATCCGCACATAGCTCCAGCGGGCCAGGAGTTGTCCGCGCAAACAGTCGAGGTCATCCGGGGTGTCTTGGTTTGGCTGCTGCTGAATCTGTTGCAACGTGTCGCTGATGCCCTGCAGGCAGTACCGCACCGAGCGAGGAAAGATGGGGTCCAGCAGCAAAAAGCGGGCCACGGAGGCAGGGCTGATCGCGTGCTGCATGCTCTGCCGGTACATCTGATAAGCCCCCGCTGTGCGCAGCAGGGTGATCCATTGCAGTTCATCCAGCACGCCGCCCACCTCCTCAGGGGAGGGCAGGAGCAGGAAATATTTGACGTCGAGGATGCGGGAGGTTTTATCGGCCCGTTCGATCAGACGTCCCAGCTGACTAAACAGCCAACTCAGATCACGGCTCAAAGTGGTGTCGGTGATCCCGTACACGAGCTGGCAGCCGCGGCGGATGATCCGCAGTTGCTCCTGCACCGGTTCCCGCCATATGTCTTCGTCGTCCTGCAGGCTCCAGTGCAGATCATTGATCTGCTCCCACATCTCCGTGGTGATCACATCCCTGATCTGCCGTGCGTTTTCCCGGGCCATCGCAATGCAACTCACGATGCTGTTGGGATTGCTGCGGTCCAGCAGCAGGAAGCGCACCACCTGTTTGGGCGTGGCACCGGGGTAGGCCGTATCGAAGCGGTGGCGATCTCCCGTCACCTCCACCAGCGGCAGCCACGGTTCGGCGCTGCCCGGAGGACAGTCCAATGCCATCGCTTCACTCACTTCCAGAAAGCGCGAGATGTTTTCGGCCCGTTCCAGATAGCGGTTGATCCAGTAGAGCGAATCGGCAACGCGACTCAGCACGGCACAGCCTCCTGGGGTTGCGGTGCTGCCATCGGTTGGTCGTCGACGATCCAGGTGTCCTTGCAGCCGCCGCCCTGGGACGAATTCACCACCAGTGAGCCCCGCTTGAGGGCCACGCGCGTCAGCCCCCCTGGACTCACCCAGCTGCTTGCGCCGCGCAGCACATAGGGGCGCAGATCCACATGGCAGGGGTAGAGCTCACCGTCACTGAGGGATGGCACGGTGGAGAGTTGCAGCGTGGGCTGCGCAATGAAGTTGCGGGGATTCGCACGGATCTTCGTGTCGAAGTCCGCTAGCTCCGATCGGCTGGCCTGGGGGCCGATCAGCATTCCGTAGCCGCCGGCTTCCGCCACCGACTTCACCACCAGTTGCTCGAGGTGTTCGAGCACATAGCGCTGATCGTCAGGCCGGGCACAGAGGTAGGTGGGAACGTTCTCGATGATCGGCTCCTCATCGAGGTAGTAGCGGATCATCGCCGGCACGTGGGCATAGATCAGCTTGTCGTCGGCGATGCCGGTGCCAGGGGCGTTGGCGATGGCGACCCGTCCTTGCCGCAGCACGTCGATCAGGCCCGGCACCCCCAGCATCGAGTCCTTGCGGAACACGGTGGGATCAAGAAAATCATCGTCGATGCGTCGGTAGATCACATCCACGGGTTCCAGGCCATTGGTGCTGCGCATCCACACCCGGCCGCCTTCGCACACCAGATCGCGCCCCTCCACCAGGTGAATGCCCATTTCTTGGGCCAGGTAGCTGTGTTCGAAATAGGCGCTGTTGAACACCCCGGGCGTCAGGATCGCCACGCGGGGGGTGTCACTCCAGGGCGCCAGGTCCTGAAGGGTGCGAAGCAGATGGGAGGGATAGGCGTCGATCGGTTGAACGGCACGGCCTTCGAACAGGCCAGAGAACAATCGCTTCATCACCCGACGGTTCTCGAGGAAGTAGGCCACCCCAGAAGGACAGCGCAGGTTGTCTTCCAACACCCGCCAGGTGCCCTTGCCGTCGCGGATCAGGTCAAGCCCGGAGATGTGGCACCAGCGGTTGAGGGGCAGGCTGATGCCCTGCATCTGAGGTCGCCAACCGGAGGAACTTTCCACGTCTTCCCGTGGGATCACACCGTCGTTGAGAATCTGCTGGGGGCCATAGATGTCGGCGAGGAAGCAGTCGATGGCTTCCAGGCGTTGCAGCAGTCCCCGCTCCAGGGTGATCCAGTCGCTGCGGCCGATCAGCCGAGGCAAGGGATCGAAGGGGAGAATTCGTTCGCTGCCTTTGAGGCCGGAATCGTTGAGGCGGAAGGTGGCGCCGAGGCGACGCAGCAGCTGACTGGCCGAAGCATGGCTGCGGTTGAGCTCGGGCAATCCCATCTGCCCCAGTGATGCGAGTAGTGGGGCCAGATCGGCGCGTGGTGTGGCCGTTTCACCGCAGAAATATTCGTCGAAGCCGACCGTCGGTTTGTAGTCGGTGAACATCCTGATCGCACAAGCGAGGTGTATCCAAGGCGTCGCCCCACTCCACTTCGGGTGGTGGTTGCTACATATTCCGCAATTTCAGGCGACCAGGCGCTGGTCACCTGTTGTTTGGGTATCCGTAGGCACTTGAATCGAGGCCATGGGGCCAAGGGCAGGGTGCCTCCTTTGCTTATCTGTTTCTGAGGTTCAAACGCTCTTCGCCTTGGATGAATTGCTCTGGGCGCGTCTGATCTTTGCCCTTGGTGCCGTTGTGACTGCGGCGACGGTGGTGATGATTCTGCGCGGACACCTGTATTGGAACCGCAGGGGGTCGACGGATGTCCGCTGACTCGGTTCCCTTCCTTCAGCCCGGGATCGCCTGGGCGTTGGTGGTGCTGTTCTCTGTTCTCTGGGTGGCGCTGGGTATTGCCTGGGGCCGGCGCGGTCAAGGCAATGCTGATGACTACATGCTGGCGGGGCGCAACATCGGGCTGGCCTTGAGCACGGCCACGTTGATGGCCTCCTGGGTCACCGGCAACACCACCCTGCTCGCCCCTGAATTCGGCTACAAAACCGGCCTCTGGGGCATGTTTAGCTATGCCCTGGCCGGGCTTGGCCTGATTCTGTTCGCCCCCCTGGCCTCGCGGATCAAGCAGTTGATGCCCAACGGGCGCACCAGCGGCGACTTCATTCGCCTGCGCTACGGGCGTCTGGCCTGGTGGGTGTTCATGCTGATCACCGCGATCTACACCCTGGGCTTTCTGATGACCCAGGCGATGGGTGCTGGCCTGCTGTTGCAGGCCCTTTCAGGCTTTGATTACCACGTGGGAATGGTGGTGGTGATTGGTGTTGCCACCGTCTACACCCTGTTCGGCGGAATGCGGGCCGTGATCGGCACCGATTTCATCCAGTCGCTGTTGATCATGGTGCTGCTGGCGGTGGTGGCGGTGCTTGCCTTCCGTCAATTCCCGATGCCCGAGGTGCATGCCTCCTTGCTGGCTCGGCATCCCGATCGGCTTGATCTGCTGCTGCCGGCGGGCTTGTTGATCGCCTGGAATTCCGCCCTCTTTTCGATGGGTGAGGTGTTTCATAACAACATCTGGTGGTCCCGTGTGTTCGCCAGTCGGCGCTCGGTGGTGATGACCTCTTTTGTTTTGGGGGGCATCGCCTGGATGAGCGTGCCGATGGTGACGGGCTCCATCGGACTGGTGGCCCTGGCCCGTGAGTTGCCTCTCGAGCAGGTGAACATGGTGTTCCCTGTGATGGCAGCCGATCTGCTCGGGGCGGGCGGCGCGGCCCTGGTGTTTGTGGTGGTGTTTGCCTCACTCACCTCCACCCTCGATTCCCTGTTGGCATCCACCGCCGATCTGTTGGCGGAGGATGTGTACTTCCGCCTGTTGCGGCCTCAGGCCAGCGACCTGCAGCTCAAGCAGGCGGCGCGGCTGATGGTGGTGGGACTGGCCGTCGTCACCCTGGCGCTGTCCTGGCCGCGGCTGGATTCGCTTGCGTCGGTGCTGTTCTTCACCGGTGCCCTGGTGGCCTCCACGGTCTGGCCTGTGGCCTGCGGTCTGTACTGGCGCACAGCCAACCGCACGGCTGCCATTGGGGCCATGCTCGCCGGCAGCGTTGTGGGTCTGCTCGCCTATGTGCTGATCGCGCCTTACTGCGCTGCCGTGTTTTCGGCGGCCGTGTCGGCGATTGTGATGCTGATGGGTAGTCGGTTCTGGCCGGAACGCTTCGACTTCACCTTGTTGCAGGAGGAAGGATGATCCAAACGCTTCCTTTGATGGCCGGCCTTGTGGGTCTGTCTGGCTTTCAGTTTTTGCTGGTGGCCAGTCAGTTCGCCCTGGTGTTGTCGGTGCTCGTGTTGCTGCTGATCTGGTGGGTGGAGTGGCGCAATGGCCGGGTTTGGTGAAGTCTCCTTTAGCCGTCTACCCAAGCACAATCCTTTCCGGATCTTTGCTTAAGAAGCTGCTTCTTCGTGGACGCAGCAGTGTGGTTGTTGTTACCGGTGAAAGATGTAGTTCCTGGCTTTAGCACTCGGTTTGGCAAACAGAGTGTTGATCCGATCCCGCTATGGCACAGGCCAAAACAGCAGTTGTGGACGCGTCTTCGGTTCAGATTCGGTTTGAGCCGATGGGGCCCGATGTCTATGGGCAGAACCAACCTCAGGAGCTGCTGGCTGCCATTGCTGAAGACGTTGAGCCTTTGAAGGATTTGGTGGATCAGCACGTGGTGTCGATCCAACCGTTTCGCCCCGAGGTTTTGTTGCAGGTGTTTCGGCTGGCGGCGAAATTTGAGAGCAATCCAGATCGCTATTGCCGTCACAACACGCCGCTCACCGGCAAGATTCTGATCAACGCGTTTTACGAACCGAGCACGCGCACGCGGCTGTCTTTTGACAGTGCTTGGCACCGACTCGGCGGTACTTCCATCAACATCACTGACAGGGCCACCACAGGGATCGCCAAGGGCGAGTCTCTCGAAGATGTCGCCCATATGTTCAACAACTACGGCGATTGTGTGGTGCTTCGGGACAGCGATCCCGGTGCCGTTTACGCGATGACGTCCACCCTTCGGATCCCGATCATCAACGCTGGAAATGGGATCGATGAGCATCCCACCCAGGCGATGGCCGATCTGTACACGATCTTCAAGTGGCGCCCCAAGCTCGCTGAAGCTGAAGTGGCACCCGCTGATCGGATTCGCATTGGGATCATCGGAATCCCTTCGCGGATGCGAACGGTTCGCTCCCTGTTGAGGATCCTGGCCAAATTCCCGCAGACCGTTGACGAGGTGGTGGTGATTCATGCCCCCGAGTTGGAGCCGGATCAGCCGCTGTTCGACCCAGGACAGTTGGAGGAGCTTGAAGCTTGTGGGATGAAGGTGCGCTCCAGCACGGATCTTCAGGCTGAAGTGCCCGACTTGGATGTCGTTTACATCAATGCCATTGCCTGGGTCGGCGACTCCTATGAAGTACACGGCGGAGGATTCCGCCTCACCCGCGACATGCCGTTCAAACCGGAAGCGATCGTGCTCCATCCCTTGGCGCGGGGAGCGGAACTCAGCACCTGCATGGATGACACGCCCCACAACTGGTATTTCAGCCAGGCCAGGGGAGCCGTGTTCCTGCGGATGGCCCTGCTCACCTGCATGGTGGATCGGGCCGAACGCGTGATGGATGTGATCTGAGGCGGGCTGATGTGCGGAATCGGAGGTGTTTTCAACGCAGATCGTCAACAGACGGTGGACCGCCAGCTGCTGGTCAACATGGCGGCGATTCAGGCCCATCGCGGGCCCGATGGCTTTGGCGTTGAGGTGCTCGATCAGGCTGGCGTCGGCTTCTGCCATGCCCGCCTTTCGATCATTGATCTGAATGAGTCACGGGCGCGGCAGCCTTTCCTCACCGATGACGGTGAGGTGCTGATGGCTCATAACGGTGAGTTCTACGACTTCCAGCGGATTCGGGCTGACCTCACCGCCCAGGGGGTGCGCTTCAGCAGCAAGAGCGATTCCGAGATCCTGCTGCGGCTGTATCAACGCCAGGGCTTGGAGGCGACCTTGCCCCTCTTGCGCGGTGAGTTTGCCTTCGCCTTGTTTGATCGGGCCGAAGACTGCCTCTACCTGGTGCGGGATCGCTTCGGCATCAAACCGCAGTACTGGGCGATGACGCCTGAGGGTCTGGTGTTCGGTTCCGAATTGAAGGTGCTGTTCGCCCATCCGGCGGTCGAGCGACGCTTCACCTCGGAGGGTCTGTTCCACCAGTTGATGCAGACCATGGTTCCCGGCACCACAGCCTTCGCCGGGGTGCATCAGGTGAAGCCCGGCCATGTGCTCAAGGTGCAACGGGTGAATGGCCATCTGGAGGTGTCGGAGTCCATCTACTGGGACGTCGACTTTCCGCGCAAGGACGAGCGGGACCCCAAGCGAACCGAAGCCGACCACATCGCTGCCGTTCGTGCGGCATTGCTGGAGGCCGTTGAGCTGCGCATGGTGGCTGACGTGCCGGTGGGTTGTTACCTCTCCGGCGGCATCGACAGCTGTTCGATCCTTGGCTTGGCCTCAGCCGTGAGCCAGGCACCGGTGAAGGCGTTCACGATCGGCTTTGACGACGCCCGTTACGACGAGTCGCCGATTGCCCGGGAGATGGCCGAAGCCACCGGCGCTGAGCAGGATCTGATGCGTCTCTCGGGTCAGGAGCTCTATGGCCACATGGAGCGCACCATCTGGCATGCGGAGCGAACGATCTACAACACCCTGGCGGTGGCCAAGTTCTTGATGAGCCGCCATGTCAATGATGTGGATTACAAGGTGGTGATGACTGGCGAAGGCTCAGATGAGCTGTTCGGTGGTTACCCCGCCTTTCGCCGCGACATGTTCCTCCATGGTCTGGATGACCTGCCGCAGGAGGAGCGCGCCAGCTGGGAAAGCCTGTTGCAGCAGTCCAATGCCCTGGTGCAGGGGGCGATGCTGGCTGAAAACCAGGTGGATGACCCCGATCTTGATGCGGTGGTTGGCTTCACCCCCAGCTGCCTGCAGCCCTGGCTGGCCTGCGCGCCCTTGGTGCCTGGGCTTCTGGCGGAGTCCCATGCCGCAGCCCTGAAGGATTACTCCCCGGGCAAGGCGATTGCCGAGCAACTGGATGCGGATCAACTGGACGGGCGCCATGCCCTGGACAAGGCCCAGTACGTCTGGATCAAGACCATGCTGGAGGGCCAGATCCTCACCTGGGGCGGCGACCGGGTTGACATGGCCAATTCCATGGAGGCGCGACCCGCCTTCCTGGATCACCATCTGGCAGCGGTGGCGGTGCAGGTGCCGCCCGAACTGCGGATCAAGGGGAAAACTGAGAAATACGTGCTTCGGGAAGCCATGGCGGGCCTGTTGCCGGAGGTGTTGTACCGGCGTGAGAAATTCGCCTTCATGGCCCCGCCAGCCCACACGGAGCCTGAGAAGTGGGAGCAGATGAAGCAGCTCGCCGACGACTACCTCAGCGATGAGGCGATCGATGCCGCTGGTTTGTTGAGCAAAGCCGGTGTGCGCGCTTTGTTCTCGCGTCATGAGGATCCGGCCACCAGCGATGCGGAGCGTGTGCAGATGGATGCGGTGATCAATCACCTGCTGGGTGTGCAGATGCTGCACCGCATGTTTGTGGCGGAAGACGTGCCAGCCCTGGCCCGTCGGGAGGCGGACCGCCTGGGCTGGCGGGTGCTGATGCCCGTTTGAATTCTTTGGTCAGGATTAAATCGTTGCGCTAGCTACAAGGCTCCGCGTGTTTTCGGGTGAATATTGACCTCCGTTTGAAACGAAGGTCACGGCATTGCCCACGCTCATCTCGGCTTCTCCGACCACCCCTGCATCGCGGGTCGAGCCAGCCAAGATTGCGGCGCGACCAAACCGTGAGCGCTTGGTTGCAACGATTAAGCAGCTGGCCAGCATTGGCGCCAAGCCGGACGGCAGCGTCTGTCGACGCGGGTTCTCGCCGGAGGATGTGCAGGGCCGTGAGTTGCTGGCCCACTGGATGAAGCAGCTCGGCATGCAGGTGCGTGTTGATGCCGCTGGCAACTTGATCGGACGTCTGGAGGGCCTCGATCCCCACCGCCCTGCCCTGGTGACCGGGTCGCACCTCGACACGGTTCCCACCGGTGGACGTTTTGATGGGGCCCTGGGGGTTCTGGCCGGTCTGGAAGCCTGCCGCGCTCTTCAAGACCAGGGCCTGCGCCTGCGACACGGCATCGAGTTGATCGCCTTTGCCGACGAGGAGTCGACCATGGTGGGCTGCAAGGGCTTGGCGGGCACGGCCTCCGATGACCCGGAGAGTTTTGCCACCAGCAATGGTCAGCCGATTCAGGACAACCTGGCGCGCATCGGCGGCCATTGGCCCTCCCTGGCCTCGGCTCGCCGCTCCGATGAAGCCTATGCCGCTTTCCTGGAGTTGCATGTTGAGCAGGGTGGCGTGCTTGAGCAACGCGGCGATGCCATCGGTGTTGTGGAGGGCGTTGTTGGTCAGCGTCGCTTCAGCATCAATGTGAGGGGCCAGGCCAATCACGCCGGCACCACACCGATGGGGTTGCGACAGGACGCCCTCGTGGCGGCCTCGCGTCTTGTTCTTGCCGTCGAGGCCATGGCCTCCCGTCATCCCGGAGATCCGGTGGCGACAGTGGGTCGACTGGAGGTTTGGCCCAATGCCGCCAATGTTGTCCCTGGCGCCGTCGCCCTGACGGTTGACCTCAGGGATGTGGATCCCACCGTTCTCGATCAGTTGGTGGAGGAGTTGATGCAACAGGTGGAACGCATCGGTGTTGAAACCGGTTGTCCGATTGCGGTTGACCCCCAGTTCAGCGTTGATCCCACCCCTGCTGACGCTGTGGTGATGGCCACGATCGCTGAGGCCGCAGCCGATCTCGGCTTGTCCCACAGCCATCTCCCCAGCCGTGCCAGCCACGATGCCCAGGAGGTTGGCCGCCGTTGGCCGATGGGCATGATTTTTGTGCCCAGCCGGGGCGGCCTGAGTCATTCCGCTGCAGAGTTCACCAGTGACGAGCAGTGCTGGGCGGGCACCGCTGTGCTGCTGGAAACGTTGCTGCGGCTCGACCGTCAGCTGCCGTGACTTTTTCGATCCTGGCCCGTGATCCCAGCAACGGTCGCTTTGGTGTGGCTGTGGCCACCTGTCATCTGGCCGTTGGATCCACCGTGCCTCACATCCGCGCCGGGGTTGGTGCTGTCGCCACCCAGGCCCACACAAATCCGTATCTGGGGATTTGTGGTCTTGAGCGCCTGGAGCAGAGTTCGGATGCCGAGAGCGTTCTGGCCAGCCTTCTTGCGGATGATCAACACCGTGACCGGCGTCAGTTTCACCTGATCGATCTGGACGGTCGTACGGCTTGTTGGACGGGGCAGGATTGCGGCCCTTGGGCAGGGCATCGCCATCAGCGTGATCTGTCTGTTGCCGGCAATTGCTTGGTGGATGAGGGCGTGTTGGTAGCCATGGAGCAGGCCTTTCTTACCAGCGACCCCAGCTTGAAACTGGGCCGCCGTCTGATGATGGCTCTCCAGGCCGGGGAAGCGGCTGGTGGTGACCAGCGTTCTCCCTTCTGCACGTCAGCGGCGGTGCAGGTGAGCGGTGAAGCGGCTTTTCCGCTGTTGGATCTGCGCGTTGATTTCCACGAGCGCGCCGTGGAGCAGTTGATGGAGGTGTATGAGCGCAGTCAGGCCCTCTGGGCCCAGGAGTGGCGGGATGAACTGTCGGAATTGCCGATGCTCAACCGCTTGGTGGCTTGAGCCTGCTGCGTCGTTGACACCACTAAAAAAGCCCTGCAACACATCCGTGTGCAGAGCTTTTTTAGTGGTTCAATTCAGGCGTGTTCAGCTAGGAACGGATGCTTCCCACTCCACGTTCAGGCCGGCCTGACGTGCGTCGGTGATCAGGTCATCGATGCAATCCATGCCAAAGGCGGCTTGTCCAGACAGCAGGGCATCCCATTCCTGAGACGGAAAGTGGGTCTGCAGCCAGAACACGCCATGCACGCTGGAGGGACTCACTTGCACGAGGCCTTGGTCGAGGCGAGAGGTGATGAGATCCAACGTCTTGGCTGAAGCTGGGTCTATTACGCCTCAATCCTCGGAAGTGGAATGTTCGACTTGCTACAGATTGAGAAGTTGGCCTAGCGCGTGTAGCCCACTCCGCGGTACACGAGCTGCACCGGAGTGCGTTGGTTGTTGATCTGGCGGGCTTGGTACACGTTGCGGCGGTAAACCAGCTGCACCCCGGGCTTGCCCTGAGTGGCGTTGTTTTGCTGGTACTGATGCCCGCGATAGAGAAGGGTGGTCATTGGATGGTCCTCGAAGCAAGCTCAGGTCCCCGTTCCATGGCCTGAGGCGAACTGCGCTTCGCGCGATGCGAAGTGAACGATCGGTAGCTGTCGCTACAGAAATATTGAAGCTCTTGCAAAACCCGAAGTGGTGTTCAGGTTGATACCTCTTCAGAAAAGTTTTTGGTTTTGTTTATTTTTGTCCGTAGGAATTAGTGGGTCTGGCTGATCTCAATCAGTTGATTGAGCACAGCATTGAAGAAGTTTCGGCCTTGTTCCTGAAGTGTGGTGCCCAGCCTGCGCCAGTCCTGGGTCAGACGATCGGGGCCTTCAGCTCCAAGGGCGCTCACCACGTAGTCGCGGTCGTTGGCGATCCAGCGTTCAAGCGCATCGCCGTCGATCTCGAGGTGGCATTGCAAGCCAATGGCGTGGGCTCCGATCCGAAACACCTGCTCCGCACAGTGCAGCGAGGAACCCAGCAGGGTTGCTTCAGCAGGAAGCTGGATGCGATCGCCATGCCAATGCAGCACCAGGCTGCTGTTGGGTTGCCCCTTGAGCAGGGCCTCATCGCTTGGATCCGCGATCCAGTGGATCGCGCCCAGGCCCAGTTCCTTCAGCTGCTGTGGTGGCGCTCCCACCTGCAGGGGTTCGATGGAGCCCCCTGCAGCAACAGCCAAGAGCTGCGCCCCCAGGCAGATGCCCAGCACCGGTCGGCGTTGCTGGTGCCAGGCCCTCAGCCAGTCCAGTTCCTGCTGCAACCAGTCCATGCCCGGTTGGTCTCGATCGTTCACGCTCATCGGACCACCGAGCACCAACGCGATGCTGTTGGCACACGCCCTGGGGTCCGGCAGAGGGTCGCCCTGGTCGGGCCTCAGGATTTCGAGGCTCATGCCCCGTTGCCGCGCCAGCTCTCCCACCAGTGCGGCGTCTTCGTGGTCCACGTGTTGGACCACCAGCAGCGTGGGGCTCAAAGCAGCAGGTAGCGCTGGGCCAGTGGCAGCACCTCGGCGGGCTCACAGGTGAGCAGTTCACCGTCGGCGAACACCTCATAGGTCTGTGGGTCCACGCTCACCTTGGGCAGCGCTGAATTCAGCTTGAGGGCGCCCTTGCCCACGCTGCGGGTGTCCTTCACCGCCATGCAGGTGCGCTCCAGCCCCAGCTGACGTTGGATGTCGGCATCCATGGCCGCTTCGCTCACGAAGGTGAGACAACTGGGGGCGAGGGCCTTGCCGAAGGCGCCGAACATCGGCCGGCCGTGCACCGGGCCAGGGGTGGGAATCGAGGCGTTGGCATCGCCCATCTGGGCCCAGACGATCGAACCGCCTTTCACCACCAGTTCCGGGCGAATGCCGAAGAAGCCAGGCTTCCAAAGCACCAGATCGGCGAGCTTGCCGGTTTCGATCGACCCCACTTCGCTGCTGATGCCGTGGGCCAACGCCGGGTTGATCGTCACCTTGGCGATGTAACGCTTGAGCCGGTGGTTGTCGTTGCGAGCGGAGTCTTCCGGCAATGCACCGCGCTGCACCTTCATCTTGTGGGCGGTCTGGAAGGTGCGGGTGATCACCTCGCCCACGCGGCCCATGGCCTGGGAGTCGCTGGCGATGATCGAAAAGGCGCCCAGGTCGTGAAGGATGTCTTCGGCGGCGATCGTTTCGCGCCGGATCCGCGATTCGGCAAAGGCCACGTCCTCGGGGATCTTCGGATCGAGGTGGTGGCACACCATCAGCATGTCGAGGTGCTCCTCGAGCGTGTTGCGGGTGTAGGGCCGGGTGGGATTGGTGCTGCTGGGCAGCACGTTGGCCTCGCCGCAGATCTTGATGATGTCTGGGGCATGGCCGCCGCCGGCACCTTCGGTGTGGAAGGTGTGAATGGTGCGTCCCTTGATGGCGGCGATCGTGTCTTCCACGAAGCCGGCTTCGTTCAAGGTGTCGGTGTGGATGCACACCTGCACATCCATCCGGTCGGCCACCGACAGGCAGGCATCGATGGTGGCGGGCGTGGTGCCCCAGTCTTCGTGCAGCTTTAGGCCGCAGGCGCCGGCGCGCACCTGTTCTTCCAGGGCTTCCGGGGTGCTGGCGTTGCCTTTGCCGAAGAAGCCCAGGTTCACGGGCAGGCCTTCGGCGGCCTGAAGCATCCGCCCGATGTGGAAGGCGCCGGGGGTGCAGGTGGTGGCGTTGGTGCCAGTGGCCGGTCCGGTGCCGCCGCCCATCAGGGTGGTAACGCCGCTGGCCAGGGCCGTTTCGATCTGCTGGGGGCAGATGAAGTGGATGTGGGTGTCGATGCCACCGGCCGTGAGGATGTGGCCCTCCCCGGCGATGGCTTCTGTGCCGGGGCCCACCACGATCGTCACCCCTGCCTGGGTGTCGGGGTTGCCGGCTTTGCCGATGCCCACGATGCGGCCGTCCTTGAGGCCGACATCGGCTTTGACGATGCCCCACCAGTCGAGGATCAGGGCATTGGTGATCACCGTGTCGACGGCGCCCTCGGCTCGAGGGGTCTGGGATTGGCCCATGCCGTCGCGGATCACCTTGCCGCCACCGAACTTCACCTCATCGCCGTAGACGGTGTAGTCCTTCTCGACTTCCAGGATCAGATCGGTGTCGGCCAGGCGAACCCTGTCGCCGGTGGTGGGTCCGTAGGTCTCGGCGTAGGCCTGGCGGGAGATGCGGTAGGGCATGGGTCAGGCGTCGAGGGGTCCGTTGATCTGGCCGTTGAAGCCGATGACGCGTCGCGAACCGGCGAAGGGAATCAGGTTCACGTCGCGGTTGTCGCCGGGTTCGAAGCGGATGGCGGTGCCGGCGGGGATGTCGAGCCGTTGACCGCGGGCCGCGGCCCGGTCGAACTGCAGGGCGGCATTGGCTTCGGCGAAATGGAAATGGGAGCCCACCTGCACTGGCCGGTCTCCGCTGTTGGAGACGTTCAGCGTGGTGACAGGCCGGCCTGCATTCAGCTCCAGTTCACCCGGTTCGGGAAGCAGTTCGCCTGGAATGAGAGGTGCCATGGGTTCTGCCTCAGCGAATCGGGTCGTGCAGGGTGACGAGCTTGGTGCCATCGGGGAAGACGGCCTCGATCTGCACCTCATGGACGAGCTCGGGCACGCCCTCCATCACCTGGTCCTGACGCAGCCAGGTGGTGCCTTCCTGCATCAGCTCCGCCACGCTCTTGCCGTCACGGGCGCCTTCCAGCACCAAAAAGCTGAGCCAAGCCACCGCTTCGGGGTGGTTGAGCTTGAGGCCACGGTTCAAGCGACGCTCGGCCAGCAGTGCGGCGGTCACGATCAGGAGCTTGTCCTTTTCCTGGGGACTGAGATGCATAGCGAAGCTCGGTCTTCTTCAGTGTGTCTCCGCTGCAGCCTCGAAAGCGTTCACGGTGGACGCTTGTCGGCGCAGAGGCTGTTCCTGCAGGGGCCAGACCCTGGGGATGTGAGGCCGTGCCAGCTCCCGGATCGTTCGCGTTCGCTCCCAGATCCGGCTGAACCAGAAGCGGGCATCACGGCTTGACTTACCGGAATAGCGGGCGATCAGGCCCTGATTTAGGGCGCCGCAGCGCATTGTGCCCGTCAGGCCTTCGCGGTCGGCCCGCGCTCCCTCCAGCAGGGTTGCTGTTGTTTCGGCACCCATGGCCATCGGTGCGGCCCAAACCAGTGTTCCGAACACCGGCGCGCCTCCCAACCCATGCGGGCTGTCCAAGCTGGCGCCGCCGAGCTCCACCCGATCCGCCAGCTCCCAGGTTGAGCTGTTGCCTGCAAGGCGCTGAATGGTGAGGCTCGAGCGCCACCGTCCCTGCTGCAGGGTTTCGCCGGCGGCGGTTCGGCCGAAGCGCACGATCTCTGCACTGAGAAAGGAGGCGTCTTCGGGCAGGGTCACCGTCAGCTGCTGCTCGAACAGGGCATCGGCGTACAGCACCAGTTCCTGCGGCAGCCATTCGAAGTCACTGCCGCTGGCCAGTGAGCAGTGCACCTGTTGGTGGGCAAAGCAGCCCTCGGGTTGCAGGCGGCTGCGGCCGATCGATCCGTAAACCTTTTGCGCCGCCACGCTGGTGATCAGGCCGCGGCTGTTGGCTTCAAGCTTGATGTTCAGGCTGAGTTGATCGCCGCCCACCAGGCCTCCGGCGGTGTGCAGCACCGGCAGCTCGCAGCGTCCGTCCTCACCGCGTTCACTGCGGAGCAGCTTGAACGGAGCCGTGCAGCCCCCCTGGTGTTTGGTGCTGCCGTTGGTGGCAAGAAACTGCAGGTCGCAGCGGCCGTGCCAGGGATCAAGACGTTGCATGGCCTCACGCTCCGCCGCCACCGCCTTCAACTTTGTAGCAATGCACACCAAAGTGCTGCTGATTGATCGGCACGCTTTTGTTGTTGAACTGGTGAGGAGCTGCTGGTGACGGATGCGGTGGTCGTGCTGGAGCAGCGCCTGCAGAAAAGCAGTGCCACAGCAACCCTGCAGTTGCCGTTAACGGCTGAAGAGCGCACGGTGCTGCGGGGCCGTCGCACCACCTCCTGTGGTCGTTCGGTGCTGCTGCAGTTGCCCCGTGTGGGATCGCTGCAGCCCGGTGATCTGCTGGGGGATCAGTCCGGCTCGACTGTTGTGGAGGTGACGGCAGCGCCGGAAGCATTGATGCGGGTGCAGGGGTCGCATCCTCTTGAGCTGTTGCAGGCGGCATATCACCTGGGCAATCGCCATGTCGCCCTGGAGCTGCATGAGCAGGAGCTGTTGCTGCCGGAGGATTCCGTTCTCGCCACGATGCTGGAAGGGCGGGGATTGACGGTGAGCCGCTGTCTGCAGCCGTTTGCCCCTGAAGGCGGTGCCTACGGAGGTCATCAGCACGGATGACTTCGCTTGCGTTGCTGCAATTGGTCAGCCCGGCCCTGCCTGTGGGTGCCTTCAGCTATTCAGAGGGGCTGGAGGTGTTGATCCAGGCAGGTTCCATCGCCGATGAGCAGGCCATCCAGGCTTGGTTGGAGGCTGAACTGCAACGGGGTTCGGTGCGGCTGGAAGCTGCGGCGTTGAGGCCACTGGTGGAGGCCCTTGTGGCCTGGTCAACCCAGGCCGATGCGGCGGCCAAGGCGCGCCTGATCGATCTGGATGGTTGGCTGTTGGCCACCCGCGAGGCCGCGGAGCTGCGAGCTCAGCAGCGTCAGATGGGGACGTCGCTGCTGCAGTTGATGTCCGATATGGGTCAGGACCTGCCTGAACCTGTGGGCCTGAGCTGGCCAGCGGCCTGGGCCTGGGCTGCTGTGGGCTTGTCGGTTCCAGCGGGAGACATGGTGGAGGGCTACCTCTACGGCTGGGTTGCCAATCAGCTCAGTGCTTCGGTGCGGCTGCTGCCGTTAGGCCCCTCCCGAGCGCAGGTGCTGCAACAGCGGCTGCTGCCGCTGATTGCCTCCCAAGCGCAGCTGCTCCAGGAGGCCGATCCGCAGCAGCTCTGGAGCAGCGGTGTGGGTGCGGGCATGGCGCAGCTTGCCCATGCTGAGCTGTATTCACGCCTGTTTCGAAGCTGATGAGCAGCAAACTGCGCCTGGGGGTGGCGGGTCCTGTGGGATCCGGCAAAACCGCATTGGTGGAGGCCCTCTGTCGCCGCTTGCGCGACGAGCTCCAGCTCGCGGTGGTCACCAACGACATCTACACCCAGGAGGATGCCCAGTTCCTCACCCGTGCGGGTGCCCTGGATCCAGAGCGGATCCGTGGCGTGGAGACCGGTGGTTGCCCTCACACAGCGATCCGTGAAGACTGCTCGATCAACCGAGCTGCCGTGGCGGAGCTGGAGACGCAGTTTCCGAATCTCGATCTTGTTATGGTTGAGAGCGGCGGCGACAACCTGGCGGCGAGCTTCAGTCCGGAACTGGTGGATCTCTGCATCTACGTGATTGATGTGGCGGCCGGCGACAAGATCCCCCGTAAAGGAGGGCCTGGCATCACCCGCTCTGACCTACTGGTGATCAACAAGATTGATCTGGCTCCCCAGGTTGGTGCCGATCTTTCAGTGATGGAACAGGACACCCGGCGGATGCGGGGAGACCGGCCTTGGTGTTTCACCAATCTCCACAGCGGCGAAGGCCTGGAGCAGGTGGTGGGGTTCCTGTTGCAACAGCTACCGAATCGTTGATCCGCTGCTGCTGGGCTCGCTATTTAGTTCTTCTTGATACCAAAACCAGGACGCGCTGATCCGTACCTTCCATCAGCTGCCGTCAGGCACATTCCTTTTTTGGAACACCATGAGCTCTTCTCTCTCTAAGCGTCTGTTTGCCGGCATGGCCGCGGCATCGCTGGGCATTGCCGTGACCGCATGCGGTGGCGGTGACAAGGCTGCCAACGTTGACTACGACGACAGCGTCACCGTCGGCATCCTGCACTCGCTGACCGGCACCATGGCCATCTCCGAGTCCACCCTGGTGGACACCGAGAAAATGGCGATCGATGAGATCAACGCCGCCGGTGGCGTTGAAGTTGATGGCAAGAAGTACAAGATCGAGTACATCGTCGAGGACGGTGCCTCCGATTGGCCCACCTTCGCTGAGAAGTCCAAGAAGCTGATCGACCAGGACCAGGTGCCCGTGGTCTTCGGTGGCTGGACCTCCGCCAGCCGCAAGGCGATGCTGCCTGTGTACGAGTCGAAGAACGCTTTCCTCTACTACCCGATTCAGTACGAGGGTCAGGAGTGTTCCAACAACATCTTCTACACCGGTGCCACTCCGAACCAGCAGTCGGAGCCTGCAACCAAGTTCATGTATGAGAAGTCGCCTGCCGCTGGCAAGCCCTTCTTCCTCGTGGGTTCGGACTACGTCTTCCCCCGCACCTCCAACACCATCACCAAGGAACAGCTCAAGTCCCTGGGTGGCGAAGTGGTCGGTGAGGACTACCTGCCCCTGGGCAACACCGAGGTTGCTCCGATCATCGCCAAGATCAAGAAGGCCCTGCCTGACGGCGGTGTGATCATCAACACCCTGAATGGTGACCAGAACGTCGCCTTCTTCAAGCAGATCCAGGACGCCGGCATCACCCCCGATAACGGCTACTACGTGATGAGCTACTCCATCGCGGAAGAGGAGATCAGCACCATCGGCTCTGAGTTCCTTGAGGGCCACTACGGCGCTTGGAACTACATGATGTCGATCGACACCCCGGCATCCAAGAAGTTCGCTGCTGACTTCAAGGCCAAATACGGCGCCGACCGCCAGGTCGCTGACCCTCAGGAGTCGGCCTACAACATGGTCTACCTGTGGAAGAAGGCTGTCGAGAAGGCCAACAGCTTCGACGACGACAAGGTGCGTGAGGCCCTGGTCGGCATCGAGTTCGACGCGCCTCAGGGACCTGTGAAGGTGATGCCCAACCACCACCTCTCCCAGACCGTGCGCATCGGCCAGATCACTGCTGACGGTCAGTTCGAGATCCTCGAATCCACCGATGGCCCCGTGGCTCCTCAGGCCTGGAACCAGTTCGAGCCCAGCTCCAAGGGCTTCGCTTGCGACTGGACCGACGCCGCCAAGGGTGAGAAGTACAAGCTCTGATCTTCTGATCACAGCCTGATTGCTCTTCAGGGAGGAGCCCGGTGACGGGTTCCTCCTTTCGTCGTTTCATTGAACGCTTCGTTTCACACGTCCGTGCAACTGCTTCTCGAAAGCCTGTTCAACGGTGTTGCCATCGGCTCGGTGCTGCTGATGGCGGCCCTCGGACTGGCCATTGTCTTCGGCCTCATGGGCGTGATCAACCTCGCCCATGGTGAGCTGATCATGCTTGGGGCCTACACCACTTACGTGGTGCAGCTGATCTTCAAGCTGCCTGCGCTGCAGCCGGTTTACAACGCCTACGTGCTGGTGGCGCTTCCCCTGGCGTTCATTGTCAGCGGTGTGGTCGGCATCCTGCTGGAACGCACCGTGATTCGCCGGCTCTACGGCAACCCGCTGGAGACCCTGCTCGCGACCTGGGGCGTCAGCTTGATTCTTCAGCAGTTCGTGCGGAGTGTTGCCCTGGCCCACGCCGCCGGCCTGATCCTGGCGCTGGTGTTGGGCTTTGGCCTGCCGCTGCTGCTTCCCTCCTCGCTTCTTTCGGGGCCTCGAGCTCGCTTGGTGCGTGCGGGGAGTTGGGCTGTTTCAGCCCTGGGCGGTGTGCTGCTGGCCGGTGGCCTGGCCTCACAAATCAGCCGCATCGCCAGGGCTACCTCCCGCAATGTGGATGTGACGGCACCCAAATGGATGCGCGGCGGGATCGAATTCATGGATATCACCTTTCCTGTGCCGCGCCTGGTGATCATCGTGATCACCATCGTTGCGGTGGTTGGGGTGACGTGGTTCCTCAACAAAAGCGTGTGGGGCATGCGCATTCGTGCTGTGACCCAGAACCGTTCGATGAGTGATTGCCTTGGCATCCCCACCGACACCGTTGACGTGCTCACCTTTGGCATCGGCTCCGGTTTGGCCGGTGTGGCGGGGGTTGCTGTTTCCCTGCTCGGTTCGGTGGGCCCCAACGTGGGCGGCTCTTACATCGTGGGCTGCTTCATGGTGGTGGTGCTCGGTGGCGTCGGAAACCTGTTGGGCACCGTGCTCGCTTCCTTTGCCATTGGCCTGCTCACCGACCTGATTGGTGCTGGACGCCTGCTGACGATCTGGCCTGACATGCCGGCTCCCCTGGCTGGTGCGGTGAATTTCTTCGCCACCACGAGCATGGCCCAGGTGATGGTGTTCGCTCTAATCGTGGTGTTCCTTCAATTCCGTCCCGCGGGTCTGTTCCCGCAAAAAGGACGCATGGTGGAGGCTTGATCTGATGTTCCAAGCCTTTCAACAACGCCGTTGGCCTTTGATCATCCTTTGGGTGGTGATCGTTGCGGCCATCGTTGCCGCTCCCGCTGTTCTGCCGGTGTTTCGGCTGAATCTGTTGGGTCGCTTCCTTTCATTGGCGATCGTTGCCCTGGGCATCGATTTGATCTGGGGCTTCACCGGGTTGCTCAGCCTTGGCCAGGGCATCTTTTTTGCCCTTGGCGGTTACGGCGTGGCGATGTACCTGCAGCTCAACAGCTCGGGTGATCTGCCCAACGGCATTCCCGAGTTCTTCAGCCTGTATGGCGTGGATCGATTGCCTGCCTTCTGGGAGCCGTTCCATTCCCCGCTGTTCACCTTGGTGGCGATCTGGCTGGTTCCGGCCGTGCTCGCTGCCGTACTCGGCAACCTGGTGTTCCGTAACCGGATCAAGGGGGTCTATTTCTCGATCCTCACCCAGGCGGCCCTGCTTGTTTTCTTCAATTTCTTCAACGGCCAGCAGAAGCTGATCAACGGCACCAACGGCCTTAAAACCGATGTGACCCAGCTGTTCGGCCAGATGGTGGGTTCCCCGGAGATGCAGCGGGGATTCTTCTGGTTGACCTCTGTGGTGGTGATCCTGGCCTGGCTGTTTCTGCGCTGGGTGGTGCGGGGCCGGTTTGGAGACGTGTTGATCGCCATTCGCGATGACGAACCCCGGCTGCGCTTTGCCGGTTACAACCCAACCCTGTTCAAGACGATCGTCTTCGCCATCGCTGGTGGTTTGGCAGGCATCGGTGGTGCGCTTTACACCGTTCAGTCCGGCATCGTTTCGCCGCAGTACATGACCGTTCCCTTCTCGATTGAGATGGTGATCTGGGTTGCTGTGGGCGGTCGAGGCACGCTCGTGGGAGCGATCCTTGGCGCTGTGGCCATCAACTACGCCAAGAGTTTGGTGAGCGAAGCTCTCCCCCAAAGTTGGCTGTTCATCCAAGGGGGCCTGTTCATCCTCGTGGTGACGGCCTTGCCGGAGGGCGTCATTGGCTGGTTCCGAGGCGATGGCCCTCGCAACTGGCTCAACCGATTCGGCATTGCCCGTCGGAGTGAGACCTATCCACGTCTCGATCTTGAAGGTCAGGAAGAGGTTCAGTCATGAGTACGGCTTTATTGGAGTTGCGCCAAATCACCGTCAGCTTTGATGGCTTTTTGGCGCTGCGCGATCTCAACCTCAGCCTTCAGCCTGGGGAGCTGCGCGCCGTGATCGGCCCGAATGGCGCCGGCAAGACCACGTTCCTGGATGTGATCACTGGCAAGACCGCTCCCACGGAAGGGGATGTGGTGTTCAAAGGACGCTCTTTGGTGGGAACGCGCGAGCACCGCATCGCGCGCTTTGGCATTGGCCGCAAGTTTCAGAGCCCTCGTGTCTTCGAGAAGCTCAGCGTTCAGGAGAACTTGGCTTTAGCGGTCAGCAAGCCGAAGCAGCCCTGGTCATTGCTGGTGGGGGGCCTGAATGGGGAGCAGCGCGATCGTGTTCATCACCTGATGAGCATCGTCAATCTGCAGAACCGTGCCGATTGGGCTGCTGGGTCGTTGTCCCACGGCCAGAAACAGTGGCTTGAGATCGCCATGCTTGTGGGTCAGGATCCCGACCTCTTACTGGTGGATGAGCCGGTGGCTGGGCTCACGGATGAGGAGACCGATCTGACGGCGGATCTGCTCAAGTCGTTGGCCGGGGATCACACCGTGCTGGTGATTGAGCACGACATGGAATTCATTCGGCGACTTGAAAGTCCAGTGACGGTGCTGCACCAGGGCCATGTCCTCTGTGAGGGCACGATGGATCAGGTGCAGGCCGATCCCCGGGTGATTGAGGTTTATCTCGGCACCACTGAGGAGGAGAACCAATGACGAACCTGCTGGAGATTCAAGGCCTCAACACCTTTTACGGCGAAAGTCACATTCTTCGGGATGTTGATCTCAGCGTGAAATCGGGGGAGATGGTTTGTCTGATCGGCCGCAATGGTGTGGGTAAAACCACCCTGTTGAAATCGCTGATCGGTCTGTTGCGCCCTCGCTCCGGAACCATGGCGTTTGATGGTTCTCAGCTGGATCGTCAGGCACCGCATCAGCGGGCTCGGGCCGGGATTGGTTACGTGCCGCAAGGTCGCGAGATCATCCCCCAGCTCACGGTGGAAGAAAACTTGCTTTTGGGGATGGAGGCGTTGCCGGGTGGATTGGCCCGGCATCGCCACATCGATCCATTTGTGTATGAGTTGTTTCCGATTCTTCAGGAGTTTCTACCGCGCAAGGGTGGGGATTTGAGTGGGGGTCAGCAGCAACAACTGGCCATCGCTCGCGCATTGCTTGGCAAGCCAAAGTTGCTGCTGTTGGATGAGCCCACTGAGGGCATTCAGCCCAACATTGTTCAAGACATTGAAGCGGCTGTTCGGCGGATCATCGCCGACACCGGGATCGGGGTGTTGCTGGTGGAGCAACATCTCCACTTCGTTCGCCAGGCTGACCGCTACTACGCCATGCAGCGGGGCGGCATTGTTGCCAGTGGCTCAACCAGTGAACTCAGCCAGACGGTTGTTGACCAGTTCCTGAGCGTTTAAAGCTTCGCTCTTGATGGTTTCTCCTGGGTCAGTTCAGCTGGCCCAGAGGGATTCTGTTGCAGGCTCTTCATCCATGGCGTAATCGCTCACGTCGGCACGCACGTGCAGCATCTGGCCTGTCATCGACATTTTCCAGATTTCTAAGCGCGCATCCTCGGGCGCTTCAAACCAAAAGACCTCTGTGGGCATCACCACCTTTTCTCGGTAGAAGTGATCTGCACCAATGCATTTCACGATCACCATCCGGCTGGTGTCGTTCTGATAAACACACTCAATCATCTTGGTATCTGGAATGATGCCAATCTCGCGGTCTCAAGGCAAGAGGAGTGTTTGATTGGCCACCGAATCAGCACGCCTTTAGATTTGGTACAGATGAGTTGATACAGAGCAGGTCGCTTTTGTATCGACAATCACGATTCTTGTCAGGTCTGGGTGGGGTGGGCGATGCTCCGGGTTTTGGTCAATACACACGGCGGCACTTTCGTTTCAACTGAAACAAATCTCTTTTGCCGCCTTTTGCATGATTGCTTTGTCGATTATGGGGATTGCGAGATGGAAAAAGCGATCGGTTTGAGTGTTGCTCAACGGTTCGATGTTGAGCGGATGAATCGCGCGATCGAATCAACAATCGATCCACAGCAGCTGCAGGTGTTGGCCAAGCAATTGCTTCAGGCGTGGCATTCCCAGCGCGCTGCAACCGTTTGGATCACGCGACAGCGGGAGCAGCTGGGCTGAGGCTCAATGCGTTGGGTTCAAGCAGCGAGCTCAGAGGTGATGCGTTGCGGATTGTGATTCGGGCGTTTCAGGGATGTGCGATCTGCCTGTCCCGCTGCGGCCAGATCAGCTTGAAGGGCTGAATTGCAACTGCGCAGTCGCGACCAGCTCGGCAGCTGATGGGCAATCGGCGCCTGCATCAGTTTGGCCAGGCCAGGCCGCAGCAGGCCGGCGAAGTTTTGAACCGCCAGTTCTTCGCCATGGCGGTCGTAAGGCAACCGATTGATGGCTGAATCAAGGCCGAACTGCCTCACGCGATCCTCGCCAACCCGTCGATACAGCACCTCAAGGGTCGGCAGTTGATCCATCGACATAACACAACCTTCGTGTTCCATCAGGCCGCGCAACACCGTGCCGAAAATTTCGCCCGCCATGCGCTGCAGGCCTTCGCTGGGTTGCTGACCCAGCTCCTTGTGTTTGTGGTCGAACAATCCCAGATCCACTTGAGCGATGCGACTGGAGGCCACATGGCGATACACCTCAGACAGCAGGCCCACCTCCAGTCCCCAGTCTGATGGAATGCGCAGATTCATCGCCAGATCGGCGGTGAAGGCGAATTCACCAGCCAGGGGGTAGCGGAAGGATTGCAGGTATGACAGGTAGGGCAGAGGCCCGAAAATTTGCTCTAGGCTGGCCAGCAGTGGGCCAACAAACAGACGGGTGGCTCGGCCCTGAAGCGCCTGGGTTTCGAGGGATAGACGGCTGTAGAACGCCTTCACGTAGGCAATGCCGTGGGACCGATCCAGCAGGGGACGGAGCATGCGCTCTGGATACGCCGATCCAAAGGTTCTGATGTCGGCATCGAACAGGCCAACAACTTCAGCGTTCTGGCACGCCACTCCGAGCCCCTGCCAGACGGCCCAGCCCTTGCCTGGTGGTCCGGTCACGTCGAGCCCCAGTTCACCGACTGATTCGAGCAACTCGCGTACGGCGGGGCCGTTGGTCCAGTGCACCCGAACGGGGAAGGGCATCCCTTCGAAAAATTTTTCCGCCGCTCTGACGTCTTCGGCGCTCGTGGCCGCCAATGCCACCACCAGTTCGTTGAGTCCCTTCAGACCCGAAAGTGTGTCTCGAATCAGGCCGAGGGCCGGGCGGCTGAATTCCTCCATCAGGCAGGGGATCAGCAGGGTTGTGGGTCGCTGACTTAGCTCCTGGTTGAAGGCAACTGCATCGAGATTGCCCAAGCTGTAGTCATGGACGGTGCTGATCAGGCCCTGCTGAAAATCCATGTGGTGTTCGATGCAACAACAGAGGTCAGAGTCCTGCCCCATACCTGAAAGGTCTGGAGGAGGAAGGTGATGCAGCCCCCGCGCGACGAGACGCTGCGGACCCTGCTTGGCGGGCTGTACCCGAATGATTCTTCCGGGGATGGCAAGGAGTTGTCGTCGCAATTGCTGCAGATCTTGAGCCAATCGTCAGGAGATGGCGATATGGCAGAACACATCGATCGCTGGGACGGTGGCGATGTGGTCTTGATCACTTATGCCGACACCGTTGGTGAGCAGGGAGTTCCTGGGCTGCAGGTGTTGAAGACGTTTGTGAATCGCCATCTGCAGCCCTTCGCAGCGGTGATTCATGTGCTGCCGTTTCTGCAATCCACCAGTGATGGCGGCTTTGCGGTGGCCAGCCACACGACGCTTGAGCAGCGTTTTGGTCATTGGCGTGATCTTGCCGCTCTGGCCCAGGGTCGACGTCTGATGGCCGATCTGGTTCTCAATCACGTGTCGGCCTCTCACCCCTGGGTGCAGCAGTTCATGCGCGATGAGCAGCCCGGCCGCTCCTGTGTGCTGGAGGCAGCCCCTGATCCCTGCTGGGCGGATGTGGTTCGTCCGCGCAGTTCCAATCTGTTCACGCAATTGAGGGGCCCCGTTGGTGCGCGTCAGGTCTGGACCACCTTTGGCCCCGATCAGGTGGATCTCAACTGGCGCAGCGCAGAGGTGTTGCTGGGCTTTGCCCGTCTGATGCAGCGGATGGCTCGCCATGGGGTGCGTTGGATCCGTCTGGATGCCGTGGGTTTTGTCTGGAAGGAACCCCACACCTCATGCATTCACCTGCCGCAGGCCCATCAACTGGTGCGGGTGCTGCGGCTGCTGCTCGATCAGGTGGGACCCGATGGCGTTGTGGTCACCGAGACCAACGTTCCGGAGCAGGAAAATCTCTCGTATCTGAGAAGCGGTGATGAAGCGCATCTCGCTTACAACTTTCCCCTGCCGCCCTTGCTGCTGGAGGCCAGCGTCAGTGGTCGGGCCGATTTGCTCAATGCCTGGCTGAGTCGTTGGCCCGCCTTGCCGCCGCAGACAGGGCTGCTCAATTTCACCGCCTGTCATGACGGAGTCGGCTTAAGACCCCTGGAGGGCCTGATGCCCCAGAAGCGCTTGCTGCAGTTGTTGATCGGCTGCGAGCAACGGGGTGGATTGGTCAGCCACAGGATGCTCAGTTCCGGTGAGGAGGTTCCCTACGAGATCAACATCAGTTGGTGGAGTGCCATGGCGGATGGGGGGATTGATCCCACGTATCTCCAACGGGAGCGCTTCCTGCTCACCCAACTGTTGATCCTGGCCTTGCCAGGGGTCCCCGCTTTCTATCTGCCGGCGTTGTTGGCGGCTCCCAATGATCTGACCCGCTTTCGTCGCACGGGCCATCGCCGGGATCTGAATCGGCCCCAGTTCACGGCCCAGGCCCTGGAGCGCCGCCTGGCGGATCCCGATTCAGATGTCTCTGCGCTGCTGCCGGCGCTCCGGCGGGCTCTGGCCGAACGGGCTGTTCACTCGGCCCTGCACCCGGATGCCCCGATGACGGTGCTGAGCGGGGACCGGAGCGATTGCGTCATCCTGCGGCGTTCCCGCGGGGGGGAAACGCTGGTGGCTGTTCACAACATCACGGCAGCGCGCCTCAGCTTTCGCCTTAGTGGCCTAGGTGGTGATCTGAATCAGCCCTGGGCCGATTGCCTGAGCGGTCATGTGTTCGAACCACATCAGTCGCATTCGCTAGAGCCTTATGCGGTGCGTTGGTTGGTTCAGCCATGACTGCGAGTGTCGAGCCGGCGTGGTGGGTGGTGACCGATCTCGACGGCACCTTGCTGGATCACAGCTACGACTGGTCGCCGGCCAAGGATCTAATCCGTCAGCTGCAACAGCACCGGATTCCGGTGATTCCTTGCACCAGCAAAACGGCCGAGGAAGTGCGCGGCTTTCGCGCCGGGGCGGGGCTGCATGACCCCTACATCGTTGAAAACGGTGGCGCCGTGCATGGGGAAACTCCGGAAGGGGAGCCCTGGGAGCTGCCGTTGGGTCCGGATTGGACGGCGCTGAAACCTCAGTTGCAGCGACTTCAGGCCGAGTTGGGTGAGCCTTTGCGTTCGTTGGATGAACTCAGTGAGGCGGAAGGGCAGCGGTTGTTGGGGCTTGGCGGTGAAGCCTTGCGCCAGGCGCAGCGGCGCTGCTGCAGCGTGCCTTTTGTGCCGCCCTCGGCCAAGGGGCGTCGCCGGCTTGAGGCTCTGGTTCAGCGGATGGGCCTGACGGTGGTGCAGGGCAACCGCATGGGTCACCTGCTGGGCCCAGGCATCAGCAAAGGCAAGGCGTTGGCCACTCTGAAGCGACATCTGGGTGCTGAGCAGGTGCAGGTCTTGGCCTTGGGGGATTCCCCCAACGATCTGCCGTTGCTCGAGGTGGCCGACATTGCTGTTGTGGTGCCCGGCCCCGATGGCCCCCATCCAGCTTTGCGTTCCGGGATCGATGCTGGTCATTTCCAGCTGGCGGCAGCCCCACATGCCCATGGCTGGGATGAGGCTGTGCGCCGGATTCTTCGGATCTAGGCCATCGCTGGCCCCTGGCTCAATCCAGCAAGGATTGCCATAGCTCCATTGCAGCAGTGGTTGCCGCCATGGGCTGACCGTTGTGGGATGCGATCGGTCGACAGCTGAGGCTGTTGATCAGAACGGCCTGATCGTCGGCATCGAACGTGTCCGCCAGCTCGGTTTCCACCGCGATGCCCTGGGCCAGTGCACGGCCCCGCATCACCCCTGGGAGGCAGCCGCTGCTGAGGGGCGGTGTCAGCCACAGTCCGCGACGCCGGACCAGCAGATTGGCCGCCGTTCCGCAGCACAGCTTTCCAGCCGTGTTCAAGAGCAGAGCGTCGTCGGCCCCTTGCTCCTGGGCTTCCCTGCGGGCCTGGATCGATTGCCCGTAGGCAAAGGTCTTGCAACGGCTCAGGCGGCTGGAGGCGTTGCGGCGCTCATGGCGACTGGTGATGGTGGTGACGTCTGAAAATGTTGGTGTGCAGGCCTGGAGCGTGAGCCAAAAGCGGTGCTGCCCTGGAGCCGGCAGTCCGATTCCGCGCTGAGGTGAGCTGCCCCGGCTCCAGTTGAGGCGCAGGGCCCCATCGGCTTCGCTCAGCTGGCTGCGTTGAATTGCGCCTTCAATCAGAGGCTTCAGCGCGTTTCGCTGCGGTGGCGGGTCCATGCCCAGCAGAGCTGCACTGTCGCTCCAGCGCTGCAGGTGCTCCTGCAGGAGTTGCGGCACACCGTTGCGGATCAGCACCGTTTCAAAGAGGCCATCGGCCAGGAGCAGGGCGCGGTCGTTGAGGGGAAGCTGCAGGCTTGCTGCTGTTCCCCACTGACCCTCGATCCAGGCGATAGCGGTGCTCATTCCAGCGGTGGTCATGTCAGCGCCTCCAGCAAGGGCTGCAGTTTCCACATCAACTCCTCTGCTTCGCCAAGGGGATCCGAGTCGGCGACGATTCCGCAGCCGGCATGGGCCCGCAGGGTGTCGCCTTGGCGAAGTAAGGATCGGATCAAGATGTTGCTGTCGAAGCTGCCGTCCCAGTCGACCCGCAGCAGTGATCCGCAGTAAGGCCCTCGGCTGGTGGGCTCGAGCTCATGCAGACGTTGGCAGGCCCGCAGTTTCGGCGCCCCGCTGATCGACCCCCCAGGCCAACTGGCTTCCAGAAGATCGACCCAGCTCAATCCGGCCTGAAGTTGTCCCTCCACGACTGAGGTGAGGTGATGCACGGAGGCATAACTTTCGAGCCCCACCAGTTGGGGAACCTGAATCGAACCCGGCTGGCAGGCACGACCGAGGTCGTTACGCAGCAGGTCGACGATCATCACGTTCTCGGCTCGGTCCTTGTCGCTGCACACGAGTTCCGCGGCGAGATTTGCATCCTGTTCGGGGTCGCCATGGCGCGGCCTGGTGCCTTTGATCGGCCGGGTTTGTACGGCTCCATCAGCACTCACCTGCAGAAAACGCTCTGGGGACGATGACAGCAACGCCTCGTTCTGGTCGCTGATGATCAGCCCTGCAAAGGGGGCAGGACAGGCCTGCCTCAGGGTGAGAAACAGCTCGAGGGCACTGCCTCCCTGGGGCCAGGCTGTGCTGCAACAGGCCGTGAGATTGGCTTGGAAGAGATCACCTGCAGCGATCAGCTCACGGATGCGCTGCACTCCTGCGGCGTACTGCTCGGGTGTGGTGTGGTGACTCCAGGCCGTAAGGGGAATCGATGGGGGCTCGTCTTTGGGCGGCTCAGGGCTGGAGGCCAGCTGTTGGGTGAGGCGTTCCAAAGCAGCCGTGCTGCTGGCTTCGATCCACAGCCTGCGCTTTTGCAGATCAAAGCGAAGCACCGGATCGTGGCGGGCGATCCAAAGCGTGGCCATGCCATCGCTGGCCCAGGGGTTTCCCGGTTCCACCCAGGCGGCGGCTTCATAGCTCAGCCAGCCGCACCAATGCCCTGGGGCAAGCCCCCGCAGTGCCTCGAAGGGATTGCCAGCTCCTGACTCTCCAGGGAGGCCACGGCAGCAGATGATCTCCTGGGGTGCCACCGCCAGGGTGGCCCATCGGCCCAGGTTGCTGCCGTCGCCATCCAGCCAGACCAGGCCTTCTTCGCCGTAGGCATGGGCCAGTTGGTTCGCGAGCGCGTGGGGCTCCTGCCAGGGCAGTTCAAGCCGTTGGGGGCGGATCATGCCGCTGTTGAACTGCAGAGGTCAGGCCGGCCTGCCCCGCGGAGCGCTGCATCACGGATGCGGCAGCTGTCGCAGACACCGCAGGGGTGCGTGCCGCCGCTGTAGCAACTCCAGGTTGTATTAATCGGAACACCCAGGCGAAGGGCTTCCTCAACGATGCGCACCTTGCTCCACTGCACAAGCGGTGCCCAGAGTTGGGCGCCATGGCCCTCCCGACCGGCTTTGCTGGCCAGGTCGGCCAGGGTCTGAAAAGCGTTGAGGTAGTCGGGCCGGCAGTCGGGATACCCCGAGTAATCGACAGCATTCACCCCCAGCACCAACCTCTCGGCTCCGCGAGCCTCCGCCAGGCTGAGGCCAATGGAGATGAACACGGTGTTACGCCCAGGCACGTAGGTGGGCGGAATGCGGCCTTCCTCCACGCCATCGGTGGGGATCGAGATGCTGGCGTCGGTGAGGGCTGAGCCCCCCCAGCTGGCCAGATTCACGCTGATGCAGTGATGCTCTGCCAAGCCAAGCTGTTCAGCAACGGCAGCGGCGGCGTCCAATTCGCGGCGATGGCGCTGGCCATAGTCAAAGGACAGGCCGATGACGCGGTCGCCCTGCTCAAGGGCGAGGGCCGCAGCGGTGGCGGAATCCAAACCTCCCGACAGAAGCGCGATGGCAGTGCGTTGACTCATCTCAGAACCGTGAGTTCGTGCAGGGCGCAGTAGTCCTGTTCATCTAGGTCGGTGCCCTTGGCTTTTTCAAGCAGGGACAGCAAACCGCTCAGCCCCTGATCCTGGAGCCCAGCTGTTGTCGCCTCCTCCAGGAACAGGCGCAGGTCTTTGCGCAGCAGGGCGGTGCTGAAGTTGGGATCGGCGTAGCTGTGATCCAGCATCCGTTGCAGCTTCTTGTCGAAGGTGGGGGCGTAGAGCGCAGACGGCCGCAGGATGGCCATGAACGTTTCCACAGGAACGCCGGCCCGCTGAATCAGTTGCAGGGACAGGGAGAAGCTGTGGGTGAGGCTGGCGATCAACTGATTGAGGGCCAGCTTGGTGGCAGCGCCGCTGCCAACGGGGCCCACGAGCTGGGGCTCTTGGCAGAGATGAGAGAGGAGTGGCCGTTGTGCTTCGAAGACCTGCTCTTCGCCGCCGGCCATCACCAGCAGCGATCCGTTCAGCGCCTGTGGTTTGCTGCCGAGCACCGGGGCTTCCAGATACAGCCCTCCCTGGTCCGCAACCTGTGTGGCGAGCTTGCGACTTTCCTCAACTCCCATGGTCCCCATCGGGACCACCGTTGAGCTCTGCAGATCCCCAATCGTGCCGATCACGGATGCCGTTGCTGCCCCGTCACGCAAAACGGTGATCAAGATGCTGTTGTTTTTCGCGGCTTGCCCCAGATCGTCGATCGCTGTTGCACCCTTCTCCACGAGGGAGACGATGCGGGAGGGGTCGCGATTCCAGACGTGGACGTTGAGACCCTGCTCCAGCAATCGCGTTGCGATCGCCGTTCCAAGGAGGCCTGTGCCCAGCACGGCCACTGAGGTCATGGGCTCAGGTGATCAAATTCTGTTCAACCTCAACGTAGTGGAGCAGACCCTGCACTCAACGGCCTCCTTCAGCGGATTCCAAGCCATTTGTGGCTTTGCAGGCTGAGGCGCCATTGGGCGTGTTGACGCACATGCTCCACAGCCAGGGCTTCTCCGATGCTGCTCTCCCAGCCCGGCTGCAGCAGCCGCTTTGTGTCGTCCTCGCACTTGCACGCCATGGCTGCAGCGAAGCTGATGTCTTCCGGGCCATGCACCACAACCTTCAGCTCATGGCAGGCCTGCAAAAGCTCTTGCCGTGGGGGGCGGTGGCGTTTTGGCGAGAGGGTGATCCAATCGAAGCGTCCGCTGAGTGGATCCACCCCGCTGGTTTCCAGATGCAGGGGGAGACCGCATCGCGCATCGAGGGCCTGGGTGAGGGGCTGCAGATCGTGATGCAGCGGTTCTCCACCGGTGATCACAACGAAGCTGGCTCCGGCTTCAGCTGCCATCTGGGCGGCATCAGCCAAGGCATTGATGGGTTGCTCAGGGTGCCCTTGGTCCGGCCATGAGTGCTTGGTGTCGCACCACGGACAGCCCACGGTGCAGCCGGCGAGCCGAATGAAAAATGCACTGCGTCCGGCATGGTGGCCCTCTCCCTGCAGGGAATGGAATGTTTCCACCACCGGGAGACGCCGGGAGTCAGCCATCGACGCGGTTCATGGGATCGCAATGTCCCCCTGTTGACGCAGGGCCTGAGCCGGTGAATCCGGAAGGCGTTGTTGGGCTGCTTCGATCAATCCCCGGAACAACGGATGGGGTTGTCCAGGCCGGGAGAGGAATTCGGGGTGGTACTGGCAGGCGGTGAAGAACGGATGCCCTTTCAGTTCGATCAACTCCACCAGGCGTCCGTCCGGGGACGTGCCGCTCACCACATATCCGGATTCCAGGAAAAGATTGCGATAGGAGTTGTTGAATTCGTAGCGGTGGCGGTGGCGTTCGTAGACCACCTCGTCCCCGTAAAGCCTCTGGGCGAGGGTTCCCGGCGCAATCCTGCAGGGGTAGACCCCCAGGCGCATCGTGCCGCCGAGGTCAACCACGTCCTGCTGTTCCGGCAGCAGGTGAATCACGGGATGGGGCGTGTTCTCGTTTAATTCAGCACTGGTGGCCTCGGTGAGGCCGGCCTGGTTGCGAGCCCACTCGATCACAGCGGTTTGCATCCCAAGACAGAGCCCAAGGAAGGGCACCCGTTGTTCCCGAGCCCAGCGAATCGCTGCAATCTTTCCATCCACCCCACGGTTGCCGAAGCCACCGGGCACGACGACGGCGTCCATTCCGCGCAGGAGTGCATCGGCGCCGTCCGCTTCAATCTGTTCGGCGCAGACCCAGTGCAGGTCGAGGGAGGCATCCTGGGCAATGCAGGCATGCTGCAGCGCTTCGACGACGGAGAGATAGGCGTCGTTCAGCTGCACGTACTTGCCCACCAGGGCAACCTTCACCGATGGGCCGGGATTGCGCAGCTTGTTGACCAGTTGTTCCCATGCCGCCATGTCGCTGTCATGGTCGGTCAGGTTCAGCACGTCCAGCACTTCACGGCACAGACCCTCCTGCTCAAGGATCAGCGGCACGGCATAGATGCTGTCGGCATCCAGAGAGGGAATCACGGCGCGGGTGGGCACCCCGCAGAAGCCGCCGATTTTCCGCTTGAGATCGTCGCTGATGTCGCGATCACTGCGGCAGACGAGCACATCCGGCTGGATGCCGATCGAACGCAGTTCCTTGACCGAGTGTTGTGTGGGCTTGGTTTTGAGTTCGCCGGAGGTGCCGATGAAGGGCAGCAGGGTGACGTGGATGTAGGCCAGGTCGTTGCGACCCACGTCCTCCCGGAATTCACGGATGGCTTCGAGGAAGGGCAGTGATTCGATATCACCCACGGTGCCGCCGATTTCCGTGATCACCACATCGGCATTGCTATTGGAGGCAACCCGGTGGATGCGCTCGCGGATTTCGCCGGTGATGTGGGGAATCACCTGAACGGTGCCGCCGTTGTAGTCGCCGCGGCGCTCCTTGTTGATCACCGATTGGTAGATCGAGCCGGTGGTCACGCTGTTCAGGCGTGACATCGCCGTGTCGGTGAAGCGTTCGTAATGGCCCAGGTCAAGATCGGTTTCGGCGCCGTCTTCCGTGACGAAGACCTCACCATGCTGGAACGGGCTCATCGTCCCGGGATCCACATTCAGGTAGGGATCCAGCTTGAGAATCGAAACGTTGTAGCCCCGCGACTTCAGCAACCGGCCGAGGCTCGCCGCCACGATTCCCTTGCCAATGCTGGACACCACACCACCGGTGATGAAGACGAATTTGGCCATGACCTGCCGGGCGACTCTTCAAATTAGCTGGCGTCGGTCATCGGCTCCAGGGGGAACCGGCGTTTTAGGAATCCAGGCCCTGGATGTAATCCCGGACTTTGCTGCGTCGTTGGGGTTGCCGCAGTTTGAGCAGGGCGCGGGTTTCGATCTGACGAACGCGCTCCCTTGAGAGTTTCAGTTCTTCCCCGATCTGGGCCAGGGTCTGGGGCGTGTCGTCCTCCAATCCGAAGCGCCGGCGCAGGACAGCGGCCTCCCGACTGGTGAGTTCATCCAGGAGATCCTCCAGATCGTTGTGGAGTTCGTCGTGGGTGAGGGTCTGCTCCGGGGTGGCATGGCCATCCTC
This sequence comes from Synechococcus sp. HIMB2401, assembly GCF_042883245.1. Taxonomy (NCBI): domain Bacteria; kingdom Bacillati; phylum Cyanobacteriota; class Cyanophyceae; order Synechococcales; family Synechococcaceae; genus Synechococcus; species Synechococcus sp. HIMB2401. The sequence goes on along the minus strand of NZ_JBDJKK010000002.1, from coordinate 153,090 downwards.
GATCAGATCTCCGAGCTGGGTGTCCTGTTCGCGGCCGACACGGGTGTCCAGAGACACTGAGCGGGGCACCCGGGCCAGGGTCTGGCGCACGGTGTCTTCACTGATGCCCAATTCGCGTGCCAGATCCGCGATCGAGGCAATGCGTCCTTCGTTGCTTGCAATCTCCTGCTGGACCCGTTTGATCCGGTTCAGTTTTTCGGTGACGTGAACGGGCAACCGGATCGTGCGGCTCTGGGTGGCGATGGCCCGGGTGATGCCCTGGCGGATCCACCAGTAGGCGTAGGTGCTGAAGCGGAAACCGCGGGTGGGATCAAACTTTTCCACGGCCCGTTCCAGCCCGAGCGTTCCCTCCTGGACCAGATCCAGGATTTCCATGCCCCGCTGCTGGTACTTCTTGGCCACCGCCACCACCAGGCGCAGGTTGGCCTGAATCATGTGGTCTTTGGCTCGCCGCCCGTTGCGGAGGGCCAGCTTCAGATCTTTTGCCTCCAGCTGGGCTTGCTCAGCCCAGGCCTGATAGCCCAGGTCAATCCGCTGCTGCAACTCGGGCAAGGGCAGTCCTGCCGCCCGGGCCCATTCCTGCTTGGTTGGCCAGTGGCTGTGCTGGTTGGCTTCCCGGCGTTGCAGTTCTTCGAGACGGTGCAGTTCACCGATGGCGGCATCGCTCTTAGCCAGCTCCCGTTGCTGGAGCAGCAGTGCTTCGCGGCGCTGCACCAGGCGGGCCAGGGTGACCTCCTCCTCATTGGTGAGCAGGTCGACCCGGCCGATGTCCTGGAGATAAAGCCGCAGCAGATCCGTTGTGCCGCTGCTGCGGCGCTCACGGGTCCCCCCAGTCCGTCGGGGCTTGCTGGGCAAAAGCTGGCCTTGTGAAGTCCAACTTCAGGGTTCCTCGCCGTTGGCCGCGGTGCGACAAATGCGCTGATTCCCTTCGGGATCTGCTCGGCCAAGTAGCCGCCTTCAGTCTTCCTGGTCGGGCTCAACCCAAGTGCTGGCCACATGCAGTTCCTCCAGCTGCTTGTCGGCAACGCCCCCTGGGGCACTGGTCATCAGGCAGCGGGCCTGTTGGGTCTTGGGGAAGGCAATGGTGTCGCGGATCGACTCCTCGCCGGCCAGCAGCATCACCATCCGGTCCACGCCGAAGGCCAGGCCGCCGTGGGGCGGTGCGCCCACATCAAGAGCGTCCATCAGGAAGCCGAACTGCTCCTGGGCCTCCTCGAGAGGCAATCCAACCGTCTGCAACACCTGGCGCTGCAGGGCGGAGTCATGGATGCGCAGGGAGCCGCCGCCGAGCTCAAGGCCATTGAGCACAAGGTCGTAAGCCTGGGCCCGGGCTCCGGGCAGGGTTTCGGCCCACTTCGATGCATCGCTGCCGAGATCCTCCGCATTGGGCGCGCAGAAGGGGTGGTGCAGGGCCTCGTAACGGTTCTCGTCGCTGTTGAACTCGAACATCGGGAAGTCCACCACCCAGAGGAAGTTCCACTGGTCGTTGTCCCGGTCGGCCTTCACCATGCCCAGCTCCTTGGCCAGGTACTGGCGCACCCTGTCGAGGGCCTTGTTCACCGTGGCGGTGTCGCCTGCACCGAACAGCAGCAGGGTGCCGGGTTCCGCGCCGGTGCGGCTGAGCAGCTCCTGCTTCTGCTCATCGCTGAGGTTGTCCTTGATGGCGCCGATCGTGTCGATCTCACCGCCGTCGCGCACCCGGATGAAGGCCAAGCCACCGGCACCAGCTTTCTGTGCCTCGCTGAACACATCACCACCCGGCTTGATCCGCACGTTGCTCACCGCATCGTTGCCGCCGGGCACCGCGATGCACTTCACAGCGCCGCCGGACTTCACGGCGCCACTGAACACCTTGAAGCCCATGTCCTTCACGATGTCGCTCACGTTGGTGAGCTCCATGCCGTAGCGGGTGTCGGGTCGGTCGGTGCCATAGCGCTCCATGGCGTCATGCCAGGTCATGCGTGGGAAGGGCCGCGGCAGTTCGATGCCCTTCACGGCCTTCCAGATGGCGCAGATCAGTGATTCGTTCAGCTCCAGGATCTGCTCCTGATCCATGAAGCTCATCTCGATGTCCAGCTGGGTGAATTCCGGCTGGCGGTCGGCCCGCAGGTCTTCGTCGCGGAAACAGCGGGCCACCTGGTAGTACCGCTCGATGCCGCCCACCATCAGCAGCTGCTTGAACAACTGGGGGGACTGGGGCAGGGCGAACCATTCGCCGCCGCAGACCCGGCTGGGCAGCACGTAATCGCGGGCGCCTTCCGGCGTGGAGCGGGTCAGCACCGGGGTCTCCACCTCGATGAAACCGGCGTCTTCCAGGAAGCGACGGGCGGCCTGGATGGTCTGGGCCCGCAGCCGCAGGTTGTCGTTCATGCGCTTGCGGCGCAGATCCAGATAGCGGTGGCGCAGCCGCAGTTCTTCGCGGGTGTTCTCCTCGTCGTGCACCGACACGGGGAAGGGCAGGTTGCCTTTCACGCTGTTCAGCACGGTGATGCCGCTGGCGAGCACTTCCACGGCTCCCGTCGCCAGTTTGTCGTTCAGGGAGTCGCCGGGCCGGGCCCGGACTTTCCCTTCAACCTGCAGCACGGTTTCGCTGCGCAGATGCTCGGCGACGGCGAAGGCGTCGGCGCCCAGATCTGGGTCCACCGTGATCTGCACCGTGCCGCTGCGGTCCCGCAGGTCGATAAAAATCACCCCGCCGTGATCACGGCGTCGATCCACCCAGCCGCACAGTTGCACCTGCTGATCAATGTTCTGTTCGCGCAGGTCGCCGCAACCGTTGCTGCGCATGGGATGTCTCAACTGGAGAAGAGCGAGTTTCCCACAGCAGCGGTGAGCGTCAGGCGCGTTTGTAGAAGGGCTTGCGAACGACCGTTGCCGGCTGGGCCTTGCCGCGGATCTCAACGCTCAGTTCGGTGCCGAGCTTGGCGAGGGACGGCGGCACGTAGGCCAGGGCGATCGCTTCTTCCAAGGTGGGTGACCAGGTGCCGCTGGTGACGATGCCCACGGTCTCTCCGTTGTGCATCACGGGGTAGTCGTGGCGGGCGATGGCACGACCCTGCAGCTTGAGCCCCACCAGGCGTTTGGCCGGGCCGGATTCCGCCGCCTGCTCCAGCGCCTGTCGGCCCACAAAATCCACGGGCATTTCCAGGTGCACGAGCCAACCCAACCCGGCCTCAAAGGGGTTGGTTTTGTCGTTCATGTCTTGGCTGTAGAGGTGCATGGCGGCCTCCAGCCGCAAGGTGTCCCGTGCCCCCAGGCCGCAGGGCGTGACACTGCGATCGAGCAAAAGCTGCCAGAGCTTCTGTCCGTCGTCGGCGTTGAGCAGCAGCTCGGCACCGTCTTCGCCGGTGTAGCCCGTGCGAGCACTGAAGACCGGTTGGCTCAGGCCCTTGAGGTTGAGCATCCGGTGGCCGAAGCGGGGCAAGCCGCTGAGGTCTTCGCCGCTCAGCTCCTGCAGCAAACCCATGGCCTCAGGGCCCTGCAGAGCGAGCAGCACTCCGTCCTTTTTGATGTCGGTCACCGTCAGGCCAGCGGGCTCCATCTGTTCACGGAGCCAGGCGGTGTCGCTGTCGGCGCAGGCGGCATTGATTACCAGCACCAGCGCACCCCGTTCGGCATCAATGGCACCGCAGTCGTAAACGATGAGGTCGTCGCGAATGCCGCCGCGCTCGTTCAGCAGAACCGAGTAGCAGGCTTCGCCGGGACCGATGCGGTGCAGGTCGCTGGGGATCAGCCGTTGCAGCGCATCCTTGGGATTGGCACCTTCGAGGCGCAGCACTCCCATGTGGGAAATATCGAACATGCCGACCCGTTCGCGAACGGCCTTGTGCTCCTGGATCAGGCCGCTGAACTGAACCGGCATCTCCCAGCCTGCAAACGGCACCATGCGGCCCCCGGCGCTGCGGCAGGACTCGAACAGGGGAGTGCGCTGCAGGGACATGGGGGCGGCCGATGAGAAGCGCATTCTTATGGAGGGCTTCACGATCCGGAAGGGAACCCGGAAATTTGCCCCTGTCCATGGTCCGTTTCGCAGACCGTCACTAGCTTGAGCGCGTTTTCGGAGCGCTTGTTTGGCCGCCAGCTCCTGCTGTCGCAGTTGTCAGTACTGCACCCTGCCGGCAGGTGCGAAGGGGTGGTGCCGTCTGCGCCGGTTGGAGGTGCATGCCGAGATTGCAGATCTGATGGTCTGTCACCACTGGACCCCCCGTTCCCCCAAGCTTCCGGCTCTGCAGAGCAGCGGTGTTGGAGAGCGTCAGCTGGAGCTGGATCGCAGCTTGACGTGAGCCTGGATCCATCCACGTCTCCGCCATTGCTGATGGCCTCCACCGGATGAACGCGGGATACTGCAGCCAACCCCCGTTATTGCCTTGTCCGCCTCAGCTCCGCTGACTCCTCTGGAACTGATCCAGGAACAGCCTGAGGTGGATCGCCTGACCCTTCCCACCGGCGCAACTGTTTTCAGTGCCGGTGAGCCTGTGCAGTTCATCCATGTGATTGAACGGGGATGGATGGAACTGAGCAGTGGTCCGTTGAACCGCATTCGCTTTGGTTCCGGTGAATTGTTTTTCTATGAGGATCTGGTGGATGGCGCCGAGTGTCACAGCCGTGATGCCACAGCGGTGACGCCTGTTTCGTTGTTCCGCCTGAGCCGCTCAAATTTTTGGGCGCTCATCCATCGGCACCCAACGCTGGTGCTGCAATTGCTCAGCAAGCAGCACAGCCGTTTGCGGCAGCAGCGGGCTGATGCCCGTCACTTCTATTGATTGCCACCCAGGAGCAGCAGCAGGCTGCGGGTCACCTTGGCGGCCAGCACGGAGCTGATGCCACTGGTGTCGAGTTGTGGGGCCAGTTCCACTACATCGGCCGCCACCAGGTGATGCTCTCGAAGCACCCCGATCAGGCTGGCGAAGTCAGACCAGTTGTAACCACCGGGTTCCGGTGTGCCGGTTCCAGGCAGAACGGCGGGGTCAAACCAGTCCAGATCGACGGTGAGATAGATGGGTTTCCCCTGCAAGGGAGCGAGGGCTTGTTGAAGGGCGTCGACGCTGGGCATCAGCCGGCCGCTCTCGTGCAGTTCGCTGAATTCCTCCCGCGTGCCACTCCGGATCGCGAGTTGAAACAGCGTCTGGCTGGGAAGAACCTCCAAGCAGCGGCGCATGGCGCAGGCATGGCTGTGGCGGGCCCCCAGCCAGCTGTCCCTGAGGTCGGCATGGGCATCCAGCTGCACCAGCACCAGGTCGGGGTGGCGTTGTGCCACAGCCTCCACGGCACCTGAGCTGATCGAATGCTCCCCGCCCAGCATCAGGGGCCTGAGCCCCAGGCTGAGCACGGCTTCGGTTGCTTGCTTCACCTTGGTGAGAACGGGCTCAGGGTTGCCGAAGGGAATCTCAACGGCACCAAGATCCGCAAAGTCGAGATCCTCCAGATCCAGGTTGAGTTGCGGGCAATAGGTCTCCAGGCCAGCGCTCACCTCTCGGATGGCGGCGGGGCCGAAGCGGGTGCCAGGGCGAAAGGAGGTGGTGCCGTCATACGGCACACCAAACAGACCAACGCGGCAGTCGGCAGGGTTGCGACGGGATCCCATGAAAATGGTTCCGTCGCTGTCAAACAAACTGTCGAAAAGCCCACTCGGCGGTTGTGCGGTCATGGCTGCAGCTCCCGTTCGACGAAGGCCGGAATGGCGTCCATGGCACCTCTCTGCCAACGCGGGGACCAGATCTCGCAGCCTGCGGCGATGGCCTCGCTGCGCTCTGGGTCTGGAGTGCGGTAACGGGGTGTTGCCATCGCAGCGAAGGTCCAGCTCCACCAGCCGCTGGGGTACATCGGCACCCAGCCATAGAGCGGGTCGGCATGGTCAAACACCTCGCGTAACAGGCGCACCATGGCGATGTGGACATCGCGGAAGGCTTCCGGAGATTCGCTCTGCGTGCCGAACACGCCCCCGGGCTTCAGCAGCCGTCGGCAGTTTTCAAAGAAGGCGCGGTTGAACAGGCCTTCGGCGGGTCCGGCGGGATCAGAGCCATCCACCAAGACAACGTCATAGCTCTGGCCCTCAGCCTCAGCGGCCCAGGCGATGCCATCGCCCACCGTGAGCTGGAACCGCGGATCAGACCAGGCGGATCCGCCGATGTCGGGAAGGTGTTCCCGGCTGAGTTCCACCACACGCCCGTCAATCTCCACCATGTCCAGCCGCTGGACGCCTGGGTGGCGCAGGCATTCCCGCGCGGTGCCGCCGTCCCCGCCTCCGATCACCAGAATCCGCTCGATCGAGCTGGCGCTGCATAGGGCTGGGTGCACCAAGGCCTCGTGGTAGTGGCGTTCCTGCTGTTCCGCTGTCATCCAACAGCCATCCAGGAGTAGCCCCCGCCCGTAGCGCTCACTGCGAATCACGCTGATCCGCTGGAACGGACTGGTCTCCTCGACCAGCACCTCTCCCTTCAATCCATAGCGGACGCCGCGGTGTTCTTCGTCAATCCAGCTGCTCATAGGCTGCGGTGGGCATCTCTCCAGCTAAGGACCCGGTGGGGCTGTTCCAAAACACCAGATGTAGTGCTCTTGGGATTGACGAACGCAAGATGTGGAGGTCAAATGTGCTTGATAGGGGAGCTGCTGTCGAAGAGGGCAGCTCCAAAGCCTTTTTCGTCAGATCAAGGCTTTCGTTTTATCGGTAGGGGTCAGGGTTGGTGCAGGTGCTCCCTCTTCGAAGCATCAACCTGGTGGGAACATCCTGTTGTTCTTGAGCCAGGAGATGGCTGGTGCAAGACCTGGTGGTGAACGAGCGGTTGACCATTCCGTCCAGGGAGCTGCGCTGGCGGTTCAGCCGCTCATCCGGCCCCGGCGGGCAGGGGGTCAACACCACCGATTCCCGTGTGGAATTGCTTCTGGATCTAGCGAACTGTTCCTGTCTGGGTCCATTTCGCCGCGCCCGATTGCTGGAGCACTTCCAGACCCGTTTGGTGGAGGGCTGCCTACGGGTTGTGGTCGCAGAAGAACGCTCCCAATGGCAGAACCGACAGAAGGCTCTGCATCGCATGGGGGAGCTGCTGCGGGAGGGCTTGCAGCCAGCACCGCGTGCCCGAAAGGCCACCCGGCCGGGTCGTGGTGCCGTGAAGCGGCGCTTGGACACGAAGAAAAAGCGTGGTGACCTCAAGCGTCAACGGCGCAGTCGTCCCTCCCTGGACGACTAATCGGATCCTGAGGTGGGCGAGTGTTCTGCTCGGATCGCCGCTTTGGCCTGTTTCCAGAGGGCTTGCAATTCGTTGATGCTGCGGCCCTGCAGATCCCCTTCCAGGGCAGCTTCAACGCGGGAGAAGCGGTCGAGGAAGCGTTGATTCGTGCCGGCGAGACCCTCCTCGGGTTCGATGCTGCACCAACGGGCCACATTCACCAGGGTGAACAGCAGATCGCCGAGTTCCTCCTGGGCATGGCCTGTGTCGCCGCTGGCCACCGCCTCCTTGAGTTCGTCCAGCTCCTCATGGACCTTCTCCCAGACGCCGGCCATGTCATCCCACTCGAAGCCGGCTTTGGCCGCTTTCTTGGAGATGGTCATGGCCCCAGCCAGGGCCGGCAGGCCCCGCACCTTGGTTCTGAGCCGGTCGCTGAGGGGGCTGGAGGAGCCCGCCAGGGCCTCGGCCTGCTCTTGGAGCTTGATGGCCTCCCAGCTGCGTCGCACCTCGTCACTGGTGCTGGCGACGGCATCGCCGAACACATGGGGGTGACGGCGGATCAGTTTGTCGCTGATGCCGTCGGCAATCGCATCCAAATCAAAGCGCTGCTGCTCCCGAGCGATCTGGGCATGCAGCACCACCTGCAGCAGCAGATCCCCCAGCTCCTCCTTCATATGGGCATCGCTGCCCTGGCGGATCGCATCGGCCACTTCGTGGGCCTCTTCCAGCACGTAGGGCACCAGCGAGGCATGGGTCTGCTCCAGATCCCAGGGACAGCCCGTTGCTGGATCCCTGAGTTGTGCCACAACATCGATCAGTCGCTGGATGGCGTCAGAAGGAGCGTTGGCCATGCCGTGGCAACAACTGGGGCAACGCCCACCTTCTCATCGCTGTCGTTTCTTCGACCATTCATGGGGCCAGGGGTCGCCATCGAGGATCAGGTGGATCCAGGCACTGCCCTCCAAGCCCACAAGCAGGGCGATGAACTCCCGTGGGTGCTGACGCATCAGTTGCTGGAGCGTTGTCAGCAGCACCGCTGGTGAGAGTGCTGGAACCGCCATGGTCACGATCAGGCACCAGGTGAGCAGCACCGCCAGGCGCGCGGTTGTTCCCAGCAGCGGGCCATGGGACCAGAGCGAGCGATGGGGAACCAGCAGGCGGTAGGGCCACCAGAGAAAGCCGAGGGCTCCCCACCGCTGCAGCGCATTGGAGCGGGTGTCCAGGTCAGGGGACAGCCACAAGCCACCGGCCCAACAGCTTGCTGATGCGATCAGTGCAGCCTTGATGCCCAGCACCAAGCCCACAGCGATCCCGAGCGGGAGGCTCAGAACCCAGATGCTCTGGTCGTGGCGCTGACCCGTTGCCAAGCCTTCGGAGCTACTGTGCGTCCCCAAGCTGACGCGTTAGGGCAGAATCTGCCCGGTGGGGCGATTAGCTCAGCGGTAGAGCACCTCCCTTACAAGGAGATTGTCACTGGTTCGATCCCAGTATCGCCCATCTCAAAACGCAGTGCTGCACTGGGTTTCGTTGGTTTTTTGCTTCAGCTCGCCAACGCTCGCTCTCCAGGGCCATCGCCTGTTGGCTGGGCGCTGAATTCACCGCGCAGGACGCCTTCTGCCCTTCGCATCATTTTCAGGCAGGTCTCCTTGTCAGCAGCGGCGTAGGCAGCGTCCATGCATTGCACGTACTGCTCTTCAGGGGTCACAAGCCGTTTGCTGTTGGGCGGAGTATCGGTCCGATTCGAATGGCTCGCCGTAGCTGCAATTACTCATCCGTTCGGTGCGTCGGATGGGTAGGTGTGCAAAGGTGGAGCGACGCCAAAGAGCCTGATTGAAGGCCCACTGCGCGAGAACCGATAACTCGATCCCATGAACCGAAGATCCAGCACTCCCCCGAGGGAGTGGCGAAAGGCTGGCAGCAATGCCAGCAGAATTGACCTCAGCGGCTATGCCTCATCTCAGCATCGCCGTTTTCTGAAAGCCGAAGCAGAGCAGTCCTCAAGGGAGCCCAGTCACCGCTGATTGTCTTCTTTCCAGCAGTGGGATGAAGGCCGCCTCAGCTGTTACTGCCGTCATCCATGCCACGTCTGATCAGGCTTTGCGTGAGCCAAAGCAGACCCATGAAACCAGCGGTGACGATCAACAGAGTCAAGGTTCGGGCTGTGGTGCGGGGCTTTAAAAGTTACTCAGACTGCGCCGCGTCCTTTTTGGAAGACAGCCCATCCAGCACCCTCTGAAGGGGGAATGGGCTGCGTGTCCAGTGTCATCTAGAGGTCTTGATCAGCGGCTGCTGGAGCGCTTGCGCACAACCCTGGGGGTCTCCCGCTCGGTCTTGGCATCGGTTTCAGACACCGTCTTGTCTTCGCCGGCCGCTTCTCCCTGCCCGGGCTCATCGTCGGGTTCCTGCGCCTCAATCACCCCAAGCACCATGGCGGCTTCCAGCTGATCGCTCATGTCACCGATGGTGAGCAGAGCTTTTAAGACCAGCTGGGCGCGAGGAGCTTTGGGCAGACCGGGACGGAGTTTTTTGGTGGTGTTCCACAGCTCCAGGGCCACTTCCTTCAGCAGTTCCTTGTCAGCAGCCATTCGATTCGAACGTGAATCACACCATTCTCGTCATCGGGGGGTGGTCTCCCTTCCGAATCAGAAGCAGAAGGGAAGGAATTGGGTGCGGCAGGCGGCATAGCCATCCACCAGGGGGCCCAGCCCGATCTGGTGAACGATGCCGGCACCGGTGAGACCCTCGGTAATGATTCCGATCACGATGCCGACCATGGCGGCACGGCCGTTGAAGCGTTCGGCCTTTTTGAGCTGCTCCATGTGGATGTCGCGGGCAGCGACGCCTTGGAACCAGGAATCGCTGGCTTGCGCGGATTTCATCGAACTCAAGCTGTTGTTACAAAGCTTAATCCGAAAAATCAGTTTTTCAGCAGCAGTCGTTCCCCTGGTGTTGGATCGGTCCAGGAGCTGCTGGCTGGCAGCTGGGCACCAGTGCTGGCCACGGATCCTTTCATTTGCAGGGCCCGACTCAATGCGCCGCCAAAGCGCACGTCACCGCCGGAGGTGCTGGCGAGCACCGTGGTGGGTTGGAAGCGTTCCACCAGTTGCGGCACCACGGAGCAGCCTTTAACGAACGCTCCAAGCGCCGGCAGCCCCAGATCCACCATCGGCGTGATCACGGCATCCAGGAGCTGTGGCTCCAGGGCTGGATCGAGAAAGCCGTGGGGTTCGAGATAGAGCGATCCGGCCGGATGCTCCAGCAGATAACCGTTTTCCACCATCGGCACCGGTGCACCGGCGCTGGCGCGCACCTGCAGGCCCTGGTGGTTAGTGCTCTCTCCGGGGGAGAGGGTTTTCACGCTGGTGAAGCCCAGGCTTTCCACCACCCGTGCTGCAGCTACCGATCCAATGACAGTCAGGTCCTTGGGGAGAAGCGCCAGGGTTTCCGGATGGGCGTGGTCCGCGAGCCCCTGGGTGAGCAACAGCAGGTTCAGCTTCTCGGGCGCCTTGCGCTCGCAGGGCAGTTCCCCTTTGAGCAACCATTCCCCGGGGGGGAAGCTCAGGCTGCCGCGCAACCAGGGATCCACCAGGACGCGGAGATCATCGAATTCGAGCAACCAGCCATTGGCTCCGTAGTACGTGGCGGCCAGGGTCATGACGGGCTTTGCTGCCGCTCGCGGCAGTCGCTGCAGAGACCAAAGAATTCAAGCGTGTGAAACAGGAGATCGAAGCCTTTGCGACCGTCTTCGGGCACCTCCAGGTCGTGAATCGGGCAGTGGTCGAGCGCCTGGGTCTTGCCGCAATCGACGCAGGTGAGGTGGTGGCGATCCCGCTCCAGCGGCGCATAGAGCGCCTCGCCATTGGGCAGGTGGCGGCAGCGCACCAGGCCCCGTTGCTGCAGCTGGCGCAGATTCCGGTACACCGTGGCGAGGCCCATGGCCTGTTCGGGCTCCAGGCTGCGGTGTAGCTGCTGACCGCTCATCTCATCACCACAGGCCTGCAGGTTCGCCAGCAAGACCTTCTGGCGGGCATTGATCTGGGTGGCAGGGCGGCGAGTGGCCATGGTTTCAAAGGGCGACCAACCAGCGGCCACTCAACATCACAGCGTTGGATTCAGCCACTGATCAGCTGCTCGCTCAAGCTCCAGAGCCGCTGCCGTTCGGCGGGTTGGCTCGCTGCGGGCGCCACACGGCAGAGCGCCGGTGCACCCCGCAATCCACCGAACTGTTCAGGGCCGTAGTGCTCGCCACCCTGTGCCGTCGCCGCGGTGGCGGCATGCAGTTGGGGCAGGGCACCCATGCCGGCGCTTTGGAACAAGGGATCCATCAGCCGGTAGACCAGAGCCTCGAAACGGTTGCCGACGCTGGCGATTGCGGTGGGTTGCAGGTCTGTGCGCGCGATGCCGGGATGGGCAGCCAGGGAGCGGATGGGGCTGCCCTGCTCGCGCAGGCGTGCATCCAGCTCAAGGGCAAACATCACGTTGGCGAGTTTGCTTTGGCCATAGGCCCCATAGCGGTCGTAGCTCTTGCTCCAGCTGGGATCGTCCCAGCGGATCTTGCCGAAGTACTGCGCTCCTGAGGTCACCGTTACCACGCGGGGATCGGGCCGGTTCTGCAGCAGCGGCAGCAGGGCCTGGGTCAGGGCCATGTGCCCCAGGTGATTCACCCCGAACTGCAATTCATGCCCCTGGGCGGTAGTGCGGCGCGGCGGTGCCATCACGCCAGCGTTGTTGATCAGCAGATCAAGGCAGCCGTAGCGCTCCCCGACGGTGGCCACCGCCTGTTGCACGCTGGTCAGGTCCGCCAGATTCAGGTCCACCAGATCCACCGCTCCCCCATCGCGCTCCTGCAGCAACTCCTGCTTGGCCCTCTCGGCTTTGCGGGGGCTGCGGCACGCCAACACCACGGTGGCCCCGCAGCGTTTCAAGGCGCGCGCTGTTTCCAGGCCCAGGCCGCTGTTGGCTCCAGTGATCAGGGCGATACGGCCCTGCTGGTTCGGGATGTCAGTCGCGGACCAACCCATCGCGTCATCTGAGCCTGGGCTCAGTCCTCAGGGAAGAGCAGCTCGGCCAGTTCGTCGGCGTCCACGTCGTAGACGCGGGCCAGGCTGGTTTCGATGGCGTTGGTCACCTCACCCGGCAGGAAGCGCATTGAGTTGAGGGCGTCCTCGGCGATGTCGTCGGTGAGCAGCTTGTCATCGCTGTCCAGCTTTTCGTCATTGATCACCGCCATCACCCAGCTCTGGTAGGCGTAGACCAGATCGGAGAACTCGAGTTCGGGATCGTTCAGGTCCAGGGCCATGGTGCGAATAGCCAGTCGCCCCAGTCTGACCTTTCGCAGGAGAGGATGAAGAGCATGGATTCCGCTGATGCCACTGGCCTGCAGGCCACACTGTTTGATTTTTCAATCGCTGAGCTGGTGCGGCAGCACCGGGAAAGCTTCCAACCCCTGTGGACGGCGGAAAGTTGGGTGAAGCTGCTGATCTGGTTGTCGCTGAATTGCGGCAGCTCCGGGGATGAAGCCGGCATGGCCCGGTTCGTCGAGGCGCTTGGGCCAAGCCTCACCACCCGGATGCGGCGGGTGTTCTTTGAGCGGGAGCTGGAGGCCCTCGATCTTCAGGTGATGGCCGATCCGGCTGAGCAGCAGGTGCTGGTGCTGCCGATGGGCCCGGGTGTTCCCCTGGATCTTGAGCGCGCTGCGACGGTGATCGAACAGGTGCAGTTGCAGGGCCATGTGGCTGACCGGTCGCGCTGGCAGCAGCTCGATGCTGTGGTGGCGATTCCTCGCTTGGAGGCCGCGGCATGAACCTGATCGGGCGCTACAGCAATCCCGGTTACGCCTCGGTGGCCGATGCGGTGCGTGAGTTCTTCGAGCGCCGGGTGGACTTACAGCGGCCTGGCGTGGCCTTCGGGCCCGAGGGTGAGGGGGAACCGGCGAAACAGAGCACCGACATCAGCCTGGTGGCGATTGATCGCTCGGAACCCGAATCCTTTGCCCTCTCGCAACTGATCCTTCGCGGGGTGACGGCCGGCTTGGAGCGCTATCTGCAGGAGCGGCCGTTGTTCCGGCAGTGCTGCCCGCAGCAGAGCCTGTTTGTGAATCCGATCTTCAACCTCCAGCACTACGCCCCGGGGGAAGGGTTCAAGCGATGGCACTGCGATTGGACCATCAGCGATGAGGCCACCGAACCGGTGCACCGGGTGCTGGCCTGGATTCTCTATTGCAACGACGTGGATGAGGCTGGCACCGAGTTCCACTGGCAGGACCACCACGAACCGGCGGAGCGGGGCAAGTTGGTGATCTTTCCGGCTGGTCCGTCCCACATTCACCGCGGACGGGTGAATGAGAGCGCCAACAAGTTGATCGCCACCGGTTGGATCAACGCCGGACGCCAGCAGGACTACCTACGGCGTCTTGCCAGCTGAGTCGTTGGCACGATCGCTGTCTGCTTCGGCCTGGAGCTGATTGCTGGGGCTTCCGAGCCGGTGGGTTTCCTCCTTGGAGGGGGGCCATTCCATTGGATACACCTGCCGCTGCGGGAAGGGAATGCCGATGCCGTTCTTGTCGAACGCCGTCCAGATGGCTTGCCGCAAATCGCTGCCCACAGCGAAGGCTTCCAGGGGATTGCGCACCCAGAAGAGCAGCTTGTAGTTGATCGATGAATCGGCGAAATCCACCGCGTCGCGGCGTGAGGTTTCCTCCGCGGTGTACGACTCCGCTTCCTGGGTGAAGAAGTTCTGGTTCGGAATCAGCAGTTCCGCTCCATCGCGGCCGCGGCGCAACTGGGTGGCCCGCAGTCCCAGCTTGCGCACGGTGCAGGGGTCGCCGTTGATCATCAGGATTTCACCGGGGCGCACCGATCCTTCAAACAGCAGCCAGAGGCTGCTGTTTGAAGTTGGAGATGATCTCCTTGATGCCGAAGCCGATGCCCACCGAGAGGCCCCCGAACACGTCACCAAGGGAAATCAGCGACAACGATTCCCGGCTGCCCAGCATCTGGACAAAGGTGAGGATCGACATCACCAGCAGCACAGGCCGGAAAAACGATTTATCGATCTCTTCCACGGGCACTTTGGGGAAGCGTTGGTGGATCAGCTGCTTGGTGGGTTCCACGCAGCGCTACAGCACCCAGAGCAGCGCCAGGTACTGCAGAAAGCTCGCTGTGATGCCAGCCAGGGTCAACACGCTGGCGCTGATAAGGAGCGCCGCCGGCACGATCAGATGGGCCAGATGCTGGATCCCGATCGCGGCCATGCCATCGCTTCGATAGGTCGATTCTAGGGACGTTGGCCATGGCGGGCAGGGCTTTGCGAGCATGGCCGGCTGAACCGCTGAGCTTTCCGTGCCCGAACTGGCCAAGACCTACGACCCGGCTGGCACGGAGGCCCGCTGGCAGCAGGCCTGGGAGGACCAGGGAGCGTTCCATCCCGACCCGAAGGCCCCCGGTGAACCGTTCTCGGTGGTGATCCCGCCGCCGAACGTCACCGGCAGCCTGCACATGGGCCATGCCTTCAACACGGCCCTGATCGACACGATCGTGCGCTACCAGCGCCTGGCGGGAAAGAACGTTCTTTGCTTGCCCGGCACCGATCACGCCTCAATCGCGGTGCAAACGATCCTCGAGAAGCAGCTCAAAGAGGAGGGCAAGACCCGCCACGATCTCGGCCGTGAGGCGTTTCTGGAGCGGGCCTGGCAGTGGAAGGCCGAAAGTGGTGGCCGCATCGTGGGCCAGCTGCGGCGGTTGGGGTATTCCGTGGATTGGAAGCGCCAGCGCTTCACTCTTGATGAGGGCCTGAGTGAGGCGGTGAAGGAGGCCTTCGTGCGGCTGCACGAGCAGGGGCTGATTTACCGCGGTGAGTACCTGGTGAACTGGTGCCCCGCCTCCGGTTCGGCGGTGAGCGATCTGGAAGTGGAGATGAAGGAGGTGGACGGCAGCCTCTGGCATTTCCGCTATCCGCTCAGCAGCGGCGACGGCCACCTGGAGGTGGCCACCACCCGGCCCGAAACGATGCTGGGCGACACGGCGGTGGCGGTGAACCCCACCGATGAGCGCTACGCCCACCTGGTGGGCCAGACCCTCACCCTGCCGTTCGTGGGACGGGAGATTCCGATCGTGGCCGACGACCACGTGGAGAAGGAGTTCGGCACCGGCTGCGTCAAGGTGACGCCGGCCCACGACCCCAATGATTTCGCCATCGGCCAGCGCCACGGTCTGCCCCAGATCACGGTGATGCGCAAGAACGGCACCATGAACAAGGAGGCCGGCCAGTTCGAGGGGCTGGATCGCTTCGAGGCCCGCAAGGCTGTGGTGGCTGGCCTGGAGGAGCTGGGGCTGCTGGTGAAGGTGGAGGACTACCGCCACAGCGTTCCCTACTCCGATCGCGGCAAGGTGCCGGTGGAGCCGCTGCTCTCCACCCAGTGGTTTGTCAAAACCGAACCCCTGGCGGCTCGCTGTCGTGAGGCCCTCGAGAAGCAGGACCCCCGCTTCATCCCCGAGCGCTGGGAGAAGGTGTATCGCGACTGGCTCACCGACATCCGCGACTGGTGCATCAGCCGCCAGCTCTGGTGGGGCCATCGCATCCCCGCCTGGTTCGTGATCAGCGAGACCAGCGGCAAGTACACCGACACCACGCCCTACGTGGTGGCCCGCAACGAAGCCGAAGCCCTGGACAAGGCCAAGGCGGAGTACGGCGCGGCGGCGGAGATCGAGCAGGACGAAGATGTGCTCGATACCTGGTTCTCCAGTGGCCTCTGGCCCTTCTCCACCCTGGGTTGGCCCGATGCAGACAGCGCCGACCTGCAGCGCTGGTACCCCACCAGCACCCTGGTGACGGGCTTCGACATCATCTTTTTCTGGGTGGCCCGGATGACGATGATGGCCGGCGCCTTCACCGGTGAGATGCCCTTCCAGGACGTCTACATCCATGGCCTGGTGCGGGATGAGCAGAACCGCAAGATGAGCAAGAGCGCCGGCAACGGCATCGATCCGCTGCTGCTGATCGACCGTTACGGCACCGATGCCCTGCGTTTCGCACTGGTGCGGGAGGTGGCCGGTGCCGGTCAGGACATCCGTCTGGACTATGACCGCAAGAAGGACACCTCCGCCACGGTGGAGGCCTCGCGCAACTTCGCCAACAAGCTCTGGAACGCCACCCGCTTCGCCCTGATGAACCTGGGCGGCGAAACACCGGCCCAACTCGGTGAGCCCGACCCCGCGGCCCTGCAGCTGGCCGATCGCTGGATCCTCTCCCGCCTGGCCCGGGTGAACCGGGAGACGGCCGAGCGCTACAGCAGCTATGGCCTGGGTGAAGCCGCCAAGGGGCTTTACGAGTTCGCCTGGAACGACGTCTGCGATTGGTATCTGGAGCTGAGCAAGCGCCGGCTCAACCCCGGTGAGAACCCCTCGACTGAGGCCCTCGCCGATCAGCAGGTGGCCAAGCAGGTGCTGGCCAAGGTGATCAGCCAGATGCATCTGATGCTGCATCCGCTGATGCCCCACCTCACCGAGGAGCTCTGGCACAGCGTCACCGGCGAGCCGGAGACCACCTTCCTGGCTCTGCAGCCCTGGCCGGTTGTGGACGAAGCAGCCCTCAACGATGACCTTGAAGCCTCGTTCGCTGAGCTGATCGGTGCCATCCGTATGGTGCGCAACCTGCGCGCGGTGGCGGGTCTCAAGCCCTCGCAATCGGTGCCGGTTCGCTTCGTCACCGGCCGCGGCGAGCTGGCGGCTGTGCTCACTCAGGGCACGGCCGACATCACAGCCTTGACGCGGGCGGAGTCGGTGGCGGTGATGGCGCCGGCAGAGGCCGATGCGGCTCCGGTGGCCAAGGCCCTGGCGGGGGTGAGTGGAGAGCTGCAGGTGCTGCTGCCGATCGAAGGCCTGGTCGATCTCGATGCGCTGAAAGGGCGCCTGGAGAAAGACATCGCCAAGGCGGAGAAGGAGATCAAGGGCCTGGCGGGCCGACTGGGCAACCCCAACTTCGCCGACAAGGCCCCGCCGGAGGTGGTGGCGGAATGCCAGGCCAACCTCGATGAGAAGCAGGCCCAGGCCGATCTGGCGCGCAAGCGCCTGGCGGATCTGAGCTGAGTCGGTGATTCAGGTTGAGGGGCTGAGTAAGGTTTACCGGGTTGCCGAGAAGCAGCCCGGCTTGGCCGGCACCCTGCGCCATTTCATCCGCCGCCGCACCCGGGACGTCACCGCGGTGCAGGACGTTTCCTTCCGGATTGAGCCTGGGGAGATGGTGGGCTTTCTCGGTGCCAACGGTGCCGGCAAAACCACCACCTTGAAGATGCTCTGCGGCTTGATCCACCCCAGCGCCGGCGAGGTGCAGGTGGCGGGGCACCGGCCCCAGCGCCGTCAGGCGGAGTTCCTGCGCCGGATCACCCTGGTGATGGGGCAGAAGCAGCAGCTGCTCTGGGACCTGCCGCCGATGGATTCACTGCGGGTGAATGCGGCGGTCTACGGCATTCCCGATGCTGTGGCCCGGAGGAGGATCAGCGAACTTGCCGATCTGCTGGAGCTGGGGGAGGAACTCACCCGGCCGGTGCGCAAGCTTTCCCTGGGCCAGCGGATGAAGGCCGAACTGTTGGCGGCGCTGCTGCACGAGCCGGAGGTGTTGTTCCTCGATGAACCGACCCTGGGGCTGGATGTGAATGCCCAGGCCCGGGTGCGGCAGTTTCTGGCCGAGTACAACCGCCGCACGGGGGCAACGGTGCTGCTCACCAGCCACTACATGGCTGACATCACGGCCCTCTGTCCCCGGGTGCTGTTGATCCACCAGGGGCGCTTGTTCCACGACGGCCCTCTGGAAGCGCTGGCTGATCAATTGGCACCGGAGCGGGAGGTGAGGCTCGAGTTGGAGTCGCCCGTTTCGGCCGATGCCTTGGCGGGGTTGGGACGTCTGGAGCAGCTGGAGGGCTGTGATGTGCGGCTGCTGGTGCCCCGCGATCAGCTCACCGCCGTGGTGGCGCAAATGCTGGATCGCTTCCCCGTGCGTGATCTGGATGTGACCGATCCACCGATCGAAGAGCTGATCGGTGGGTTGTTCCGGCAGGGGCGTGTCTGATGCGGATCTTCGGGCTGAACCGGCGGATCATCCGGGTGCTGCTGGGCTCCCAGTACGCCCACATGCTCGAGTACCGCGCCGAGATCGCCCTCTGGGCCTTGTCCGGGGTGCTGCCGTTCATCATGCTCAGCGTCTGGAGCGGCAGCGACGCGCGCTCAGGGCTGGGGCTGGATGGTGTGGCCCTGGATCGCTATTTCCTCAGCGCCTTTCTGGTGCGTCAGTTCTCGGTGGTGTGGGTGGTCTATGCCTTCGAGGAAGACGCCCTGCTGGGCCGGCTCTCTCCTTACCTGCTGCAGCCGCTGCATCCGCTCTGGCGTTATGTGGCGGCTCACCTCGGCGAGCAGCTCACCCGTCTGCCCTTCGCGGCCCTGATCGCAGCGGTGTTTTTTGCGGTGCGGCCCCAGGCCTTCTGGTTGCCGTCGTTGGGGGGCTTCCTACTGGCCTGGCTGGCCACCTGGATGGCCTTCGCCATCGCTTTTCTGTTCCAGAGCCTGATTGCGGCCCTCTGCTTCTGGAGTGAGAAGGCCAGTGCCCTGGAGCGGCTCCAGTTCATTCCCTTCCTGTTCCTGTCCGGTCTGCTGGCACCGCTCACGGCCTTTCCGCCGGCGGTGCGGGCCCTAGCCCAGTGGACGCCCTTCCCGTATTTGATCGACTTCCCGGCCCGGGTGCTGGCGGGCCAACCGGTGGATCTGTTGGCGGGCTTTGGGGCGCAACTGGCCTGGATCGCTCTGCTATTGCCGCTGGTGCTGCTGCTCTGGCGGGCCGGCGTGCGGCGCTACAGCGCCATGGGGGCCTGATGGGACGCTATTGGCGAACCCTGCGTCGCTTCTGGGGCACGGCCGTGGCCGTGCAGCTGGAGTATCAGGCCAACGTGCTGATCGAGCTACTGGCGGTGGCGATGAGCCTCAGCGGCAGCCTGTTCCTGCTCTCGCTGTTCTATAGCCCCGATCAGACGTTGGGGGGCTGGAGCTGGGCCCAGGCCTTGATGGTGCAGGGGCTTTACACGGTGTTCGATGGCATGGCCACCACGTGGTTGCGCCCGAACCTTGGGGCGATCGTCACCCATGTGCGCGAGGGCACCCTGGATTTCGTGCTGCTCAAACCGATCGACAGCCAGTTCTGGTTGTCGCTGCGCACGCTTTCGCCGGCGGGGCTGCCGGAGATCGGCTTGGGGCTTGGGCTTCTGGCCTGGGGCAGCCATCAGGCCGATGTGGTGTTCAGTCTGTCTTCTCTCTTCACCGTGCTGGTGATGCTGCTGGCCGGTGGCTTGATCCTGTATTCGCTCTGGTTTCTGATCGCCGCCACCAGTATCTGGTTCGTCAAAACCTGGAATGCCACTGAGGTGCTCAGGGCTCTGCTGGCCTCCGGCCGTTATCCCCTCAACGCCTATCCGCCTGCCCTGCGCCTGTTGTTCACCCTGGTGCTGCCGGTGGCCTTCCTCACCACAGTTCCCGCCCAGGTGCTGCTGGGTGAGGCCGCCGCACCGATGCTGCTGGCGGGCTTGGCTCTGGCGGTGCTGTTCTTTGCGGCGGCGCGGGCCTTCTGGCTCTTTGCCCTGCGCTTTTACACCTCAGCATCGAGTTAGTGCAATGCTCCACGCCATGCGTGGGTGATTCCGCTTGATCTCCTTGGTTCAGCACTGGCTGCCGGATGTGTTGGAGCTGCTGCGCTCCCCCGCTGGGGCGCTGCTGTTCATGCCGCTCTATGCCCTCTGGGTGACGCTGCTGCTGCCGGGGGTTTGGGCGTCGATGCTGGCCGGGGTGCTCTACGGCACCTGGCTTGGCAGTGGCCTGGTGTTTGTTGGGGCCTGTCTCGGGGCGGTAGTGGTGTTTCTGCTGGGGCGTTCGGTGCTGCGCGACTGGGCCCGCCGCCGGTTGGAGCAGCTCCCCAAGTTGCAGGCGGTGGAGCGGGCCGTGAGCAAGGAGGGCCTGAAGTTGGTGTTGCTGACGCGCCTCTCGCCCGCCTTTCCCTTCTCGCTGCTCAACCTGGCCTACGGCCTCAGTGAGGTGAGCCTGCGGGATTACAGCATCGGCTTGATCGGCATCCTCCCCGGCACGGTGCTGTTCTGCGGCTTGGGTGCCTTGGCCGGTGATGTGGCCCGGTTCGGTGAGGTGCTGGGGGGTGAGGCCGATGCGGGCACCTGGGCGCTGCGGGTGGTGGGGGTGCTCGCCACCTTGGCCGTGGTCTGGCTGGTGAGCCGAGCGGCTCGGCGGTCGCTTCAGGATGTGGAGACGTCGCTCTGATCGGGATTGGGCAGACGCCAGTCCCGCAGGGCAGCGATCAGGATGAACCAAGCCAGGCGTGCGCGGTTGGCTGGGCCGGTGTTCTGCTGCAGCTCAGCCAACTTGGCCCGTCCGCAGTCGGTCTTGATCCAGCGGTGCAGGGCAGGGGGGGATGGGCTCATTGCTGCAGCAGGGCGGTGAGGTCGGCTTCGCTGAGCACCGTCACCCCGAGGCTCTCGGCTTTGGTCAGTTTGCTGCCAGCGGCTTCGCCCGCCACCAGGTAGTCGGTCTTCTTGCTGACGCTGCCGCTCACTTTGCCGCCGGCCGCTTCGATCAGCGCTTTGGCCTCGCTGCGGCTGAGGTTGGGGAGCGTGCCCGTGAGCACCATGGTCTTGCCCTGCAGCACGCCGTCGGCGTCAGCCCCGGCTTGGCTGGCGGCCTGCTGTTCGGAGGCACTCGCCTCCAGTGAGAGCCCAATGCTGCGCAAGTCCTGCAGCAGTTGTTGGTTGGCGGGGGTGCGCAGCCATTGGCCCAGGCTGTCGCTGATTTCCGGGCCGATGCCATGCAGTTCGGCGATCTGCTCCGGGGCCTCCAGCGCTGCTGCCGCAAGGCTGTCGATGCTGGAGAAAGCGGCTGCGAGCGCTTTGGCGTTGACCTCGCCGATGTGGCGGATGCCGAGGCCATAAAGCTGACGGTGCCACGGCTGCTGTTTGGAGGCCTCTAGGGCCTCCACCAGCTTGGTGGCCGACTTGTCGCCCATCCGATCCAGGCTGGCGAGCAGGGCCGCATCCAGGCGGTAGAGATCCGCCAGCGAGCCCAACAGGCCGCGGTCCACCAGCTGTTCGATCAACTTGCTGCCGAGCCCATCCACATCCAGGGCGCCCTTGCTCACCCAGTGCCGCAGCCCACCCCGCAGGATCGCTGGGCAGCTGCTGTTCACGCAGCGGGTGGCGGCTTCATCGCCCTCCCGCACCAAGTTGGAGCCACATTCGGGGCAGTGCTGCGGCAGTTGCACCGGGGTGGCGTCGCTGGGCCTGAGCTCCGGCAGCACCCGCACCACTTCGGGAATGATCTCCCCGGCTTTGCGCACCACGATGGTGTCGCCCAGGTGCAGATCCAGTTCTGCGATCCGATCGGCGTTGTGGAGGGTGGCGCGGCTGACGCTCGTGCCGGCCAGGGCGACCGCTTCGAATTCAGCCACGGGGGTGATGGCCCCGGTGCGGCCCACCTGAGCACTAACGCGGATCAGACGGGTGGGGGCTTCTTCGGCGGGGTATTTGAGGGCGATGGCCCAGCGCGGGGCCTTCTGGGTGAAGCCGGCTTCGTCCTGCAGCTGAAGGTCGTCCAGCTTCACCACCACGCCGTCGGTGGCATAGGCGAGGTCATGACGCCCCTGCTCCCAGTGGTCGCAGAAGCGCTGGATGGCGGCCAGGTCTTCGCAGCGCTCCCGGTTCGGGTTCACGCGGAAACCGGCCCTGTTCATCCACTCCAGAGCCTTCCATTGGCCGGGGGGTTGGGCGTCACCCGGCAGGTGCAGGGTGTAGGCGAAAAAGTCGAGCCGGCGGGCGGCCACCACCTTCGGATCCAGTTGGCGCAGGGTTCCGGCGCAGGCGTTGCGGGGATTGGCGAACAGCGCTTCACCCCGTTGCTCCCGTTCGGCATTGATCGCCGCGAAGGTGGCATCAGGGATGAAGGCTTCTCCTCGCACTTCCACCCATTCCGGTGGGTTCTCGATCTGCAGCCGCAGCGGAATGGAACTGATCGTGCGCACGTTGGCGGTGATCTCTTCACCGCGGCTGCCATCGCCCCGGGTGGCGGCCCGCTCCAGCACCCCATTGCGGTAGCTCAGGGCCAGGGCGTTGCCGTCAATTTTTAGTTCCCCCACCAGGGGCAGGCGGGTGTCTTTGGGACGGTCCAGCACCTTCAGCAGCCGCTCGTGCCAGGCCTGCAGGTCGTCGCGGTTGAAGGCGTTGTCGAGGCTGAGCATGCCCACGCGGTGCTCAACGCTGGTGAACCCCTCCGCCGGAGCTCCGCCCACCCGCTGGGTGGGGCTGTCGGACCGTTGCAGGTCCGGATGGTTCTGTTCCAGCTCGAGCAACTCGCGATAGAGGCGGTCGTAGACCGCGTCCTCCATCACCGGAGCATCAAGAACGTAATAGGCGTGGCCGGCACGGTTGAGCAGCTGCCGCAGTTCCGCGGCCCGCTCGTGCGGATCAGCCATTGACCTGGTTGATGCGGGCAATGCGCCAGTTGTCGTCCACCTTGGTGAAGGTGAAGTCGAGGGGGAGCTCTTCGTCGCCTTCGGACTTCAGCTTCACGGTGAGGATCAAGTTGCCTTCCTGCACGCGGGGGCGGCCGGACTTGAGATTGCGGAACTTGTTCAGCTTCAGGCCCGCCAGGAAGCGGATGAACTGCTGGCGGCTCACGTGCTGGCGGTAGGCCTTGGTGGTGAGCAGGTAGGCGGCATCGATGCGGCCGGCAGCCACCTGGGTAAAGAACTGCTTGATCAGCGGATTGATGCCGCGGGCGTCGAGCACCAGCTTCACGGCGTTGTAGATCCAGTACCCCAGCAGGGTGAGACCCCCGGCCAGCAGAGCTTTGCTGCCGATCTCCCGCACCAGTCCCAGTTCCATCACCAGCTGTCAAAGCAGGGCCGAGTCTGACTGACCACGGCAGGATGGCGCTGATTCGGATCTCCTCCCCCCCCGTTCTGTGCCTTTGCAGCCCCTGCTGCCGCTGTTTCACCGCCTTAACCGGGAGCATTTCGGCGGTGCTTTGGTGGATGGGGGCCAGCCGCTGACGGCGGTGCGCTGGAGCGATGGCCGGATGAGCCGCACGGCGGGGTTCTACCGCCGTGGCCCCGGTGTGGGTGAGGGCCGCGGCAGCGAGATCGTGCTGTCGCGGCCGGTGCTTGAGCCCTTGCCGCAGATCGCCACGGAAAGCACGCTCTGCCACGAGATGATCCACGCCTGGGTTGATCTGGTGCAGCGTCGCCGCGAAAGCCACGGGCCGCTGTTCCGGGCCCGGATGGCCGCCATCAATGCGGCCCAGAGCCGGTTTCAGGTGAGCATCCGCCACAGCTATCCGGTGCCGCCCCGACCGCCCCGCTGGCTGGCGGTCTGTCCCCGTTGCGGCCGCCGCACCCCCTGCCGAAGGCGCACACGCAATGCCGCTTGCCGGGCCTGTTGCGTCGAGCATTTCCATGGCCGCTGGGATGCCAGCTGCGTGCTCAGCTACGTGGAGGCGGAGGGTTAGATGGAGGTGTTCTGGCTCACCCTGGAGTGCGGCGGTGTGGTGATTGTGTTGCTGGGATTGCAGCGGGAACAGTGGTTGCGCCGCCGCCGTCGGTAACGTCAGGGGATGGAGGAGCGTTTCGATCGGTTGGACCGGTTCCGTGATCAGCGGGATCGCCGTCTCGACCAGTTCTTGGAAACCGGCCGTCAGCTCGTGGATGGGGTGTCCGGTCGGCGACCAGGACAACGGCCTGGAGGGCGGCGCTCCGGTTTGGATCTCGATTCGGTGGGCCGCTGGGTCGGCGAAAAGGTTGAGTGGCTGCTGGAAGAGGACGATGACTGGCAGGAGCCCTGGCAAGAGGCTGGCCGTGGTCGGCCAGAGCCTGCACGTTCGATGCGTTCCGCCCGTCGCCCCCTTGAGGCGATCTCCCGCCGGAGCCGTCGGGGAGCAGCAGCGCAGGCTCCAGCGCCCCCATCAACGCCACCTGTGGCTCAGGAGTTCAACGCAGCAGACCAGGGCGAGTGGCCGGAGGACGACAGTTTCCGAGTGCAGCGCTGGTCGCGCTCTGCCCAGCCGGCAGCTCGTCCGGAACCCGAAGCCGCGCCCAATCCAGCGGGCTCCCGCCGGGCCTTGCCCCGCTCCAGCCGCCGCCGGATCGACTAATGCCTCGCGTGCAATGAGCGTGGGCTGACCCGGTAGCGGCAGCCCCGTGCAGCGAGCTGGTGGTTCACATCCTCGAGTAGTTCGCCGGGCATCTCTTCCGCCATCTGGTCCGCTGTGGCGGTGATCGATGGGGATCCCACCTGCAGCGCTTCCAACAGTTGGGTCCACTGCTCCACTTGCAGGCTGCGGCTCATCGGCTCATAGCCCTTCTGTTCCAGCAGCTGGCTGCAGACCGTGCGGTTCCAGAACACGGTGCGTCCCTGGCCATGGGGGCCGGTCTGCATGGCGGCATTGGCGTCGAGGGCGCTTTGGGTGGGGCGTCCCCGCCTGTCACGCCAGCCTTGATGTTCGAGGGTCTTGCCGCAGTGAATCGCCGAAATGCCGTAGATCCGACCGAGGTCGGTGAGGCTGAGCCAGGAGGTGGTGGCAGCCATGACACGGTGCACCGAATTGGCCACATCTTCCTGTGAGCACAACGAATGGCAAGTTGTCAAGAGCAAATCCCAACAAACCCGCAGGTTTGTTCATGAATTTTGTTGAAACTCCTGGCGCAGCGTGGGTCCGAGCCAGGTTTCGAGTTGCGGGCTGAACACTTCGCGAATCACGGTGAGGGCTTTGCCCTGGCGGAAGAAGCGGTAATGGCGGCTCCAGTAGGGGCCGCGATGGCCAAAGGTCTGGTCGAGCCAGTCCCCCTCCACCAGTGCCAAGCCATCCACCTCACGGAACAGCTCGGAACGCCCTTCGGTGAGGCTTTTCCAGATCGGCTGGTTGCGGTCTCGTAGGTGCCAATCCGCTTCGGCCTGGTTCCACCAGCTTTCGGCCCAGGCCAGCGGGGTGCCGCCGCAGGTGAGCCACACCTGGCGGCGCAGCAGTGGTGCCATCAATTCCTTCACCTCTTTCGGTGCCCCGGGGTGGTCGGTCTGGTCGGCCTCCATGGCGATGAGATCCACGGCAACGGGCGAACCGGTGAGCAGGCGGAGGTGGCGGGTGGGGCTGCCATCGCCCAGCAGCATCAGCCGCCAGGGGCCGGGCAGTTGACGCGGCCCCTCCGCTGAGAGCACCGCATCGGTGGGGGCTTGCCAGAGCTGGTGCGGTGATGGATGAAGACGGGGGGTGGGGTTCAGAACAGTCCTCCCACCGAGAGGGTTTGGCGTTGGCCGTTGCGGCTGATCACGGCACCGCTGTCGGTGACCTCGCTGAGCACCCAGCCGCTGCTGCCGATCGCTTCACCGATGCCGGCGGACACCGATCCCTGCCCCAGCTGAAAAATGGCGGAACTGCTGTCACCGGGGCCCTTCACCACACCGGTGAGTTGCGGGATCGGTCCCATCGGCGCCAATGCCTGATCGCTGCCCAGCGGCTCAACCGTCAAGGGTTGTTGGATCGGCATGGTCAGCGGTTCGAGGCTTTGGATGGCAAGGGAGGCCTCCTCGGACGTTGCTGTCTCTTCTGCCTGGCTTTCTCGGGCCGCCATTTGCTCGCGCAGCTGCTCGATCAGGGCGGCGTTTTGCTTCCGTTCCAGCTCCAGGCGGGAGCGTTGCAGGCTGCTCACCAGCCAGGCGCTGCAGATCACTCCGGCAACGGCGATGCCACTGATCAGCGGCAGCAGCCAGGTGGAGGGGGAGCGGCGTTCGCTGGGTTCGCTTGGTTTGGTTGTTGGTTCGTGCACATCCATATCCATCGGCACCAGGTGCGGCTGGCTTGGGGCGGTGACCGTCTCGCGGTCGAACACGTTGTCCATCACCTGCTCAGCCCGCAGGTTCCAATAGGCACGTGAGGTGGGAACCCTGGCTGGCAAGGCAGAGATTTCAGGAGTCCAACGCTATCGAGCTTCTGCGGTGGGGGCGAGGGGTTGGCGTTCCCTTTGCTGCAGTTCCAGCCACATCAGCAGGGCGGTGATGTCCGCTTTGCTGACGCCAGGGATGCGGCTGGCCTGCCCCAGGGTGCTGGGTTGAATCGCCGTGAGCTTTTCGCGTGCTTCATTCGAGAGGGTGCCGATGCCGGCGTAGTTGAGATCGGCCGGCAGCTTGCGCTGGCTTTGGCGTTTCACCTGATCGATCTGCTGCTGCTGCCGTTGCAGGTAGCCGCTGTATTTGATGTCGATCTCGGCGCCCTCGCGCACGGGCAGGGGCAGATCGGCATCAGCCAGGCCATGGCGCACCAGATCGGCGGCGTGCATGCCTGGCCGGCGCAGCAGGTCGGCCAGGGTGATCGAGCCTTTGATCGCTGCACCGGTTTCCTCTTCCACCGCTGGGGCCACCGGATCGCTCACCTTGAGCCGCACGGTTTCCAGCCGATGCTTTTCGCCCTCCATCGCCTGGAGTTTGTCTTCGAACAGCTGCCAGCGCCGGTCGTCGATCAGGCCCAGCTCACGGCCCAACGGTGTGAGGCGGCGGTCGGCGTTGTCGCCCCGCAGGATCAGGCGGTATTCGCTGCGGCTGGTGAGCACCCGGTAGGGCTCGCGCAGGTCCTTGCTCACCAGATCGTCGATCATCGTGCCGATGTAGCTGCCCTCCCGGGGGAAGTGCACCGGCTCCTGGCCGCCGATCAGTCGGGCGGCGTTGACGCCAGCCACCAGGCCCTGGGCCGCGGCTTCCTCATAGCCCGTGGTGCCATTGAGCTGGCCGGCGCTGAACAGGCCGCGCACCCGCTTGGTTTCCAGGGAAGGCTTGAGCTGGGTGGCGGGCAGGTAGTCGTAATCCACCGAGTAGGCCGGCCGCAGCATCACGGCTTGCCCCAGGCCCGGCAGGCTGCGCAGCAGTTGCAGCTGGATCGGTTCCGGCAGGCCGGTGGAGAAGCCCTGCACATAGATCTCCGGGGTGTCGCGCCCCTCCGGCTCGAGGAAGATCTGGTGGCTGGGCTTGTCCGCGAAGCGAACGATCTTGTCTTCGATCGAGGGGCAGTAACGCGGGCCTTTGCTGTCGATCACGCCCCCGTAGATGGCGGTGAGGTGCAGGTTGTCGCGGATCAGCTGATGGGTTTCGGCAGTGGTGCGGGTGATGTGGCAGCTCATCTGCTCACCGCTCACCCAGGCGGCCGGGTCAAATGAGAAAAAGCGATCGGCCGCATCGCTGGGCTGCTCCTCCAGTTGATCGAGGGCGATGCTGCGCCGGTCCACGCGGGCGGGGGTGCCGGTTTTGAGCCGGTCGGTCTGGAAGCCGAGTTGCTGCAGCGCTTCGGTGAGCCCTTCAGCGGCCTGTTCACCAGCGCGGCCGGCGGCCATTGATTGATGCCCCACCCAGATGCGGCCCCCCAGGAAGGTGCCAGCGGTGAGGATCACCGCGTCAGCGCCATAGACGCTGCCGAAATAGGTGCGGATGCCGCTGATGCGTTGCTGGTCGCCTTCACCGGTGGTTTCCAGGCCGGTCACCATTGCTTCTCGCAGGGCGAGGTTGGGGGTGTGCTGCAGCAGCTGCAGCATCTGGCGTGAATAGAGGCGCTTGTCGGTTTGGGCGCGCAGGGCCCACACCGCCGGGCCGCGGCTGGCGTTGAGGATCCGCTTCTGGATGGCGGTGGCATCGGCCAGGCGCCCGATCACGCCACCGAGGGCATCCACTTCATGGACGAGCTGGCTTTTGGCCGGGCCGCCGACGGCCGGATTGCAGGGCTGCCAAGCGATGCGATCGAGATTGAGGCTGAACAGAGCGGTGTTCAGGCCCAGCCGGGCAGCGGTGATCGCCGCTTCACAACCGGCATGGCCACCACCGACCACGATCACGTCGAAGGATTCGGTGGGGGCGGCGCTGAAGCTCATGCCTCCATTATCTGAGTTGGCTCAGGCCGCCAGGTTGCGGAAGCGGGTGTACTGCGGTTCGAACAGCAGTTTCACCGTGCCCACCGGACCGTTGCGGTGCTTGGTCACGATCACTTCGGTGATGCCGCGGTCGGGGGTTTCCGGGTTGTAGTACTCGTCGCGGTAGATCATCAGCACCAGATCGGCGTCCTGCTCGATTGAGCCCGATTCCCGCAGGTCGCTCAGCATCGGTCGCTTGTTGGTGCGTGCCTCCACACCCCGGCTCAGCTGGGAGAGGGCAATCACCGGCACGTTCAGTTCCCGGGCCATCTGCTTTAGGCCCCGGGTGATGCGCGAGAGCTCCTGCACCCGGTTGTCGGAGCCTGAGCCTTCCATCAGCTGCAGGTAGTCGATCATCACCAGCCCCAGCTCCTTGCCCTGTTCGGCCATCAGCCGCCGGCAGAGCGAGCGCATCTCCAGCACGCCGGAGTTGGGTTTGTCATCGATGAAGATCGGCAGTTGCCCCAGGCTGTTGATGCCCTGGCCCAGCAGCGGCCATTCCTCCTGTTGCAGGCGGCCGGTGCGCAGCCGGCCCGCTTCGATGCCCACCTCCATCGAGAGCAGGCGGTAGGTGAGCTGCTCTTTGCTCATCTCCAGGGAGAACAGGCACACCGGCAGGTCGTGCAGCTGGGCCACGTTCTTGGCCAGGTTCAGCACGATCGAGGTTTTGCCCATGGCCGGCCGGCCCGCCACGATGATCAGGTCGCTGCGCTGCAGGCCCTGGGTCATCGCATCCAGGTCGTAGAAATTCACTGGGATGCCGGCCACCGAGGTGCCCAGCGAGCGGCTTTCGATCTCCTCAAAAGTCTGGGTGAGGATTTCGGCGGTGGGGGTGAGTCCCTTGGAGGGTTTTTCCTGGCTGATGGCAAAGATCTTCTGCTCCGCCTGGTCCAGCACCTGCTCCATCGGCAGGCTCTGATCAAAGCCCAGCTGGATCACTTCATTGCCGGAGCGGATCAGCTGGCGGCGCAGGAACTTGTCCATCACCAGCCGGGCCACCTGCTCGATTGAGGCGGTGGACGGCACCCGCTCCACCAGCTCCACCAGTCGGTTGTTGCCCCCCACCTTCTCGAGCGCGCCGGTGTCGGCCAGCCAGGCGCTCATGGCGGTGAGATCCGTCGGCTTGCCCTGGCCGTGCAGCATCAGGGCGGTGCGGAAGATCTCCCGGTGGGCGTTCAGATAAAACGCTTCCGGCTGCAGCACATCGGCCACGCGCCCGATCGCATCGGGATCGAGCAGGATGCCGCCCAGCACCGCTTCCTCCGCCTCCAGGTTCTGGGGCGGAAGCGAATCAGGCAGAGCCTCGAAATTGGGCTCGTCGTCGCGGCGGCCCTTGCCAAAACCACGGCGTCCCCCATCGTTGTTCTCTGGCAGGGGGACGCTCACCATGGCGGCAGGGCGTGAAGTGAAGGAATCACACTCTGGCTCGAACGAGCCGTTTGAGTGTCAATTGACAGCGATCAGTAGCCGACCACTTCCAGGTTGATCTCAGCGGTGACTTCGCTGTGCAGCTTCACCGTCACGGTGTATTTGCCGGTGCGGTGGATCTCAGGCACCACGATGTCGCGGCGGTCGATCTCCTTCTTGGTGGCGGTTTCGATGGCTTCTGCCACGTCACCGTTGGTGACGGTGCCGAACAGCACGTTGTCTTCACCGGTCTGCTTCTTCACGGTGAAGCGACCAATGGTGGAGAGGGCGGTCTTGAAGTCGATGGCTTCTTGCTTCAGAGCGGCCTGACGCTCAGCTTCCTTGGCCCGGCGGTGCTCCACCTGCTTCATCACCGCAGGGGTGAGGGGCACAGCTTTGCCGAAGGGCAGCAGGAAGTTGCGGGCGTAACCAGGAGCCACTTCCACCAGGTCTCCGTCCTTGCCGAGGCTGAGGACGTCCTCATTCAGAACGACTTGTACACGCTTAGGCATGGGACCGGTATGAAGGATGGAGACGGGTGCGATCGACCACGTTACGACGTGGCCGGTTGTTGAAGGTTGCTTTGAGCCTCAGGAGGCTCCGGGGACGTAGCGGGCCGTGCGGATCCGGCTGGCCAGTCCGAGGCGCTTGAGCAAGCGCACGTGCTGCCAGGTGAGATCGAACTCGAACCAGCGCAAACCGTGGCGTGCACTGGCCGGATGGGCGTGGTGGTTGTTGTGCCAACCCTCACCGAAGGAGAGCAGTGCCACCCACCAGCAGTTGCGGGAGAGGTCGGGGCAATCGAAATTGCGGTAGCCGAAGGCGTGGGTGGCGGAGTTCACCAGCCAAGTCACGTGGTACACGACCACGAGGCGCAGAGGAATGGCCCAGAGCACCAGGCCAAGGCCACCGCCGTGCACCTGGGCGGATTCACCGAACCAGTAGAGCCCAAGGCCCAGGGGGATCTGCAGCAGCAGGAACCAGCGGTCGAGCCAGCGGTAGAAGGGGTCACACTGCAGATCTCCGGCGTAGCGGTCGAGTTCCTTCAGGGCCGGGATGTCGTGCAACATCCATTCGCTGTGGGCCCACCACAGGCCACGGCCAGCGTCGTGGTGATCCGTGGGCTGATCCGAAAAACGGTGGTGATGGCGGTGCAGACCCACCCATTCGATCGGGCCGCTCTGGCAGGCCAGGGTGCCCATCAGCACCAGGATGCGCTCAACCCACACCGGCACCACCAGGCTGCGGTGCGCCACCAGACGGTGCAGGCCCAGGGTGACGCCCAGCACCGTCATCCAATAGAGAACGCCAAAGGCGACAACGCCCTGCCAGCTCCAGAAGCGCGGCAGCAGCGCCACGGTGGCGAGCACGTGCATCACCAGCATGAAGCTGGTGGTTCCCATCTTGAATTTGCGCTGACGCGCGGGCAGTCGGTCACGCGGTGCCATCACCGCGGCCCGCTGCCGAAGCTCGCGGGTGTCAGCTGTTTGCGAGGAAACCAAGCGGATTCTCCTTGGATTGACAAAGCCGCTCAGACAGGAAAACCAGGGAGCGGATGGTGCCGTTAGTGACAGAAATCTAAAGGAGTTGCCGCATCGCAGCGGCTCCCCGCGTTGTGAATTCTGGCGTTGGCCAGGGTTTAGGAAGGCATGACATCCGTCAGGCAAGTGGTGATCAGTGCGTTTGCAGAGGACCTGATCAACGCGGTGGCGCGGGAGCAGGCCGACTTGGCTGCAGCGAGGACGGCGGCGGTGGAGCAACGCCTGCAGCGCGTGTTGGAGGCCCTGGCGGCGGAGCGCGTTGGTACCCAGCACTTTGCGTCGCTTACCGGTTACGGCCACGGGGATCAGGGCCGTGAGGTGGTGGATCGGGTCTTTGCCCGGGTGCTGGGGGCCGAAGCCGCCGCGGTGCGCCTGCAATTCGTCAGCGGCACCCATGCCATCGCCGCTGCACTGTTCGGCGTGCTGCGGCCCGGGGATCGTCTGCTTTCGATCACGGGTCGTCCCTACGACACCCTTGAGGAGGTGATCGGTCTGCGCGGCAAGGGCCAGGGTTCCCTGGCGGAATTCGGGGTTGCCTACGACGCAATCGATCTGCAGCCCGAGGGGGCGGTGGATGAGGCGGCCTTGAACCAGGCCTTGGAGCAGCCCTGCCGGATGGTGCTGATCCAGCGCAGCTGCGGCTACAGCTGGCGTCCGTCGGTCACGGTTGAGCAGATCGCAGGGCTGTGTGAGCGCATCCATGCCCGCCAGCCCGACTGCGTTGTCTTTGTCGACAACTGTTACGGCGAGTTGGTGCAGGCGCAGGAACCGACGGCGGTTGGGGCGGATCTGATCGCTGGATCGTTGATCAAGAACCTCGGTGGCACCATCGCCCCCACCGGCGGCTACATCGCTGGACGGGCCGATCTGGTGGAGCAGGCCTGTTGCCGGCTCACGGCGCCGGGCATCGGCAGTGAGGGCGGCACGGGATTTGATCTGCAGCGGCTGGTGCTCCAGGGGCTGTTCCTGGCACCGCAGATGGTGTCGGAGGCCTTGATTGGTGCCGATCTGGTAGCGGGGGTGTTTGAGCGGCTGGGCTTCCCCGTCAATCCAGCGCCCGGGGCCGTGCGCAGCGATTTGATTCAGGCGGTGCGGCTGGGCAGTCCCGATGCCCTCAAGGTGGTGTGCCGTGCCTTCCAGGCGATGTCGCCGATCGGGGCCTACCTCGATCCAGTTCCGGCCTCGATGCCGGGCTATGCCTCGGATCTGGTGATGGCCGGGGGGACCTTCATCGACGGTTCCACCAGTGAATTTTCGGCCGATGCGCCGCTGCGGGAACCGTTCAACCTTTATGTGCAGGGCGGCACCCATCGCGCACACATCCGCCTGGCCCTCTCCCGTGCGTTGTGTGACCTCAATGCGGCAGGACTGATCAATCTCCCGCAGACTGGGACCACCTGAAACTGCCTCGATGGCGTTCGCGTTCCCCGACTCTTTTCGCTTCGCCGACAGCCACGAGTACGCCAATGCCGATGGCGAGCTGGTGCGGGTGGGCATCAGTGCCTTCGCCGTTGATCAGCTGGGCGACATTGTTTTTGTGGATCTTCCGGATGTAGGCGCCAGCCTGGCGAAGGGCACCAGCTTTGGCTCGGTGGAGTCGGTGAAGGCCGTGGAAGACATGTACGCACCGATTGCCGGTGAGGTGGTGCAACGCAATGAAGCGGTGCTGGCCAGTCCGGAGGAACTGCAGAACGACCCCCACGGTGAGGGCTGGCTCCTGGTGCTGCGTCCGTCGGACCCCTCCGAGCTCGACAGCCTGATGACCGCCGAGGCCTACGGCGCCAAGGTCAACGCCGGCTGACATCAAGGCTGCCTGACATCAAGGCTGGCTGACATCAAGGCTGGCTGACATCAACGTTGGCTTTCATCAGCGCCGGGGCTTCGCTCTTACGATCGTCCGGCGGGGTGTGCATTCGACGTTGACTTCTCCTTTTGCGCAGCGGCACATCGGCCCGAGTGAGGCGGAACAACTCCGCATGCTCAATGCCCTGGGCTACAGCGATCTGCAGGAGTTCATCGCTGATGTCGTGCCCGCCGACATCCTTGATTTCAAGCCGCCTGTGGAGGCCTTGCCCGAGGGTTGCGGGGAGGCGGAGGCCCTCCAGCAGTTGAAGCAGTTGAGTGAAACCAACACGCTGCGTCGCTCCCTGATCGGGCTGGGTTACTACGGCACGGCAACCCCGGCCCTGATCCAGCGCCACGTTTTTGAGAATCCGGCCTGGTACACCGCCTACACCCCCTACCAGGCGGAAATCGCCCAGGGTCGTCTCGAGGCCCTGCTCAACTTTCAAACCCTGATCAGTGAGCTCACGGGCTTGCCGATCGCCAACGCGTCGCTGCTCGATGAAGCCACCGCCGCCGCGGAGGCGATGAGTCTCAGCTTCGGGGTGTGCCGTCGCCCTGAAGCGACACGGTTCCTTGTGGACGCCAATGTGCTGCCCCAGACTTGGGCGGTGCTGCAGACCCGCGCTGAACCCCTCGGCATCAGCCTTGAGCGGGTCAACCCGGCCACGGCGCCGATCGATACGTCGGTGTTTGGTGTCCTGCTGCAGTTGCCCGGTGCCGATGGATGCCTCTGGGATCCAACCGCCGTGATCGAAGCGGCCCATGCCGCCGGTGCCTTGGTCACCGTGGCAATCGACCCCCTGGCGCAGACCCTGATGGCGCCCGTGGGATCCCTCGGGGCTGACATTGCCGTGGGCAGCGCCCAACGCCTGGGGGTGCCAATGGGATTTGGTGGTCCTCACGCCGCCTTCTTCGCCACCGTTGAGGCCTACAAGCGCCAGATCCCGGGCCGTCTTGTGGGGCAGTCCAAGGATGCGGAAGGCCGTTCGGCCATGCGCTTGGCGCTGCAAACCCGTGAGCAGCACATCCGCCGCGACAAGGCCACCAGCAACATCTGCACGGCCCAGGTGCTGCTGGCCGTGATGGCCTCGTTTTATGCGGTGCACCATGGCCCTGATGGTCTGCATGCCATCGCCCAGCGCATCGCTGGCCTGCGCAGCCAGTTGGAGCAGGGCCTGCGGGCCCTTGGTTATCCGCTGGAGCTGGTCGACCGCTTCGACACCGTCACCGTGCACTGTGCGTCGGCACCGGCTGTGCACCGCGCTGCCGCCGTTGCTGGTTTCAATCTTCGGGTGCTGCCTGATGGTGCAGCGCCGGCGGACGCCACCGGATTCGGTATCAGCCTCGATGAGCTCTCGGATCAACAGGAGCTGCAAGCCCTGCTCGCTCTGCTGGCGGAGGCCTGCGGTCAGGCCACCCCGCAGCTCGAGGTTGAGCAGCCCCCGTCCCTTTCCCTGCCGCAGCGCAGCCAGCCCTGGCTGAGCCAGCCGGTTTTTCATCAGTACCGCAGCGAATCAGAGCTGTTGCGCTACATCCAGCGGTTGGTGAGCCGTGATCTCTCGCTGGTCCACGGGATGATTCCGTTGGGCAGTTGCACCATGAAGCTCAACGCCGCCGCTGAGCTGCAGCCGGTGAGCTGGCCTGCGTTTGCGGCCTTGCATCCCTTTGCCCCAGCCGATCAGGCCCAGGGCTATCGCCGTCTGGCCGACGATCTGGAGCAATGGCTGGCCGCCCTGACGGGCTTTGCCGCCGTGTCGTTGCAGCCCAATGCCGGTTCCCAGGGGGAATACGCCGGGCTGCTGGTGATTCGCGCCTGGCACCGCTCCCGCGGTGAAGCCCATCGCGACATCTGTCTGATCCCCACCAGCGCCCATGGCACCAACCCCGCCAGTGCCGTGATGGCCGGCCTCAAGGTGGTGGCTGTCGCCTGTGATGACGAGGGCAACATCGATCAGCAGGATCTGGCGGCGAAGGCGGCCGAGCACGCCGACCGGCTGGCGGCGCTGATGGTCACTTACCCCTCCACCCACGGCGTGTTTGAAACCGGCATCCGTGAGATCTGCACGGTGGTGCATCGGTACGGGGGCCAGGTGTACCTCGATGGGGCCAACCTCAATGCCCAGGTGGGGCTGTGCCGTCCTGGTGCCTTCGGTGCCGATGTCTGCCACCTCAACCTGCACAAGACCTTCTGCATCCCCCATGGGGGCGGTGGCCCTGGCGTGGGGCCCATTGGTGTGGCGGCGCATCTGGCGCCCTTCCTGCCGGGGCACCCTTTGCAGGCCGGCGCCGCATCGGCCATCGGTCCGGTGTCCGCAGCTGCGCTCGGTAGCGCCAGCATCTTGCCGATCAGCTGGATGTACCTGCGGATGATGGGGGCGGAGGCCCTGCGGCAGGCCAGTGCCGTGGCGCTGTTGTCGGCCAATTACCTCGCTCATCGGCTTGATGCCTCGTACCCCGTGCTGTTTCGCGGCAGCACCGGCCGGGTCGCCCATGAATGCATCCTTGACCTGCGCCCGCTCAAACGGGATGCGGGGATCGATGTGGATGACATCGCCAAGCGTTTGATGGACTACGGCTTCCATGCGCCCACCGTCAGCTGGCCGGTGGCCGGCACGGTGATGGTGGAGCCCACCGAAAGCGAAAGCCTGGCGGAGTTGGATCGTTTCGCCGATGCCCTGGTGGCGATCCGTGAGGAGATTCGCGCCATTGAAACCGGCAGCAGCGACCCTCAGAACAACCCGCTCAAGCGTGCTCCCCACACCCTGGCGGCCGTCACAGCGGATGACTGGGATCGTCCCTACAGCCGTCAGCAGGCCGCCTTCCCGATGGAGGGGCAGCAGGAGAGCAAGATCTGGCCTGCTGTGGCACGGATTGATAACGCCTTTGGTGATCGCAACCTGGTGTGCACCTGTCCGTCGGTGGAAGCGGTGGCTGTGGCGGCTTGAAGCCCTGGTGCAAGGGGTTCAGAGCGTGTAAATTTTCACTGAAAGTGGAAAAATTGGTTTGATTCCGTTCATCGCCCTTGCGAGTTCGGTCAAACTGTTCGACAACTGATTCGTCTGTCGGGGGACACCATGGATCGGGACAACAACAAGAAATCTGCGCTCAGCAGCGTTGAAGGGCCTGCCCTTCCTCAACTTCCTGAGGGTCTGGAATCGGCCTTCAATCGTGGTCATACCTTGTCAATTGAAGGAACCAATGTGATTCGGGTTCCTTTTGGCACGCGCCGTTCCCGTCGTAGCCGCCCCGAGCGGCCCGATCACTGGGCCACCCTGGTGATTCCTCTTCAACCGGTGGGCGATCCCACTCCACCGCCGGCAGCGGCCTGAGTTCAGGCCACGCCGATCTCTGATTCTTCCTGGGCCAGACGCCAGTCCAGCAGGGCTTTGACGTCGGCCAATGAGCAGGTTGGTGTGCGGAAGGGCAGCAATCGCATCGGGCTGCGTTCCGGCCTCACCAGCCAGCTTCGGTTGGTTTGAGGCATCAAAAGAAAGCCGCGGTACCGAACCGAGGCCTCCTGACCGTTCATGAATCCCATCGCTCTAGGGATTGTTTGGAAGTGACCCCGTCATTTCAGGGCACAAGATCTGGTGTCGTGCACTTGCACCAGATCTTTTCCGGATTGCTTCACGCCAGGGCAAACAGCAGCACGTCGGCGCGCTCACCGAGGCCGATCAGCTCGCTTTGTGTTGCTGCATCCTGGATCAGGCCCACCCCATCGCCCCGCCGCAGCGCCTGCTTGGGGGAGCCTTCACCGTTGAGCGTCAGCTCCCCATCAATCACCTGAAGCCAGAGCCATCGCTCCTTGGCGTCGGGCAAGGGCAATTGCTGTTGGCGTAGCGGTTGGGCACGCCAGAGGCGCACGGCACGTTCGATGGCCATCGCATCGCCGGTGGCGTTGGGCTCAATCAGGGGCGTCCAGCCCTCGCCGATCGCGAAGGGTTTCTGCTCGTAGGCGGGCTGGATGCCCAGCTGTGCTGGCTCAATCCAGATCTGCAGCAGCCTGCAGGGCGCGCCGGTTTGATTGATTTCGCTGTGCACGATGCCCCGGCCGGCACTCATCCGTTGCACCTCGCCGGCACGCAGCACCGCGCTGTTGCCCATCGAGTCGGCATGGGTCAGGGCCCCCTCCACCATCACCGTGATGATTTCCATGTCCCGGTGGGGGTGCATGCCGAACCCTTGGCCTGCAGCAATGGTGTCGTCGTTGATCACCCGCAGGGGGCCGAAGCCCATCCAGTTCGGATCCTGATGGCTGCCGAAGCTGAAGCTGTGCCAGGAATCGAGCCAGTCCAGCTGGCTGTGGAAGCGCTGGTCTGCGGGTCGCAGGATCACGGTTGACGTGGTGGCGTGTTGACCTGTTGGCGGTGCCATCCGGGACATCGAGGTGTTCAGAGTTGGAGGGGTTGCATCTGCAGAAGCCGCTGCACCAGGTCGTTGATGCTGTCGTCCTGGGCGGGTTTGGCGTGGTTGCTCAGCAGCTGACGCCCCACCACCTGAGCCCCGAGGTGAGTGAGCTGGATGCGCAGGGATACCAGCAGTTCCATGCCGCCACCGCCGGAGAAGGTGGCCATGGCGATTGGCCGCCCATTGAACAGGGATCGGAAGTCGTCGTCGGTCACCGAGAGCCAGGCAATGGCATTGGTGAGCGACGGCGGAATGGAGCCGTTGTATTCAGGGGCGCAGATCACCCAGCGTGGGGTTGCGTGCAGCTGGTCGTGCAGGGTCGCCAGGTCAGGGCCCGCCCCTGCTGCCTGGACCCGTGGCGTGAACAGGGGTAGATCGAGCTGCGTGAGATCGATCAGTTCGGCGCTGGTGTTCTGAGCTGCGGCGGCCTGCACGAAGCGTTCCGCCAGCTTGCGGTTCTCGCCATTGCTCGCCGTCAGAACGATGAGATCAGAGGGCATGGAGACGGAGGCTTTTGGTCGAATCGTGCAAGGGGGTCAGGCCGTTTTCAATTCGGCTTCGCGGTAAGGAACAAAGCTGGCTTTGCGGGAGCCGCAGATCGGGCAGTGCCAATCGTCGGGAATCGCCTCGAACGGGGTGCCTGGGGCGATGCCGGAATCAGGATCCCCTTCGGCGGGGTCGTAGATCATCGAGCACACCTTGCAGATCCACTTGCCCGGGATCGGTTGATCGGCCTGGCCTGCGGTGCCCTTGCCTTGCAGGGCCTCGAGGGCAACGCCATAGGTTTCGGCGTGATGCTGCTCGATCGGGGTCAGCAGGCCGAAGTTCTTGGCGGCGGTGCGGAACAGGCCCGCATGCTCCTTGGATTCGATGCTTTGCTCGGCGAATTCCGCTGCGGCTACGCTGTCCCGGCCCTGCCGGGCCTGGGCGGCGAACTCCGGATACATCGTTGTGTACTCGTAGGTTTCGCCTTCAATCGCCACCTCCAGGCAGCGGCTCAGGATGGCCTGCTTCTCCTCGTCGCTGAGCTGCTCGGGGTCGTTCACCACCAATTCAGGGTGCAGCAGGCGGAAGTGGGCGAAGGCGTGTTCCGTTTCCTGCGCTGCGGTGTCGCGAAACAACTTGGCCAGGTCCTTGTGGCCCAGCTGTTTGGCCACCTCTGAAAAGAACAGGTATTTGCGGTTGGCCATGCTCTCGCCACCGAAAGCGGCCTCGAGATTGGTGTGGGTGGAAGGCTTGGAAAGGTCCATCGATGGCACCAGGGCTCGTTCCATCAGCCTAGCCCTAACTCATAATGAGTATGAGTTAGCGGGAAGTTCGGTTGGCCGGCTCAGACTGCCTGCTCAGTAGTTGGCGCCGCTGCGGCGTTGGTGCACCGCGGTGCTGCCCTCCGCATCCAGCACCCCGCCGTGATCCACTTCGGCATAGATCAGCCAGTGGTCGCCGCATTCCATCCGCTGGCTCACCTTGCCGTCCAGCCAGGCCAGAGCATCCGGCAACAAGGGCTGTTCGGCGGGGCTGGTGTCCAGCTCAAGGCCTGCAAAGCGATCGGCACCGGGTTCGAACGGTTGCAGGAATTGCTTCATCAGGGCGGTTTCGCGGCCTTCGGCCAGCACGTTCAAGGCGAAGCGATCGCCCTTGTGCAGCAGCGCTTCCACGGCGCGGTCCTTGGCCACGGCCACGGTGATGCCTGGGGGACTGAAGCTGGCTTGGCTCACCCAGCTGGCCACCATGGCGCCGCTCAGCTCCGCTTTGCGGGTGGTGAGCACGCAGAGGGAGCCGATCACACGGCCCAGGGCCAGCACCGCTGGATCGCTGCGGCTTTCGCTCAAGCCCCCCGCACTGCGCCGTTGCGCCCGTTTCTGGCTCTGCAGCAGCTGGCGGGCGAAACGGGTGCCGGTTTCCTCCAGCTCTTTCACCCGGGCGGCATCCGGACTGAACTTCACCCGGATCGGCTCGAAACCAAAGCTGAAGCCGCCATCCCGCAGCTTCGTTTCCAGCAGGTCCACGGCCTCGCCGCTCCACCCGAAGCTGCCGAACACCCCCACGGGCTTGCTGCGATCCCCCTCCGCCAAAAGGGTTCCCAGGGCCGAGACGATCGGTGTGGGGGCATGGCCCCCCAGGGTGGGTGAGCCGATCAACACGGCGTCGGCCTGCTGGATCGTGCTCACCAGTTCATCGGCGGGGGTGAATTCGCAGTTCAAGCTGTTCACCCGGATGCCGGTGCGGCTGACCCCGCGGGCCAGGGCATCGGCAATGGCTGCGGTGTTGCCGTAGGCGCTGGCAAACAGCAAAGCCACCGTCAGGCTGGCGTTCTGCTGGCCTTCTCCCCAGCGGCGGTAGTCATTCAGCAGGCTGCGCCAACTGGCTTCGATGGCCGGGCCATGGCCCGGCGCGATGGTGCGGATATCGAGTTCTTCGAGCCGTTCCACCAGGGCATCCACTTGACGGGCCATGGGGGCCATCAGGCAGTCGTAGAAGTGCCGGCGTTCTTCTTCAGTGCTGCTGCGGTTGCTTTCGGCCCAGCTGTCCGTGCAGAGGTGGGCACTGAAGAACTTGTCGCTCATCAGCAGGCCCAGGCTTTCCTCGAACGCCAGCAATCCGCCGGGCCAGCGGGGGGTTGGGGCCGGCAGCAGCATCAAGCTGCGCTGATGGCTGAGCGGCAGTGTTTGCTCTTGGCGGATCACCCGTAGGGGCGGCAGATCGGGCAGTGGTGGTTGCTCGCTCGTCTCACCGGGAGGGGCCGGCTTGCGCTGGCTCCACAGCTCTTCGATCAGCTTGGCGCCGGGGTTGGAGACGATCAGTTCCAGGCCGGCGTAAGCCTCCGCCAGATCCCGCAGCAGGGCAACGCGGTTGGGGTTGACGTGGCCCACCACCACCAGCAGCGGTGCGTCGCTGCTGGGCAGGGCTTCGGCAAGCACCGGCAGAAAAGCCGCGCTGTAGGCCACCCCCGGGGGGTGGACCAGCACGGCAGGGGCACCATCACCGGCCTCAAACAAAACACTGTTGGCGGTGCTGCCCCGCTCCAGGGCGTATTCCAGTTCAAAGCGGTGCCGTTGAGGGCTCAGACCGCGCAGACCAACGACCCCATCGTCGATCGGCAGCTGGATCGTGCGACGTGAGGTTGCGGTGCTGGTCACGCTCATCAGTAGTGGTTCCCCACTTTGCGGTGGTGCACCGCCGTGCTGGCCTCGGCATCGGCCACATTGCCCTGCTCCACCACGGCATAGATGATCCAGTGATCGGGGCCCTCCATCCGTTGCTCCACTCGGCAGCCCAGAAAGGCCAGGGCATCGGCGAGCACCGGGCCGCCGTCGGCGGTTCCCTCCAGCACGTTCACCCCAGCGAAACGATCGGCACCGGGGGGGAAGCGCTTGAGGAAATGGCGCATCAGCTGTTGATGATTGTCCTGCCGTAGAACGTTCAGCACGAAGCGGTCGCCGACCTGCATCAGGGCTTCGATCGCACGGTCTTTGGCGACGGCGATGGTGAGGCCCGGTGGGGTGAAGCTGGCCTGGCTCACCCAGCTGGCCACCATGGCGCTGCGGCGTTGCGATTCGCCCTCTCCCTGGCTGGCGGTCACCACATAAAGGCCACCGCTGATGCGACCCAGGGCCTTGTCGAGGTCGCCATCCAGGCTTTTCATCGCCGCGATCGTCTTTTCTTTGGTCAGCAGCTGGCCGAGGTCGGTGCCCGACTCCTCACAGCGTTGGTAGTCGCTGCCCTGGGGCAGCTGTTTGATCCGCAACGGGCTGAAGGCTGGCTTCTGCCCCTGGCTGCGTAGTTGATCGGCGACGGCGTCGATCGGTTCATCGTTGCCGCTGAAGGCGTCATACACCCCCACCAGTTGTTTGGGGTGCAGGGCCGCCAGCAGGGTTCCGATCGAGGCCTGGAGATCCGGTTCCGGTTCCGCGGGCCAGGTCGGCACCACAACAGCCTTGGCATCGCCCACCAGGGCGGTGAGTTCCTGGGGATCGGTGGCCCGCAGGTCCACCAGCTGCACTTGAGCATCCGCCTTGCCGATGCCGTGGGCAATGGCCTGGCTGATCCGATCGGAGAAGCCGTACTGGCTCAGATAACAAACGGCGGCATAGCTCTCGCCTTTGCTGCGCTGGCCGCTCCACTCGCGGTAGTCGCTGATCCAGTGGCTGAGGTGATGCCGCAACAGCGGTCCGTGGCCCACCGCGATGGTGTTGATCTCCGGCAGGCCATCCATGCGCTTGAGGGCCTGCAGCACGCTGCGGGCATTCGGGCCCATCAGGCAGTCGTAATAGAAGCGGAAATCAGGGGCGATGGCGCCGGGGTCGGCGTCGAAGACGTCGTCAGAGCAGTAATGCAGACCAAAGGCATCGCAGGTGTAGAGGATGCCGGTGCCGTGATCGAAGGAAAAGATCGTGTCCGGCCAGTGCAGGTTCGGAGCACTGAGGAATTCGAAGCGGTGCTGGATGCCGCTCTCGGGGTTGGTGCCGAGATCCAATTCCTCGCCCGACTTCACCGCACGAGATTTGAACGGCCTGTGCACCTGGTCCTTGAGGAACTGCAGGGCCACCTTCGATCCCACGATTTCGATCTCAGGATTGAGATCGATCAGGTCACCGATCAATCCGGAGTGGTCGGGTTCGGTGTGGCTCACGATCAACACATCGATCGCAGTTGGATCGATCTGCTGCTTGAGCAGGGGGATCCAGGTGTCGCGGAACTTGGCGTGGCTGGTGTCGATCAGGGCGGTGCGTTCCCCCCGCACCAGGAAGGCGTTGTAGGTGGTGCCGTTGCGCAGGCCGAATTCAATGTCGAAGCGGCTGCGGTCCCAGTCGAGGGAGCGGATCGTGGTGGTGTCGGCGGCGATGGCCTCGCACTGCAGCGACAGCTTCGGAGCAGCGGGAGCAACGACCATGAAACCGACCGTGACGGAAGTCGACTCTACGGAGATTCAGCGGAGCAAAGCGGCGGAGACTGGTATCAACTGCAACCTTGTGATGGCGTCATCGACGCTGCGACGCAGCATTGGACCCGGGATCCTCTTGGCCGGTGCCTGCATTGGTGGATCCCACTTGATGTCGTCCACCACGGCGGGAGCCCGATTCGGCTTTGCGCTGGTGGGCCTGATCTTGCTCACCAATCTGATCAAGTACCCGTTCCTGCGCGTGGGCACCCGCTTCACAGCGGCCACCGGACTGTCGCTGCTGGAGGGTTTCCAGAAATGCAATCCCCTCTACCTGCCGCTGTACCTGGTGGTGAGCCTGGTCACCGGCACCTTTACCATCGCGGCGGTGAGTTTTGTGGCGGGGCTGCTGCTCACCAATATCCCTCTGCTGGCGGGGCTCGACCCCTACGGACTGTCCATTGCCGTGCTGGTGGTGAGTGGCTTGGTGCTGCTGCTGGGGCATTACCGGGCGCTCGACCGTCTCTCCAAGCTGTTGGTGGTGCTGCTCACCCTGCTCACGGGGGTGGCGGCTGCATCACTGCTGATCCGCGGCCCCGTCGGTGATGTGGCAGCCAGTTGGGTCAGCACGGATCC
Organism: Synechococcus sp. HIMB2401; assembly: GCF_042883245.1. Lineage (NCBI taxonomy): Bacteria > Bacillati > Cyanobacteriota > Cyanophyceae > Synechococcales > Synechococcaceae > Synechococcus > Synechococcus sp. HIMB2401. The sequence continues at coordinate 110,230 of NZ_JBDJKK010000002.1, read as the reverse complement.
CAGCCCCTGGACCCTGGCCAACCTGGCCTTCCTGATTCCCCTGATGGGCTGGATGCCCGGACCGGTGGAGATGTGCGTGTGGCCATCGTTGTGGATGTTCTCCCGGGCGCGCGACACCGAGCACACCGCGACGCCGAAGGAGGCCGAGTTCGATTTCAACCTCGGCTATGGCGTCACCGTGGTGACGGCGATGTTCTTCGTGATCCTGGGCGCCTACACGATGTACGGCAGCGGTGACGGAATGCTCGCCGGCAGTGGCGTGTCCTTCGCCCAGAAGCTGATCAAGCTCTACACCGCCGCCATGGGTGGTTGGGCGGCCTGGGTGATCATCCCGGCGGCCTTTTCCGCCATGTTCAGCACCACCCTCACCTGCCTCGATGCCTACCCCCGCAGCATTGCGGCGATCCAGGGGTTGCTGCGTCATCACGACAGTGGGGATTCAGCGCCGGGGCCCATGCAGCGTCGCTTCGACATCTGGGTGATCGTGCATTTCCTGGCCGCTGTGCTGGCGCTGGTGGTGGCCAAGAGCGGCGGAATCGGCGTGAAGGATTTCGTCTTCGGGGCGATGACCGGCAGCTTCCTCACCGCTCCTCTGTTCGCCTGGATGGCGATGGACACGATCAACAGCAGCCTGGTGCCGGCTGAGCACCGCTATGGCCGCTTGACCCGGGCTTTCTGCTGGTTCGGTCTGCTGTTTTTCAGTGGCTTCAGCCTGCTGTTCATCGGTCGCTTCTTCCTTGGCCTCGGTGGCTGATTTCGCCCTTGCTTCAACAAAAAACCCCTGCCGTGGGCAGGGGCTGGGCTTCCGTTCTTCTTGTCTTGGTGTGTTGGGCTTGTCCAGCACAAGGCTTAGTGCTCAGGTTCTGATTCAGGACCTGATCAGCTCTCCACCTTCACCGAAACGCTGGTGTGTTCCACCGCTTTGCCGGCGTTGATTTCAAGAATGCCGTCCCGATAGCTGGCCTTGAGCTGGTCGCGATCGAGGCTCTGGGGGAAACGGAAGCTGCGGCTCCAGGTGCCGCTGCGGAATTCGCTCAGCAGCGGTGCGTTGCTGTCGTCGCTGCCTGTGGCTGGGCGTTCAGCGCTGATCACCAGGTTGCGATCGGTGGCCTTGACGTCGATGGAGTCGCGGTCCACCCCGGGCAGTTCCAGTTGCACGGTGTAGCTGGTCTCGGTTTCGCGGATTTCGGCGTTGGGAACGCGCTCAGCGGTGGCCAGTTGCTGCTCGAGACGCTCGAACAGATCAAAGGGGGATTGGCGCAGGGTCAGCATGATGGTGGCTCCGAAGAATGAACATCTGCGGACTGGGTTGATCGCCCGCCATCACAATCTGCGCCGCTTGGATGAGAACCAGAAGCGTGAGAACCGTCCTTTTTGATTCGGTCTGTACCACCAGGTTCGGCTGGCACCACAGGGATGGTGTTGAAACCGAATCTCCTTAAAGCCACCACCAGTCGCAGAAGCAGGCCGCCTGGCCGCAGATCCGCTCTTCTGCATCCCAGAGGGTCCAGATCCGGGCCTTGTTGATCATGAATCGCCGCCCTTTGCGGCTGATGCGAATGCCGCGATAGTTCTGAACGGCATCGAGGCGTTTGGCCTGGCCCAGGGCGCTGCTGCGTTCCGCCCGTTCGCTGTCCGGGGCGGTGAGCCGTGAGGGCATGCCAATCAGCCCATCCCAGTGGCTGTCCCACAGCTGCAGGGCCGCAGCGTTGGCGTAACTGAGTGAGGGATCCTGCTCAGTGCCGTGAGCCAGCACCGGAAAGCCGCAGGCAAACAGGTTCTGGCAAAGCAGCCGCTTCGGCTGGCCCGGTTGTGCGGAGGCGATCAGCGGCCTGCTGAAGGCCCGTTGATGCGATTGCAGCAGCACTGCGGCGAGCCTTTGTTTGTCGGCGGTGAGCCAGGCGGCTTCACGGGCCATGGCTCTGCTCCGCGTCAGCTGCCGGCTGCCATGGCCTGCAGCATCGCCTTCTGGGCACTGGCCTGGCCATGGGCCTTGAGGTTGTTCAGGAAGGTGCTGCGCGCATCGGCGAAGCGTGGGTCTTCGGCCAGCGGCAGCTCTCCGGCGGCATCGAGGCCCGTGTCGCCCTCCATGGCTGGGGTGATCACCACTAGGTCGCCATCGAGGCTGCGGTTGTAGCGCCACCACAGGGCCGGGTCCTGCACCGCCGCATGGGGCGGCAGCGGTGTTGCTTCTTCAGATGTGCTGGCTTTGTTCTCCTCTTTGGCTGCCGCCGCCCGCTCGGCCAGGGCCTTGCGCCGGTGTTCCGCCAGGTCCTCAAGCAGCCGAGCCCGGTTGCGGCCCCGCAGTTGGAACAGCACGAAGGGGTCTTCACTGAAGCGATCCCCCATCAGGAAATACACCGCGCTGATGTGTTTGCAGGGGTTGGCTTTGTCGGGGCAGCTGCACTCGCTGCGCACCTCCTGCAACTTGAACGGGAACAGGCGTTTGCCGCTGGCGGCAAACGCCCGTTCGATGTCGGAGGGCATGATTCCCGCCAGCAGCTGGGCCGACCAGCGGGCTTTCTGGGTCAGCGCTTCCAGCACATAGCCCCAGTCCTCATCGTTGAGCACATCCAGCCAGAGCTTCACCTTGTAGGGCGCTTCATCGGTGCCCTGGACGCGGGCATGCACGCGGCGGCCTTCGAAGCGGATCGAGGTCACATGGCCTTCGCGGGCGTAGCCCCAGGCCCGCTCCAACCGTTTCTTGAAGCGGTAGCCGTTGATCAGCTCCATCCACTGCTCGACCCACCAGGGCTGTTGGCCCAGGCCGTCGTCGCCGATGGCGGTGATGCCGTTGTTGCTGCCGTTGCTGAGGGTCATGGTCAGGTGTCCTCCAAGGCGACGAGATCGCGCAATTGATCGCCACCGAGGCTTCCCAGCCAATCCTCGCCGGAGCCGATCACATCCTCAGCCAGGCGTGATTTCTCACGGATCATGCGATCGATCTTTTCCTCCACCGAGCCGCTGGTGATGAATTTGTGCACCATCACCCGGTTGGTCTGGCCGATCCGATAGGCCCGGTCGGTGGCCTGGTTTTCCACAGCCGGGTTCCACCAGCGGTCGATGTGGAACACGTGGCTGGCCCGGGTGAGGTTGAGGCCTACACCACCAGCTTTCAACGAGAGCAGGAACAGCTGCGGACCGCGGGGATCCTCCTGGAAGCGATCCACCATTGCCTGGCGCTCGCTCTTGCGGGTGCCGCCGTGCAGGAAGGGAACTTCCGATTTCCAGCGCTGCTGCATCCAGGCCTGCAGCAGATGCCCCCATTCGGCGAACTGCGTGAACAGCAGGGCCCGATCGCCCGCTTCGATCACCTCATCGAGGATTTCCTCAAGCCGCTGCAGTTTGGCCGAACGGCCCAGGAAGCCATCGTCCACGGCCCCTTCGCTCAGGGCCAGGGCGGGATGGTTGCAGATCTGTTTCAGCCGGGTGAGCAGGGCCAGCACCTGCCCGTGGCGCTGCCCGCGCGGTGCCCGTGCAATGGCATCGAGGGTGTCTTCCACGGTCTTGCTGTACAGGGATTTCTGCTCCTTGCTCAGCCCCACCCATTCGCTCAGCTCCACCTTCTCCGGCAGGTCGGAAATGATCGTTTTGTCGGTTTTCAGCCGGCGCAGGATGAACGGACCCACGCGGCCTTTGAGGTCTCGCAGGGACGACATGTCCCCATACCGTTCGATCGGCATCCGGTAGCGCTGGCGGAAGAAGTCCTCTTCCCCCAGCACCTTGGGGTTGAGGAAGTCCATCAAGGCCCACAGTTCGCTCACCCGGTTCTCCACGGGGGTGCCGGTGAGGGCAATGCGGAAGCGGTTGCTCTTGCTGCGGCCGGGTCGGGCCAGATCCCGGGCGGCCTGGCTCTGTTTGGCGCCGGGGTTCTTGATCGCCTGGGCTTCGTCAATCACCACCCCCTGCCAGTCCTGGGTTTCCAGCAGTTCGCTGTCCCGCTGCAGCAGTCCGTAGCTGGTCAGCACCAGATCCACCTCCTTCAACGCTTTTTTGAGTTCTGCGGGTGTGGAGGGGCGGCGGGGGCCGTAATGCTCGGTGACCTTCAACTCCGGGGTGAACGATTCCGCCTCCCGTCGCCAGTTGGTAAGCACCGAGGTGGGGGCCACCAGCAGCACTGGGCGCTTCAGTTCCTGCTCCGCTTTGAGGTGCTGCAGAAACGCCAGCAGCTGAATGGTTTTGCCCAGGCCCATGTCGTCAGCCAGGCAGGCCCCCTGGTCGAAGCGGTGCAGGAAGGCGAGCCAGCCGAGGCCCCGCTCCTGATAGGGCCGCAGCTGCCCGCTGAATCCCTCGGGAGCCGGCAGGGGGTCGGGCGCCTTCTGCTGGTGGTATTGCTCCAGCACCGATTGGAGCCTTGGGCCGGCGTCGAAGCGGTGCACCGGCATCCGCATCAGCAGTTCCCCTTCCGTTCCCGTCAGCCGCAGCGCGTCGTCGAGGCTCAGTTCCGGTTTCGCGCCACAGAAGCGTTCGGCGTTCTTGAGGTCGTTGGGCCGCAGTTCGATCCAGGCCCCCTTGTGGCGCACCAGGGGGCTGCGCTTGCCGCTCAGACGCTCCAGTTCCCGCAGGGTGAGGGTCACCCCGCCGATCATCAGATCCCACTCCCAGTCAAGACATTCGCCCAGGGTGAAGCCGCGGGACCGCTCTGGAAGTTCGGCCTTGATCGACAGGCCTAGCCGGCTGGCCAGGCCGCCGGAGAGGCTGGGCGGCAGCTCCACCCCCACACCTGCATCCCGCAGCTGGCGGGCAGCCGTGCGCACCAGCACGAAGGCTTCGGCCGGGGTCAGCTGCATCGTGTCCGGCGTCGCGCTCTCCAGCCCCCGTTCGATCGGTGGGAACACCGTCAGGGCGCGTCCGAGGCCTTCCAGCAGCACTTCGCCCGGTTGATCCACCTGGATCTCCCCCAGTTGCAGCATCTCGGCGCCGGAGGCCCAGGCTGCGGCGGCCGGGAGCTTCAGGCTGGGGTCGGCTTCCGCCTGCAGCCCGAAGCGCAGCTCCCAGAGATCCTCCCCATCCGTTGGGGTGTGCAGTTCAAGGCAGGTGCGGGCCGCAGCAAAACCGCCGGCGATGCCTTCCCTCCAGTGATGGCTGGCGGTGGCCAGGCGTTCAGCCTCTTCATCACCGATCTCGATCACCCCGGTCTCCGACCCCAGGGCCTCCTGCCAGAGGGTCAGCAGGGGATCGAGTCCATCAGTGGATGGTTCAAAGTCCTTGCGCAGCTGCGCGTCCACCAGGTCTTCCAGCAGCGTCGCCACCCGCAGGCGTCCGCTGCGGGGCCGGCAGCTGGCCACAGGGTTGGCGGCACGCATGGCCTCCGGTCGCAACCGGGTGGTGCGGTTGCTGCGGCGCCCCAGGGGTTCACGCCAGGGCAAGGCGCAGGTGGCCACCAGGGGCAGGCTGGCCGCTAGATCCTCCAGTCGGCGCCGGTCTTCTTCCCGGTTGAGCAGCGGCACCCAGCGGGCCCGATGCGGATAGCCCTCACCTTTGCTGAGCTCCATCTGGGGAATCCAGCGGCCCCGGGCCACCAGGCTCAGGGCCCAGCGCTGCAGATGGCTCCACCAGCGCAGTTCGTCAGCCAGGTCTGGATTGGTGCCGGAGAGGGGCAATCGGGACAGCCACTCCGTGGCCGCTGATGGTTCCACCGCGAGCCCTTGCACCTGCCAGGGCCACCATTCGGTTTGCTTGGGGATTGGTTCGCCGGCCTGCATTGGTAGCCCGGTCCAGCCCGGTGGTTCCGGCGTTGGCTCCTCTTTTTTGCTGCGGCTTTTGCGCGGCTTCACCGTGCGGCTCGGCAGGGTGAGACAGGCCGTGGCATCAATGCAGCCGCCCGGCAAAAGATCGCGTTCGCTCAGCCAGGCCCTGAGGTCGTCGTGGCTGAGGGTGAAGGGGTGCAGCGCGGGGGTGAGGCCGGGGCCTTCCGGTGTGGCCACCCGCCAGGTGTCAGCCCAAACGAGCAGTGCCGGTTGACCGGAACTGCTGGAGGTGCGGATGGCGGGAAGCCAGGTGGCGTGCAGCAGGCTCATGGCCGCGACGCGGGCAGGAAGCGGAGGGTGCCGTGGAGCAGGAGAGCACTGCCGATCAACGGCAGCCAGGCCTGAAGTAGCTCCAGTAGTAATGATGTCAGGCCATCGACCTGCCAGTTGTCAAGGGCTAGGGGCATGCCGAGGCTGCGCAACCCGCAGACCGCCCCCACCAGACCCGCCTGCAAATGCCCGTCATCAGGGTCCACCCGTTGCAGGTGGAAGGCCAGCAGGCCGTAAAAGAGGCCACAACCGCCCGAACGCACCGCAGCTTCCAGACCCCAGGGCAAGCTCAGCAGCCCGGCGCTGATCCCGGCAGCCAGCGCCCAACCGATCGACTGCAGCCGCAGTCGCTGGCGAATCTCGGGATCACTGGGTGGAACGGCCACGGGTGCCGGCGGTTCAAAGGCGATCATGACGGCAGGATCCCCCTTTCCTGTCATGGTTGCCGCCGCATCGTCGTCTTCTGCAGCGTCTGCACCGCGCAGTGGGGAGGAGATCCGTGAGGCCTTTCTCAACTTCTATGCCGAGCGCGGCCACAAGCGGATGGCCAGCGCCTCATTGATTCCCGAAGACCCAACGGTGCTGCTCACCATTGCGGGAATGCTGCCGTTCAAGCCGGTTTTTCTGGGCCAGCAGGAGCGACCCGCGCCCCGGGCCACCAGTTCGCAGAAGTGCATCCGCACCAACGACATCGAGAACGTGGGGCGCACGGCCCGGCATCACACCTTTTTCGAGATGCTCGGCAACTTCTCGTTTGGGGATTACTTCAAGCAGCAGGCGATTGAGTGGGCCTGGGAGCTCAGCACCGGCGTTTACGGCATCGACCCCAAGAACCTGGTGGTGAGCGTCTTCCGGGAAGACGACGAAGCCGAGCAGATCTGGCGCGATGTGGTGGGGGTGAACCCCAAGCGGATCATCCGCATGGATGAGGCCGACAACTTCTGGGCCTCCGGCCCCACCGGCCCCTGTGGCCCCTGCTCGGAGATCTATTACGACTTCAAACCCGAGCTCGGGGATGAGGGCATCGATCTCGAGGACGACGACCGTTTCATCGAGTTCTACAACTTGGTGTTCATGCAGTACAACCGCGACGCGGAGGGCACCCTCACGCCGTTGGCCAACCGCAACATCGACACCGGCATGGGCCTTGAGCGGATGGCTCAGATCCTGCAGAAGGTTCCCAACAACTACGAAACCGATCTGATCTTTCCGCTGATCCAAGCGGCCGCGGATCTGGCGGGGGTCGACTACCACCAGCTCAACGACAAGGGCAAGACGTCGTTGAAGGTGATCGGCGACCACAGCCGTGCGGTGACACAGCTGATCTGCGATGGCGTCACCGCCAGTAACCTGGGCCGCGGCTACATCCTGCGGCGTCTGCTGCGCCGGGTGGTGCGCCATGGCCGCCTGCTGGGCATCGGCAAACCCTTCCTCGTCACCATGGGCGAGGCGGCGATTGCCCTGCTGAAGGGGGCCCACCCCAGCGTGATCGAGCGCCAGGAGGTGATCCTGGCCGAGCTCCAGCGGGAGGAAGCCCGCTTCCTTGAGACCCTTGAGCGCGGCGAGAAGTTGCTGGCGGAGGTGCTGGCCTCCAAGCCCACCCAGATCAGCGGTGCCCAGGCCTTTGAGCTGTACGACACCTATGGCTTCCCGCTGGAGCTCACCCAGGAGATCGCCGAGGAGCAGGGCCTGGCCGTTGACCTCGATGGCTTCGAGGCGGCGATGGAGGAACAGCGCCAGCGGGCCAAGGCGGCCGCGGTGAGCATCGATCTCACTCTGCAGGATGCGATCGACCAGGTGGTGGCGGATCAGGCGGCTACCTGTTTCGAGGGCTATGAAGCCCTCGATCACGCCTCCTGTGTGCAGGCGTTGGTGGTGAACGGTGAACCAGCCAGCACCGCCAAGGCGGGCGATGCGGTTCAGGTGGTGCTCGACACCACGCCGTTCTATGGAGAAGGCGGCGGTCAGGTGGGTGATCGCGGCGTGCTTGCGGGCAGCGATCTGATTGTTCGGATTGAGTCGGTGAGCCGCAGCCGCGATGTCTTCGTCCATGCAGGGCGGGTGGAACGCGGCGAGCTCGCCTTGGGCGACACCGTGAAGGCCCAGGTGGACCGTGCTTGCCGGCGTCGGGCCCAGGCGAATCACACCGCCACCCACCTGCTGCAGGCAGCGCTCAAGCAGGTGGTGGATCCAGGCATCGGCCAGGCCGGATCACTGGTGGATTTCGATCGCCTGCGTTTCGACTTCCACTGCCCTACGGCGGTGACGGCGGATCAGTTGCAGCAAGTTGAAACCCTGATCAACGGTTGGATCAACGAGGCCCATGCGCTGCAGGTGCAGGAGATGGCGATCGATCAGGCTAAGGCGGCCGGTGCCGTGGCGATGTTCGGTGAGAAGTACGCCGATGTGGTGCGGGTGGTCGACGTCCCCGGTGTGTCGATGGAGCTCTGCGGCGGCACCCACGTGGCCAACACCGCTGAGATCGGCCTGTTCAAGATCGTGGCGGAAAGTGGCGTCGCCGCCGGTATCCGCCGGATTGAAGCCGTCGCTGGTCCCGCTGTGCTCGCGTATCTGAACGAGCGCGATGCAGTGGTGAAGCAGCTGGGGGATCGCTTCAAGGCGCAGCCGGCCGAGATCGTGGATCGTGTGGCGGCCCTTCAGGAAGAGCTCAAGGCCACCGGCAAGGCGCTGGCCGCGGCTCAGGCGGAACTGGCGGTGGCGAAAGCCGGCGCTCTGGCCGCTAAGGCCGAGGCCGTGGGCGACTTCCAACTGCTGGTGGAACGCCTCGACGGCGTGGATGGCGCTGGTTTGCAGGGTGCAGCCCAGAGCCTGGCGGATCAGCTGGGGGATGGTGCGGCCGTGGTGATCGGCGGTCTGCCGGATCCTGGCGACATGGGCAAGGTGATCCTGGTGGCGGCCTTCGGCAAGCAGGTGATCGCAGCCAAGCTCCAGGCCGGCAAGTTCATCGGCGGCATTGCCAAACAGTGCGGCGGTGGCGGCGGTGGACGCCCGAACCTGGCCCAGGCCGGGGGACGCGATGGTGCTGCCCTCCCTGCTGCTCTTGAGTTCGCTCGCTCCGAGCTGGCGGCAGCGTTGGCTTAGTCCTGAAGGTAGGTGGTCTGTCGCAGGCTGCTTTCGAGGTGATCCAGCAGCCGGCGTGACTCGTCGATGCGCAGCTGGCCGTTGTTGATGGCCGCTTCCGCCGCCACCCGCAACCGCTCCAGCAAGGCACGGGGGTCGTGCTCCATGGCCTCCAGCACATCGGCATTGGTGTCACCCCGCACGACGTGGTCAATGCGATAGCTACCGCCTGGGCTCAGACGGATGTGAACGGCGTTGGTGGTGCCAAACAGGTTGTGCAGATTGCCCATCACTTCCTGATATGCACCGCTTAGGAACAGGCCGATCAGATAGGGGTTGTTGCCGTCGAGTTCGTGCAGCTCAAGCAGCTGTTTGGGTTGTCCATCTCCGATGAAGCGATCCAGACGACCATCGGAATCACAGGTGAGATCGGCGAGGTTGGCCAGTCGCGTCGGCCGTTGATCCAGTTGCTGGATGGGCACCACTGGAAACAGCTGGTCGATGGCCCAGGTGTCGGGTGCTGAGCGGAAGATCGACAGGTTGGCGTAATACGTTCTCGCCAAAGCCTTGTTCAGAGCTGCGAGCTCTTCTGGGATGGCTTGATCCTTGGGCAGTCGCTGCGCAATCGCATCAGCACAGGCCCACGTCAGTTGTTCAGCGGTGGCGCGGTCGGGCAGCCCCATGTACCCGAGCCGGAATGCGGCCAGCGCATCCTGCTTGAACTTCAAGGCGTCGTTCCAGGCTTCCTGCAGACGCACCAATTGTGCATCCGCTGTCGCCGACAACTCCTGAATCGTGGCGAGGGTGTCCCGCAGGTTGCGAACGGTGAGTGGTTCATCTCCGCTGGCCTTGGGAACCGATGCCGGCAGTGCGCTGCTGCCCAGCACGTCGAACACCAGCAGGGAGAAATGACTGGCAATGGCGCGGCCGCTTTCGCTCACCAGCGTGGGTACGGCCACACCATTGGGTTCGCAGCATTCCCGCACCGTGGCCACAACGTCGTTGGCGTAGTTCTGCAGCGAGTAGTTCGTGGATGCTGCTGATGCGGTGCGGCTGCCGTCGTAGTCGATGCCGAGTCCACCACCCACATCCAGGAACCCCATCGGAGCCCCCAGTCGGGTGAGCTCCACATAGATCTGCCCCGCCTCCTGGAGGGCGTCTTTGAGCACGGCGATGTCGTTGATCTGGCTGCCGATGTGGAAGTGCAGCAGGCGCAGATCGGGGAGCAGGTTGTTCTCCCGCAGCCGCTCCACTGTGGCCAGCAACTCGGGAATCGAAAGGCCGAATTTGGCCTTGTCGCCGACGGAGCTGCCCCAACGCCCCGTGCTGCGGCTGGAGAGCTTGGCCCGCACACCGATGTAGGGCGCTGCTCCCAGGCTTTTGCTGGCTTCGATAATCCGGTCGACTTCGTCCGGCTGTTCAATCACCACCACCGGTTGCCGTCCAAGACGTCGCGCCAGGATCGCTGTCTCGATGTAGAGCCGATCCTTGTAGCCGTTGCAGATCAACAACGCCTCGGGGTCGTCCAGCAGCGAGAGGGCGATCAGCAGTTCCGCTTTGCTGCCCGCTTCCAGCCCGAAGTTCCAGCGTTTGCCGCAGCTCACCAACTCTTCCACCACGTGGCTTTGCTGGTTGCACTTCACCGGGAAGACACCCTGGTACCGGCCGGGGTAGCTGTACTGCGCGATGGCGCGTTCAAAGGCGGCGTGGAGCCGCTCCAAACGGTCTTCGAGGATGTCGTCGAAGCGAATCAGCAGCGGCAGCGCCAGGTTGCGGCTTTTCAGCTCCGACACCAGATCCACCAGATCCAGGCTGCCGCCGCGATCCCCTTGGGGTTGAACGCTGATGTGGCCGCGCCCATTGATGGAGAAATACGGATCGCCCCAGCGGTCGAGGCCGTACAGCGCAGCACTGTCCTGAATCGACCAGTGATCGCTGTCTGACACCTGCGTCTGCTTGAAGTGGATGGCCGGAATCTAGGGACATTCCCTGCGCTGCCCAAGGCCTGTGCTTGCCAAGCGGGGTGGCCAGCACTGACGATGGCGGCGCTTTTTATTCACACCAATCCATGGCCGAACGCACGTTCATCGCCATCAAGCCCGACGGCGTCCAGCGCGGCCTGGTGGGCGAGATCCTCGGCCGCTTTGAGCGCAAGGGCTTCAAGCTGGTGGGTCTGAAGCAGATCACTCCCAGCCGCGCCCTGGCTGAACAGCACTACGGCGTCCACAAGGAGCGTCCCTTCTTTGCTGGTCTGGTCGATTTCATCACCTCCGGCCCCGTGGTGGCCATGGTCTGGGAAGGCGATGGTGTGATCGCCAGTGCCCGCAAGCTGATCGGTGCCACCAAGCCCCTCGAGGCTGAGCCCGGCACCATTCGTGGCGATCTGGCCGTCAACATCGGCCGCAACGTCATCCACGGTTCCGATGCTGCGGAAACCGCTGCTTTCGAGATCGGCCTCTGGTTTGAAGCCTCTGAGCTGAACGACTGGTCTCCTTCCGATCAGGAGTGGCGCGTCGAAGCCTGATCGCTCAGTTTTCGAACCGGTTCCAGCGGAATGCCCCTAACAACGCCTCTTCGGCGGCGTTGGGGGCTTTTTTCATGACGCCGCCGGCCGTGAGCTCAGCCGTGATGGCGGCAAGCAGAACGCCATTGCGGTGATGCCCACAGGCCAGCCATAAACCGGGTAGCGGACCAGGGCCGAGCAAGGGGCCTTCATCGGGCGTGCAGGGCCGGAACCCCCACCAACGCTCCATCGGGGGCCATGTGGCCGCTGTTGGCAGCAGGCTGGCGATGCCCGCTTGCAGTTGTTTCTGGCCATCGGGCGTGAGCCCTTCGGCAAATCCGGCGTCCCGTTCGCTGGTGGCCCCCACCACGATCAATCCGTCTTCGCGTGGAACCAGATAGGTGCCGGGGCCGAAGATCACTCGCTTCAGTGCCTCCCGCGGACCCTGCAGCGACAGCATCTGCCCTTTCACCGGGAACACGGGCAGTTGCGGCACCAGTTGTTGGCTCCAGGCGCCACTGCAGAGCACCGCTTGCTGGCAGCGCAGTTGTTGCTGTTCTCCTTCGGCGCTTCGCAGATGGATGCCGCAGAGCTGTCCGGCGGACTCCCGCGCCAGATCAAGCACTTCGGCCCCTTCCATGAACTGCACGCCCAGGGACACGCAGGCCCGCTCCAGGGCCCGCATCAACTGCCTGCGGTTGTCGATCTGGCCGTCCTGCTCGAACAGCAGCCCGGTGCTCCACTCCGGCCCCAAGCCTGCGACTTCCCGCTCAAGGCCGGTGCGGTCCAGGGTTTGCCCAAGGCTGGCGGTGGGGTAGGCGTCCCGCTCGGTCGCTGTTCGGAACGGCACCACGATGCCGCTGGTGCGCAGGCCGCAGCTCAGGCCGCTGTCCGCCTCGATCTGCGCCACCCAGCGGGGGATCAGCGCGAGGCTGGCTTGACCCAGCTCCAACAGGTTGCCGCTCAAGCCTTCGGCATGGGGCGCCAGCATCCCTGCAGCCACAAAGCCTGCCGCTTCGCTGCGGCGGCGGCTGATCACGGTCACGCTCTGATCGCGACGGGCCAGCTGATGGGCAACGGCTAAGCCCATCAGTCCCCCGCCCAAAACACAGACGGCTGAGGCAGAGGCGGCAGTCATGCGCAAGAAAGGCCCTTGCTGGTCATGGTGTCAGGAGAGGGCTTCATCCTGATTCCATAGGATCCCGGAATCTGCTTCACATCACGGGCGCATGGCCGACGCAGCAACCCAACCGGCCTGGGAGGCCGTGATCGGTCTCGAGACCCACGTGCAGCTGGGAACGGACAGCAAAATTTTCACGGCAGCGTCCACCACCTTTGGTGATGACCCCAACACCCACATCGACCCTGTGGTGTGCGGTCTGCCCGGCACATTGCCGGTGCTGAACCAGAAGGTGCTCGAGTACGCCGTGAAGGCAGCGATGGCGCTGAACCTCAACATCGCCGAACACAGCAAGTTCGACCGCAAGCAGTACTTCTATCCAGATCTGCCGAAGAACTACCAGATCTCCCAGTACGACCAGCCGATCGCCGAGGAGGGCTGGATCGAGGTGGAAGTGGCGGAGAAGGGAAAGGACACCTATCTCAAGAAAATCGGCATCGAACGACTGCACATGGAGGAGGACGCCGGCAAGTTGGTGCATGCCGGCAGTGACCGCCTGGCGGGTTCCACCCATTCGCTCGTGGACTACAACCGGGCCGGTGTGGCCTTGGCGGAAATCGTCAGTAAGCCGGACCTGCGCACCGGCCGTGAAGCGGCGGAGTACGCCTCGGAGATCCGCCGGATCATGCGGTATCTGGGGGTGAGTGACGGCAACATGCAGGAGGGATCCCTGCGTTGCGACGTCAACATCTCCGTGCGACGGGGGCCGGATGCGCCCTTCGGCACGAAGGTGGAGATCAAGAACATGAACTCGTTCTCGGCCATCCAAAAGGCCTGCGAGTACGAGATCAAGCGTCAGATCAAGGCCTACGAAACCGGTGAGCCGATTGTTCAGGAGACCCGCCTCTGGGATGAGGGCAAGCAGCTCACCAAGAGCATGCGCAGCAAGGAAGGCGCCAGCGATTACCGCTACTTCCCGGATCCCGACCTCGGCCCGATTGAGGTGAGCGCGGATCAGCGGGAGTCCTGGCGCGCTGAATTGCCTGAGCTTCCGGCTGCCAAGCGGCATCGCTATGCCGATGATCTGGGTCTCTCCCAGTACGACGCGCGGGTGCTCACCGATGAGCGGCCGATGGCCGACTATTTCGAGGCCGTGGTGGGTGCCGGCGCTGACGCCAAGCTTGCGGCGAACTGGATCACCGGCGACATCGCCGCCCATGTGAACAGCAATCGGCTCAGCTATGCCGAACTGACCTTCCGGCCTGAGCAGTTGGCCGAGATGGTCCAACTGATCGATGGCGGCAAGATCAGCGGCAAGATCGCCAAGGAGATCCTTCCGGAGCTGCTTGAGAAAGGCGGCTCACCCAAGGCGATCGTCGACGAGCGCGGCCTAGGCATGATTAGCGATCCGGCGGCGATCGAAGCCATCGTTGATGAGCTGTTGGGGGCCCACCCCGATGAGGTGGAGGCCTTCCGTGGCGGCAAGACCAAGCTGCAGGGCTTCTTCGTCGGACAGTTGATGAAGAAGACCGGTGGCAAGGCGGATCCCAAGCTCGCCAACCAGATTCTGAGCAAGAAGCTCAAGGGTTGATGAGCGGAGCGGCAGCCATTCCCGACGCCTGGAAGGAGTGGCTGCTGCAGAACCTGGATCGCGGCTGTGATCCTGAAGGCTTGATGCAGCGGGCTCTCGACCAGGGGTTTGCGCAAGAGGCGATTGCGGCAGTTCTCGATTCGTCGTCCCTTGGGCTTACAACCACGAACCCACCATCGCCCGATTGGCTCGCCTGGTTCGAGTCCCCCCTCACCCGGCCAGAGCACCGGCCTCGCGCCTGGCGGTTGGATACGTCGCTGGCCCAGGTCTATGAGCTGCCAGGGTTGCTCAGCTACGAGGAATGTGAGCAGGTGATCGACGCCATCAACGCGTCACTACAGCCGTCAACGGTGACCCGCGGCAGCAGCGATTACCGCACCAGTCGCACCTGTCATTTGCGCCAAAACCATCCCCAGCTTGCGGCGAGCCTTGATCAGCGCTTTGCGGCCTTGTTCGGCGTGGATCCGCGGCTCTCGGAACCGATTCAGGGGCAGCGCTACGACCCCGGCGAATACTTCAAGGAGCACACGGATTGGTTTACGCCGGGGACGGAGGAATACGCCACCCACACCGACAGTGGCGGGCAACGCACGTGGACGGTGATGGTTTATCTCAACCCTGTGAAGCGGGGTGGAGAGACGTTGTTCCGCCGCTTGGGGCGCTCGTTCACGCCCGTGCCTGGAATGGCGTTGGCCTGGAACAACCTCCAGGCCGATGGCACTCCCAACCCCTTCACGCTGCATGAGGCCTTACCGGTGCAGGCGGGCCACAAATGGGTGATCACCAAATGGTTCCGTGCCGACTTCGGGAGGAATGGTTAACAGGGATCTGCTGGCAGCGTTGTGTTGAGTAGACCCAAGGCTTGGGCCTGCCATGCGCCGGGTTGGCCTCGATTGGCAAGAACGTGATCTGCCAAGCCACGTTTCCGGCTCAGGGGCCATTGGGCGGCAATGCGGGCTTGAGCAGCGTCAGGGCTCAGCCCGTCCCGCGCGATCAAGCGTTCGAGTTGCTGGGATGCATCGCAGTCGACCAGCCAGATTTCGCTGCAGATCGACTCCAGCCCCGCTTCGAACAACAGCGGAATCATCAGCACAACGGCTGGTGCCTTGGCATGGAGGCTGAGTGCTTGGTCGAAGCGCTCCCGCACGATCGGGTGAACCAGTTGCTCGAGCCACCGCCGTTCCGCGGGGTCATGGAACACGATCCGACCCAAGGCAGCGCGGTCGACGGCTGCGCCCCCTTCAGCCTGGACGCCAGTGCCGTACCGCTGGATCACGCTGGTCGTGGCCGGGCGACCGGGTGCGAGGGCCTCTCGGGAGAATTGATCCGCATCCAACACCGGCAGACCTTGCTGCGCCAACCAATGGCCCACGCTGCTCTTGCCGCTTGCAATCCCGCCCGTGAGTCCGATGCGTCGTTGCGAGAACGGCTCGCCAGGCGCCATGGTGTCGGAGCAGGATGCACCCAGTGTCTCGCGGCGGATCAGCGGTGGCGATGGCTTCTTCTTGGCAACCGATCCAGGGTGGTGTGACGGCACCGAATGGGTTCCAGGCCGCTGGCATCGTTGCCGGTCTCAAGCCCTCGGGTAAGCCTGATCTGGCGCTGGTGTTGGCACCGGAGACGGCCGTTTGTGCGGGCACCTTCACCACCTCCGTGGTGCGGGCGGCCTGTGTTGACCTCTGCCGTGATCGCCTCGTCAGTACTGCCGGCCAGGCCCGTGCCGTGTTGATCAACTCCGGTCAGGCCAATGCCTGCACCGGCGATCGCGGTCTGGTCGACAGTCAGCGCGCCACCCAGGTGCTGGCCGATCAGCTTGGCGTCGATGCGGAGTCGGTGTTGATCTGCTCCACCGGCGTGATTGGTGTGCCGATTCCGATGCCCACCCTTCTGGCCGGGTTGGCTCCTTTGGTGGAGGCCTTGGATGACGCGGGGGGTGATGCTGCGGCCAACGCCATTCTCACCACCGATCTGGTGGACAAGCAGGTGGCGCTTGAACTGGAACTGGAGGGGCGCCGGGTGCGCATCGGAGGGATGGCCAAAGGCTCGGGAATGATTCATCCCGACATGGCCACGATGCTCGGCTTCTTCAGTTGTGATGCCGGCGTCGATGCAGGCGTTTGGCAGGAGATGGTGCGACGTGCGGTGCAGCGTTCCTTCAACGCCATCACCGTGGATGGAGACACCAGCACCAACGACACCGTGCTGGCCTTCGCGGCAGGCCCACCGCTGGCCCAACAGCACCATGCCGTTCTGGAACAGGGCCTCACCCAGGCCATGCAACAGCTGGCTCAGGCCATTGCCCGGGATGGCGAAGGGGCGACCTGTCTGATCGAAGTGCAGGTGGAGGGTGCGGTTGACGAGGCCGCGGCGTTGCAGGTGGCGCGCACGGTCTGTGGTTCGTCTCTGGTGAAGACCGCAGTCCATGGCCGGGATCCGAACTGGGGGCGGATCGTGGCGGCCGCGGGTCGCTCTGGTGTGTCCTTCGATCCGGATGCGGTTGCTCTTTGGATTGGTCCCCATCAATTGATGGCGGCCGGTCAACCCGTGGCCTTTGATCGCGCTGCAGCCAGCAACGTTCTGCGGCAGGAGCATGTTCCGATTCGCCTCGGCCTGGGGCATGGTTCCGGCTCTGGTCAGGCCTGGGGATGTGACCTGTCGGATCAGTACGTGCGCATCAACGCCGACTACACCACCTAAAGCTTCTGTTCTGAATCCCTGTCACAATCCGAGTCTCCGTCAGACCCATCCGTGGACCATCCCAGTTCCCCTGACGCTCACGTTGAGGCCAAGGCACGTTTCTGGGTGGGGCCCCTGGTGGCTGGTTGTTGTTTCGCCCTTGGTTACGGCATCACCGAGCGGGTGCTGACGCGGCAGACCAATGCTGAGGACCCTGTTCCTGAGGCTTTCACACCGCTCGCGTTTCCAGGGGATTCCCTGCAGGAGATTCGGGCTCGGTTCAGTGACGACGATTCATCCCTGCAAGTGGATGTCACAGCCCTAGAAGCTGCCGAGGCTGCAAGCCGACCGGCCAAGCCAGCGGTCAAGGAGACGCCCAAACCCCCTGTGGCCCTTCAGACGCCCGAACCCCCTGTCTGGACGGCCCCCGCCTGGTCGGACCCCCAAACCATTTCCCCGGAGGTTGAGGAAGACGACAGACCCGCCTCCTCATCAGCCCAGGAGCCTGAGCTCGAGCTCGATGACAGCAATGCCGATTCCCTGGCGCTTCCTGGGGAGTCCATCGAGGTGATGCCTGCTGTGGTTGTTCCAGGCGGTGATTCACCGGTGCTGGTGGCTGAGCCGGAACCTGTTGTGCTGCCTCCTGGCGCGGAAGCCTTTTTCGAAGTCATTGAGCCCGTGACTCCGCCTCAGCCCTGATCTCCGGTTGGATCTGCCACAGTTGAAGTTGTCTGCAATCGGTCCATGGGCTCGTCGGAGGCCTTGATTCGCGCCACGGTGAACCGCATCAGTGCGCGCCTTGGTCACGGCTTTGCAGACGCTGCAGCGGAGTTGGCGGTGCTGGCGCAAGACGCCCCGCAACGGCTGCGCCAGGAATGGGATCTGTTTCAAGACGAGGTCCGTGCCGAAGCGGAACGGATTGAACGGGGTGATCACGTCACGGTGAGCACAGATGGGGCGTCGGCCTCGGAACCGTCGGACAACCCACAGGCGGTGATCGATCGTCTTCGGGCCACGGTGGCTGATCTGAGCCAAGCGATCGAGGCACGCCCCTGATGCTCGGCCTGCTGCGAGCGCTCCGCATCTGGCGCGCTGTCCTGACGCTGCTGCTGCTGCTTTGGTGGGATGGCCAGTCCTGGACCTACCGCGGCGGTGTCACCGTCGAGCGTCGTGCCCGCCGTCAGCAACAGCGAGCCCGTTGGTTGACGTCTGAGTTGCTGTCTCTGGGCTCCGCCTTCATCAAGCTGGGGCAACTGCTCTCCGCCCGCCCAGACATCCTCCCCGCGGGCTGGGTGGCCGAGCTGGCAGCGCTGCAAGACAGCGTTCCGGCCTTCAGTTTTGATCAGGTGCAGATCGTGCTCGAGCGAGAGCTGGGGCCGCGCTGTGCCGAGGTGATCGATCTGGATCCCGAACCCCTGGGTGCAGCCTCGCTGGCCCAGGTGCATCGCGCCAGCCTGCGCAGTGGCCGGCAGGTGGTGCTCAAGGTGCAGCGCCCTGGGCTCGATCGCCTGTTTCGCCTTGATCTGGAGGTGATGCAGCAGGTGGCAGCTGTGCTGCAACGCAATCCCAGTTGGGGGCGTGGTCGGGATTGGCCGGCGATGGCACGGGAATGTCGACGTGTGCTGCTGCGTGAGCTCGATTTCCGCGTTGAGGCGCAGTACGCCGCTCGTTTTCGTCAGCAATTTCTGGATGACGAACGCATCAGGATCCCCGGTGTGGTCTGGGAGTTGAGCACGCGCCGTGTGCTGTGCCTCGACTACCTGCCCGGTATCAAGGTCAACGACCGTGAGGCGTTGCTCGAAGCCGGCGTTGATCCGGCCGCGGTGGCTGAGGTGGGTGCAGCCAGTTATCTCAAGCAGTTGGTGAGGTTTGGTTTCTTCCATGCCGACCCCCATCCCGGCAACCTCGCCGTGGCGAGTGATGGAGCGCTCATCTACTACGACTTCGGGATGATGGGGCTGTTGTCAGACGGCTTGCGTCGACGTCTCGGAGCCATGGTCCGGGCTGCTGCTGCGAGGGATTCAGCGGCCTTGGTGGAGGAGATGCAGGCGGCTGGTGTGATCTCCGGTGGCATTGATGTTGGACCGGTGCGCCGTCTCGTGCGGCTGATGCTGCAGGAGGCTCTCACCCCACCCTTCACGGCCAACGTGATCGACAAACTCTCCGGCGATCTCTACGACCTGGTCTATGGCCAGCCCTTTCGTCTGCCGGTTGAGCTGATCTTTGTGATGCGGGCGTTGTCCACCTTCGAGGGTGTTGGCCGCAGCCTTGATCCCGCTTTTAGCTTGGTGGCGATCGCCAAGCCTTATCTACTTCCACTCATGACCTCCAGCGGCTCCGGCAGCAACGATCTGTTCAACGAACTCGGCCGTCAGGTCGGGGCCCTCAGCAGCCGCGCTGCGGCCTTCCCGCGGCGCTTGGATGAAAGCCTGGAACGCTTGGAGCAGGGGGATCTTCAGCTCCAGGTGCGGCTGGGCGAATCGGATCGTCAGTTCCGTCGGATGGCCCTGGCCCAGCAATCGATCGGCCAATCGGTGTTGCTTGGATGCCTGGCTTTGGCCACCGCGATTGTGGGTGCCAGTGCCCGCCCGCTCTGGTCGCTTCTTCCGGCTGCTGCTGCTTTGCCTGTGGGCTTGGGCTGGTTCCGAATGCAGGTCAAGATTCGTCGTGATCAAAGGTTGGAACAGTTGCCCGGTTCCAACCGTTGAACGTTCGTCGGGGGCCTGGGATCAGGCCTTGCCGCGGGGGCCCTGGCCAACAGCACCGGCGTAGACGGCCTGGCTGCCCAGCTCGTCTTCGATGCGAAGCAGCTGGTTGTACTTGGCGACCCGCTCGCTGCGGCTGAGGGAGCCGGTCTTGATCTGTCCGGCGCGGGTGGCGACGGAGAGGTCTGCGATGGTGGTGTCTTCGGTTTCGCCACTGCGGTGGCTGATCACGCTGGTGTAACCGGAGCGGCCTGCCAGGTCGATGGCCTGGAGGGTTTCGGTGAGCGAACCGATCTGGTTCACCTTGATCAGGATTGAGTTGGCCGTGGTGCTGTCGATGCCCTGTTGAAGCCGCTTGGTGTTGGTCACGAACAAGTCGTCACCCACCAGCTGCACCTTGCCGCCGAGGCGCTCGGTCAGCAGCTTCCAGCCATCCCAGTCGTCTTCGGCCAGGCCGTCTTCGATCGAAACGATCGGGAATTTCTCCACCAGTTGCTCGAGTTGGCCCACCATCTCGGCGCTGGTGTAGCTACCGCCATCGAAGGCATAACGGCCGTTCTCGAAGAATTCGGTGCTGGCCACGTCTAGGGCAAGGGAGATCTGTTCGCCGGGCTTGTAGCCGGCCTTGCTGATCGCTTCCACCAGGATTTCGCCGGCTTCCACATTACCCAGATCCGGTGCGAAGCCGCCTTCGTCGCCCACGGCGGTGCTCATGCCCTTGTCGCTGAGCAGTTTCTTGAGCGTGTGGAACACCTCGGTGCCCATCCGCAGGGCTTCGCGGAAGCTCGGAGCGCCGTGGGGCACCAGCATGAATTCCTGGAAGTCCAGGCTGTTGGCGGCATGGGCGCCACCGTTGATCACGTTCATCAACGGCACCGGCAGCAGGTTGGCCATCGGGCCGCCGAGGTAGCGGTAAAGGGGAATCCCCAGCCCATTGGCAGCAGCGCGGGCGGTGGCCATGCTCACCGCCAGGATTGCGTTGGCTCCCAGGTTGGATTTGTTGTCGCTTCCGTCCAGCTCCAGCATCGCGGCATCCACAGCCGCCTGATCCAAGGCGGAAAGGCCGCAGAGGGCCGGTGCGATCCGCTCTTCGATGTGGTTGACGGCCTGGCCCACACCCTTGCCCATGTAGCGGTCGCCGCCGTCACGCAGTTCGTGGGCTTCGTGGGCACCGGTGCTGGCACCACTGGGAACGATGGCCCGTCCCATGGCACCTCCTTCGAGCAGAACCTCGGCTTCAACCGTGGGGTTGCCGCGGGAATCGAGCACCTCTCGGGCCACGATGGTGTCGATGACGAGGTCGAGGGAATCGATCACGTTGGGACGGACGCTTAACCCGGGGATCTTATGGGTCGCCCCTCTCTCTCGTGTTGTGACGGGTCATACCTGGCCAGAATGACGGCAGGTTCACGCTGCACGACGCTCACCCATGCGGATGCTTCACACCATGCTCCGGGTCGCTGATCTTGAGCGGTCTCTGGGCTTCTACACCGAGGTCCTGGGCATGCAGCTTCTGCGTCGAAAGGATTACCCCAGCGGCCGCTTCACCTTGGCGTTTGTTGGCTATGGGTCGGAGAGCGACCACACGGTCCTGGAACTCACCCACAACTGGGACACCGACAGCTACACCCTGGGTGATGCCTACGGCCACATCGCGCTGGGGGTGGAGGACATCCACAGCACCTGTGCCGGCATTGCCGACAAGGGTGGTCGTGTGGTGCGGGAACCTGGTCCGATGAAGCACGGCACCACCGTCATCGCCTTTGTTGAGGATCCGGATGGCTACAAGGTGGAATTGATCGAGATGTCCTCCAAAGCCCACGCCTGAAGAACCGGATGACTTCATCGCCAGCGTTGAACGGCAGCCTCACCCATGAGCCGGATCGCTTCAGCGACGCGGCCTGGGATCTGCTGCTCAGTGGTCAGGACGTTGCCCGTCGCTGGCGCCATGGGCAGTTGGATGTGGAGCATCTGATTCAGGTGCTGTTCACCGATCCCACCTGCCGCCGCCTGGTGGAGCGCTTGCCTCTCCCCATCGATGCGCTCTTGGATCGCTTGGAGGATGTGCTGGCTGATCAGCCCTCTGGGCGAAGCGATGAGCTCTTCATCGGTGATGACCTGGAACAGCTGCTCGATTCGGCTGATGCCATCCGTCGGCGCTGGAATGGCGACGTCATCGATCTGCCGGAAGTGTTGATGGCCATTGGTGCCGATCCGCGGATCGGCGCTGATCTGTTTGCCGGCTTTGGTTTGTCGGCCGATGCCCTGGAGCAGCTGATCCAACGGGGGATGGAAGACCGGGTTCCTGGCATGACCGTTCCCCCCCAGGAGCGCTCGATGCCGCGGGCTCAGCCGGAGGTGCAGCAGGAAGCGCCACGCCGTGAACGGGTGGCGCGCGTTCCCTCCTCCTCCCGCGCGGTGCGCGGGCCGGAGCCTGTCGCCGCCCCTGTTACCCCCCAGTCGCCCGCCCCTGAGGCCCCTCTGCAGGAGCCCCCCACGGCCTTGGAGTCCTATGGGCGGGATCTCACCGAAGAGGCGGAAGCAGGCAGCCTGGATCCGGTGATCGGTCGTGATTCTGAAATTCGCAACCTGATCAAGGTGCTGTCGCGCCGGAGCAAGAACAATCCGGTGCTCATCGGTGAACCCGGTGTTGGCAAAACAGCGATTGCAGAGCTGCTGGCGCAGCGGATCGTGGCGGGTGAAGTGCCGGAGTCGCTGCAGGGTCTGCGGCTGGTGGCGCTGGATCTCGGGGCTTTGATCGCCGGTGCCAAGTTCCGTGGTCAGTTCGAGGAACGCCTGCGCTCGGTGCTCGAGGAGGTGAGTGGTTCCGATTCCGGTGTGGTGTTGTTCATCGATGAACTGCACACCGTTGTTGGCAGTGATCGCAGCAGCACCGATGCCGGCAGCCTGTTGAAGCCAGCTCTGGCCCGGGGAGACCTGCGCTGCATCGGTGCCACCACGCCGGAGGATTACCGGCTCACGGTGGAAAAGGATCCGGCCCTCAACCGCCGCTTCCAGCAGGTGGTGATCCGCGAGCCGGATCTGGAATTGAGCCTCGAAATTCTGCGCGGCCTGAAGGAGCGCTACGAGCTTCACCACGGCGTCACCATCACCGATGAGGCCATTCAGACCGCCAACCGTCTTGCCGACCGCTACATCAGCGATCGCTGCCTGCCGGACAAAGCCATTGATCTAATCGATGAGGCGGCTGCACAACTGAAGATGGAGGTCACCTCCAAACCGCAGGTGGTGGAGGAGGCCGAAGCGGATCTACGCCGCGTTGAACTGGCCCTGCTCGCTGCCGAGCAGGCGCCTGAAGCGGAGCGGATTCAGCTCCAGCGCAACCGGCTCGAAGTGTCCACGCGACTGGACGATCTGCGGCGGCGCTGGCAGGAGGAGCGCGGTCAGCTCGAGGAACTCGGCCAGCTGCTCCAGCAGGACGAAGACCTGCGCCACGCCATCGCTGAGGCCGAGCGGGATGGTGATCTGGAGGAAGCGGCCCGCCTCCAGTACGACCAGCTGCATCGGGTGCAGCAGCGCCGGGATGAATTGGAGGCGTCCCAGGCGGAGGCCCAGTCCGCTGGAACGGCTCTGCTGCGCGAGCAGGTTGAGGACGGTGACATCGCTGATCTGGTGGCCCGTTGGACGGGGATTCCCGTGCAGCGGCTGTTGGCGGGCGAGCGGCGCAAACTCCTGGATCTCGATGCCCATCTCGCTGAACGGGTGATTGGTCAGGGCGAGGCAGTGTCCGCCGTTGCTGCTGCCATCCGCCGGGCCAGGGCCGGCATGAAGGATCCCCGTCGACCGGTGGGTTCCTTCCTGTTCCTGGGGCCAACCGGCGTCGGCAAGACCGAGCTGGCGAAGGCGCTGGCGGGGTCATTATTCGATGAAGAGGAGGCGCTGGTTCGCCTCGATATGAGCGAGTTCATGGAGCGGAACGCCGTTGCCCGGCTGATCGGTGCTCCTCCGGGCTACGTCGGTTACGAGGAAGGGGGGCAACTCACGGAGGCCGTGCGTCGCCGGCCCTATGCGGTGCTGCTTCTCGATGAAGTGGAGAAGGCCCATCCCGATGTGTTCAACCTGCTGCTGCAGGTGCTGGATGACGGCCGGCTCACCGATTCCCAGGGCCGCACCGTTGATTTCCGCCACACCGTGGTCGTGATGACCAGCAATCTGGCCAGCCCGGCGATCCTTGAACATGCCCGCTCGGGATCCACGGATGAGTCAGCCTTGCAACAGCAGGTGGATGCAGCGCTCTCCAGCCAGTTCCGGCCTGAATTCCTCAACCGCATTGATGAGGTGATTCGTTTCCGCCCGTTGGAAGTCTCCGATCTGGTGCGGATTGTTCAGTTGCAGCTGAGAGGCCTCGCTGCTCTGTTAGCCGAGCAGGGTCTTGCCCTTCAGGTGGACGATGCTGTCGCTGAAGCCATGGCCCGTCAGGGCCATGAACCGGAGTACGGGGCGCGGCCGCTGCGTCGGGTGTTGCGGCGCCAATTGGAAAATCCGCTCTCCACGCTGCTGCTTGAGGAGCGCTTTGCAGGAGCCAGTGGCGTGACGGTGCGGCTGGGGGAGGCCGGCACGGATGCCCTGGTGTTTGATCCGGTGGGGGTTTGAGGGCATCCGGTAAGGTGTCTGTTTGGCGAAGTGCCTACCGGCACCGTTGTCAACTTCCGGTCCCATCCCCGTGACCAGCCCCATCTCTGAGGACACCACCACTTCCGACGGCTCAAAAGCCGCTGCCGATTCCACCAAATCCGGTGGTTTTCTGGCGGACACGGTTGATGAGCTGAAACTCGTGGTCTGGCCCAGCCGCCAGCAACTGTTCAGCGAATCCATCGCTGTGATCCTGATGGTCAGCCTTTCGGCCGCCACCATCGCGGCTGTCAGTCGCTTCTTTGGGTGGGCTTCGTCCCAGGTGTTCCGCTGACTCGATATCACCTTTCTCGCCGTGCCCGACGACCTGACCACACCGGACGCCCCTGAGGTGCTTGATCTGCCGGCCCCGAATGAGGGGGAAGACGGCACCTTGCCTGCGGCGGCTGTCGCCAACACGGCCATCGCCCGTTGGTACGCCGTTCAAGTGGCGTCCAGCTGCGAGAAGAAGGTCAAGGCCACCCTGGAGCAGCGGGCCGTCACCCTCGGGGTGAGCAACCGAATTCTCGAAATCGAGATTCCCCAGACCCCTGCCGTCAAGCTGAAGAAGGACGGCACCCGTCAGTCCACCGAGGAGAAGGTGTTCCCCGGTTATGTGCTGGTGCGGATGGTGCTGGATGAGGACACCATGATGGCGGTGCGGAGCACCCCGAACGTGATCAATTTCGTCGGGGCTGAAGATCGGCGCGCCACCGGTAAGGCCCGTGGTCACATCAAGCCTCGTCCCCTCAGCCGTTCTGAGGTGGATCGCATCTTCAAGCGCGCTGCTGAGAAGAAGACCGTCGTCAAGGTGGATCTCACCGAAGGCGATCAGATCCTGGTGACTGCTGGTCCGTTCAAGGACTTCCAGGGAGAGGTGATCGAGGTCTCCGGCGAGCGCAACAAGCTCAAGGCCCTGCTCTCCATCTTTGGTCGCGAGACCCCGGTGGAACTGGAGTTCTCTCAGATCAGCAAACAGAACTGATCTGGCGGCGGCCGTCTCCCTGCGGAGGGCGGCCTTGGGAGTGGGCAACCATTCCGCCGCACCCGACCCGAGGGTCTGGTGATCCGCAGCTGTCCAAACCCCCCAGCCGATGGCCAAGAAAGTCGTAGCTGTGATCAAGCTGGCCCTAGACGCCGGCAAAGCCAACCCCGCGCCGCCGGTGGGCCCTGCCCTCGGTCAGCACGGTGTGAACATCATGATGTTCTGCAAGGAGTACAACGCTCGGACGCAGGACAAAGCCGGTTATGTGATTCCGGTGGAGATCTCGGTCTTCGAAGACCGCAGCTTCACCTTCATCACCAAGACGCCCCCGGCGTCGGTGCTGATCACCAAGGCCGCAAAGATCCAAAAGGGATCCGGTGAGTCCGCCAAGGGCAGTGTTGGATCGATCAGTCGAGCTCAGCTCGAGGAGATCGCCAAGACCAAGCTCCCCGACCTCAACTGCACCAGCGTTGAGTCCGCCATGCGGATCATCGAAGGCACCGCCCGCAACATGGGCGTTTCCATCAGCGACTGACGTCGCTGCATCGCTTCTCCAACCCATACGGGGGAGGCATCCCTGATGTCGTCTGAACCCCAACTCTGAACATGCCCAAAATCTCCAAGCGCCTGGCCAGCCTGGCCGGCAAGATCGA
Source organism: Synechococcus sp. HIMB2401 (assembly GCF_042883245.1). NCBI lineage: Bacteria > Bacillati > Cyanobacteriota > Cyanophyceae > Synechococcales > Synechococcaceae > Synechococcus > Synechococcus sp. HIMB2401. The sequence goes on along the minus strand of NZ_JBDJKK010000002.1, from coordinate 84,264 downwards.
GGACCGTGCCTACGCACCCCTCGAGGCGATTGCCCTGGTCAAGGACAACGCCAACGCGAAATTCGACGAGACGATGGAGGCCCATGTGCGCCTCGGCATCGATCCGAAGTACACCGACCAGCAGCTGCGCACCACCGTGGCTCTGCCCAACGGCACCGGTCAGACCGTGCGCATCGCCGTCGTGACCCGCGGTGAGAAGGTGGCTGAAGCCAAAGCCGCCGGTGCCGAACTCGCCGGCGAAGAAGACCTGGTGGAAAGCATCAGCAAGGGCGAAATGGATTTCGACCTTTTGATTGCCACCCCCGACATGATGCCCAAGGTGGCCAAGTTGGGTCGGGTTCTCGGCCCCCGTGGCTTGATGCCCAACCCAAAGGCAGGCACCGTCACCACAGACCTCGAGGCCGCGATCAAAGAATTCAAGGCCGGCAAACTGGAATTCCGTGCCGACCGCACCGGCATCGTCCACGTCCGTTTCGGCAAGGCCAGCTTCAGTGCCGATGCGCTGCTGCAGAACCTCAAGACCCTGCAGGAAACCATCGACCGCAACAAGCCCAGCGGTGCTAAGGGCCGTTACTGGAAGTCCCTGTATGTGACCTCCACCATGGGTCCTTCCGTTGAAGTCGATTTCTCTGCACTGCAGGACATCGAGCAGGGGAGCTGATCCGGCTCTCCTCTACACTTAATGATTGGCGAAAGCCAAATCGGGCACGCGCCCGGCCAGAGACAGCAGGATGTCCCTGGGCATGACATCTGTCATTCCCGTTGATGTAATCCCTGCCGAGGCAGACGCGACACGGTTTTGTCCCATTCGGGATTGGATCGGCACGCGGCCTCGTCTTCCTTTCGAAGACTCGATCGGCCGTGTGCCCAGCTTGTTCCTTTGATCCGATCCAATCCCTATGGGCCGCACGCTGGAGAACAAGCAGCAGATCGTCGGAGAGCTCAAAGAGCTCCTCGCCGACGCCGAACTGGCACTTGTCCTTGATTTCAAGGGCCTGTCCATCAAGGAAATGTCTGACCTGCGGGATCGTCTGCGGGCCAGCGACAGCGTTTGCAAGGTGACCAAAAACACCTTGATGCGCCGTGCCATTGATGGTGACAGCAACTGGGCCAGCCTCGATTCCCTGCTGACCGGAACCAACGCCTTCGTCCTGGTGAAGGGCGATGTTGGTGCCGGTGTGAAGGCCGTTCAGACCTTCCAGAAGGAACTCAAGAAGTCCGAGACCAAGGGCGGCCTTTTCGAAGGCAAGCTCCTGTCTCAGGACGAGATCAAAGCCATTGCCGATCTCCCCTCCAAGGAGCAGCTCATGGCTCAGATCGCCGGTGCCATCAACGCCGTGGCCACGAAGGTCGCTGTGGGCATCAACGAGGTTCCCTCTGGTATGGCCAGGGCACTCAAGCAGCACGCCGAAGGCGGCGAAGGCTGATTCGGCCCTGCCGAGACCACTGTTCATTGATCTGTTGCTTCCCCTTTCAAAACCATGTCTGCAAAAACCGACGAAATTCTCGAATCGCTGAAATCCCTCTCCCTGCTTGAAGCTTCCGAGCTGGTCAAGCAGATCGAAGAGGCCTTCGGTGTGTCCGCCGCAGCATCTGCTGGTGTTGTGATGGCTGCCCCTGGCGCTGCTGGTGGCGGTGGCGATGCCGCTGAAGAGAAGACCGAATTCGACGTGATCCTGGAAGGCTTCGACGCCTCCGCCAAGATCAAGGTCCTCAAGGCCGTCCGTGAGGCCACCGGTCTGGGTCTGGGCGACGCCAAGGCTCTGGTCGAGGCTGCTCCCAAGGCCGTCAAGGAAGGTGTCTCCAAGGAAGACGCCGAAGCTGCCAAGAAGGCCATCGAAGAAGCAGGCGGCAAGGTCACCCTCAAGTGATCGCCTTGGGAGAGGGCTTGCCCCTCTCCCCCTGTTTGCGTTCAGTCACCGGTCCTTTCGAGGGCCGGTTTTTTTGTGGTTTTCTCTGGCCAATAAAAAAGCCCCGCCAAAGGCGGGGCTTTTTAAGAGAGGAACACATTCAGGAGTCTGTCCTTGTTTCGACCCTGAAGAGGCGCTCAGCACTCCTCACACAAATTCAAACTAAGGGTGGGGAATCCTTTGTCAGCCCCTGTCTGGTCGCCCTCTCAACTGGCACTGTGACGGTTGGTCCTCAGCGGCGATAGGGAATCACCTGCAGCCGGGTCGGGGCATTGCTGGCAAGGCGTGTGGTTCGTCGTTGTGTGGTGCGTCGCCGTGTTGATCGTGCCGTGGGCAACGGCGGTGGTGCGATCGGCGGCATCGGCGCTCCCAACCGCTGAAAGCCTGAACGCTGGCCGCGGCTGCTGGCCAGCGCGAGCAGCCGGTTCACCGGGTCGTGATGCGCGAAGTACAGGTGGTTCAACGGGCGACCCTGGTAAACCCGGCGTTCCAAGGCCCAGCCCGGCTCCAGCTGCAGAGCCACGAACCCGTTGGGATCGCGGCGAGTTGGTAAGGGAGCCTGACCCACCAGGAGTGGTGCACGTTGCTGGGGGTCGAGGGCCTCGAGCCTCAGCGAGGTGCCGGATGGCTTGAGCCGGAAGCGAAAGCGGGTTACAAGGTCTTGGCCACCGCTTCGCAGCGAATAGCCATTGCTGTCCAGGTAGCGCTTGCAGATGCCGCTGAAGTTGAAGCGATTCAGGCTGGGCTCCACCAGTCCGTCCTGGCGTGCCCTCCAGCAGCGCGGTTGGGCCTTGATCTGTTCCAGCACCAGCAGTTTCCACTGGGCTCTGCCAATGGGTTGTGCCAGCACAGCGATGTGCTCCTGCGGCACCGCAGCGCTGTCAAACAAGGCCCGTGCGCTGCCCTCCTGCGACAGACCGGCCGCCAACAGCCCCACGGCAGTCAGCTCAGCCGCCTGCAGGTAGGTTCGGCTCATCCACGGTGACGCCAGAAACCGTGTTGTACCGAACAGCGTTGGGACCGATCAATGGCGGAAGGACGGGGACGGGTCGTGGCTGCAGCGACGGATGGTGCCTGCAGCGGCAACCCAGGTCCGGGAGGTTGGGGGGCCTTATTGCGTTTTGAAGACGGCAGCGTTGAGGAATTCGGTGGCCATGCACCCGACACCACCAACAACCGCATGGAACTGCAGGCGGCGTTGGAGGTGTTGCAACGGCTTGAACATCTGCCCCGTCATCCGGATCTCACCCTGCGCACCGACAGTAAATATCTGATTGATGGCCTGGGCTCCTGGATCAAAGGCTGGAAGCGCAAAGGCTGGAAAACGGCTGCGGGCAAGCCCGTGCTCAACCAGGACCTCTGGAAGGCTTTGGATGCCGCTCGTCTGGATGATGTGCCCCTGCGCTTCGTCAAAGGCCACAGCGGTGATCCAGACAACGAACGGGTGGACCGCATCGCCGTGGCGTTCTCCCATAACGCCCAGCCCAACTTGGCTCTGAAGCAGGGATCATCGGAGCTGTCTTCCGCCGAGGCCGCGCCAGAAGCACCATCTGAGGTTGCCCCCAAGCCTCTGCTGCAGCTGTTGTCCCGGTTGGAGCTGGCGGACCGTCTGGCGCAGGGTGGCTACAGCCTCTCGTTGCTGGAGCTGGCGCAGCTGGTGGAAAAGCCGCTCAAACAGCTGGAAACCAAGGCCGAGAGCTGGATCTGGAGGGATTGGATGGTCGAGCCCCAGGCGGAAGGGCGTTGGACCCTGCAACGTCGCGAGGCAGGATCAGAACAGTCCTGAGCCAGAGCATGTCGCCGTCCTCTTCGGCCGGACCGCTCAGCAGCGGTGCCTTTTATCAGCGTTGGCTTGGCCCGGTCTTGGCGCGGGACGACGGTCTGGATGCTGAACAGCTGTCGCGCACTGCCCTCACGGCTCTTGGTCAAGCCAGCCTGCGGCGCCGCTGGCCAGGGGTGTCCACGGTGCTGGATGGCGTTGCGGCGGATCTGCAACGGCGTGATCTGCGCCTGGAACAAGTGCTGTTTGGCTGTCGCTTCCCCAACCCGGTGGGTTTGGCGGCGGGGTTTGACAAGAACGGAGTCGCGGCTGGGATCTGGGATTGCTTTGGCTTTGGCTTCGCCGAAGTGGGCACGGTCACCTGGCATGGCCAGCCGGGCAACCCCAAACCACGCCTGTTCCGGTTGGCGGAGGAGCAGGCCGCGTTGAACCGGATGGGATTCAACAACGATGGCGCCAAGGCGCTGTTGAAAACGCTGGAGCGTCAACGTCTGGATCCGCCCGGCCGGCGGCCGGCGGTGCTGGGGATCAATGTGGGCAAATCCAAGATCACGGCCTTGGAGCAGGCACCGGACGACTACGCGGCGTCCCTGGAGTTGTTGTCGCCCTTGGCGGACTATGCGGTGATCAACGTCAGCTCCCCCAACACCCCCGGATTGCGGGATCTCCAGGACACAGCCCAGTTGCGGCGGTTGGTGGAGCGGCTGCGCCGGCTGCCGGCCTGCCCGCCTCTGTTGGTGAAGATCGCGCCGGATTTGGACGATGAATCGATTGATGCGGTGGCCCGATTGGCCTTTGAGGAGGGTCTGGCTGGGGTGATCGCGGTCAACACCAGTCTCAATCGGCTGGGCCTGGAGCAACGGCGGTTGCCGCAGACCGGGCGCACTTTGGCGGAGGAGGCGGGTGGTCTCAGCGGTGCCCCCCTGCGTCAGCGGGCCCAGGAGGTGATCCGTCGCTTGCGGGCCAGTGCTGGCCCGGCGCTGCCGTTGATCGGTGTGGGTGGGATTGACTCGGCGCAAGTCGCCTGGGAGCGCATCACCGCAGGGGCTTCTCTGGTGCAGCTCTACACCGGCTGGATCTTTCAGGGGCCGGATCTGGTGCCGCGGATTCTGGATGGTCTTCTGCTGCAGTTGGACCGCCACGGTCTGCGAAACATCGCGGAAGCATCCGGCAGCGGTTTGCCCTGGCAGGACTGAAATTGTTGCTTTAGAGGCACTTCATCTGTTCGATATTTCGCTCTTGAATGTCTCTTCTGCGAAGTGATTGAAGGGGTGATCGTCGACGGCGTTGGCTTAGTGGACAAAGCCTCACGCCACTGCTCGCTTTTGGTGAGCTGCCTCGACTCATAGCGGTCAGCTTGGCTTGAGCTTGGCTGTGAGCCACGCTGGTGATGTCTATGCGTTTTGTCGGGAGTCGGGATGGGCGTCGACATGCGCCATGGCGGCAATCGCGAAGCTGCCGCTGCAAGATTGAATTGTCGGCCGTCGCAGCTGCTGGATGCCAGTGCCTCTTTAGCCCCCTGGAGCCTGCGTTCCCTCCGTATCCCCCGGGACGCCATCCGCGACTATCCAGATCGGGCTCAGGCCTCCCTGTGCCAGGCGATTGCATGCCTGCATGGGCTCGATCCTGACGCTGTCCTGCCCGGGAACGGGGCAGCCGAGTTGTTCACTTGGGCGGCCCGAGATGCTGCGGCGGTGGGGGACAGTGCTCTGCTGGCGCCTGGGTTTTCCGACTATCGGCGGGCTTTGCAGTGCTGGGGTGCCTCCTGGATTGGCACCCCCTCTCTTTTGAGTTGGAACAACGCCGGCCCTATGGCGCATCCTCGGTTGGAGGCGCCGGTGGCCTGGATTTGCAACCCTCAAAACCCCACCGGGCAGCTTTGGAGCCGTGCCTCATTGCAGCCATTGCTGGAGCGGTACGCCCTGGTGATCTGTGATGAAGCGTTTTTGCCTCTGGTGCCCAACGGCGAGCAGCAGTCGTTGATTCCCTTGGTGGCTGGGCATTCAAATCTGGTGGTGATCCGCAGCCTCACCAAGCTCTATGGCATTGCTGGCTTGCGTTTGGGCTATGCCGTTGGGCAGCCCCAGCGGTTGCAGCGTTGGGCCGAGTGGCGCGATCCCTGGCCCGTGAATGGCATCGCTCTGGCTGTTGGCGAACGGTTGTTGTCATCGCCCCGGCGTTACCAATCTTGGTGCGCGCGCGTGCAGCGTTGGACGGCAACGGAGGGGGCGTGGATGCAGCGGCAATTGGCTGCGTTGCCGGGCATCACCCCGATGCCGTCGGCGGTTAACTATCTGCTGATTCGAGCGAACCGATCCCTCGTGCCTTTGCGGGAGGCATTGGAGCAACGGCATCGCATTCTTTTGCGTGATTGCCGTTCCTTTGAGGGTTTGGGAGAGACCTGGCTGCGGATCGGATTGCAATCGCGGCGCAACAACCGCCGCATCGTGTGGGCGATGCGTGAGGAGTTGAAGCGCACCCCTCTGGCTTGACTCAGGCCACCAGGTCTTGAAGCACGCCGGCCAGTTGCCGTTCAGCATCCCGTTCCGCCAACGCAGCCATCCCTTCACGCATCTGGGTGAGTGGATCGTTTTTAGTGCTGGCGTGTCCGAGCCGCGATGCCAGGAGTCTTTGCACGGTGGTCAGCAACACGGGTTGCTCCGGTTCGTGCTGATGCACGATCACAGCCGCACCGAGGGATGCGGCGCAGGATGCATTGGCCTCCTGGTGTTGGTCCGCCGCCTGGGGGAATGGCACCAGTACGGCCGGGGTCCCGCAGACCGCCAGTTCACTGATGCTGCCAGCCCCCGCGCGGCTGATGGCCAGGTCGGCATGTTGCAGCAACCCTGGCATCTCATCGCTGAAGCGGCGTTCCACCAGTTGTGGGTGCTGCAGCTGCCCAAGGTCGGGGTCGTTGTCGCCGGTGAGGTGAACCACGCGGCAGCCCCGCTCCAACAGGGCCGGCACCGCAGCACGCACCATGCGGTTGAGGCCGACGGCGCCTTGACTGCCGCCCATCACCACTAGGAGCGGCCCCTCCCCGGAAGGGATCCAGCCCGGCTGGGGTTGTGGAGTCAGAAAGCTGGAACGCACCGGTGTGCCCGTCAGCACCGGCTGGCTACCGGGGATGCGCTTGGCGGCCGCGGGGAGGCCAATGGCCACGGCGCTGCAGAAGCGACCCAGCAAGCGGGTGACCCGCCCCGGGATGGCATTGGATTCATGCAGCACCACGGGAATGCCGCACCAACGCGCCGCCAGGATCGCGGGGGCGGCGATGTAGCCGCCGGTGGTGAACACCACATCGATCGCGTTTCGGCGGATCACCCGCCGCACGTTCACGCTGGCCAGCAACAGGCGCAGCAACTGCAGCAGCTTGGTGAGTCCGCGCCCCTGCAGTCCGCCGGCGTTCACGCACACCAAACCAAAACGCTGCGGCACCAGCTGCGTTTCGAGCCGATCGGGCACCCCCAGCCAGCGCACGGGCCACTGACTTTCAACGGCTTCCGCAACCGCAAGAGCGGGGAAGAGATGGCCGCCGGTGCCGCTGGCGGCGATCAGAAGCCGGGTCATCGCGTCGGCCGTCACCGCACACCGGGCCTAATTTAATTGGGTTGATGTGGTCTGGCCCGTGCGTCGTTTTCTGGGAGTCACGCTCGTGTCGGCCATGGCGTTGCTTTTGTCACCGGTCCATGCCCTTGAGCCGCCCGGACGTGGGGGCAGTGCGGTTGAACGTTTCAGCGATCGCCTGCAAGCGGCATTGAACAGCGGCAGCTCTTCGGCGTTCGACACTCTGGCCAGCGTTGAGCTTCAGCCTGTTTTGGCCCAGCGCCTGGAGCGTTTCCGGCAGGATTTTCCCGAGGTCACCTGGCAGGTGGAGCCCGCAGCTCTTACACCAGATGGCCGTCCAACCCTCAGCCTGCAGGTTCGGGGTGCCGCTGAATCCCAGGGGCTCAGTTATTCCCTTGAGGCCAGCGAACAGATCGCGATTCGTTTGGAAGGCGGCGAGTTGGTGGAGCAGGAACTGTTGGCCCAGCAGTCCTTGCTGCGCAGTGGTGAGCGCCCCTTGGCGGTTGACGTCGCCATCCCCGACGTGGTGCTCACCGGCAGCCGTTATGACGTCGACTTAATCGTTGAAAAACCGCTAGGCCAGGCCCTGGTGGCGGGCGGTTTGGTCGACCTTTCCGATGAGCAGCTGTCGGCTCAGATCCGTCCCAACCTGCCGCTGGCTCCCCAAGGAGGGGGTGGCTTGTTCAAGAGCGTTCAGGCTCCGCAGCAACCCGGTTCGCAGACCTGGGCCGTGATGCTGGTGCATCCCGATGGCGTGGTGACGGCCACCAAACGGGTGCGCGTGGTCAGCAGCTACTAGCTCCGTTGTCTTGTTTGATTCCAGCGGTGCAGGGCGGACACGTCCTCATCACCATGGCCGTTGTTGATCAGGTCGAGTTCCAGCTGTTCCACCAGCGTTGTGACGGGCAGATGCAGTTGGACGACCTTGGCTGCATCAAGGGCAATCCCGAGATCCTTGCGATGCAGGCTCAGCCGGAAGCCGAGGGGATAGCTGCCCTCCAGCATGGCGATGCTGCGATGGTCGAGGGCCCATGAGCCGGCTGCACCATTTTTGAGGGCATCGATCACCTGGGGCATGGGCAGCTCCAAACGCTGGCCTAGGGCCACCGCCTCCGCCACGGCGGCATAGCTGCCAGCCACCAGAACCTGGTTCACCGCTTTCACCTGCTGCCCCCGCCCCACGTCACCGAAGTGATGAATGGAGCCTCCAATCACCTCGAGGATGGGCCGTACCCGCTCCAATGGCTCGCTTGCTCCACCCACCAGCACTGTGAGGCTGCCGCGTTTGGCCCCTTCCGTGCCGCCAGTGACCGGGGCATCCATGTAATGGACCTTTTGACCTGCCAGGCGTTCCGCACAGTGTTGGGCTGTGGCGGGAGCAATGGTGGAGCAATCAAGCACCACGCTGCCGATGCCCAGTTGTGATGCGGCCCCGTTGGCTCCGAACAGCACCTCCTCAACGGCTGCATCGTCGCTGACGCACAGCAGCAGCACATCAACGCCGGTGCTCGCTTCGGCTGGGCTGGAACATGGCGTTGCACCCTCGAGCTCCGGATTGGTTTCGGCTTTGCGGCTGCGGGTGTGCACCCGCAGCGGAAAGCCAGCCTTGTCCAGGTTGATCGCCATGGGCAGGCCAAGTGCCCCCAGTCCCACGAAGCCCAGGCTCAGGTCAGCTTTTGTCATGACGCATGGCGAAGCATTTGGATCCTGGTCGACGGATGCGCTGCAGTTGTGCCTTCAGGACAAAAAATCCCGGACGTCCGCTTTGAGGGACGACCGGGACGAGATCGATCAAGACCTGAAGCTCCAGGCCTGAGCCACTGATCAGGCGGCGTCGAGGGCAGCCACGCCGGGCAGCACCTTGCCTTCCAGCAGTTCGAGGCTGGCACCACCGCCGGTGGAGATGTGCGACATCTTCTCGGCCAGGCCTGCCTTCTCGACAGCCGCCACGGAGTCACCGCCACCGATGATCGTGCAGCAGCCCTTGCCGCTCAGGTCGGCCAGGGTGGTGGCGATGGCGTTGGTGCCAGCAGCGAACTTGTCGAACTCGAACACGCCCATGGGGCCGTTCCAGATCACGGTCTGACAGTCGGCCAGGGCGTCCTGGAACACCTTGATCGAATCGGGGCCGATGTCGAGGCCCATCCAGCCGTCGGGGATGGCGTTGATATCAGCGGTTTGGCTGTTGGCATCGGGGGCGAAGTTGTCCGCCAGCACCACGTCGGTGGGCAGCAGCAGCTGCACGCCCTTGGCCTTGGCCTTGGCCTCGAGCTCCTTGGCCAGTTCCAGCTTGTCTTCTTCCACCAGGCTCTTGCCTACCGAGAGGCCGCGGGCCTTGTAGAAGGTGAAAATCATGCCGCCGCCGATCAGCACCTTGTCGCACTTGTCGATCAGGGCTTCGAGCACGCCGATCTTGGAGCTCACCTTTGAGCCGCCGACGATGGCAGCCAGGGGGCGCTTGGGCTCATCAACAGCACCCTGTAAGTACTGAAGTTCCTTCTCCATCAGGAAGCCGGCGACGGAGGGCTTGAGGAACTTGGTCACGCCTTCGGTGGAGGCGTGGGCGCGGTGGGCGGCGCCGAAGGCGTCGTTCACGTAAACCTCGGCCAGGCCTGCGAGCTTCTCAGCGAAACCGGCTTCGTTTTTCTCTTCCTCATAGAAGAAACGCACGTTCTCCAGCAGCACCACATCGCCGTTGGCCATGGCGCCCACCTTGGCTTCGGCGTCGGGGCCGATGCAGCTGTCGGTCTTGGCCACGGGCTTGCCCAGCAGTTCGCTCAGGCGAGCGGCCACGGGGGTGAGGCGCATGGCGTCGTTCACCTGGCCCTTGGGGCGGCCGAAGTGAGCGGACAGGATCACCTTGGCGCCCTTGCCGATCAGGTCGTTGATCGTGGGCAGGGCGGCACGGATGCGGGTGTCGTCGGTGATCGCACCGGCATCGTTCAGGGGCACGTTGAAGTCAACCCGCACGAGAACGCGTTTGCCGCTCAGGTCGCCGGCGTTGAGGCTGGCCAGGGAACGCTTCGCCATAGGGTTGTGTCGTGCGGTAAGAAAACGGGGTGAGATTAACCCGTGTGAATGGCAATGGCGCCAGCGCGTTCAAAGTGAATCTGTTCCGGCTGGCCGTCTGTTCTGTGCATTTGCGTTCGTGACCACCCCAACGATCCAGTGGTATCCCGGCCACATCGCCAAGGCGGAGCAGCAGCTCAAGCGCCATCTCGACAAGGTAGATCTGGTGATTGAGGTGCGTGATGCCCGTATTCCTCTGGCCACGGGACACCCCCATCTGAACCGCTGGTTGAAGGGCAAGCAGCATCTGTTGGTGATCAACCGGCGCGACATGGTCACCGCGGCAGCGAAGGAGGCCTGGGAGTCCTGGTTCAAGGCCCAAGGCCAGCGGACGGCTTGGTGTGATGCCAAGGCCGGTACCGGCGTGAAGCAGGTGCAGCAGGCCGCGATCCGTGCCGGCGATCAGCTCAACGAACGCCGCCGCAACCGGGGCATGCGGCCCAGGCCCGTGCGGGCGCTCACCCTGGGCTTTCCCAACGTGGGCAAGTCGGCGTTGATCAACCGTCTTGTGCGGCAGAAGGTGGTGGCTAGCGCCCGGCGGGCCGGCGTGACGCGCACCCTGCGCTGGGTGCGTCTGGGGCAAGACCTTGACCTCCTGGATGCCCCTGGCGTCCTGCCGCCTCGGCTCGACGACCAGCAGGCGGCCCTGCGGCTGGCCCTTTGCGACGACATCGGCCAGGCCGCCTACGACGGTGAACTGGTGGCCCAGGCCTTCCTTCAGTTGCTGCTGGATGTGGAATCGCAGCCTGCCGCTGGGGTGACGATTCCGCTGCTGCAGGAGCGCTACGGCATTCCCTTGAGCGGTGAAACGGCCGACCCGGCTCTCTGGCTGGATGCCGCAGCGGCCCGCCACACCTCCGGTGAGACAGCGCGCATGGCACAGCGGTTGCTGGATGATTTCCGCAAGTCGGCCCTCGGCAGCATTGCCCTGGAGCTGCCGGCATGAGTCCGCAGTGGAAACGTCCTCCGTTGCCGGAGGAAACATTCACCGATCGCTTTGGTGAAGGGGAGGGAGAGCTGCTGACGCTGGCCTATCCCAAGCCGTTGCCGATGCGGCTCGACCGTTGGTTGGTGAGCCAGCGGACGGAGCAGAGCCGGGCCCGGATCCAGAAGTTCATCGACGCGGGCTACGTGCGCGTCAACGGCAAGACCGGCAAGGCCAAAACCCCCCTGCGCCAGGGCGATGAGGTGCAGCTGTGGATGCCGCCACCGGAACCGCTGCCTTACCTCAAGCCGGAGCCAATGGATCTGGATGTGCTGTTTGAGGACGACCATCTGATCGTGCTCAACAAGCCGGCCGGGCTGACGGTGCATCCGGCGCCGGGCAACAAGGACGGCACCCTGGTGAATGGCCTGCTGCATCACTGCCCGGACCTCCCCGGCATCAGCGGCAAGTTGCGGCCCGGGATCGTGCACCGCCTTGATAAAGACACCACCGGCTGCATCGTGATCGCCAAGAGCCAGGAGGCCCTGGTGCGGCTGCAGGTGCAGATCCAGAAACGGATCGCTTCCCGCGAGTATTTCGCCGTCGTCCATGGCGTGCCGGCCGGCGACTCGGGCACGATCGTCGGGGCGATTGGCCGTCATCCGGCGGATCGCAAGAAGTACGCGGTGGTGAGCAGCGAAAACGGCCGTTACGCCTGCACCCACTGGACCCTGGTGGAGCGTCTCGGCGACTACTCCCTGTTGCGGTTCAAGCTCGACACCGGGCGGACCCATCAGATCCGCGTCCACTGCGCCCACATGAACCATCCCGTGGTGGGTGACCCCACCTACAGTCGCTGCCGCAAGTTGCCGATCGAGCTGCCCGGCCAGGCCCTGCACGCCGTGCAGCTGGGGCTCGACCATCCGATCACCCGCGAGCGGATGCTGTTCGAAGCTCCCCTGCCTCCGGTGATGGAGAAGTTGCTGGGGGTGCTGAGGCGCCGCGCCGCGTCGGGCTGAGGGCTTAACGCGGCAGCCTTGGGCAAGCCTCTACGAGGATTTGGCTGATCGGCGCCTGAGGCGCGCTGAAGATCCGGTCTCCTGGGCCTTCCTCCACCACTTTCCCCTTGTCGAGCACCATCACCCGGTGGCAGAAGCCACTGGCCACCGAGAGGTCGTGGGTGATGAACACGATCGCCAGGCCCAGTTCCTGCTGCAGCTCCCGCAGCAGTGCCAGCACATCCGCCTGCACTTCGGCATCGAGCATGCTGACGCTCTCATCGCAGATCAGCACCTTGGGCTTTAGCGCCAGGGCTCGGGCGATCGCCACCCGCTGCTGCTGGCCGCCGGAAAGCTGCTTTGGCAGGCGATCTTGAAACTGCTCGGCCGGGCTGAGGCCGACCCGCTCCAGCAGGCGACGGGCTTCCTCCCGGGCTGCTGCTTTCGAGCAGAGACAATGGATCAGCAACGGATCGGCGATGGCATCGGCTACCTGCAGGGCGGGATTCAGGCAGGCCAGAGGGTCCTGAAACACCATCTGAAGGGCCCGGCGGGCCGTTCGCAGCGCCTCACCACGCAGGCTCAGCAGGTCCTGGCCCAGCAGGTCCACCCGTCCGCCGCGGATGGGATTGAGCCCCATCAAGGCCCGGCAGAGGGTGCTTTTCCCGCAGCCGGAGGCCCCCACCACCCCCAGGCTTTCCCCGGCCCTGAGCTCGAAACTCACCCCATCCACCGCCTTCAGCCAGAGGGGTGCCCAAGGTGCGCCCCCCAGGGCATGCCAGCAGCGCATCTCCTCCACCCGCAGCACGCTGCCGTTGTCGGGACGTGCCGGTGAGCGTCCCCCTTCCCGGGCCTGGGCGGAGGCCACCAGCCGTTGCCCCACCGGCGACTGCGGCCGGGTGAGCAGCTGATGGCTGGGGCCGTCCTCCACCTTGCGTCCGCCGTCGAGCATGGCCATGCGCTCGCACCAGCGGGCGGCCATGGCCAGGTTGTGGCTGATCAGCAGCAGGGCACTGCCCAGTTCCTGGCAGAGGCCGCTGAGTTCCGCCATCACCTGCCCGGCTACCGCCACATCCAGGCTGGTGGTGGGTTCATCGGCGATCAGCAGCGGTGGTTCCAGGGCAATCGCTAAGGCAATGGCCAGGCGCTGGCGCATCCCACCACTGAGCTCATGGGGGTAGGCACGGAAACGGTTGGCGCCAATGCCCACCCGCTCCAGCAATTCTCGGGCCCGTTCCTGGTGGGCCGTGGCACTGGTTTGAGGTCGGTGGGCCCTGAGGGTGTCGATCAGATGGCCGCCCACGCTCATCAGCGGATTCATCCGCGTCATCGGGTCCTGGAACACCAGACCCACGGCTTCACCCCGCAGCTGCCGCAACTGCGGTCGCCTGAGTTGGCGTGGATCCTGGCCGGTCAAGGCCAGCCGTCCTTCACAGACCGTTCCCTGGGGCAGCAGCTGCATCACGGCCCGCGCCACCGTGCTTTTGCCGCAGCCCGAAGATCCCACCAAGGCCAGGGTCTCTCCCGGCTCGAGGCTCAGATTCAGCCCATCCAGCGTCCAGGAGTTGCTGCCGGGATAGCGCAATCGCAGCTGTTCGAGTTCCAGAACAGGCCGGCCCATGAACAGTGCTGCGCGAGCGACAGGGGGTCCTGCACTGAATACCATGGATTGACCCGATGGGTCGGATGCTCAACGCTGCCTCCACACCCAAAGAGCCCCGAACCAGCACGGGTTCGGCCACTGCGGGCTGCGCGTTGCCAGAAGTGAGGCGTCATCCCGTCCGCCATCCGGACGATTACGGCATCGATCTGCCGGACTGGTTGAGGGAGTGCATCGCCAATGTGCCGCCCGGCATTGGCCAGAGCTGCCCCACCGATCCCGAGGCGCTGCTGGTGTCGGCCTTCGATTTCGGCTTTCAGCTCCACGAAGGCCAGTTCCGCGCCAGTGGGGACCCCTACATCGTCCATCCGGTGGCGGTGGCTGATCTGTTGCGGGACATCGGCGCCAGCGCCCCGGTGATCGCCGCGGGGTTCCTCCACGACGTGGTCGAAGACACCGACGTCACCCCCGATCAGATCGAGCTGCACTTCGGTTCCGAGGTGCGTGAACTGGTGGAGGGGGTCACCAAGCTCGGCGGCATCCACTTCAACGACCGCACGGAAGCTCAGGCGGAGAATCTGCGCAGGATGTTCCTGGCGATGGCCAGCGACATCCGTGTGGTGTTGGTGAAGCTGGCGGATCGCTTGCACAACATGCGCACCCTGGGTGCATTGAAGGAGGAGAAGCGCCAGCGGATTGCCCGCGAAACCCGTGAGATCTATGCCCCCCTCGCCAATCGCCTTGGCATCGGCCGCTTCAAGTGGGAGCTGGAGGATCTGGCCTTCAAATTGCTGGAACCGGAGGCCTTCCGGGAGATTCAGGAGGAGGTGGCCACCAAGCGCAGCGAGCGCGAGCAGCGGCTCGGCGTCACGGTGGGACTGCTGAACGAGCGGCTGGAACGGGCCGGCCTAGAGCACTGCGAGGTGAGTGGTCGCCCCAAACATCTGTTTGGCATCTGGAGCAAGATGCAGCGCCAGCAGAAGGAGTTCCACGAGATCTACGACGTGGCGGCGTTGCGGATCCTCACACCCAATGTCGAGAGCTGCTACCGCGCCCTCGCTGTGGTTCACGACACCTTCCGCCCGATTCCGGGACGCTTCAAGGACTACATCGGGTTGCCCAAGCCCAACGGATACCAATCCCTGCACACGGCGGTGATCGGTCGGCATCGCCCGATCGAAGTGCAGATCCGCACGCTTGAGATGCACCATGTGGCCGAATTCGGGATTGCGGCCCACTGGAAATACAAGGAAGGCGGCTCACCGGCCAGCAGCGGCAGTGATGCGGAGCGGTTCAACTGGCTGCGTCAGCTGGTGGATTGGCAGCAGGAAGGCGGCAACGACGATCACAACGACTACCTCTCTTCGATTAAGGAAGACCTTTTCGACGAAGAGGTGTTCGTGTTCACTCCGAAGGGTGATGTGCTCGGTCTGCGCAAGGGGGCAACAGCCGTCGACTTCGCCTATCGCATCCACTCCGAGGTGGGCAACCACTGCCATGGCGTTCGCATCAACGATCGGCTGTGTCCGCTAGCGACGCCGTTGCAGAACGGTGATTTCGTTCAGGTGCTCACCAGCAAGACGGCCCATCCCAGCCTCGATTGGCTGAACTTCGTTGCCACGCCGACGGCCCGCAATCGCATTCGCCAGTGGTACAAGCGCAGCCACCGTGACGAAACAATTGAACGGGGCAAGGATCTGCTGGAGCGGGAGCTGGGCCGTGATGGCTTCGATGCCCTGCTCAACAGTGAGGCGATGCAGCGGGTGGCGCAGCGCTGCAATGTGCCCACCACCGAAGACCTGCTGGCTTCACTGGGGTTCGGAGACGTCACGCTGCAGCAGGCGCTCAACCGTTTGCGGGAGGAGATGCGTCTGCTGGCGGAACAGCAGCAGGCCCCACCCAGTAACGAAGACGTGGCCGCGGCGCTGCTGCCATCGCGGGATCAGGCGCCGGACCGTTCCGGAGGCGAAGGGGCGATCCTGGGGCTGGAGGGCTTGGACTACCGCCTTGGCGGCTGTTGCAGTCCGCTGCCGGGTGAGTTGATCGTGGGCACGGTGGCCCTCGGCAACCACGGCATCACCATTCACCGGCAGGACTGCTCCAACGTGGAGACAATCCCCCGGGAACGTCGCCTTCCCGTGCGCTGGAATACCACCCACGCCGAACAGGAGAAACAGCGCTTCCCGGTGCAGCTGCGGATCGAAGTGATCGATCGCGTCGGCATCCTCAAAGACATCCTGCTGCGTCTCTCCGATGGGGCCATCAACGTCAGTGATGCGCGGGTGACCACCGCCGCTGGCAAGCCTGCCCGCATTGATCTGCGGGTTGAGCTGGAGGGTGCCGATCAGCTCAGCCGCACCATGGACCAGATCCGCTCGATGGCGGATGTGATCGGGATTGCCCGGGTGGGCACGAGCTAGCTGCCTCGGCTCACGACGGCACGGGCTTCACGCCGCAGAAACAGGCGGTAGGCCATCCAGCCGCTCACCAGGGCCAGCACCATTCCCACAACGGTGGAGCCGAGCAGGATGCGCTGGCTGAACTCCCATCCCTGGACCCACAGGCTGCTGCGATCCAGCTCCGAAAGGTTGATCCCGCCTTGGCCAGGGCCCAGCAGCTGACAGCCCACCAGATAGTTGAACCAATAGAGGGGCAGATAGGTGAGGGGATTGCTCACCAGGGTTCCTGCAGCGGCGAGCAGGTGATTGCCACGCACCACGCTGGCCACACCCACGCTGAGGAAGATCTGCAGCCCGAAGAAGGGGTAGCAGCCGCAGAACACGCCAGCGGCCAGGCCACGGGCCCGTTGGCCTGGTGTGCCTTCCTGTCTCCACAACCAGAGGACCCCGCGGCGCATCCGGATGCGACTGAGGCGCAGCAACCGGCGCATGAACCCAGCAGAAATCGGCCGGATCCTAGGTATGGATCACCAGCGGCGAATGCTGTGCCCAGCACCGACACGATTGCGGCCGTGGCCACCGCCGTGGCCCCAGGGCAGGGCGGGATCGCCGTGATTCGTCTCTCCGGGCCGGCTGCGGAAGCAACGGGGCGCAGCGTGGTGCACTGCCCGGGCCAACAGGAGTGGGGATCGCACCGGGTGGTGTATGGCCATGTGATCGATGGCGAGGGCCGCCGTCTCGATGAGGTGCTGCTGCTGCTGATGCGCGGCCCCCGCAGCTTCACCGGTGAGGACGTGGTGGAGATCCACTGCCATGGCGGGGTGATCGCCGTGCAGCGGGTGCTCGAACAGGTGCTGCGGCAGCCGGGAGTGCGCCGGGCCCAGCCGGGCGAGTTCAGCCAGCGGGCCGTGCTCAACGGCCGGCTCGATCTCACCCGCGCCGAGGCGGTGAGTGAGCTGGTGGCGGCCCGCAGTCGCCGGGCGGCCGAGTTGGCCATGGCGGGCCTTGATGGCGGCATTCAGGCCCAGATCACGGGGCTGCGGGAACGGCTGCTCGATCAGCTCACGGAGCTGGAGGCCCGGGTGGATTTCGAGGAGGACCTGCCGCCCCTCGATGGCGATGCCCTGCTGCAGCAGCTGCAAGCCGTGCGTCTGGAGCTTCAGCAGTTGGTGCGCGATGGCGAGCGGGGCGATGCCCTGCGCCAGGGCCTGCGGGTCGCCTTGGTGGGTCGCCCCAACGTGGGAAAAAGTTCCCTGCTCAATCGACTCAGCCGCCGCGAGCGGGCGATCGTGACCGATCTGCCGGGCACCACTAGAGATCTGCTGGAGAGCGAGATTGTGCTGGAGGGGGTGCCGATCACCCTGCTCGACACCGCCGGCATCCGCAGCACCGATGACGCGGTAGAGCAGCTGGGGATTGCCCGCAGCGAGGAAGCACTGGCCACGGCGGATGTGGTGCTGTTGGTGCTCGACGGCCATGCGGGCTGGACCGCTGAAGACGCCGCCTTGCTGGCGCGCATCCCCGCGCAGATCCCCAGGATTCTGGTGGCCAACAAGGCGGATCTCCCCGCGGGGACCTTCCCCCAGCCGGTGGATGTTCAGTTGTCGGCCTTGGAGGGCACGGGGGAGGCCGACCTGGTGCAGGCCCTGCTGGAGCGTTGCGGGGCTGCTGGAACCGACGGCATGTTGGTGGCGCTGAACCAACGCCAACGCGATCTGGCCGCCCGAGCCGCCGAAGCCCTGGCCCGCAGCCAGGAGGTGGCGGCCCAGCAGCTGCCGTGGGACTTCTGGACCATCGACCTGCGGGAGGCGATCCGCGCGCTGGGGGAGATCACCGGGGAAGAGCTCACCGAAGCGGTGCTGGATCGGGTGTTTTCGCGCTTCTGCATCGGAAAATAGGTTCAGCGGACGTCTGAAACGGTTTGGACTGGCAATCCCCGGCACTCACCGCCGCATTGGAGGCCTGGCTGGCGGAAGACATCGGCCGCGGTGATCTGACGGCGGCTGCCTTGCAGGGCCAGCAGGGTCAGGCCCATTGGGTCGCCAAACAGCCGGGCCGGTTCTGTGGTGGTCCGTTGGTGCAGCGCCTATTCCAGCGTCTGGATCCCGGGGTGAGCGTTCGCCTGCTGCGGCAGGACGGCGACGCCGTTGAGGTCGGGGACTGCCTGCTGGAGCTGCAGGGGCCGGCCAAGGCTTTGGTGGCTGGGGAACGCACCGCCTTGAACTTGGCCATGCGCCTCTCGGGCATTGCCACCGCCACCGCTGCATTGGTGGCCCAGCTTGAGGGCACCGGTGTGCGGCTGGCTGATACCCGCAAGACCACGCCTGGGCTTCGTCTGCTGGAGAAATACGCGGTGCGTTGCGGCGGCGGCATCAACCACCGCATGGGGCTGGATGACGCGGCCATGCTCAAGGAGAACCACATCGCCTGGGCAGGGGGCATCACAGCGGCTATCACGGCCGTGCGTGAGCAGGCCCCTTGGCCCACGGCCGTGATTGTGGAAGCGGAGACGGAGGCCCAGGCATTGGAGGCGGTGCAGGCGGGCGCCAATGGGGTGCTGCTGGATGAATTCAGCCCTGAGCAGCTCACCCAGCTGGTGCCGCGCCTGCGGGACTGCAGCACCGGTGTGGTGGTGCTGGAGGCCTCCGGCATTCAGCCTGAGCAGTTGCAGGCCTACGCCGCCACCGGCATTGATCTGATCTCCACCAGCGCGCCGGTCACCCGCAGCCGCTGGCTCGACTTGAGCATGCGTTTCACCTGAAGAGGGATGATCAGAGCCGGATTCCCCCGGCCACGCACTGCCCATGCTCAGCCTGTCCCAGTCCCTGGATGCCCAGTTGCGGGCGGCGATGCAACGGGCTTTCCCGGAGGCCGATGCGGGGCTGGACCCCCAGCTGGCTCCTGCCAGCAAGCCGGAATTCGGCGACTTCCAGGCCAACGGCGCGCTGCCCCTGGCCAAGCCCTTGAAGCAGGCTCCTCGGCAGATCGCCACGGCGATCGTGGAGCAGCTGCAGGCCGATCCCGCCTTCACCGACCTCTGCCTGGAGCCGCAGATCGCCGGGCCGGGCTTCATCAACCTCACGATCCGCCCGGAGCGGCTGGCGGCGGAGGTGTCGGCACGGTTGGGGGACGAGCGTCTCGGCGTGCCGGCGGTCAGCAACGCGGCGCCGGTGGTGGTGGATTTTTCCAGCCCCAACATCGCCAAGGAGATGCATGTGGGGCATCTGCGCTCCACGATCATTGGCGACTCGCTGGCGCGGGTGCTCGAGTTCCGCGGTCATCCGGTGCTGCGCCTCAATCACGTGGGCGACTGGGGCACCCAGTTCGGCATGCTCATCACCCACCTCAAGCAGGTGGCGCCGGAAGCCCTGGACACCGCCGATGCGGTGGATCTGGGAGACCTGGTGGCCTTCTACCGCGAGGCCAAGAAGCGCTTCGATGACGATGAAGCCTTCCAGTCCACCTCCCGCGATGAGGTGGTGAAGCTGCAGGGGGGCGATCCTGTGTCGCTCAAGGCCTGGGGCCTGCTCTGCGACCAGTCGCGGCGCGAGTTCCAGAAGATCTACGACCGGCTCGACATCCGCCTCAGCGAACGCGGGGAATCGTTCTACAACCCCTTCCTGCCGGCGGTGATTGATGGCTTGAAGGCCGCTGAGCTGCTGGTCACCGATGACGGTGCCCAGTGCGTGTTCCTTGAGGGGGTGCAGGGCAAGGACGGCAAGCCCCTGCCGGTGATCGTGCAGAAGAGCGACGGCGGCTTCAACTACGCCACCACCGATCTGGCGGCGATCCGCTACCGCTTCGGTGCGGCGCCGGAGGGGGATGGTGCCCGCCGGGTGGTGTACGTCACCGATGCCGGCCAGGCGAACCATTTCGCCGGGGTGTTCCAGGTGGCCGAACGGGCCGGCTGGATCCCGGATGGTGCGCGTCTCGAGCACGTGCCCTTTGGCCTGGTGCAGGGGGAGGACGGCAAGAAGCTCAAGACCCGCGCTGGCGACACCGTGCGTCTGCGGGATCTGCTCGATGAAGCCGTCGAGCGCGCCGAAACCGATCTGCGTTCACGCCTGAAGGAGGAGGAACGCAGCGAGTCGGAGGAGTTCATCCAGCATGTGGCGGGCACCGTGGGTTTGGCGGCGGTGAAATACGCCGACCTCAGCCAGAACCGGATCACCAATTACCAGTTCTCCTTTGATCGGATGCTGGCGCTGCAGGGCAACACGGCGCCCTATCTCCTCTATGCCGTGGTGCGCATCGCCGGTATCGCCCGCAAGGGGGGCGACCTTGCGGCCACCAATGCCCAACTGCAGTTCAGCGAGCCCCAGGAGTGGGCCCTGGTGCGGGAGCTGCTCAAGTTCGATGCCGTGATCGCTGAAGTGGAGGAGGAGCTGCTCCCCAACCGCTTGTGCAGTTATCTGTTCGAGCTCAGCCAGGTGTTCAACCGCTTCTATGACCAGGTGCCGGTGCTCAAGGCCGATCCTGAAGCGCTGGCATCCCGCCTCGCCCTCTGCCGTTTGACGGCAGACACCCTCAGACTGGGGCTCGGACTGCTGGGCATCGCCACCCTGGACCGCATGTGAGCGACAACACTCAACCGTTCACAGCCGGTGGTGCTCCGGCGGCCCGCGCCGCCGTTGAGCAGCTCAAGCCCTACAGCGCGCCGTTGGAGGGCCGCCGCCAGATGCTGCGGCTGGATTTCAACGAGAACACGATTGGCCCCAGCCCCCTGGTGGCCCAGGCGCTGCGCAATTTCAGCACCGAAGAAATTGCCGTTTATCCGGAGTACGACGGCCTGCGGGAAGCGTTGCTCCAGAACCTGGTGGAAACCGGCTGCCGGCCGGGATTGAAGCCGGATCAGGTGGGCCTGTTCAACGGCGTGGATGCCGCCATCCATGCGGTGTTTCAGGCCTATGGCGATGCCGGTGAGACGTTGCTGACCACAGCGCCCACCTTCGGGTACTACAGCCCCTGCGCTGGGATGCAGGGCATGACGATCGAGGCGATTCCCTACGAAGGGGAGACGTTCGATTTTCCGCTGGCGGCCATTCAGGAGGCGTTGGCGGCTCGAGCACCGCGGTTGCTGTTGATCTGCAACCCCAACAACCCCACTGGCACGCGCTTGCCAGCCGATCAGGTGATCGCCTTGGCGGCCTCAGCCCCGGGCACCTTGGTGGTGGTGGATGAGCTCTATGAAGCCTTCACCGGAGACAGTGTGCTGCCGAGCGCAGATTTCACGGCCACACCGAACCTGCTGGTGTTCCGCTCCCTGGCCAAAACAGCTGGTTTGGCGGGTTTGCGGATTGGCTTTGCCATCGGCCATGCCGATGTGGTGGATCGGGTGAGTCGCGTCACGGGGCCCTATGACGTCAACAGCGTGGCCGTGGCCGCGGCCTTTGCCGCCTTGGCGGATCAGTCCTATGTGGATGCCTACGTGGCCGAGGTGCTGCGGGCTCGCGACTGGACCCTGCAGGCGCTGCAGGATGCGGGGGTTCGGCATCACTGCGATGGCGGCAACTATCTGCTGATCTGGCCCCAGCGACCCGTTGATGCCGTGGATGCGTCGTTGCGCGAGGCGGGAATCCTGGTGCGTTCGATGGCAGGCAAGCCCCTGATTGATGGTTGCTTCCGGGTGAGCATCGGCACCACCAGCCAGATGCAGCGCTTCATGGAGGCGTTCCTCCCCCTGGAGCGATGAACCGCCTGCTGCTGCTGGCCACCGGCGGCACCATTGCCGGCTGTGCGGAGAACAGTGCAACGCTGAACAACTACACCGCGGGCGTGCTGGGGGGCGATGTCCTGCTGGCGGCGGTGCCGCAGCTGCAGGATCTGGCGGTAATCAGTGTTGAGCAGGTGGCCAATGTCGATAGCGCCGACCTGTTGTTTGCCCATTGGCGCGCGCTGGTGCTGCGCATTCGTGCTGCCTTTGCGGCAGACCCCGAGCTGGCTGGAGTGGTGATCACCCATGGCACCAACACGCTGGAGGAAACCGCCTGGTTGCTGCAGCTGTTGATCGATGATCCCCGGCCGGTGGTGCTGGTGGGTGCGATGCGGCCGGCCACGGCCCTCAGTGCCGATGGCCCCCTCAATTTGTTGCAGGCGGTGCAAGTGGCCTCAAGCCCAGAAGCTCGCGGTCAGGGCGTGCTGGTGGTGATGGATGGCCAGATCCATGCCGCCCAGTTGGTCACCAAGTTGGCCACCCAGGGGGTGGGGGCGTTCGCCAGTCCCGGTCGCGGGCCCTTGGGCTGGGTGGATGACGTTGGCGTTCATCTGCCCATGGCGAGTGGACCCCGGCAGGTGCCCTTTGCTGGGCTCGATTTGCCGGAGCAATGGCCCCAGGTGCCGATCGTCTACGGGTGTGTGGAGCCCGAGCCGCTCCTGCTCAGCGCTTGCCTCAACGCCGGCGTTGAGGGTCTGGTGTTCACCGGCACGGGCGCCGGCCAGTTGTCGGCGGCTGAGCGTTCGGCGCTTGAGGCTTTGCCAGGGAAGCGGCCGTTGATGCTGCGGGCCAACCGTTGCGGTTCGGGGCCTGTTCACCACCATTCAGAGGATGATCGGCTCGGGCTGCTGCCTGCAGGCAGCCTCAATCCCCAGAAAGCCCGGGTGTTGTTGTTGTTGGCTGTGCTGGCGGGTTGGGACAGAAATCAGCTGCAGGCGCTGATCACTGCATCACCGTGATCACGGTGGTGCCGTCGAGGCGGCCCGGCAGGGTTTGGCTCCGGCCCACCCGGCGCACGGCGGTGCCGCCCATGGCATCGAGGAAGGGCTGCACACCCTCTTGATCGCAGCCTTCAGGTGCCTCGCCGTTGACGTACTGCACAGGAATGACGCGCTTGGGATTCAACTGATTCACCACCGCCGCAGCTTCTTCGGCGGTGTAGATCTTGCTGCCGCCACCCACGCCGATGATCAGCACATCGGGGTTGCCGAGCAGCACGCGGTCGGCAGCCGTGAGCTCTCCAGCGGTGGCACCGAGATGGGCAAAGCTGAGGCCACCCTGCTGCCAGCGCCACAGGGTGGCGTTGCCAAAGCGGCGCCCGCCCACGCGGTCGTGGGGATTGGCAAAACCCTCCAGGCTCAGGCCGCTGATGCGGTACGACCCCGGTTGGGCCAGAAAACGGCCGCCGGCCACATCGCGGGCCCCTTCATCGGCGAGTTCGGAGTTGGCCAGAACAACGCCGGTTGTTACCCGAGGCTCGGGCAGGCCTGCTGCACAGCCCACGGCCTTGTAGGGGTTGAGCAGCACCGATTGGCCGCCCCCCTGGATCAGCAGGGCACGTTGCCCGTAGCTGCTGATCGACACCCCACCGCCTGCCCAGGCCGGAGACGTGAGGCTGAGTGCCAGGCCTGCAGCGGCGGTCACGGCGGAACGCAGGACGGACATGGGCAGGGCTGAACGTGTTTCGGACGCTAACAGCGTTATCCCTCTGCTTCCCGCAGGAAATTGGCCAGCAGTTGGTGGCCTTGATCGGTGAGCACGCTCTCGGGGTGGAACTGCACCCCCTGCAGGTGGTGATGGTCGCGGTGCCGCAGGCCCATGATCGTGCCGTCCTCGAGCCAGGCGGTCACCTCGAGGCAGTCCGGAAGACTGTCGCGTTCGGCGATCAGGGAGTGGTAGCGGGTGGCCGTCAGCGGTTGGGGCAGTCCCGCGAACACGCCGTCGCCCTTGTGCAGCACGGGGGAGGTTTTCCCGTGCATCTGCTGCTGGGCGCGCACCACCCGGCCGCCGTACACCTGGGCGATGGCCTGATGGCCCAGGCACACCCCCAGGGTGGGCACCGTTGCGGAAAGCTCTTTGAGGATGTCGAGGCAGACGCCCGACTGATCCGGGTCGCCAGGGCCTGGGGAGAGCAGGATCGCGTCGGGCTTCAGGGCACGGATCTGCTCGAGGCTGATGGCGTCGTTGCGATGCACCTGCAGATCGGCTGCCACCGGATGCTGAGCGGCGAGCTCACCGAAGTACTGCACCAGGTTGAAGGTGAAGCTGTCGTAGTTGTCGATGACCAGCAGCATCTGCGAATCGGGAGTCAGAGCCCCAGGCGGAGCAGGAGCGGCGGAAGCAGGAGAAACAGAGCAATCAGCAAGGAGCTGATGGCGGCCGTCAGCACGGCGGCGGCGGCACAGTCTTTGGCGATGCGGGCCAAGGGGTGATAGCGCCGGCCAATGGCCAGATCCACCACCGCTTCCATCGCTGTGTTCAGCAGCTCTAACACCAGAACGGCAGCCACCGTAAGCACCAACACGGCCAGGCGGATCAGATCCAGTTGCAGCCAGGTGGCCAGGCCAAACACCACCAGCCCCGTCACCACATGGATGCGGAAGTTGCGCTGGGTGAGGAAGGCGTAGCCAAGGCCCTGGGCCGCGTAGCGAAAACTCGAGGGCAGATCACCGGCGATGCGCCAGCTGCCCCGTCGTCGCATCGCGTTGGGCACCATGGCCACCTCCTCTGAAGCTGCGTCTGCGGAGGGTGTCCGGGGCGATTCAGTGGTCATCGGAACGGAACGCAGACTCCGCAGGCCACACGCCCGCTTTTCGAAGATTACCCGGGTTCTCCAGGCCACCCATCCCCAAGAAGCCTCTCCTGCAGGGCCAGCATTGCGGCAAGGCTGTCGTCATCGGGATGGTCCCAGCCCAGCAGGTGCAGCAGGCCATGGCTCACCAGCCAGCGCAATTCCCGCTGCAGGCTGTGCCCCTGCTCCTGGGCCTGCCGCCGGGCGGTCTCCAGGGAGACGACGATGTCACCCAGTTCGATGCTGGGGCCTTCCATCCAGTCGCCAGCGTCGTCGAGGGCGGCAAACGACAACACATCAGTGGGGCCTGTTTTCTGGCGCCAGGCGCTGTTCAAATCCGCGATATTGGCGTCATCGGTGAAACGCAGCCCCAGGCTCAGCTCTTTCGCTGCACGCACCAGGGTTGGGCAGTCGAGGCTTGCATCCCCGCAGATGCCGTTGAGCCAGTGCTTCAGCTGCTGGAGCCAGGCCGTTTCATCGAGCAGATCGGTGCTGTCGGACGGTTGCAGCGTTACCCCCTGCCGATCCAGTGCAAGGTCGAGCTCCATGCCTAACCCGGCAGGGTCGGTCGCCCCAGCCAAGCCACAAGGGTGATGAAGCTGAGGAATCCCAGGGCGGTGAGGCCGAAGTGGAACAGGCTCTTGCTGCCCTTGCGCACCATGTTGCGCATGGCCTGTTTGACGAAGCTCGGCGGTGGGGTGCTCTCGCTGGCCATGGGATCAGGAATCGGCGTCGGCGCCGGGGCTGTCGACACCCTGGCGTAAACAGGCATCGATAAACGGGTCGAGGGCCCCATCCATCACCGCTTGCACATCGTTGGTTTCTTCATTGGTGCGCAGGTCTTTCACCATTTGGTACGGGTGAAACACGTAGTTGCGGATCTGGTTGCCCCAGGCCGCTTCAACGATGTCGCCGCGGATGTCGGCGATTTCGGCGGCCCGTTGTTCCTGGGCAATCACCAGCAGCTTGGCCTTGAGCAGGGCCATCGCTTTTTCCTTGTTCTGAAGCTGGGAGCGTTCCTGGGTGCAACGCACCGCCAGGCCGGTGGGGATGTGGAGAATCCGCACGGCGGTTTCCACCTTGTTCACGTTCTGGCCGCCGGCGCCACCGGAGCGTGAGGTGGTGACTTCGAGGTCCTTTTCGGGGATGTCGATGTCGACTTCCTCCTCCAGCTTCGGCATCACTTCGATGCCGGCAAAGCTGGTCTGGCGCTTGTCGTTGGCGTTGAACGGCGAGATGCGCACCAGGCGGTGGGTGCCCTTTTCGTTGCGCAGGTAGCCGTAGGCGTAGCGGCCCTCTACTTCGATGGTGGCGCTCTTGATCCCCGCCTCCTCACCTTCGGAGAGTTCGTCCACAGTCACCTTCATGCCGCGGTCTTCCGCCCAGCGGGTGTACATGCGCAGCAGCATCTGGGCCCAGTCCTGGGCGTCGGTACCCCCGGCGCCTGCATTGATGCTGAGAACCGCTCCCTCCTTGTCGTATTCGCCACTGAGCAGGCGCTCCAGTTCCCAGCGGTCCAGCCCCTGGCGCAACTGGTTTAGCCCGTTCTGAGCTTCCTGGAGCAGGTCCTCATCGGGCTCCAGTTCGTAGAGCTCAAGGGTGGCCTGGGCGTCATCGACCGCACCGCGCCATCCGGCCAGTTGAGACAGCTGGGCCTTCACCTCATCCAGACGCCGCATCTGCTTCTGGGCGTTCTGCTGGTCATCCCAGAAATCGGGCTGGGCCGCGAGTTGTTCGAGATCCTGTTGCCTGGCGTTCAGTGCAGGAACGTCAAAGACAGTCCTGGGCATTGCCCAGGCGGTCAGTGAGCTCGGAGAGATCGCGTTTGAAGTCGGTGAGATCCAGCAAGGACTCTGTCCTGATCAGCCTCTGACGCTATCAGCGCAGTAGCTGCATAGGATCCGACCACCGGCATCACCAACGCAATGGCCAAGGTTGAGATCTACACCTGGCAAACCTGCCCGTTCTGCGTCCGCGCCAAGGGGCTTCTGGACCGCAAAGGGGTGAGCTACACCGAACACAGCGTGGATGGGGATGAGCCGGCTCGGGATGCCATGGCGGCGCGGGGTGATGGTCGCCGCAGCGTTCCGCAGGTGTACATCGACGATCGCCACATCGGTGGCTGTGACGATCTCCATGCCCTGGATCGCGCCGGTGAGCTCGATGCGCTGCTGAAGGCCTGATCGATGCGCCAGCTGTTCGTTCTGGATCCGCTGGGGCAGATCAATCCAGCCAAGGATTCCTCTGCTGCGCTGATGCAGGCCGCCCATCGCGCCGGCGATGAGGTTTGGGCCTGCACGCCTGCCGATCTGATTGCGCGGGGCGATGAACCCCTCGCGATTGCCCTGCCGGTGACGCCGGAGCCCTGGATCACTGTTGGGGTGGCGGAACGTCAGGCTCTGGCTGGGTTTGATGTGATCTGGATGCGCAAGGACCCGCCGGTGGATGAGGCGTATCTGTACGCCACCCATCTGTTGGAGGTTGCCGAGCGGGCTGGGGTGCGGGTGCTCAATCGCCCCAGTGCGCTGCGCAGCTGGAACGAAAAGCTGGGGGCCTTGCGCTTCAGCCGTTGGATGGCCCCCACGCTGGTGGCGGGGCGGGTGTCTGAACTGCTGTTGTTCGCCGAGGAGCAGCAGGAGATCGTGCTCAAACCCCTGGGGGGCCGCGCCGGCCTGGGGGTAATTCGGGTCAACGGCCAGTCGCCGGGCTTGAAGGCCCTGCTGGAGCTGGTGACGGAGCAGGAACGCCTGCCGGTGATGGCCCAGGCCTTTCTGCCGTCCGTGAGCGAGGGTGACAAGCGCATCCTGCTGGTGGACGGCGATCCCCTGGGGGCGATCAACCGTCGCCCGTCAGCCGGAGAATTCCGCAGCAATCTGGCCGTGGGTGGTCAGGCGGAGGCCACGGAACTCACCGAGCGGGAGCGTCAGATCTGTGCGGCCCTGGCCCCGGCGCTGCGGGCGGAGGGGTTGTTCTTCGTGGGCATCGATGTGATCGGCGGCATGCTCAGCGAAATCAACGTCACCAGCCCCACCGGAGTGCGGGAAGTGGAGCGACTGATGAACCAGCCCCTGGCGGATCAGACGATCGAGCGGTTGCGCGCGCTGGTCTGAAGTTCCAGCTGGTCCGCCAGCACGGCCAGCTTCAGCCCCACTTCCTGCAGTTCGCGCTCGGCAACGGACCCCCGCACCAGGCCGGCTCCGGCGGTGAGGTCCAGCTCGCGGCCGCGGGCATGACCGCAGCGGATCGCCACCCGCAGTTCCGCATCTCCAGCACTGTCGATCCAACCGATTGGCGCTGCGTAACTGCCCCGTTCAAAGGGTTCCAGGGTGCGCAACCAGGCCATTGCGTCGCGGCGCGGCAACCCGGCAACGGCGGGGGTGGGGTGCAGCTGTTCAGCCAACGCCAGCACGGGCTGACCCTGGGTTTCGGCCGTGATCGGGGTGTGCAGGTGGGTGAGGTTGCCGTGGCGGGCCAGTTGGGGCTGACGGCGACGCCGGGGTGTCAAGCCGTTGCGGCGTAGTTGGTCGGTGATGGTTTCCACCACCAATTCATGTTCGCGGCGGTCCTTGTCGGAGCGCAGCAGCTGCGCCCCGGAATCCCCTTGCCCCGCCGTGCCGGCCAGGGCATCGCTGCGCAGCCAACCGGCGCG
Organism: Synechococcus sp. HIMB2401; assembly: GCF_042883245.1. Taxonomy (NCBI): domain Bacteria; kingdom Bacillati; phylum Cyanobacteriota; class Cyanophyceae; order Synechococcales; family Synechococcaceae; genus Synechococcus; species Synechococcus sp. HIMB2401. The sequence continues at coordinate 55,863 of NZ_JBDJKK010000002.1, read as the reverse complement.
CAGGCTGAGCAGCCGTTCCGGCGATGCACCGAAGAAGGCATCACCGGTGTGACGCTGCCAGAGGAAGCGGCAGCTGCCGGCCTGTTGCCGCCGCAGCCGCTTCAACAGCGGCAAGGGGTCGAAGGTGTCTGCCAGAACAATGCGGTGCCGCACCGCCAGCACGAGTTTGTGAAGGTCACCGCTGTTGACCAGATCAATGCCGCGGGTCAGGGCTGCGGCGTAGCGCTGCCGCCAGGTTTCCGGTTCCGTTGCCGCCACCAGCGCCTGGGGCTTGAGGGGGGTTGGCGTGGCTGGCGTCTTGAGCAGCTGTTCGTGCTGGAGCCAAAGTTGTTCCGCCAGCTCGCGGCAGTCCGCTGCACTGCTAACAACCCCATTCAGCCGCAGCCAGCCGCGGCGTCCCTGACGGCTGAGTTGCCAGCGGGGCAGCACGGCCTGCACCGATGGCACCACCGCTTCACTGCGGCGGCGCTCACTCACCTGATCAAAGAAGCGGAAGCGCAGCAGCACCCGAGGTCGCGCATGGGCTGGGCTGTCCGCTGCCGTGTCGTGCAGCCGGCTCAGGCAGAGGTCGGCGAAGCGCTGGGCCTGCTCAAAGCGACGGCTGCCGGCCAGCTCCAGTTCCTGGCAGGGCCCTGCGGCAGCCAGGCAGAGGCCCGGGGCGCTGTCCCACAGCACCTGCAGGCTTTCCTGCTCCGCCAGCTGCGGCAAGGCCAGAAGCGGGTCGATCCCTTCGATCGGCAGGGCCAGGCTGAGCAGCGCTTCATCGCCGTCACAGGCCAACCATCCCCGCTGGGCAGCGGAGAGGAGGGTGCTGAAACAACAATCAGCCGACATCCGCGGCGTTTCCGGCCAGGGTTACTGCTCAAATGTATGGGTCTTCGCCCTGCGGGAACGGGTCCTGTCCATGTCTGAGCCGCAGGCTGTCGCATCCCGTTACGCCGATCGGCGCCGTTTGTGGAAGGCAGCGATCAAGTGGCCGATGTATTCCGTTGCCGTGATGCCTGTGCTGCTCGCGGCTGGATGGCAGTTCGGGGTGGCGGGCTCCCTGCGCTGGCTGCAGTTGGGGGGCTTTGTGCTGGCGGCCATCCTGCTGTTGCTTTGGGAAAACCTCAGCAACGATGTTTTTGACGCGGCCACGGGTGTGGATGCCACCGGTAAACCCCATTCCGTGGTGAACCTCACCGGCCGCCGGGACCGTGTCGCCCAGGGGGCGACCGCTGCGCTGGTGCTGGGCTTGCTGGTGATGGCCGGTTTGGCCTGGAACAGCAGCGGGTCCGTGCTGGCCCTGGTGTTGGTGTGCTGCGGCCTGGGTTACGTGTATCAGGGCCCGCCGTTCCGCCTGGGCTACCGCGGCCTGGGTGAGCCCCTGTGCTGGCTGGCCTTTGGACCCTTTGCCACCGCAGCGGCCCTCGTGGTGCTGCAGCCCCGGGGGGCAGGATCGATCCCTTGGGGCACGGCCTGGATTTTGGGGGCAGGTCCTGCCCTGGCGACCACCCTGGTGTTGTTCTGCTCCCACTTCCATCAGGTGGAGGAGGACGCCGCCCATGGCAAACGCTCGCCGGTGGTGCGTCTGGGCACGGCCCGGGCGGCAGCCTTGGTGCCCTGGTTTGTGGCCTTGACGCTGGCGTTGGAGTGGGTGCCCGTGCTGCACGGGGACTGGCCTCCGACGGTGTTGTTGAGCGGTCTCGGCCTTCCTGCCGGTGTGCAGCTGATGCGTCTGCTCCAGCGCCACCACGACAGGCCGGAGCTGATCAGCGGCAGCAAGTTTCTGGCCCTGCGCTTCCAGGGCTGGAATGGTCTGGGGCTGAGTGCGGGCCTGGCTCTGGCGCGCGTCTGGACGGGCGGATGACGCTCCGGCTGCAGCGTCGCCGCTTCCGCTTTGCCCTGCTGCAGCCGCTGCGCACCGCAGCCGGCGAGCTGCGGGAGCGTTGTGGCTGGTTGCTGCGGCTGGATGACGATCAGGGGGCCGTGGGTTGGGGCGAAGTGGCTCCGCTGCAGCCGCAGCAGTTCATGGCCTGCGAGCAGGCCCTCGTAGCGCTGCCGGACGAGCTTCCTCAGGCTCAGCTGGAGGCTGTGTTGCGGGAGGCCCCGGGGCCGGTGGGTTTTGGCCTTGGGGCGGCCTTGGCGGAGCTACAGGGTGTGGTGGGCGCTGCTGCACCCCAGGGCTGGCTGAAGGCTCCTGCCCCGGCGCTGTTGCTGCCGGCTGGCGAGGCGATGCTTTTGGCCCTGGAGGTTGCTGCGGCATCGATGGGTGGCCTGGAGAGCTGCACCTTCAAGTGGAAGGTGGCCACGGCGCCGGATGGCCTGGAGCGTCAGCTGCTCGAGCAGCTGCTCCAGCGGCTGCCGTCTACGGCCCGGCTGCGTCTGGATGCCAACGGCGGCTGGGATCGCAGCACGGCTGAGGCCTGGATGCAGCGGTTGCGCGATGACTCTCGCTTGGACTGGTTGGAGCAGCCGCTGGCGGTGGAGGATCAAGCCGGCCTGGATCAGTTGGCAGCGCTGGGGCCGGTGGCCCTCGATGAATCCCTCCACCAGCACCCCGAGCTGCGCAGCAGCTGGAGTGGCTGGCAAGTGCGTCGGCCTGCGCTGGAGGGTGATCCCCGCCTGCTGTTGCGGGAGCTGCAGGCGGGGCTGCCCCAACGGATGCTGAGCACGGCGTTTGAAACCGGCATCGGTCGGCGCTGGCTGGAGCATCTGGCCGGTCTTCAGGCCCAGGGCCCCACGCCGGCAGCACCGGGCCTGGCCCCCGGCTGGACGCCAGCGGGGCCGATGTTCTCCAACGATCCAGAGCAGGTCTGGGCCGCGGCGGCATGAGCGAGATCGAGCGGCTGGAGCAGGGGCTGGCGGCTGGGCAGTGGATGCCCCTATCGCCTGATGCCGACGCGGCCCCCATCGCTCAATTGCCTCCGGGCCCGGGGGTGGTGGTGCGCAGTGGTGGCAGCAGTGGCGGCAGCCGTTGCTGCGCCCAGCCCTCGCTGCATCTGGACCGTTCGGCCGCCGCCACCGCCCATTGGTTGACGGGGATCGGTTTGGACCCCGCCTCCACCCTCCTGCTCAATCCTTTGCCGCTGGCCCATGTGAGTGGTCTGATGCCCTGGTGGCGCGCCCGCTGCTGGGGCGCGGGGCATCAGCAACTGGAGCCGGGGTTGATGAAAACCCCCACTGACTTGCTCGCGTTCTGTCAGGGCCTGCCCGCTTGGGAGACGAATCCTGCCGTGCTGTCGTTGGTGCCCACGCAACTGGCACGTCTGCTGGCCCATCCCGATGGGGTGGCCTTCCTGCAGCAGCTGCAGCTGATCTGGATCGGTGGTGCGGCTCTCCCGGCGCCGTTGGCGGATCAGGCACGGGCCTTGCAGCTGCCGCTGTCGCCCTGCTACGGGTCGACGGAGACGGCGGCGATGGTGGCGGCCCTCCCGCCGGACCGCTTTCTGGCCGGCGAGCCCGGGTGTGGGGACCCGCTGGTGGATGTGGAGCTGCGGCTGGCCGCTAATGGGGCGCTTGAGGTGCGCACTGATCGGTTGGCGCTGGGCTGTTGGCGGGCGGATCAACCCGAGCGTTGGGTGCCGCTCAGGGATGGCGATGGCTGGTGGCGCTCCGGGGATCAGGCCGCGTTGACCCCCGGTCTCCAGATTGCCGGGCGCATCGATGGCGCCATTCACTCCGGGGGGGAAACCGTGTTCCCCGAGCAGCTGGAGCAGCGCTTGATGGCGGCGCTGCAGGCGGCATCGCTGCCGGTGAGTGCCGTGCTGCTTCTTGCTGTGGATGATCCGGAGTGGGGGCAGCGGCTTGAGGCCCTGGTGGGCAGTTCTGACCCTGCGGTGCTGCAGCGGCTTGAGGCCCTCACTCGGCCTTGGGCGCCGGCGGAGACGCCACGGCGTTGGGTGTTGTGCCCCCACCTGGCCCCCTCGGCGCTGGGGAAATGGCAGCGCCAGCGCTGGCGGGAGTGGTTAAAGCGGTTGGATGCGGCCGAGGCTTGATGCTTCCAGCCAACGGTCCACGCCATCGGGCAGGGCACAGCGGCGCCGGGTTTGCACGTCGATGGCCACATGACGCAGGCAGCCTTTGGCAACCAGCTGCTTCTCCAGCAGCACCTGGCTGTTCACCGCAAAACTGCTGGGATCGAGCCGTTCCGGTTCCAGGCGGATCAGCAGCTTGTCGCCCACCTGCACCGGGGCGCGGAAATCGGCATGGCAGTGCACGATCGGTAAGGCCACGCTCGGTTGCTCTCCGCGGCCGCCAGGGAAGACTGAACCCGCTGGCAGGCCAAAGCGTTCCAGGCTTTCCTCCCAGGCCTGGTGGCACCAGCCCAGCAGCTGCTGAAAGTGCATCACGCCGGCGGCGTCGGTGTCGCTGAAGCGCACGGTTCGGCTCAGCTCCAGCCAGGGGGCAGAGGTCATGGCGATGTGTTGTTCAAGCCGGTGCCGACTGTCACCCTGACAGAAATTCCGCCCGAACCATGGCCGCGCCGATTGCCTTCGAGCCTCCGTCCATTCAGAAGGCCTGGAAGGCCTTCCTGCAGCACATCCCTGTGGTGCTGGTGAGCTGGGTGGGCTCGATTGTGCTGTCGCTGCTGGCTGTTCTGGCCTATGGCCTGATCATCGTTGCCGTGTCGTCAATCATCGGCAGCAGCGATGCGGCATTGGGGCTCGGAGCGGTGCTCGCCCAATTGGTTCAGTTGCCTTTCTCCATCCTCGCCAGCCTGTTGTCGGTGCTGTTGGTGGCCGTTCCTTCCCTTTACTACGAGTGCGGTGAGGTGGTGACGATTTCAACGGCCGCTCAGCTGCTCACCGGCCGGTGGTGGCGCTATGTGCTGGCGGGGCTGTTCTTTTCACTGGTCACCACCATCGGCTTTCTGCTTTGCATCCTTCCCGGGATTGCCGTGGCGTTGGTGACGCCGGTGTTCATCAATCGCATCTTCGTCACCGACCTGGCCATCGGTGAAGCCTTCTCCCAGTCGTTTCAGGTGGTGTATCGCTCGGAAAACGGCTTGAGCTTTGTGGGGCTTGAGGTGTTGACGGGCATCGTTGTGGGGCTGCTGGCCCTGGCGACCTGCGGTCTGGGGGGCTTTGTGGTGATTCCCATGGCCAGCTTCTTCCTTCAGAACGTCGCCTATCAGCGCGGACTGTTGCGCTGATCGCTCAGCCGCTGGGCCAGCTGTTGGTGCTCAGGCGCAGCAGCCAGTAGCTGATCAACCCTCCAGTCACCAACGGCAGGGGCCAGAGGGGAAGACCTCTGGGGATGAGACGCCGTTGCTGGAGCGCCAGCACACTCCAGAACACCAGCCCCAGGGCGGCAATGGGGCCAAACAGATGCCATTGCAGCGATCCGCCCAGATCACCGGTGAGTGCTGCGCTTGTTGCTCGGGTCAGAAAGCAGGTGGGACAGGGCACGCCGGTGAGGGCGCGAAGCGGGCAGCCGAGGCCGGGTATCCCTGGATGCAAGCCCTTCAGCCATAACGCACCGGTCACGGTTGCGGGCAGCAGATAGCCCGCGCGTTGCAACCACCGCAGAAACCGGTTCAGAGATCAGCGATCCACCGATCCCATGATCACGTCGATGGAACCGAGGATGGCCATGATGTCGGCCACCTTGTGTCCCTTGAGGATGTGGGGAAGGATCTGCAGGTTGTTGCTGTCGGCAGCGCGGATCTTGAAGCGCCAGGGGGTGACGTCGTTGTTGCCTTGAATGAACACGCCGATCTCTCCCTTGCCTGATTCCAGCCGGGTGTAGAGCTCACCGTTGGGGATCTTGAAGGTGGGCGCCACCTTCTTGGCCACGTACTGGAAGTCGAAACCTGCAGCGTCGCTGCCCTTGCCTTCGTTGAGGCGCTTGGCCTCGAGGTTTTCGGTGGGTCCGCCGGGGATCATGTCGCAGGCCTGGCGCAGGATCTTGAGCGACTGGCGCATTTCTTCGATGCGCACGCGATAGCGGGCGTAGCAGTCGCCTTCTTTTTCCCAGGCCACCTGCCAGTCGAAGTCGTCGTAGCACTCGTAGTGATCCACCTTGCGGAGATCCCAGGGCACGCCGGAAGCGCGCAGCATCGGTCCGGAGAGGCTCCAGTTGATGGCGTCCTCCTTTTCGATCGTTCCCAACCCTTCAATCCGGCGCCGGAAAATCGGGTTGTTGGTGATCAGCTTTTCGTATTCGTCGATCTTGGGACCGAACCAGTCACAGAAATCACGGCATTTCTCCAGCCATCCCCAGGGCAGATCAGCGGCGACGCCGCCGATGCGGAAATAGTTGTTGTTAATCAGCCGCTGGCCGGTGGCGGCTTCCCACAGGTCGTAGATCATCTCCCGCTCGCGGAAGATGTAGAAGAACGGGGTCTGGGCCCCCACGTCTGCCAGGAAGGGTCCAAGCCAGAGCAGGTGGTTGGCGATGCGGTTGAGTTCCAGCATCAGCACCCGGATGTAGCTCGCCCGCTTGGGCACCGGGATGTTCGCCAGTTTTTCTGGGGCGTTCACCACGATCGCCTCGTAGAACATCCCCGCCGCATAGTCCATGCGGCTCACGTAGGGCACGAACATCACATTCGTGCGGTTCTCGGCGATTTTCTCCATGCCGCGATGGAGGTAACCGATCACCGGTTCGCAGTCGACCACGTCCTCACCATCGAGGGTGACCACGAGCCGCAGCACCCCGTGCATGGAGGGGTGGTGGGGCCCGAAGTTCACCACCATGGGCTCCGTGCGCGTTTCCAGCTGCGTCATGGGAGCGGTGGTCCGATCGATGAGTAGATCTTAAGGAGTCTTCGCCTGTGGCTTGTGCCCCCCTTCAGCCATGTGCCCGTGCTGGCCGATGCGGTGCTGGATGCGGCCCGGCAGATCCCCCGTCCGGATGGCCTGTTGATCGACGCCACCCTTGGGGGCGGCGGCCACAGCGCCCTGTTGCTGGAACAGCATCCCGGCCTGCGCCTGATCGGACTGGACCAGGACGCCACGGCCCGGGCCGCGGCGGCGGAGCGTCTGGCCCCCTTCGGTGATCGCGTCTCGATCGTGGCCACCAACTTCGCCGACTATGTGCCGCCCGAGCCCGCCGTGATGGTGCTGGCGGATCTTGGGGTGAGCAGCCCGCAGCTGGATGTGGCGGAGCGGGGCTTCAGTTTTCGCCTGGATGGTCCCTTGGACATGCGGATGAATGCCGGCGGCGAGGGGGAGACCGCGGCTGAGCTGATTGATCGCTTGGAGGAGAACGAGCTTGCGGATCTGATCTATGGCTATGGCGAGGAGCGGCTCTCCCGTCGTATCGCCCGGCGGATCAAAGCGGACCTCAAGGACAAGGGCTCCTATGAGGGCACCGCGGCCTTGGCCTACGCCGTGGCCGGTTGTTATCCCCCCAAGGCGCGGCGGGGACGGATTCATCCCGCCACCCGCACCTTCCAGGCCCTGCGGATTGCGGTGAACGATGAGCTGGGGGTGCTCGATCGCCTGCTGCAGCAAGCTCCCGACTGGCTCGAGCCTGAGGGGCTTCTGGGAATCATCAGCTTCCATTCCCTGGAAGACCGCCGCGTCAAGACCGCCTTCCTGCGCGATGAGCGCTTGCAACGGATCACCCGCAAGCCGGTGGTGGCCACCGAGCAGGAGGAGGAGGCCAACCCCCGCAGCCGCAGTGCCAAATGGCGTGTGGCCCAGCGTGTGGCCCCTGCTTAGCGACCGCTGAGGAACCCGGCGGCAGCTGCGGCGTCGGTGATCGCTGTGATGGCCTGATCCACGTCGTCGGTTGTGGTCTCACGCCCCAGGCTGAGTCGCAGGGAGGCTTCGGCTTCAGCCCGCGAGCGACCGATCGCCTGGAGCACGTGGGACGGCGCGCCGTTGCTGCAGGCGGAGCCACTGCTGCAGGCCAGGTGCGGGCGCAGGGCCCGGTGCAGGCGGCTGCCGTTCACTCCGGGAAGGCTGATGTTGAGGTTGTGGGGCAGGCGCGGCTGCAGGGCCCCATTGAGCAGCACGCCGGGGAGGCGCTGCTGCAGGCCCTCCCACAGCTGATCGCGCAGGTGCTGAAGATGGCTGTTGCGCTGATCCTGTTCCTGCAGCGCAAGGCGGGCGGCGGCGGCAAAGCCCACGATCAAGGCGGTGGGCAGCGTGCCGGCCCGGAGCCCGGCTTCCTGGCCGCCCCCCCACTGCAGCGGTTCGATGGCGATGTCCTCCCGCAGCACCAGGGCGCCAATACCCTTGGGCCCATAGAGCTTGTGGGCACTGAGGCTGAGCAGGTCAACCCCCAGGGCATCAGGGTTCAGCGGCAGCGTCCCGAAGGCCTGGGCTCCATCGCTGTGCAGGGTGATGCAATGGCGGCGGCAAATCGTTCCCAGTTGCTCGAGCGGCTGGAGCACGCCGATTTCGTTGTTGGCCGCCATCACGCTCACTAGCCGCGTTTCGGGGGTGATCGCCGCCTCCAGCTGCTCAGGGCTGATCAGTCCATCGGGGCCTGGGGTCAGCAGGGTGACGCTGAAGCCTTCCCGTTGCAGTTGCTGGAGTGGATCCAGCACGGCGTGGTGTTCGGTGGCCACGCTGATCAGATGGCCGCTCCCCAGGGCGCGGGCATGGCCCAGCAGCGCCAGGTTGTTGGCTTCCGTGGCACCGCTGGTGAACACCAGTCGTTCCGGGCTCACTCCCACCGCTTCCGAAAGCTGGCGCCGCGCCACGTTCACCGCGGCAGAGGCGCTGAGGCCGAGCCGATGCTGGCGGCTGGAGGGATTGCCCCAGTCCGCACTCCAGAACGGCGCCATCGCCTCCACCACCTCAGCCGCACAGGGGGTGGTGGCCTGGAAATCAAAGGCGAGAGCCGAGCCGCTCAGGACGATGCAGGCAGATGTTGCGATCATGGTGCTGCATTGCGAACGGCACTGGCATGGGTCTGCGATTGCCAATGGCTCTGCTGGGCCTGGGCGGGCTGGTGTGCCTGCAACCCGCCAGTGGCTTCGACCGTGAGCAGGTGCTGGAGCAGATGCGGCAATCGCGGCCAGCCGATCTCAAGGTGCTGATCGAACGCCCTGCCCCCGTCGGCACCCTGTCGATCGGCATCTATGCAGTGAAACCAGCCTCGTCCAATCCCGACACCCGCAGCTACAGCCTGTGGGAGGAGTCGGCGTCGGATCTCAACGTCTACGTGGAGAGCGTCAATTGCTCCCCAGAGAAGCCCTTGCGGGTGAAACGCACGCCGTCGACGGTTTACGTGCGCACCCTCAACCCCGGCGGTCCGATCACGGACGTGAATCGGGAGGATCACCTCGTGTGGTGGGCAGCCTGCGTGCCGGAGGTGGCGGGAACCGACCCTGCCACGTTGCGTCAGAAGGCCCTGGATCTGGGCTTTTCCACCCTGATTCCCGAACAGCAGGAGCAGTTACCCGCACTGGCCCGTTGAGCGTGCTCTCCATACATTGCGGCCAGAGCGATTCCAGCCATGAGCGACGCGCCCACCCCCACCGCTGAATCCGTAGAGGCCGCGGCGCCCGCCCCGCGTCTGTTGCTGGTGGACGACGAGCCCGGTCTTCGCACGGCGGTGCAGGCCTACCTGGAAGACGAAGGCTTTGAGGTGACCACCGCGGTGGACGGGGAGGAAGGCTTCGCCAAGGCCCAGCAGATGCTGCCGGATGTGGTAATCAGCGACGTGATGATGCCGCGGCTTGATGGCTATGGCCTGCTGCAGAAGTTGCGCGCCGATGAACGGCTTGGTGGCACCCCGGTGATTTTCCTCACCGCCAAGGGCATGACGGCGGACCGCACCCAGGGCTATCTGGCCGGGGTGGATGACTACATCCCCAAGCCGTTCGATCCCGATGAGCTGGTGGCGCGGGTGCGCAACGTGGCCCAGCGCCAGCAACGGCTGCTGCAGGAGGCAGCGCGCTTTGCGGATACCGATATGGGCCAGATGGCCAAGCAGATCACCGAGATCCGTTCGCTGCTGGCCCAGGCCGAAGCGTTGCCCTCCACCGAGCCGGTGGTGCACAGCTTCACGCCGCGGGAGGCGAGTGTGCTGCAGCTGGTGGCGGAAGGATTGATGAACAAGGAGATTGCCCGGCAGCTGGAGACGTCGATCCGCAACGTGGAGAAGTACGTGAGCCGGCTGTTCAACAAGACGGGCACCTCCAGCCGTACGGAATTGGTGCGTTATGCCCTGGAGCACCGTCTGGTGACTTGAAGGCTGGTTGGCGCAAGGCGGCGTTCAACAACGGTTGGACCTACCGCGACCGGGTGCCGCGGGCTGCTGCCGGCACTTTGGTGAGTGAATGGCTGGCGGATCGCTACCGCCACTCTGATGCTGGGTTGTGGCAGCAGCGTATCGCCGCCGGTGAGCTGGATTGGAACGAAGCGCTGCTGACCGGTGATCGAGCGTTGCAGGGCGGTGAGACCCTCTGTTGGCGGCGTCCGCCCTGGTTGGAGCAGGCGATCCCCGATCAATGGGAGACGATCCACGACGACGGCGACCTGTTGGTGATCAACAAGCCTTCCGGTTTGCCGGTGATGCCCGGTGGTGGCTTCCTGCGCCACACGCTCACGGCCTTGCTTGAACCCACCGGTGCCCGGCCGGTGCATCGCCTGGGGCGGTTCACCTCCGGTTTGCAGGTGTGTGCCCGCACGCCGCAGACCCGCGCCCTCTGGTCGAAGCAGTTCCGGCCCGACGGCGGTTGCCGCAAGGTGTATCAGGCCTGGAGCCAGCGGGTGCCGGGGTTGGAGTTGGGGCAGTGCCTAACGGTGAGCAGTGATGTGGTGGAACGGCCGCATCCGCTCTTGGGTTGGATCTGGGGGCCGGAACCGCTGAACGATGCGCCGATCCGCAAACGGCTCTCAGCCCACTCCGAGCTGGAGCTGTTGGAGCGCACGGCCGAGGGCGATCGCCTGCAGGTGACGATCACCACCGGCCGGCCGCATCAGATCCGCATTCATCTGGCGCAGCTGGGCAGTCCGCTGCTGGGGGATCCGCTTTATCTGATGCATCGCGAGATTTCAGCCACCGCAACGCCCGGTGACGGGGGCTATCGGCTGCATGCCTGGCGGCTTTCGGGTCTCCCTCATTTGAGGGAGATCACCCTCCAGGTGGATCCCCCAGGTGAGGGAGATCAGGCCTTGCGGAATTCGATCAAGCGCGAGAAGTAGAAGGGGGCCTTGTTCAGGCTGCGGCGCACCAGCTTGAAGCCGCAGGCTTCGGCTGCCTTCACGATGCCGTCTTCCTTGAGGGTGTAGGCCCGGGTGGTTTTGCTGGGTCCGGGGAACAGCTGGCCGATGCCCTTCAACAGCGCCAGCAGTGGCGTGTAGGGGGCAAAGCTCACGATCAGCCGCTCTTCAGTGAGGCCGCAGAGGTGCTTCACCATCTCCTCGGCCGGTTGCTGGGGGTAGTGAATGAACACATCCAGGCAGCACACCGTGTGGAACGAGCCGCTCAGGCTTTCCAGGTCGCTGGCGAAGAAGTTCAGCTTGGCCATGTCGAGACCAGCCTCGCCGGCCCGGCGCTCGGCTTCCTGGGCCATGGCCTCTGAAATGTCGCTGGCGCTGATGGAACCGGCCCCCATCGCCGCCAGCGGAAGGCTCAGGCTGCCAACACCGCAGCCCGCGTCGCAGAAGCTCGCCTGGCTGAGTTCACCGCTCTCCTTGATCCAGGCCAGCACTTCATCCACGGTTTTCTGGTGACCGATGCGGATGTTGCGCTGCACCTTGTTCACGTCATCGCTGTCGCTGTAGATGCGGTTCCAGCGGTCGAAACCCGTGGTTTCGAAGTAGCCCTTCACCTCCTTTTTCTCGGCCTGTTTCTGCTCCAGCAGCTGATCGGGGGCCATGGCGGAAGGGTTTGTGTCGGCGGGATCCTAAGCAGCGCAGGCCCAGTGCAGATCACCCTCCTTCTGGTGCCAGCGCAGCAGTTGCGTCAGTGGCCGTCCCATCAAGGCATCCATGCACCCCGTTGCATCACCAATCACCCGCCGCGGCGCCACCGTGGCGCTCCAGATCGCAGCACTGGGGGCGTCACTCCAGCGGGCCAGCCGTTTCACCCCCTCGAGTTGCGGCAGGGTCACTCCCGCCAGGGTGCCGTCCTTGAGGCGACAGGTGCCGGTCTCCACCAGCAGCACCCGCTCGTCCCAGCGGTGCTCTCCGTCGGCCAGGCCGTAGGGGGCCAGAGCATCGCTCACCAGCACCGTCTGCTCCGGCGCCAGCCGTTGCAACAGCATCGCCATCGTGGGGTGAACGTGCACGCCATCGGCGATCAGCCCCAGGGCCACCCCTCCGCGCCTGCAGGCTTCCCCCAGTGGCCCCGGTGCCCGGTGGTGCAAGCCCGGCATGGCATTGAAGGCGTGGGTGAGCATCGCCACTCCCTGATCGAACCCGCTGCTGGCTTGTTCGGCCGTGGCGGCGCTGTGGCCCAGGGCCACGCTGATGCCCAGTTCCCGCAGTCGCCCGATCACCGCAGCGGCTCCCTCCAGTTCGGGGGCCAGGGTCACCAGGGCAATCTCCGTTTCGAACCCACCAATCCGTTCCTCGAGAGCCTCCAGGCTGGGGCTGGCCAGGTGTTCACGGGGATGGGCACCGCGGCGGGCTTCGGCCAGAAAGGGGCCCTCCAGATGGGCCCCCAGCAGCTCGCAACGGCCGGGCCGGTGATGCTGCCGCGCTTGCCGCAGCACGGCCAGGGCCTGGCGCAGCGGCGCGATGCCGCAGGTCACCAGGGTCGGGGCGATGGCTTCGACCCCATCGCGCCACAACAGCTCGAGGAGTTGCTCCAGCAGGGGCAAATCGCTCTCGCTTAGCTCCGGGAAGGCCAGCCCCAGCCCGCCGTTGATCTGTAGGTCCACACCCCGGGGGCTGAGCCAGTCGCCGTTCCAGTTCGCATCGGTTTCTTGAGTCTCTTGTTGCGCCTCGTGTTGTGCCTCGGTGCCCAGCGCCTTGATGCGGCAGATCCGACCCTGCTCGTCCAGGTCGATCGCGTAGCGCTGGTCTCCGTCCCCAGGCAGGGGACCCGGAAGTCGAACGTTGGTGATCCGGTGCATCAACGCAACACTGGCTTCTTCAGCCATGGGGGGAGACGATGGCAGTCTTGCCCCTCTGCGTTGTGCTGCCAGTGCTTCCCCGTGTTGCCGTTGTGATGGGCAGTGACTCTGACCTGCCCACCATGGAACCCGCCGCCGCCATCCTGCGCGAGTTGGGGGTGGAGGTGGAGGTTCGGGTGCTCTCGGCCCATCGCACCCCCGTGGAGATGGTGAACTTCGCTCAATCGGCCCGGAGTCAGGGGTTTGGGGTGATCGTCGCCGGCGCCGGCGGGGCGGCCCATCTCCCCGGCATGGTGGCCGCCCTCACCACGCTGCCTGTGATCGGCGTTCCGGTGAAAAGCCGGGCCCTGTCCGGGGTTGATTCCCTCCACTCGATCGTGCAGATGCCGGGGGGGATTCCTGTGGCTACCGTCGCCATCGGTGGGGGCCTCAATGCCGGTTTGCTGGCGGCGCAGATCCTTTCGGTGGCCGACGCTGACTTGGCCCGGAAACTTGAGGATTACCGCAGCAGCCTCCACGATGCTGTGGTCGCCAAGGATGCGCGCCTGGTTGATCTGGGCAGCACGGATTACCTCTCCCAGATGACTTCATGAGTCTTCCCGTTCGTTCCACCCTGCGATCCACGCTGCTTTGGGCGGTGGTGCCGGCGGCCATCGTCTATGCGATTGCCCTGGTCTGGAGCGGAGCTGAGGGCATCAGCGCCAAGCTGGTGCTGAAGGACTTGGCCCAGTCCTGCAAGGCCCCTCTCGGGGAAGGTTTCCTTTCCAGCGTGGGCTACCTGCTCTGGATGGCGGCGGCGGCCATTGCCTTGTTTGCGGCGTCCACCCGGCAGATCCAAGGCTCCGTTCTGAACCGTCAATTCGCCTTCTGTGGGGGTGGTTTCTCGCTTTGGCTCTGCCTCGACGACATGTTTCTGGTGCATGACCGCTACCTCGGTGAGGCGTTCCTTTACATCACCTACGCCTTCTTCACCGGGTTGCTGTTGTTCCGCTTCCGTGGTCCCCTGCGGCGATTCGGTGGCGACACCTTTCTGGTGTCCGTGGTGTTGTTGGGCCTGTCGGTTCTGACCGATGCCCTCCAGGGGCTGTGGCCGAATTCCTATGAGACGGTGCAGATCTTTGAGGAGGGATTCAAGTTCCTTGGGATTGCCGCCTGGCTCAGTTTTTGGTGCCATTACGTCAGTTCCGCCTCCAAGCCGGCCGCCCTTGAGCAGCACTGATCGATTCGCGTCATCGCCACGATGACGTCCTGGCCGGCCTGGTTGCGGCTTGGTCTTCTGCTGCCAGTGCTGGGCTTGAACGCCTTTGTGCTGAAGCGTTTGCTGGTGCAGTTCGCCCCATTCCCCGGGCTGTTCCTCACCGCGGCTTTGATCGCCTTTTTGTTGGACCTGCCCTGCCGCTGGCTCGCGCAACGGGGTCTTCCCCGCGCCTGGGCCATCGTCAGCGTGGTCCTGGTGACCCTGGGGCTTCTGGTCTGGGCCGCTGTGGCCCTGGTGCCGCTGCTGATCGAACAGCTCAGCCAATTGCTCAGTGCCTCGCCGTCTCTGCTCACGGCGGCGGAGCAGTGGATCGATCGGGGTCAGCTCTGGGCGCTGGACCATGGCCTGCCGGCTGATTTCGCGGACCTCAGCAGTGATCTGGTGGCCCAGTTCAGCCGTCTGGCGACGCAGTTGAGCCAACGCCTGTTGGGCCTGCTGGGGGCCACGGTGGGCACCACGATCAATGTGGTGATCGTGCTGGTGCTGGCGGTCTTCCTGCTGCTTGGGGCGGATCCGATCGTCGATGGTCTGGCCCGCTGGCTGCCCGACCGTTGGCGGGATCTGGTGCAGACGACCCTCGAGCGCACCTTTCGGGGCTATTTCGCCGGTCAGGTGGTGTTGGCGCTGATCCTCAGTGGTGGTCAGCTTCTGGTGTTCACCGCCCTGAACATTCCCTACGGCGTCTTGTTCGCCGTGCTGATCGGCTTCACCACCCTGGTGCCCTATGCCAGTGCCGTGTCGATCGTCTCGGTGAGTGCGGTGCTGGCGGTTCAGGACCCCCGCACAGGCCTTGAGTTGCTGGCCGCGGCGATTGTGGTCGGTCAGATCGTGGATCAGGTGATCCAACCGCGGCTGATGGGCAGCATCGTCGGGTTGCAACCGGCCTGGTTGCTGATCGCCTTGCCCATTGGGGCCCGGGTGGGAGCCCTCTATGGCGTGGGCGATCTTCTGGGCCTGCTGTTGGCTGTGCCGGTGGCCAGTTGCATCAAAACTCTGGCGGATGCCGCCAGGGCTGGTGACGTCGACCTCAGGCGGCCGGAATCACCCCACGCTCCTGGAGCGCTTTGATTACCAGCTCCACGGAGTCGGCCAGATCCTGCTTGCCGGTGTCGATCTTCAGTTCGGGCGTTTCCGGTGCTTCGTAGGGGCTAGAGATGCCGGTGAATTCCTTGATCTGCCCCGCCCGTGCCTTGGCGTATAGGCCTTTGGGGTCCCGGGATTCGCAGACCTCGAGGTCTGCGGCGCAGAACACCTCGAGGAAGTCACCGTCCTTCACCAGGTCCCGGGCCTTGTCCCGGTCTGCACGGAAGGGCGACACAAAGGCGGTCAGCACGATCACGCCCGCATCCAGGAACAGCTTGGCCACTTCACCGATGCGGCGGATGTTCTCTTCACGGTCGGCATCGGAGAAGCCCAGGTCTTTGCAGAGGCCGTGGCGGATGTTGTCGCCATCCAGCACATAGGTGGCGAGTCCCCGCTCAAACAGGGCTGCGTTGACGGCATTGGCCAGGGTGCTCTTGCCGGAGCCGGAGAGTCCGGTGAACCAAAGAATGGCGCTGCGGTGCCCACGCTGCTTCGAGCGCTCGTCGCGGCCCACGGAGGCCTCATGCCAGGCGATGTTGGTGGAGGCACCTTTGTTGGTGAGCTCTCCGTAGGTGGGGCTGGCGGTCATGGCCAAGGCATGAAGTGGCGGCCATTCTCCCTTAGCCCCCAGCCCGTTTCGGCCGGTATCCCTCCTTGCTGAGCAGCTCGAGTGCCAGATCCACCTGATCTCCCTGCAGTTCGATCACGCCGTCCTTGGCGGTCCCGCCACTGCCGATGCGTGTTTTGAGCTTCTTCAGCAGCGCCTTGAAGCCCGCATCATCCAGCTCCAGGCCCCGGATCACCGTCACGGTTTTGCCACCTTTGCCACCACGGGTGGGCTGCACCCGCACCACTTGCTGCGCCTTGGCTGTGGGCTCCGCCGCAGGGCCGCTCGGTCGCTGCAGGCTCTCGGCACTGCTGAATTCTTGCCAGCCTCCCTTCGGCATTCACCCGTCGCAACCGGCTTGCATTGTCGATGAGCGCCGATGCGGCGCCCCATGGCGTGACCGCCTGCTTACGCTGAGCCGACGCTCCGCCGTGGATCCGTGACCAGCACCCTGCCCAACGCCAGCACTCCGGATCCCTCCAGCCTGCAGCCAGCGGTGCGCCCCGGTGCCCATGGCCGCTTTGGACGATTCGGTGGCCAGTACGTGCCCGAGACCCTGATGCCGGCCTTGGCGGAACTGGAGCAAGCAGCGGCCCAGGCCTGGAACGATCCCGCCTTCACCGCCGAGCTCAACCGTCTGCTCAAGAACTACGTCGGCCGGGCGACACCGTTGTATGAGGCCGAGCGTCTCACCGCCCACTACCGCCGAGCCGACGGTGGCCCCCGCATCTGGCTCAAGCGTGAAGACCTGAACCACACCGGTGCCCACAAGATCAACAACGCCTTGGGGCAGGCCCTGCTGGCCCTGCGCATGGGTAAGAAGCGGATCATTGCCGAGACTGGTGCGGGGCAGCACGGCGTCGCCACGGCCACGGTCTGTGCCCGCTTTGGTCTGGAGTGCGTGATCTACATGGGCGCGGAAGACATGCGCCGTCAGGCCCTCAACGTCTTCCGCATGCGCCTGCTGGGCGCCATGGTGCAACCGGTGACGGCCGGCACCGCCACCCTCAAGGACGCCACCAGTGAGGCGATCCGCGACTGGGTGACCAACGTAGAGACCACCCACTACATCCTTGGATCCGTCGCTGGTCCGCACCCCTATCCGATGTTGGTGCGGGATTTCCATGCCGTGATCGGTGAGGAGTCCAAGCAGCAGTGTCAGGACGCCTTCGGCCGGCTGCCCGACGTTCTGATGGCCTGCGTTGGCGGTGGCTCCAATGCCATGGGCCTGTTCCATCCCTTTGTGCAGGAAACGTCTGTGCGGCTGATCGGTGTTGAGGCCGCCGGTGATGGTGTGGCCACCGGTCGCCACGCCGCGACGATCACCGAGGGTCGTGCCGGTGTGCTTCACGGCGCCATGAGCCTGCTGCTGCAGGACGGTGACGGTCAGGTGATGGAGGCCCACTCCATCAGTGCAGGTCTCGATTACCCCGGTGTGGGGCCGGAGCACAGCTACTTGCGGGAGATCGGGCGTGCTGAGTACGCCGCAGTCACCGACCAACAGGCCCTCGATGCCCTGCGCCTGGTGAGTGAACTTGAGGGCATCATTCCGGCCCTGGAAACCGCCCACGCCTTCGCCTGGCTTGAGCAGCTCTGCCCCACCCTGGCCGATGGCACGGAAGTGGTGATCAACTGCTCCGGCCGCGGCGACAAGGACGTCAACACCGTGGCGGAGAAGCTGGGGGATCAGCTCTAAGGAGTGATCCTCAGGCCAGCAGCAATTCCAGGTGGCGGGCCACCCGCTGCACGGCGGCTCGTGCCGTGGCGTACGCCATCCGCATCGGCCCCACCAGAGCCACATGGCCGAGCCCCTCGTTGCAGCGGTAGGGCGCCTGAACCACGGCACAGGCCTCCAGGGCTGGCTGGGGATGTTCCTCGCCGATCCACACCCGTGCGGATTCACCGCGGCTGATCAAGGTGGCGGGTTGGTCATCGATCAGTTCCAGCAGCGGCCGAAGGCTGGAGGTGCTTTCAAATTCCGGTTCGCTCACCAGCCTTGAAAGGCCATGCACCACCACCTGTGTGGAGTTGGCGGGGGTGGGCTGCTCAAGGGCGTTGCGCAGCACAGCGCCGCTGCGTTGCAGCTGCCTGGGCAGTGCGTCCCAGTTCAGGTCGCCCTGCTCGAGCTGGGCCGACGCCCAGCGTTCCATCGCGGTGAGTTCGGCTTCAGCCCCGTGGGGCAGACGCAGGTTGAGGTGGCTAGCGCGGCCATTGGCTTCCACCAGCATCGCCAGCAGTCGATCACCGCTGGGCACCAGACGGATCGTCTCCAGTTGCTGGTTCTCTTGCTGCGGTTGGGTGATCAGGCTCATCAGACCGGTGAAATCCGTCAGCCGCCGGGCCAGATGCATCAGCAGGTCGTCCAAACCGGCCCAACGAAGACTGAGGCCGGTGAGCTCCCGTTCCAGGTGTTGAACGGCGATGCCGGGTTCCGGCAGCAACGCGTCCACGTAGTGCCGGTATCCCATCGGACTGGGAACGCGTCCGGCGGAGGTGTGCGGTTGATGCAGCAGTCCTCGGCGCTCCAGCGCCCCCATGGCGGAGCGAACGGTGGCGGAGCTGGCGGGAATGCCGAAGCGTTGCACCAGGGTGCGGCTGCCCACCGGCTCCATCGTGTCGACGTAGTGGTGCACCGTCGCCTGAAGCACCTGTTCTTGCCGAAGGGACAGGGGCTTGCTCATCAGTAGCGGGGAACGCTGGGATCCACCTGAAGGCTCCAGGCATCAATGCCTCCCTCAAGGTTCCACACCTCAAGGCCCCAGGGTTGGTCCAGCAGCCACAGGCCGAAGTGGTAGCTGCGCACGCCGGCATGGCAGACCACCACGACGGGTTGATCGGGGTTGAGGTCGGCCTGCAGTGTTCCAAGCCATGCATTGGATTGGCTCAGGGGGCGGTGCAGCACCGCACCTGGAAAGGCAGCGATCGCGAGCTCAGCCTCCTCGCGCACATCCACCAGTTGCGGTGAAGGTCGCTCGCTTTGCAGCCATTGCTGCAGTTCAGAGGCTTGGATTGGTTGTGGTTGTTGGGATTGGCCCATGGCGCCATTCTGCGGTGATGGACAAAGATGAGGCGACCCGAGACCGCCGGCCCATGAAGGCCCGCCCCTTCCTCAGCGCTGCCGGCGCTGTGCTGTTGTCGCTGATTTTGCTGGCCGCTGGCCTGCTCTGGACCATGAACCGCCAGAGCCCCCTGCAGTTGGCGGAGCAGCCGTTGCATCTGCCTCGGGCGGCCCGGTTTGTGCCCCGGGATGCTGACTTGTCCCTCCATTGGTTGGCCGATCCAGGACGGTTGCCGGCCTACGCCCAGGCCGTTGCCCCTGCCTCCCAACGCCGCGATGCTCGTGATGGCGCCCGGCAGTGGCGCGAAGGCGTCTTTGCTTTGGCGGGCCTCCAGTTCGGTCTTGAGCTGGAGCCCTGGCTTGGCGAGGAGGTCAGTCTCACCCTCACCGATGGGAATTCCAACGCCGCTTGGGTGTTGGCTTTGACCAGTCGGGATGACGACGGAGCCCGGCGCTTTCTGCAACGGTTCTGGCAGACCCGCAGCCTGGCGGGCACCGACCTGCAGATCAGCAGTTACCGCGGCATCGGTGTGATCAGCGGCCAGGGGGCGTTGGTGGGGCATGACCCCCAACCCCTGGCCACGGCCTTGATTGACGACGATCTGCTGCTGGTGGCCTCAGGCCGGGGTGTGCTGGAGCAGGCCCTCGATGTCTCCCAGCTTCCGGATCAGCATCAGCTGGGCGATCAACGCTTGCAACGTCAGGTGGCTGAGCTCGGCGAAGGCGTGGCTCTGCTCACGGCATCTCCCCATGCCCTTGAGCATTGGCTGCAGCTTCCGCAGCTGGTGGCCCAACGGGACGATCTGAGCGGACTCGTGGCATCACTGCGTCCGGAGGGTTCAACCCTGGCGGTGGATGGGCGCCTCGGGTTCCGGCAAGCCCTTGGCACCGACCCCTGGCCTGGGCTCACGGATCTGACGGCGTCGGCGGGCGGCCATGCCCGCTGGCTGGCTCAGCTCCAGAGTCCGGCCCGTTTGTTGGATCCCAGCGAAAGCCATCCGCTGGCCCAATGGTTCGCTCCCTTGCTGGAGCAGCGCTTGGCGGACCAGCCGGCGGCCGATGCTGTTGTGGGGGCCGATGCTGGCCCTCTCCTCTGGCAGGACCAACCCGAGGGCTGGCTGCTGGCCACCCGCCCGCAAACTCCCACCAGGGATGCGGTGGATGCGCGTTTGCAGGAGCAGGGTCTGACCCGTTCTGAGCTGGAGGGAGATGGCGAGGTGCTGAGCGTGTGGACGCGGCTGGTGCGCCAGCGGGGACGCCAGCCTGGGGTGGATGCCCAGTTGGCCGTGGCTCAGGTTCGCTCGTCTGCGCTGAACTGGTGGGGCGAGTCCTTGATGGCTTTGTCGCAGCGCCAGAACGGGCGTGTCCTCCAGCCCCGCTTGAACCAGTGGCAGGAGCTCACAGCCTCCGCCCAACCAGCGCAGGCCCTCCTGCTGGCGGATGAGCCGGCCCGTGCGCTGTTGGGGCAATGGCGGCCCTGGGCCCTGCTGCAGGTGATGGCGGGGCGACCGCTTCAGGATCAGGTCCGCGGCCTTGCGGTGGCCGTCGACGTTGATCGTCAGGAGCAAGGCAGTACCGAGATTCCTTTGCATGCCCGGCTCGAACTCGGCTGACCTGGTTCTGTTGCGGCATGGCATCGCCGAACCCCGCCAGGCGGGCCAGGACCATCCGGATCGACCCCTGACCGCCACTGGCCGTCAGCGAACCCAGCAGGTGATGGCGGCCCTGGTGCAACGCGGGCTGCGCTTGGATCGCTTGCTGTCCAGCCCTTATCGCCGGGCTCTGCAAACGGCGGAACTGGCGTTGGAGGCGGGGCTCGCTTCTGAACTCGCGGTGGATGAACGGCTTCAGCCTGGAGGGGACCTCAACATGCTGGTGACCGCCTTTGATCAACGGCTTGGCTTGGTCGGTCATGAGCCGGATCTTGGCGATCTGGCCTGCGGTCTTCTGGGGTGTGCCCCAGGTGCCCTGGTGCTGAAGAAAGCCGGCGTGATTCAGCTGCGCCGTTCCGCGGGCCAGTGGCAGTTGAAGGCCTTGCTTCGGCCAGCACTGTTGATTGACGATTTAGGTTGCTGTTAGAGGCAATCAGGCGGTGGCCCAGCAGCAGACAGGCGACCTGCGCCATGCGCGGACCGGGATCGAACTGCGTCCAGGCCTGGATGGCGTGCCGGCCACCCAGTCGGCGATCTGCGACATCGATGGAGAGCAAGGGCTGCTCACCTACCGCGGCTATCCGATGCAGGATCTGGCGGCCAACAGCAGTTTTCTGGAAACGGCTTACCTGCTGATTTGGGGAGAGCTCCCCAGCCGCGACCAGCTGGCGGAGTTTGAGCACGCGGTGCAGATGCACCGGCGGGTCAGCTTCCGGGTGCGGGACATGATGAAGTGCTTCCCGGCCAGTGGCCATCCGATGGACGCGCTGCAGTCCAGTGCCGCTTCCCTGGGGCTGTTCTATTCGCGCCGGGCGATCGACGACCCGCAATACATCTATGACGCGGTGGTGCGGTTGATCGCCAAGATTCCCACGATGGTGGCCGCTTTTCAGCTGATCCGCAAAGGCCAGGACCCAATCCAGCCCCGGGATGATCTGGCCTACTCCGCCAATTTCCTCTACATGCTCACCGAACGTGAGCCGGATCCCCTGGCGGCACGAATCTTTGATCGTTGCTTGATGCTCCATGCCGAGCACAGCCTCAACGCCAGCACCTTCAGTGCCCGGGTCACCGCCAGCACCCTCACCGACCCCTACGCCGTGGTGGCTTCAGCCGTGGGCACCCTGGCGGGCCCACTTCACGGCGGCGCCAATGAAGATGTCCTCGCCATGCTCGAGCAGGTGGGCAGTCCCGAGAACGCTGGCGCTTTCCTGGATGAAGCCATCGCGGCCAAGCGCAAAATCATGGGCTTCGGCCACCGGGAATACAAGGTCAAGGATCCCCGTGCCGTGATCCTGCAGGCCCTGGTGGAGGAGATGTTCGCCAGCTTCGGCCATGACGACCTCTACGACGTGGCCCGGGCGATCGAAGCAGAAGCAGCGTCCCGTCTCGGCCCCAAAGGCATCTATCCCAACGTCGATTTCTATTCGGGCCTGGTGTACCGCAAGCTCGGCATCCCCAGGGATCTGTTCACGCCGGTCTTCGCCATCGCCAGGGTTGCCGGCTGGCTGGCCCATTGGCGGGAGCAGCTCGGGGCGAACCGAATTTTCCGGCCTTCGCAGATCTACTCCGGATCCCAGCCACGCTCCTGGATGCCCATTGAGGAGCGCGTCTCGGCTCCGGCCGCCTAAGTTGCATCCACTTCCGTCGACACCATGGTGAGTCCGGGACTGGACCTGGAATTGAGCTTTAGCCAGGCCCTGCAAGGGTTTGGCTTCTCCCCGGAGGTGGCGAGGCTGCTTTGGCTGCCGCTGCCGATGCTGCTGGTTCTGGTGGCTGCAGTGGTGGGTGTGCTGGTTTCGGTGTGGCTGGAACGCAAGATTTCCGCCGCTGTCCAGCAGCGAATCGGTCCGGAGTACGCCGGTGCCCTGGGCGTGCTTCAGCCCTTGGCCGACGGCCTCAAGCTGCTCGTCAAGGAAGACATCATCCCGGCGCGGGCCGACAGCCTGCTGTTCACCCTCGGCCCGGTGCTGGTGGTTGTGCCGGTGATCATTTCCTGGCTGATCATTCCTTTCGGCCAGAACCTGCTGATCAGCAATGTGGGCGTGGGGATTTTCCTATGGATCGCCTTCAGCAGCATCCAGCCGATCGGCTTGCTGATGAGCGGCTATGCATCCAACAACAAGTACTCGCTGCTCGGTGGGCTGCGGGCCGCGGCTCAATCGATCAGCTACGAAATTCCTCTGGCTCTGGCTGTGCTGGCCATCGTGATGATGACCAACTCGTTGAGCACGGTCGACATCGTGGGTCAGCAGACCGGTGCCGGCATCTTGAGCTGGAACATCTGGCGCCAGCCGGTGGGCTTCCTGATTTTTTGGATCTGTGCCCTGGCCGAGTGTGAGCGGCTGCCCTTCGACCTTCCCGAAGCTGAGGAAGAGCTGGTCGCCGGCTATCAGACCGAGTACGCGGGCATGAAGTTCGCTCTCTTCTACCTGGCGGGTTACATCAACCTGGTGCTCTCGGCCGTCCTGGTCAGCGTTCTGTATCTCGGTGGTTGGGGCTTTCCGATTCCTGTGGAGTGGCTGGCCGGCTGGTTGAACCAGCCCATCGATGCCCCCGTGGTGCAGGTGATCACGGGCACCGTTGGCATCGTGATGACGGTGCTCAAGGCCTATCTGCTGGTGTTCGTGGCGATCTTGCTGCGCTGGACCACCCCCCGCGTGCGCATTGACCAGCTGCTCGATCTCGGCTGGAAGTTCCTGCTGCCCCTGTCCCTGGTGAACCTTCTGGTGACAGCAGCCCTCAAGCTCGCATTCCCCGTTGCATTCGGCGGCTAGGTTTTCCTACCTAGGATTTCTTCGCTCCCGGTTCCGCTTCGTTCTCTCCCCTTCAGACCATGTTCGGCTTCCTCAAACAGGTCGGTGATTACACCCGGGATGCAGTCGATGCAGCCCGGAATCTGGCCCAAGGCTTTTCGGTCACCTTCGACCACATGCAGCGCCGTCCGGTCACGGTGCAGTACCCCTACGAGAAGCTCATTCCTTCCGAGCGTTATCGGGGCCGGATTCACTACGAGTTCGACAAGTGCATCGCCTGTGAGGTGTGCGTGCGGGTCTGCCCGATCAATCTTCCGGTGGTCGATTGGGTGATGAACAAGGCCACGAAGAAGAAGGAGCTGCGCAACTACTCCATCGACTTCGGCGTCTGCATTTTCTGCGGAAATTGCGTTGAGTACTGCCCCACCAACTGCCTCTCGATGACGGAGGAGTACGAGCTGGCGGCTTTTGATCGCCACAGCCTCAACTACGACAACGTGGCCCTCGGGCGCCTTCCCACCAGCGTCACCACCGACCCCTCAGTTGTTCCCCTCAGGGAACTCGCCTATCTGCCGGCGGGCGAGATGGATCCCCATGGTGTTGCCGCAGATCGTCCCCGGGCTGGTCAGCTGCCGTCTCAGGTGTTGGAGACCCTCACCCCTCCTGCCAAGTCCTCTGCCAAGAATGAGGGACAATCCTCCAGTGAGGCCAAGGAGGGCGACGCATGACCATCGCGACAACCACCGAGCTGATCTGTTTTCTGGTGCTGTCCGCCGTTGTGGTGATCGGCGCCCTGGGTGTGGTGCTGCTCAGCAACATCGTCTATTCCGCCTTCCTGCTGGGCGGGGTGTTCACTGCCGTTGCAGGGCTTTACCTGCTGCTGAACGCCAGTTTCGTGGCCATGGCCCAGATCCTGGTGTACGTGGGCGCGATCAATGTGTTGATCCTGTTCGCGATCATGCTCGTCAACAAGCGGGAAGATCTCAAGGCCATCGCCAACCTCACCACGCGCCGTGTGGTGTCCGCCGGCGTTTGCGCCGGTCTGCTGGCGTTGCTGGTTCGTGTTGTGGTTACCACCCCCTGGTCGCTGCCTGGTCCTGCCGCCGTGGGTGAGGAAGCCACGGCCCGCATCGGTGAACACCTGTTCACCGATTACCTCTTGCCCTTCGAGGTGGCATCGGTGCTGCTGCTGATGGCCATGATCGGCGCCATCGTCTTGGCCCGTCGTGATGTTCTGGCCACCGATGTGGTCACCGGTGAGGTGGCCGATCAAGGCCTGATTGAAAAGGCCCGTACTCCCCTGCTGATGAATCGAGCGGACTGATGAGCGATTTCCTTGCCACGCTTCCCTCCCTGCAGGCCTACCTCCTGGTGGCCGCGATGCTCTTCTGCATCGGCGTCTGGGGTCTGATCAACAGCCGCAATGCGGTGCGCGTGCTGATGAGCATTGAGCTGATGCTCAATGCCGTGAACATCAACCTGATGGCCTTCTCCTCCTTCGTGGATGGTGATCTGATTCGCGGCCAGGTCTTCGCTGTGTTCGTGATCACGGTGGCCGCC
This sequence comes from Synechococcus sp. HIMB2401, assembly GCF_042883245.1. Taxonomy (NCBI): domain Bacteria; kingdom Bacillati; phylum Cyanobacteriota; class Cyanophyceae; order Synechococcales; family Synechococcaceae; genus Synechococcus; species Synechococcus sp. HIMB2401. The sequence goes on along the minus strand of NZ_JBDJKK010000002.1, from coordinate 30,922 downwards.
GCTGAGGCCGCTGTCGGTCTCGCGATCCTGCTGTCGCTTTATCGCAATCGCGTTACCGTCGACATGGAGCAGTTCAACCTGCTGCGCTGGTAACCCCCGCACACCTGGGTCATGCGTCTCGATCGGGTCTGGGTGATCTATCGGGCCGACAGCCAGCCTGCCCAGCGTGAAGCCCGCCAATGTGCCAAGGAGCTGAAAGCTCTCGGCTCCCACGTGGTCACGGCGATGTCGGGGCCGCGGGTGAATCCTTTCCCAGGCCTGCTGGCTGTTGAGGAGTCGTTGCCCGACCTGGCGCTGGTGCTGGGGGGAGATGGCACGGTCCTGGGGGCTGCCCGCCACCTGGCGGTGCATGACATCCCGATCCTCAGCATCAATGTGGGAGGCCATCTGGGCTTTCTGACCCATGACCGGCGTGTGTTGCGTGGCGATCAGATCTGGCAACGCCTTCAGGACGATCAGTTCGCGATCGAACGTCGCATGATGCTTCAGGCGATGGTGGATCGACGCTCCGCTGAAGATCGAGCGGCTTCGCCGGGTCCTTTGCAGCAGCCGGATCTCGAAGACGATGAAGAGCACCACTGGGCCTTCAACGACTTTTACCTGCGGGCCTACCGCGATGAAATTTCGCCCACCTGCACCCTGGAGCTCGAGATCGATGGGGAAGTGATCGACCAGGTGCGTGGTGATGGCCTGATCCTCTCCACGCCCACGGGGTCCACCGGGTACGCCCTGGCGGCAGGGGGACCGATCCTTCACCCCGGCATCGATGCAATCATCGTTGCTCCGATCTGCCCGATGAGCCTCTCCAGCCGAACGCTGGTGGTGCCGCCTCGGGCCAGGTTGGCGATCTGGCCCCTGGGGGCTGGGGATCACCGCATCAAGCTGTGGAAGGACGGTGTGGGCTGCATGGTGCTGGAGCCTGGTGAGTGCTGTGTTGTTCAGCAGGCGCGCCACCATGCCCTGATGGTGTTGCTCAATCAAAGCCCGTCGTATTACCGAACCCTCTCCCACAAGCTGCATTGGGCGGGAAGCCTGCACGCGTCTCAGCCCTCGCAGAATTGAGCCATGGCCCTCGAGATTGAACGGCGCTTTCTGGTGCGGTCGGATGCCTGGCGCAGCAGTGCTGGCCCCGCACAGCAGCTGCGTCAGGGCTATCTGGCCGCCAGTGCCGACGGTGTGACGGTGCGGATGCGTCTGCGCGGATCGGATCAGGCCTGGCTCACCCTAAAGGCGGCGGCTGATGCCGTTGGCCTGGTGCGCCATGAGTTCGAATATCCGATTCCCGTGGCGGACGCTGAAGCCCTCTGGGATCTGGCGCCGCACCGTCTGGACAAAGTCCGCTACGCCTTGGATTGCCCTGGTGGTGACTGGGTGGTGGATTGTTTCCAGGGCGAGAACGCCCCCTTGGTGCTGGCGGAGGTGGAGCTCGCATCGGCCCAGGCGGATCTGCTGATTCCTCCCTGGTGTGGCGAGGAGATCACCGGGGAAGCCCGCTGGAGCAATGCGGTGCTGGCCCAGCATCCGGTTCAGTCCTGGCCTGAGGCGCAGCGTCGACGTTTTGGCTGGCCCTAAGGCCGGACTGGATTTGTCTTCAGATTTCCTTTAGCTTTGAGGAGTTCTGATTGGTGGCTCCTTCCAGTGGTGGGTCTGTATGACACAACTGGAATGCTTCGCTTCGCAGGCTCCAGCGTGGAGGCCTGTCTGGAATACGCCACGCTTTTTCAGATCCCTGTGGGCCCAACCTCCCTTCAAAGCTTGCCGGAGCCTGTCAGCTCCACGATCAGGCTGAGGGGGGATCGTGTTCTGGAAGGACGCAACAGTTGAAGCCGTCCCGGCAGATCTTGCCGTTGTCCATGGCCCAATTGAGCAGTGCCACCCGGTTCTTCGAGCCGGTCTTGGTGAACACGTTGCTCACATGGTTGTCCACCGTTCGTTTGCTGATCGTGAGACGGTCAGCGATTTCCTGATTGGTCAGTCCTTCAGCCACGAGCTCGATGATCTCGATCTCCCTGGCAGAGAGGGAGATCTCCAGAGGATCGGTACCGTCGAGGGAGGACATGGGCGACCACCGTTGGGATCATGCTAGTCCGGACGACCGGTCTGATCCTGCATAGTGGGCCGGTGAAATGGAACGAGATTTGAGCACGGCGCTGCAGCGCGCAATTGAGGCCGGGGATCAGGTGCTCACGGCCGAGGTCATGCCTCCCCGCGGAGCCGACCCCTCGCACATGCTGGCCATGGCCGCATCGCTGCAAGGCCTTGTCCATGCCGTGAATGTGACCGATGGCAGTCGGGCTGTGATGCGGATGAGCAGCCTGGCCGCCTGCAAGTTGCTGCTTGAGGCTGGCTTGGAGCCGGTGTTGCAGATGGCCTGCCGGGACCGCAACCGCATCGCCCTTCAGGCCGATCTGCTCGGGGCCCATGCCTTGGGGATCCGAAACCTGTTGTGTCTCACTGGCGATCCGGTGCGGGCGGGCGATCAGGCGGATGCCCGGCCGGTGAATGAGTTCGAGTCGGTGAAGCTCCTGCAGCAGGTGGATTCCCTCAATCGGGGCGTGGATCCCGTGCAGGGCACCCTGCCCGATGGGGCGACCACGCTGTTTGCCGGGTGTGCCGCCGACCCACAATCGAGGAGCTGGAGCGGTCTCCAGCGCCGGTTGCAGCGCAAGCAGGCGGCGGGAGCCCGCTTCGTTCAAACCCAGATGGTGATGGACCCTGAAGCGCTCGAGCGCTTCCAGCAAGAACTGGCCGGCCCCCTGGGTCTGCCCGTGCTCGCTGGCGTTTTCCTGCTGAAGTCAGCCAAGAATGCCCGGTTCATCAACCGCGTTGTGCCAGGAGCCTGCATCCCTGATGCGCTGATCCATCGGTTGGAGTGCGCCGAGAATCCCGCCATGGAGGGTGTGGCCATCGCCGCTGAACAGGTAAAGCGTTATCTCGGCATCGTTCGTGGCGTTCACCTGATGGCGATCAAAGCTGAGGAGCGTATCCCGTTGATCCTGGATCGCGCCGGACTCAGCTCGCTGCCTGGGTGAGGTCGGTGCCGAGCAGCTCCGCCATGGCTTTCTGCTGCGGGGAAGGCTCCACCAGGTCCTGACGACGGGCATCGGTGATCAGCCAGTCGAGCGAGGCCTCCTGCAGATCGAAGTGATCACCGTCCTTGCCCACGCAGTAGCGGCCGAACACCAGCTTCTCGAGCAGCTGCACGCCGGGGCCGATGCGTGAGTAGTCGAAGATGATCGAGTTGTCGACCGTGGCTCCCTCACAGATGTGGCAGCTGGGGCCGATCATGGTGGGCCCAATGATCGTTGCGCCATCTTCGATCTTGGTCATGCCGCCCACGTAGACCGGGCCGGTGACGTTGATCTTGTCCCAGTTGGCGGCCACATTCAGACCGGTGTAAACCCCGGGACGCACCTCCTTGCCGGGGATGCCCACCTGACGGACGTCACCCATCAACACACTGCGGATGGCTTGCCAGTAGTCCGGAACCTTGCCGATATCCACCCACTCGAAATCCATCGGGATGGCATAGAAGGGTGCACCGAGCTCGGCCAGTTTCGGGAACAGATCTGAGCCGATGTCAAAGGACTGTCCCGAAGGGATGTGTTCAAAGATCTCCGGCTCAAAGATGTAGATGCCGGTGTTGATCGTGTCGCTGAGGGCTTCGTCGATGCTGGGCTTTTCCTGGAAGCTTGAAATTCTGTTCTGGTCATCGGTGACCACAACGCCGTAGCTGCTCACCTGATCCTTGGGGACCCGTTTGGTGACGAGGCTGGCGATCGCACCCTTCTCTTTGTGCAGGCGTACCGCTTCGCTGAGATCAAGGTCGATCAGCGCATCGCCGCAGAGCACCACGAAGGTGTCGTCAAAGAAGTGCTGGAAATCCTGGATTTTTTTGAGCCCGCCTGCAGACCCCAGCGCACTGCCGATAAGTTCGCCGTCTTCAATCCGTCCTTCAAAGCTGTAGGCAATTTCAACCCCGAAACGCTGGCCATCCCGGAAGTAATTTTCAATCTCTTCGGCCAGGTGGGAGACGTTCACCATCACTTCGGTGAAACCGTGCTCCTTGAGCAGTTCCAGCAGAAATTCCATCACCGGCTTCTGCAGGATCGGAATCATTGGCTTGGGGATCACGTGGGTGATCGGTTGGACCCGCGTCCCCTTGCCAGCCGCCAGAATCATCGCCTTCATTGGCGTTTGGTCGGGTCAATACAAGGTAGTGACCATAGACCCGGTCTTAGGCCGCCACGACCGTCCGGGTCGGCGACGGATCTGGCACCTGAAGGCTGCGGATCGGCAGTTGCGTTGCAGTGCCACTCGCGGGGATGAATTTCAGTCGCAGCGGTCCGTGGAGCCAACCCTCCTGCTCCAGCTCAACCCGGCCCTGGGAGGAGAGAAACAGCAGGGCCCAGAAGACCCCGACCCGGTCACGGTCCAGGTCCGCTGCGGCGGCCACCTCCCACTGATCCACCAGTTGATCGAAGCCCACCCAGTCCAGGGCGGTCTCCCAACCGTTCAGAAACACCCCCAGTGCTGCGGTTGTTTCCGGCAGCTTTTCGCGGTGGGCCAGTCCGGCCACCTGGGCGATGGCTTCACGGTTGCTGTAGCGCTTCTGCCGTTTGCGGCGGCGTGCCTCGAGTTCGTCTGATTCCAGCTGCTCGGCAATTGTTTCCAGTTGCTCGATCAGCTCCCCTAGGGTGACGGGGCGACGCAATGGCGGTGGCGCCACGGGCCGCCGCTGCAGATGACGTTCCGGCCGTCGGGGCAGATCAAAGGCCGGATCCAGCCAACCTTGCTCATCGAAGTCGGCATCGAAGTGATCTTCGACTTCGGGCGGCGGCGGCAACATGCTGGTTTCGAGCATCTCCGCTTTGAGTCCCACCAGCACGGAGGCGGCCAGGAAGGCTTCGCTGCTGTCAGCCAGATCCCGCTCGTAACTGCCACCCCGTCCGGCCAGGGCGGCCGCCACCTGCCCGGGAATCTCGATGCGTTGCCGAAGTTGATCCAGAAAGCCGTCGATGACGGCAATCACATCCACATCCCAGGGATCGAGATCGCCCCGCTCCGCTGCGTCCTGCAGCAGTCGAATCGCAAGGCGTGCTCCTGCATCAGCGCCGTCGTTGGGGGCCACCTGGAGCAAGTCAATTCACCCTTTCCCGGCAAGGTATCGGTCCTCAACCGGTGTTGCCAGTGCTGCCTCAGGCCGCGCTGCTGGCATCGGTGACCTCCGCCTGGTCGTTGTCGTCGCTCTCGGCACTGGTCGCGCTGACGGTGGTTGCGGGGAGGAGGCCCAGCTGGGTTTCAACGGTGGAGCGGTAGCGGCTGAGGTCGGTCTCCAGTTCTTGGATCCGCACCTGCTGGGCTTCGTATTCGTTCGCTTTGCTGAACTGTTCAACGTTGTTGAGCATGCCGGTCCAGGCCGCGAAGAACCAGGCCGACACGGCTCCCAACCCCGCTGCCAGCAGCAGCAGACCCGCCAAAGGCAGGGTGTACTCGACACCCGGCAACACATGAACCGTCGTGGGGTTGGTGTTCGCGAGGGTGAAGAACACCGTGATCAGGCCGAAGCTGAAGATCAGGCCGAAGTTGATCTGACGCATGGCAGGGGAGCGTTCCCCTGGAACTTACGGACGGTTGGGTGGGAATGAATCGGAATCGATACGTGATTTATGACGCGCCCACGGCAGGGGCCTGGATGACGGCTGGAACGGGCGCCTGACCTCGAATCAGGGGGGCCGTTGGTGAGATCACCTGTTCCATCGCACCCAGATTTCGATTCACCAGGGCTTCAATCGAGCTGCGGTAGCTGTCGGTCATCAGCTTGGGGTACAGCCCGATTCCGATGATCGGCACCAGCAGGCAGCCGATGATGTAAACCTCGCGAGGCTCCGCATCCACCAGGTTGGTGTGGGACACCAGCTCCTCTTTCTCCTTGCCGAAGAAGATCTCGCGAAGCATCGAGAGCAGATAGATCGGTGTAAGGATCACGCCGACGGCGGCCAGCCCGCAGATCACCACGCGGAAGGGCAGGGTGTAAGCCTCATCCGTGGCAAAGCCAGCGAACACCATCAGTTCGCTCACGAACCCGCTCATGCCAGGCAGGGCCAGGGAGGCGAGGGCACAAACCGTCCAGAGCGCGAACATGATGCGCATCTTCTGGCCAATGCCTCCCATCTCATCCAGCTGAAGCGTGTGGGTGCGGTCGTAGGTGGCACCCACAAGGAAGAACAGGCTGGCGCCAATCAAGCCGTGGCTGATCATCTGCAGCATGGCGCCACTGGTGCCCAGGGCACTGAAGCTGCCCACGCCGATCAGCACGAAGCCCATGTGGCTGATCGAGCTGTAGGCGATCTTTCGTTTGAGGTTGCGCTGGGCGAAGGAGGTGAGGGCGGCGTAGATGATGTTCACCACCCCCAGCACGATCAGCAGTGGGGCGAACTGGGAGTGGGCCGCTGGCAGCAGTTCACAGTTGAAGCGCAGCAGGGCATAGCCGCCCATCTTCAGCAGGATGCCGGCCAACAGCATGTGCACCGGTGCCGTTGCTTCGCCATGGGCATCCGGCAGCCAGGTGTGCAGGGGCACGATCGGCAGCTTCACGCCGAAGGCGATCAGCAGCCCGGCGTAGCAGAGCAGTTGAAAGCCCGTGCCGAAGTCTTTGGCTGCAAGAGCTGTGTACTCAAAACTGGGGGTGCCGCCGCCGAAGAAGCCCATGGCCAGGGCGGCCAACAGGATGAACAGGGAGCTGCCGGCGGTGTAGAGGATGAATTTGGTTGCGGCGTACTGGCGTTTCTTGCCGCCCCAGATGGCCAGCAGCAGATAGACCGGGATCAGTTCCAGCTCCCAGGCCAGGAAGAACAGCAGCATGTCCTGCACGGCGAACACCGCGATCTGGCCGCCGTCCATGGCCAGCAGCAGGAAATAAAACAGCCGCGGTTTGAAACTCACCGGCCACGCCGCCAGGCAGGCCAGGCTGGTGATGAAGCTGGTGAGCAGGATCAACGGCATCGAGAGCCCGTCAGCTCCCACCGCCCAGGTGAGGCCAAGATCCGGTAGCCAGCTCACCCGTTCGGACAGCTGCAGACCACTCAGGCTGGGGTCATAGCCGGTGAGGTAAGCCGCAACGGTGATCAGGAAGGTGATCAGCGTCACGATCAGCGCGTACCAGCGCACCTGTTTGCCCTCGCCTTTGTCCGGAACCAGCGGAACCAGCAGGGCACCCACAATCGGCACCAGGATCGACAGGCTCAGCCATGGAACGGTGGCCTGCACCGGATCGCTGAGTCCGGCGACTGCGAATTCGAACACGCTGATCCGATCCTCACTGGATGGATCGTAGAAATCATGGCCGCTGTGTCATCACCTCGATAGGCGATGACACACATGGACGATGGGCTTCAAGCGATAGGTCCGCCGATCACGCCAAACAGCACCACCAGGCCGATCACACCGGCAAACACAATCAGGGCATAAAACTGGGCGCGTCCGGTTTCGAGATATTTGAGACCTTCGCCGCTGCCCAGGGTGAGCAGTCCGGTGAGGTTGACCACGCCATCAACCACTTTGGCGTCCACCTCAAGCACTTCCCGCGCCAGTTTGCGGCTGCCGCGAACGAACAGCTTTTCGTTCAACACATCGAGATACCACTTGTTAGCGAGGAAGGCATTCACCGCCGGGAAGCGGCCGGCCACCAGCTGCCCCAGATCAATCCGACGCAGGGCATAGGCCAGAACAGCCAGGCTGATGCCGGCAACGGAGATGCCCACGGAGGCGCCTGCCAGGGGGAGAAACTCGCCCCAGCTGAACTGTTCGGCCATCTCGAGGGCTTCTTCCGGATTGAGAAGGCCCGCAAAGCGGCTGTTCCATGGGGTGCCCAAGAGGCCAATCAGTACGGAAGGCACCGCCAGCACCGCCAAGGGGGCTGCCATCGGCCAGGCCGACTCGTGCACGCTGCCGCCATGGGCGTGGTGCTCGGAAGGATCCTTGCCAGCGGCGGTCAGCAGCTGGGCCTGCATGGCGGTGTCATTGCCGCGGAACTCCCCTTCAAAGGTGAGGAAGTAGAGCCGGAACATGTAGAAGGCCGTCATCCCCGCCGTCAGGAAGCCCACTACCCAGAGAAGTGGGTAGCTGTTGAAGGCCTGACCAAGAATTTCGTCCTTGCTCCAGAAGCCGGCCAGGGGCGGAATGCCACTGATGGCGATGCAGCCGATGAAGAAGGTGATCGAGGTGACGGGCATCTTTTTGCGCAGGCCGCCCATCAGGCGCATGTCCTGGGCGAGAACGGGCTCGTGGCCCACTACCTCCTCCATGGCGTGGATGACGGAGCCTGATCCCAGAAACAACATCGCCTTGAAGAAGGCATGAGTCACCAGGTGGAAGATGCCGGCGACCGGGGCACCGCAACCCATCGCCAGCATCATGTAGCCGAGCTGGGAGACGGTGCTGTAGGCCAGACCCTTCTTGAGGTCCATCTGGGTGAGGGCGATGGAAGCCCCCAGGAAGCAGGTGATCGTGCCAACGACGGCGATCACGGTTTGAACGATGGGGAACTGGGCGTAGAGGGGATCGAGTCGGGCAACCAGGAACACCCCTGCGGCCACCATCGTTGCGGCGTGAATCAGCGCTGAAATCGGCGTTGGGCCCTCCATGGCATCGGGCAGCCAGACGTGGAGGGGGAACTGGGCCGACTTGGCCATCGGACCCATGAAGACCAGCAGGCAGAGCAGCAGCGCTGCCCATGGGGCCACCGTTCCGGCGGCCAGGCCGTTCTGCAGACCATCGGCGATTCCCTGGAAATCGAAGCTTCCCGTGGCCCAGAACAGGCCAAGGATGCCCAGCAGCAGGCCGAAGTCACCAACCCGGTTCACCACAAAAGCCTTCTGAGCGGCGTGGGCGGCACCGTCGCGGTCGTACCAGAAGCCCACCAGCAGGTAGGAGCACATGCCCACTAGTTCCCAGAAGACGTAGATCTCCAGAAGATTGGGGCTGATGATCAGACCCAGCATGGAGCTGCTGAACAGCGCCAGGTACGTGAAAAAGCGCACGTAGCCCTTGTCATGGGCCATGTAGCCGTGGGAATACACCAGCACCAGCAGGGCGATGGTGGTGACCAGCGCCAGCATCACCGCCCCGAGTGGATCCACCACGTAACCCATCGGCAGAACGAAGTTGCCAGCACTGGCCCATGCGAACAGATGCTCGACTGGAGGAGCCCCATTGAGCTGGTTGAACAGGATGCTGTAGCTGAGGGCCGCAGCTGCGCCAACGCAGGAGATCAACAGCAGCGCAACGGGTTTCCGCAACCGGTTGATCGTGCGGTTGAAGCTGATCAATCCCAACCCGGTCAGCACTGCGCCGAACAGGGGCAGAACCGGAATGAGCCAGGCGAGTTCCTCGGCCGAGGGCATCCGCAAAAAGGAGGTTGAAGCGAGTGTAGGCAGCTCAGCCCAGCAGGTTCTGGAGTGCTGAATTGCGCATCAACTCCGCAGCCGTCGGAATGAAGCGATGGGCCCACCAGAACACGCCGACGGCGATGGCGATGCCCAGTTGTGCCGGTCGAACGAATTCCTGCCACTGCAACTGCTGGCGTCCATCCAGCACCGCTGCGAAGGGCACGATCGAGGTGCTGGCCTTGAGCTCGTCAAAGGCTTCGCCGAAGCGGGCCTTCAGGCGCCGGTCCCCATGCCAGACGGCGAAGAGGTGATGGCCGATCAAGCCCACGCAGGTCACCAGCATGAAGCTGCTGCCGATCCAGAGGGCGTGGGTGAGGCACCAGAGGATTTGCCCGATGGCCTGGGGATGGCGGCTGATGCGGATGATCCCCGTGGCGTAAAGACGCACCTGCGGTTTCAGCACCGCTGGGATCTCCAGCAGGTTGTAGGTGGCTGGATAGAGGAAGAGAAAACTGACGGCGGTTCCGATCCATACGAGCGGAATCACCCCAGGCACTCCCTGGAGATTCCACAGCCGCACCCCGTCGTAGCGATGGGCCAGGAACCATCCGATCACCACCACGGCCGAGGGAATGCTGGCTGCCGCGAAGATCAGGCGCCAGGCCCGTGCTCCGATCACGGCCTCAGCCCGGCTGCGCAGGGCAGCACCACCGCTGTGAATCACGGCAAACAGGATCAGCAGCACCAGCATCACGACGCTGCTTTGGTGGGTGGAGGCCATGGCGGCTGCGTTGGAAGGGCGTGATTCTGGCTGTCGGACGCGGCGGTCCTAAATTTCTGGTGTTCCTCCGGGTGTTCCGCGGTGGCCGATCTGCCGTTCACCCTCGACCAGCTGCGGATCCTTCGCGCGATTGTCAGTGAGGGCAGCTTCAAGAAGGCCGCCGACAGTCTTTACGTCACCCAGCCCGCCGTCAGCCTTCAGATCCAGAACCTGGAGAAGCAGCTGGAGGTTTCGCTGTTTGATCGCGGCGGGCGCAAGGCGCAGCTCACTGAGGCTGGCCATCTGCTGCTGAGTTACTGCGACCGGATCCTGAGCCAGTGCCACGAAGCCTGTCGGGCCCTGGATGATCTCCACAACCTCAAAGGTGGATCCCTGATCGTGGGGGCAAGCCAGACCACCGGCACCTACCTGATGCCCCGGATGATCGGCCTGTTCCGCCAGAAATATCCGGACGTGTCCGTGCAGCTCCAGGTCCACAGCACCAGACGCACGGGCTGGAGTGTGGCTAACGGTCAGATCGACCTGGCGATCATCGGTGGTGAATTGCCGGCGGAACTCAATGAACTGCTGCAGGTGGTGCCCTACGCCAGTGATGAGCTGGCGCTGGTGCTGCCGGTGAAGCACCCCTTGGCCCGACTGGCTGAACTCACCAAGGAAGACCTGTATCGCCTGGGCTTTGTCTGTCTCGATGCGCAATCCACCACCCGGAAGATGGTCGACCAGCTTCTGGCGCGCTCCGGCCTGGATGTGCAGCGCCTGCGCATCGACATGGAACTGAATTCGCTGGAAGCCATCAAGAATGCCGTTCAGGCGGGCCTGGGTGCCGCCTTTGTTCCTGTGGTGTCGATCGAGCGGGAGTTATCGGCGGGAACGATTCACCGGCCCCAGGTGGCTGATCTGCAGGTGAGACGCCAGCTCAAGTTGATCACCCATCCCGCCCGCTACTGCTCACGCGCCTCGGTGGCCTTCCGCAATGACGTTCTGCCCGTCTTTGCCAGCGCTGACAGCCCGATTCGTCAGGCAGCGAAGGTCGTGCCTGAAGCGATCGGGGAGCAACTGGTTCAGAACTGATCGGCCTCGGGTGTCACGCCCACAGCGTCATCTGCCACGCCTCGGGTGAGGAATTTGTTCTCACTGATGTCGGTTTGGTAGACGCAGCGCACCACGGGCTTGTCCCGAACGGAGCCGATGTAGGCAAAGGTGTTCATCCGCTGTTTGCACTCACGCTCCTGCTCGGCGGTGATGGCCCCCTCCTTGCGCAGCACCGACCAGTTCTCCCGACGGATCACACAACCCGGTTGCAGGGTTGGCTGGGTCACAAAGCTGCTGGAGGGGTTGAGCGTCGTGTACATCTCGATGTCCATGACGAAGGCGCTCGCCCCCCACTGGCGGCAGAACTCCGGGTCGGGAACGGCCATGTCCAGTTGCTGGGAGCTGGCGATGTTTCCCTGGTCGCCCGTGGTGGTGCTGGTGACAGCGCTGCCGATACCGATCCCCACCACGAGAACTCCTGCCAAGACGGCCACGGTGAGGGTGCTGAATTGAAAGCCGCCCTGGCCGCCTCCACTACCTGGTGGGGGGCCGGGAGGACGGCCGTATCCCCCCCGGGGAGGAGCGTCGTAACGATCCCGCTCACCGCGGTCGTAGCGGCGATCACGCGGTCGGCGGCCGCCGCGGTCGTAGCGCGAGCCGGTCACAACAGTTCTGGGGTGCGGGGCAGGCCCATGGAGAAGTTCTGCACGCGGCCATCCGGGTTGTAGCTGAGTTCGCCAGCCTGGAGCAGTTGCCGGATGAATCCCTCTAGGTCTGTACCAATGCGGCGCAGGGTGTAGTCACTCAGTTCGCCGCCGGCTGCGGCATCCACCAGTTCCTTGAAGCGTCCCTGCACCTTGGCGAGGCTGGCGGCATCCCAGAGAAATTCGTTGTCGGGATCCAGATCCAAGGTCAGTTGGTCATCTGAAGGAACCAGATCCTCCTCTTGAAGTGCTGCTGTGAACAGGCGCACGTGGCGGGTGGTGCACTTGAGAAGGGTGTCAGCCAAGACGCGCCCACGGGAAAGCTGACACGACTTTAAGAAGCGAACGGGGGTCAAGCCCTTTTAAGGTTAGTTTCACTTTCGAGACGGCCGCATGCGTGTCGCTATTGCCGGAGCTGGTCTTGCTGGACTCTCCTGTGCCAAATACCTGGCGGATGCCGGCCACACCCCCATCGTTGTGGAAGCCAGGGATGTTCTCGGCGGCAAGGTGGCGGCCTGGAAAGACGAAGACGGCGACTGGTACGAAACCGGCCTACACATCTTCTTCGGGGCCTACCCGAACATGCTGCAGCTGTTCAAGGAGCTGAACATCGAAGACCGGCTGCAGTGGAAGAGCCATTCGATGATCTTCAACCAACCCGAGGAGCCCGGCACCTACAGCCGCTTTGATTTCCCTGATTTGCCGGCACCGGTGAATGGTGTGGCGGCGATCCTGGGCAACAACGACATGCTCACCTGGCCGGAGAAGATCAGCTTCGGCCTGGGACTGGTCCCCGCCATGCTCCGGGGCCAGGGTTACGTCGAAGAGTGCGACAAGTATTCATGGACGGAGTGGCTGCGGATCCACAACATCCCAGAGCGGGTGAATGATGAGGTGTTCATCGCCATGAGCAAGGCGCTGAATTTCATCGATCCCGATGAGATCTCCGCCACCGTGGTGCTCACGGCCCTTAACCGCTTCCTGCAGGAGAAGAACGGCTCCCAGATGGCGTTCCTGGATGGCGCACCGCCGGAGCGCCTCTGCCAGCCGGTGGTCGAGCACATCGAATCACTGGGTGGTGAGGTGCATCTCGACAGCCCCCTGCGTGAGATCAAGCTCAATGCCGATGGTTCGGTGGCGGCCTTCCATATCGGTGGCGTGAAGGGCAAGGAAAGCTTCGACCTCACCGCTGATGCCTATGTCAGTGCCTTGCCGGTGGATCCCTTCAAGCTGCTGCTGCCCGAGCCCTGGAAGCAGATGGAAGTGTTCCAGAAGTTGGATGGCCTCCGGGGTGTCCCTGTGATCAACCTGCACCTCTGGTTCGATCGCAAGCTCACCGACATCGACCATCTGTTGTTCAGCCGCTCCCCTCTGCTCAGCGTGTATGCCGACATGAGCATCACCTGCAGGGAGTACGAAGATCCCGACAAGTCGATGCTTGAGCTGGTCTTTGCTCCTGCCAAAGACTGGATCGGCCGCCCCGATGAGGAGATCATCGAGGCCACCATGGGTGAGCTCAAGAAGCTGTTCCCGATGCACTTCAGTGGCGACAACCCCGCCACCCTGCGCAAATACAAGGTCGTGAAGACGCCGTTGTCCGTCTACAAGACGACGCCCGGCTGCCAGGAGCTTCGCCCGGATCAAACCACCCCGATCAAGAACTTCTTCCTCGCGGGCGACTACACGATGCAGCGCTATCTCGCCTCGATGGAGGGTGCTGTTCTCAGCGGCAAGCTCTGCGCCGGTGCGGTGGACCGCAAGACAGGTCAGCTGGCATCATCGACCTCTTCCAGTGAGCCTGTGACGGCCTGAGCCATGCCCCTCGCCTCCCCGGATCTCGACGCAGCCTTTGAGGCCTGCCGTCGGGAGACCGCCGAGTGGGCCAAGACGTTCTATATCGGCACCTTGCTTCTTCCTCCCGAGAAGCGGCGTGCCATCTGGGCGATCTATGTGTGGTGCCGGCGCACGGATGAGTTGATGGACAGCCCGGAGGCTCAGGCGCGTCCGGTTGAGGAGCTTGCAGAGCGGCTCGACCGTTGGGAAGAGAAGACCCGTGCTCTGTTTGATGGTCGGGTGGAGGACGATCTGGATGCGGTGATGGTCGACACCCTGGAGCGCTTCCCCCAGGGCATTCAGCCTTACCTTGACATGATCGAGGGCCAGCGGATGGACCTCACCTGGACCCGCTACCCCCGCTTTGAAGATCTCAAGCTCTACTGCTATCGCGTGGCAGGCACCGTTGGCCTGATGACCCAGGGGGTGATGGGCGTCGACCAGGCCTATACCTCAGCTCCCTGGAGTGACTGTCCCGACACCTCCGATGCGGCCGTCGCCCTGGGGATCGCCAACCAACTCACCAACATCCTTCGGGATGTGGGGGAAGACCGTGGCCGTGGCCGTATCTATCTGCCCCAGGAAGATCTCGAGCGGTTCGGTTATTCCGAGGAGGAGCTGATGGCTGGAACCCTCAACAACGCCTGGCGTGCGTTGATGCGCTTCCAGCTGGAGCGGGCTCGCGATTGGTTTGCCCGCTCCGAAGCCGGAGTCCGTTGGCTGTCCGCCGATGCGCGCTGGCCGGTGTGGACGTCGTTGCGGTTGTACCGCGGCATCCTGGATGAAATTGAACGGGTCGATTACGACGTGTTCAATCACCGTGCCTATGTGGCCAAGGTCAACAAGCTGCTTGATCTGCCCCGTTCATTCCTGTTGGCTCAGTCACGCTAAAAATCCCTGCCGGGATGACCGGCAGGGGTGGAGTTGATCTTCTTTTTCCCTCGATCAGATCAGCAACGGATCAAACAGCCGTCTTCTGGTTGGCAAGCAGATCCTTGAGCTTGGACAGTTCGCCGGCCCAGCGGGGGTCAGGGGCGCCTTCGCTCTTCTCATCGCTGTGGACCACCTTGTTCACAGCCTTGCGGGCCACTTGAGGTTGGCCGGCTGCATTGGGGGCTCCACGACGGTTGCCGCCAGCATTGTTGTCGCGACGCTCGGAGCGCTCGACGCGTAGGGCACTGCCACCGAACTCCTTGCCGTTGAGAGCTTCGATCACGGCGTCGGCGAGTTTCGGATCGTCCACGTTGGCGAAGCCGAAACCGCGGCATGCACCGGTTTCGCGGTCGAGAACCGATTTGAACCGAATCCCTTCTCCCACCGACTTGAGCAGAGCCACCAGCTCCTGTTCTTCAAAGGTCTGCGGCAGGTTGCCGATGTACAGGCGGATGCTCATGAAGGAAAGGAAATGCGATCTGTCGGTGTCTGACCGTCATCATTGACACCAGGAAAGTTAATCACAGAGCCTCGCTTTCACGGTTCAAGAAATGTTGGGCCTCCTTCAGTGCCTCGCTTGGGGTCTGGATGCGCTCAAAGGCATGTTCCAGCTTCAGATGATGCAGCAGACGTCCGAGACGGGGACCGGGTTCGATCTCCAGGGCCGTCAGCAGGCCATTGCCGTCGACCGGGGTTCTGGGGTGGAACAGAGGGTCCTCGGCGTTGCGCCATCGACGCAGCCAGATTTCTTTTTCGGGCATGGGTAGTTGCATGGCCAGGGCGGGGAGATCCCCCTCGAGCTCCTCATGCAATTGCAGTCGATCGCTCTCGGGTAACGCGCCCGGTGCCTGGCCGGTGCGTTGCTGCCAGCTCCGCAGCCGTTTGCAGCGCTGGCGCAGGGCGCGACTGGCGCGGAGTTGGCTGAGACCCTCATCGCTCACCAGGGCCGTCAGCCGCGCCAAGGGCACTGCTGCTGCGGCTTCCTCGCTGGTCAGGCCATCGATGTTGCCGGGCGTGGGAGGTTGCCCTCCGGCCGCCCAGGGATGCAGCAACGGCAGGCTTGTGAGGGCTGCCATCGCGGCGTCAGCGTGTTCGCCCCGCACCAGGCGCTGCAGCTCCGCCAGGATTCGCTCCGGTGCCGCTTCCGGAAGCCGTGCGGCGTGGCGCTCAATCCACGCCATGGTCTGGCTGGAGATGGTGAGAGGGATTTCCGCCATCAGCCGCAATCCCCGCAGCAACCGCAGCGGGTCGTCGATGAGGTTGGCTTCCGAGACGGCGGTCAGGCAGCCCTGCTGGAGATCGCTCAGTCCCCCTGTGGGATCCCACAGCTCTCCCCAGGGCTGGAGCGACACGGCGATGGCATTGAGCCGGTAATCGCGCCGCCAGAGGTCGTCTTCGATGCGGTCTCCGTCCTGTCGGGCGATGTCGACCGTCCAGCCCCCAAGCACCAGCCGAGCAATGCTCCGTTCCGCGTCCAGCACCACACAAGTGCCATGCAGCTCCTGGGCCAGGGCCTGGGTCAGAGCGATGGCATCGGATGGGACCACCAGGTCAAGATCCGGCTGCTCCTGTAGACGGTCCAGCAAGCCATCCCGCACGGCGCCACCCACCAGCGCCGTGCCCTCCGGAAGCCGTGCCAGGGGGAGAGGCCACTGGGCTGGAGCCAGTCGCTCTCGCAGCTGGTCAAGCAATGCGTTGCCGGAGCCTTGGGCCATCAGAATGGGGGGAGTGAACGGCCTTGGGAGGCATGTGCATCTGCGTGGATTGCAGCTGGGTCGACCGTTGTCAGGCCTATCACGCAGTTGAGCGTCAGCATGGTGTTCCGCATCTAGCCCAGGCCCCGGATTTTGAGCCAGACGCGCCCCGTATCCACGTGTCGGTGATGGATCTCCCCGATGGACAGGCCGGGATTGAGTGGGATGTGCGCTCCTGCTCCAGCTTTAAGGCGGATCCAGGCCGGTGGCAGCGTTGCCGTCCTGGACAGGAACTGCCCCGATGACGGCTCCACCGCTGCTGCTCGCCTTGCACAGCTGTTCCGACTGCTTTGGCATGGCGCTGCTGGATCCTCAGCAGCCTGGGGCAGAGCCTTTGGTGCAGGCTCATCCGGATGGCCGGGGCCTCTCCAACAGCTTGATTTCGCGGGTTCAGGGGCTCCTCCCGCCCGAGCGTTGGCCCCAGTTGCAGGGCCTTGCCGTCGCGACGGGACCCGGCGGCTTCACCGGCACCCGCCTCACGGTGGTGATGGCCCGCACCCTGGCGCAACAGCTGGATTGCCCCCTGCTGGGGGTGAGCAGCTATGCCCTGATGGCCCCACGCCTGGAGCTGCAACTGCCCCAATCCATGCAGGGGGAACCGTTCTGGATCACCCAGGAGTTGCCGCGCCGGGGGGTGGTGGGTGGTCAGTACCGGATCACGGCCGGGCAGGTTCACGAACTCAGCCTGCCGACCTTGCTGCCTCAGGGGGCATCACCCAAGCCCGCTGTTGAGGTGCAGCTGGATGTGGAAGCGGATGTGGCGCGGCTCCTGCAGCTGTTGCAGCGCAGCCATGCCGTCGGGGCTGCGCTGCCCTGGGCTGAGGTGCTGCCGATTTACCCCACCTCACCTGTTGGACAGGTCTAATGGCGGGCGTGCGTACAGGGCTACTGCTGGGAGCTGGTCTGATGGTCTGGCTTTTGGGCCCCGGCCCGCTGTCGCCCTATCGGCGGGCTCTGTTGGATCGCAGCCCGCCCCAGCTGGTGCTGGTGCTCGGGGGAGATGTGGATCGGGAACGAATGGGTGCCCGGTTGGCGCGTCAGCTCGACCTACCCCTGCTGGTGAGCGGCGGCAGCAACCGTGAGTACGCCGAATGGATGCTAAGTCAGGAGCGCTTCAATCCCGACCGCTTCACCCTGGATTACCGGGCCCGTGACACCCTCAGCAATTTCACGTCTGTGGTGGATGAGCTGCAGGCGGATGGTGTTCGCCACGTGCTGCTGGTGACCAGCGAAGACCACCTGCCCCGCTCCATGGCGGTGGGCCAGGTGGTGGCCGGCAGCCGCGGAATTCAGCTCACCGGCGTTCCCGTGGCCTGCCGCGAGGACTGCACCCAGGAGGGACGCCTCAAGCAATGGAGTGATTGGCTTCGTGCGGTGGCGTGGGTGATGACCGGTCGCGACCTCAGGGATGCTGCGGACCCTGATCCAGCAGAGCGTTGATGCGTTCCTGCAGCAGAGCGGTGGTGGCATCCAGATCAGGCCTGCGGCGACTGGCTGGGGCTGGAATGGGGTCGCCGATGCGCAGCTGAATCGGCACAAAGCGCGGCCAGCTGCGCCCGCTGCCCAAGGCGCGGTGGCTGTTGCAGATGGCCACCGGCAGCAGCGGGGCTCCCGTGCGAGCCGCCAGCAGGGCCGCTCCGGGGAGTGGGTTGTTGATCCGGCCGTCGTTCTGTCGGGTGCCGTCCAGAAACACCCCCGTTGCCCAGCCTTCTTCAAGGCGAGTCGTGGCGGTGCGGATCGCTTCGCGATCGCTGGCACCCCGCCGCACGGGGTAAGCACCACAGGCCCGGATCAAGCGCCCCAGCAGCGGAATGCTGAACAGTTCCGCCTTGGCCATGAAGGCCACGGGGCGCCCCAGGGCATGGCCCAGAAGGGGCGGGTCCAGGTGCGAGCCATGGTTGGCCACCACCACAAGGGACCCTTGCATGGGCACTCGGTTGTTGCCGGAGGTCGATCCGCGGAACAGCAAGCGGAAGACCGGGAACACCAGCAGGCTGCTGACCAGCCGGTAGGTGAGGCTCGGCTTGGGGGTGCGGACGAGGCTGGACTGACTCACTGTCCGAGGTCTCCAGCCCCGGAGATCTGGGCGGTGGTGATCCCGCTCATGCTGCGTTTGGCCAGGCCGCTGAGCACGTTGCCCGGACCGATTTCCACCAGGGTGTCCACACCGCTGTCGGTCATCGCCGCCATGGTTTCGCGCCAGCGCACACCGCTGGTCATCTGCTGCTTCAGGCGCTGTTTGAGCTCGTCCGCACTGGTGCTGGCGCTGGCGGCGCTGTTGCTGAGTACTGGTACGCGGGCATCCAGGAAGGGCACGTTGTCCAGCTCGGCGGCGAAGCGCTCAGCCGCCTCCGCCATGAACGGGGAGTGGAAGGCTCCGGAGACGGCCAGGGGGATGGCGCGTTTGCATTTCAGGGCTCCACTCACGCTTTCCACGGCCTCTGGAGAGCCAGAGATCACCACCTGCGCATCGCTGTTGTCGTTGGCGATACTGACCCCGTCCGTGGCGGCCACCAGATCGTCCAGCTGAGCGCGATCGAAGCCGATCACGGCCGTCATGGCGCCGCCCCCGGCGTTCGCCATCAGTTCTGAGCGGGTTTTCATCAGCTGCAGACCGGTCTCCAGCCCAAACACCCCTGCGCTGTACAGAGCAACCAGCTCGCCCAGGCTGTGGCCGGCCACCAGCGCAGGCTCGCGGCCCTGCTGCTGAAGGTTGTCGGCCAGCACCGATTCGATCACGAACAGGGCGGGCTGGGTGTTGCGGGTGTCGTTGAGGTCACCCAGGCCATCACCACCGCCGCTTTCCCCCTGGCAGATCGCCAGCAGATCGCGCCCCAGCAGCTCTGAGGCCATGGCGAAACGCTCACGGCAGCCTTCGATGCTGAGCAGCGCTTCTGCCATGCCCACCTTTTGAGAGCCCTGACCGGGAAAGACCCAGGCGATCGCCATTGCTGTGTTCTGCAGACCGTGCCGGAGATTAGGCGGGCCCGCTCCAGCGGAAGAGGGCTGCACCCCAGCTCAATCCCGCTCCGAATCCACTGCTGGCGATGCGGTGGCCGGGTTGGATGCGTCCATCGCGCACGGCTTCATCCAGCATCAGGGGAATGGTGGCTGCCGAGGTGTTGCCGTAGTGGGCCAGGTTGCTGAGCACTTTTTCGGAGGGCACCGAGAAGCGATCCGCCACGGCATCAAGGATGCGCTGGTTGGCTTGATGCAGCAGCAGCCAATCCAGGCAATCTGCGGCAACACCACCCTGTGCAAGAAGCTTTTCGAGAATTGCCGGCACCTCGCGCACCGCGAATTTGTAGACCTCCTGCCCGTTCATCTGGATGGGGTCGAAGCCGCCACACTGATGGCTGGCATCCCCCACCAGGGGCTGGCGCTGGTTCACCTGGGGCAGCTGGAGTACCTCGCCGCGGCTGCCATCGGAGCGCAACAGAAATCCGTCGAGATCGTCCTGGCCGTTCTCTGAGGCCTCCAGCACGACGGCACCGGCCGCGTCACCGAAGAGAACGCAGGAGCGGCGATCGTCCCAGTTCACCCAGCGGCTGAGTTGATCGGCTCCCACCACGAGGATGCGGCGCATCGCCCCGCTGCGCAGATACTGGGCGGCGGTCACAACGGCGAAGAGAAAGCCGCTGCAGGCAGCGGTGAGATCAAAGGCCGCGGCATGGGTGGCGCCGAGGCGCGCCTGCAGCCGTGGAGCCGAACCGAACAGGTCGTCTGGGGTGGAGGTGGCCAACAAGATCAGATCGAGGCTGTCGGCCGACCAACCGGCCATCTCCAAGGCCCGTTCCGCCGCCAACCCGCTCAGTTCCGCCAGGGATTCGTCGCTGTTGACCACCCGTCGCGCGGCAATGCCTGTGCGACTGCGGATCCATTCGTCACTCGTCTCAACCCGCTGGCCCAGCTCTGCGTTGCTGATCGAGCGGCTGGGCGTCGCGCTGCCAGACCCTCGGAACAACACCCCCCTGGTTGTGCTGAGCGGCTCGACCAAGACGGAGGTTGATTGACGTCGCGTCAGTCAATCACAACCCTGTTGGAGCGTTGCGAGATCCTCCATCACCCCATGGCTGGCTGCGGAGTGGGCAATGCGCAGGGCACTGACCACCGAGAGGGCCTTGCTGCTGCCGTGGCCGATCACGGAAATGCCGTTTACGCCCAGAAGCAGGGCACCACCGTGTTCGGCATGGTCGAGCCGCTTCTTGATGCGCTTCAGGTTGCTGCGCAGAAACGCTGATCCCACCTTGCCGCGACGCCCTCGGGGCAGCTCCGCCCGCAGCACCCCCAGCAGAACACTGCCGACGGACTCCAGGAATTTCAGCAGCACATTGCCGGTGAATCCATCGCAGACCACCACATCGAAGTCGCCCGAAAGCACATCCCGGCCTTCGCAGTTGCCGGCGAAGTGGAGCCTGGATTCGTCCCGCAGCAATTCGTGGGTCTTCAAGGAGAGATCGTTCCCCTTGCACTCCTCCTCGCCAATGTTCAGCAGGCCGATGCGTGGCCGTTTCACCTGCAGCACATCCCGGCTGTAGATGTTCCCCAGCAGGGCGAACTGGTGCAAGTAGGTGGGCTTGCAGTCCATGTTGGCGCCCACATCGAGCACCAACACCGGCTTGCCTGGATCCTTGGTGGGGAACAGGGCGCCGATGGCGGGGCGGTCGATGCCCTTCAGCCGTCCCAGCCGAAAAATCGCCGAGGCCATCACCGCCCCGGAATTGCCGGCGGAGTACACCGCCTCGGCCTCGCCTTTCTTCACGAGGTCCATGGCCACATTGATGCTGGCGTCCCGTTTGCGCCGCACCGCCGTGGCTTCGTCATCCATGCCGATGGAGGGCCCACTGGCCACCAGGTCCAGATGTCCTGCTGCACGCGCACTTTCCAAGGCTTCGCGTAGCCCGAGGCTGGTGGCGGCAGCCATCACCCGGTCGATCTCCCCCACGAAGCGGATCTTCAGTGGCAGCCGGTCAATGGCGTCCAGGCATCCCTCCAGGATCGGCCCCGGCGCATGGTCACCGCCCATGCCATCCACGGCCACCCAGAGGCGCTCTGCATCGTCGATCTCATCGGCATCAGTGCCCCCTTGCAGCCAGCGCAGGGGATCAAACCCCAGCGGTTGGAGCACGCTGCTGGCTACCGTGCCTGCTCCGGAGACAACGGTTTCCGCCACGTTGCCGGCCATCGAACCCGCGGCCGTTGCTGAGCTGGCAGCTCCATCAACGATGGTTGTGACGGCGGCATTGCGCCGATACCAAATCACCAGGCGACGGATCGCCCGAGGACGGTTTGTTTTATGCCGCGGCTGAGGGGCCGGGGTGGGATCAGGGTCCTTCGGAGGCAACGGAATCGACGATGCGCTGGAACAGGTAGCCGGTGCCCCGAGCTGTAAGGATCAACTCGGGATTGGCAGGATCATCCTCCAATTTGGAGCGCAGACGGGAGATATGAACATCCACCACCCGGGTGTCCACATGGCGCTCCGGGGTGTAGCCCCACACCTCTTTGAGGATTTCGCCGCGGTTGAACGGCTCGCCGGAACGGCTCACCAGCAGTTCCAACAGGCTGAATTCCATCCCCGTTAGGCGGATGCGTTCATCGCCGCGGAACACCTGGCGTTTGTTGGTGTCGATGCGCAGGTCGCTGACCTGGATGACGCCGGAGTTGGGAATGCCCGCCACCTGCTCCTTCTCGACCCGGCGCAGCACGCAGCGGATGCGGGCTTCCAGCTCCTTAGGGCTGAAGGGCTTCACCACATAGTCATCGGCACCGAGCTCAAGCCCGGTGATGCGGTCAGCCACGTCGCCGAGGGCCGTCAGCATCACGATGGGAACGTCGGATTCCTTGCGCAGCTCCTGGCAGACGCCATAGCCGTCCAGCTTTGGCATCATCACGTCCAGCACCACCAGATCGGGCGTGCAGGTGGGGAACAATTCCAGGGCTTCGGTGCCGTCGCAGGCGGTTACGACGTTGTATCCGATCATGGATAGACGGGTTTCCAGGATCCGTCGGATTGATGCCTCGTCGTCGACCACGAGGATCGTTTCCTTGGTGGGAGCCGTGGCCGTCATGGGCACCGAGGCGTTAGTCACTTCTCGCCACAAATAAAAGGGCAGCCCCCCGGTCTGTTCATTCAACGGCAACTTTCTTCACAGTTCGCAGTGCCCAAATCCACCGCTGTTTTCATCTGTCAGGTCTGTGGAGCCCGTGCCCGACAGTTTTTCGGCCGTTGCCCGGAGTGCGGCAGCTGGAATTCGCTGGTGGAGCAATCCCAGCCCGCCGACGATGGCCGTCGCCGCCGCAGTGCTCCGGATCCGGAGCAGGCCGCTGCCCCGCGACGGTCCACGGCCATGGCCTCGCTGGAGGATCAGCCGCTGCAGCGGCTGGCGACAGGGTCGGCGGAATTTGACCGCGTTCTGGGTGGGGGCCTGGTTCCCGGTTCGCTGGTGCTGGTGGGAGGTGATCCGGGCATCGGCAAGAGCACATTGCTGCTCCAGAGCGCCTCGGCCATGGCGGCCGGTGCATCCGTGCTCTATGTGAGTGCTGAGGAATCAGCTCAGCAGGTGAAGCTGCGCTGGCAGCGGCTTGCCGGGGGGGCATCGGAGCTGCAGTTACTGGCCGAAACCGATCTGGAACTGGTGCTGGAGGAGCTGGAGGCCCTTCGCCCCGCTGTGGCGATCATCGACAGCATTCAGGCGTTGCATGACGCCAACCTCACCAGTGCGCCGGGGTCCGTCGGTCAGGTGCGTGAATGTGCGGCTGCCCTGCAACGGCTGGCGAAACGCCAGAACATCTCGTTGTTGTTGGTGGGCCACGTCACCAAAGAAGGCATGTTGGCCGGCCCGAAGGTGTTGGAACACCTCGTGGATGCGGTGCTCACCTTCGAGGGAGACCGCTTCGCTAGTCATCGCCTGCTGCGGGCCGTCAAGAACCGCTTCGGTGCCACCCATGAGTTGGGTTTGTTTGAGATGCAAAGCGGTGGCCTGGCCGAGGTGGGCAACCCCAGTGAGCTGTTCCTCAGCGATGCCCGCGCCTCCGGTGTCGCCACGATCGTGGCCTGTGAGGGCACGCGCTCGTTGGTGGTGGATCTGCAGGCCTTGGTGAACGTCACCAGCTATGCCAGTCCGCGACGCACGGCGACAGGGATCGGCACCAACCGTCTGCACCAGATCCTCGCGGTGCTGGAGAAGCACATGGGACTGCCGCTCTCCCGCTTCGACTGCTATCTGGCCGTGGCCGGTGGCCTGGAGGTGGAGGAGCCTGCGGCGGATCTGGGGGTCGCTGCAGCGGTAGTTGCCAGCTTCAGAGATCTCACCCTGCCTGCGGGCACGGTGTTGATCGGCGAGCTTGGTTTGGGGGGGCAGTTGCGCCCTGTGGGTCAGCTGGAGCTTCGGCTGCAGGAAGCGGCCCGGCTGGGCTTCCAGCGGGCCGTCGTCCCCCGGGGCAGTGGCCTGGGCGATCTGGCTTCGGGTTTGGATCTCGCTCTTCTGGAGGCCGACAGCGTCACCGAGGCCCTGGTGCTGGCGCTCGGTGATGCCGTGCAGCCCGACCAGGACTGATTCAGAAGTAAACGTCCACGTTGCTGCGGCCTGTGGACTTCAGCCAGTTCTCGATATCGAGATAACCGCCGGGATTGAGGCGCACGGCCTGGGTCCAGACGTCAGCGGCCTGGTCAAACCAGCGATCCGCTGCGTCCTGCTCACCGCCTTCCTCGGCGATGCGGCCCCACTTCTCGTAAATCAGCCCCATGTTCTTCAGGCAGGAGGGCTGGTTCGGGTTTTCCTCGAGCGCCTTGCGGTAGGTCTCGATCGCTCGCTCCTCCTCGCCGTTGGACATGTAGATGATGGCCATGTTCTTGAGGGTTTCACTCCGGTCTGTGGAGTTCTCCTCGAGCTTCAGGGCCTCCTCGTAGTTCTCCAGCGCTTCGGCGTAGTCGCCATCGTTCTGGGCGGAGAGGCCATCCCGGTAATAGACGTAGGCCTCCTTGGAGCGGGCGTTGATCGGCAACAGCTTGACGATCAGGTCCGCCATCACCGTGAAGCTCTTGTCAATGAAGTTGTCGTTGCGGTTGCTGCGGGGCACGGCGCTCCGGCGGACGGACCCCCATCCTGACGGGACCGGAGCCCGACCTAGCCTGCTCGTAAAGATCCCTGTTGCGTAAACACCTGTGAGCCCTTCGGTTCAGACCGTCGTCCTGGATGTGGAAGGGATGAAATGCGGCGGTTGCGTCCGCGCTGTGGAAACCACTCTGCTGGATCAGCCCGGTGTTCAGCGCGCCGATGTGAATCTGGTCAGCCGCTCGGCCTGGCTCGATCTCACTGCCGGTGAGAGTGATGTGGATGGTGTCTTGAAAGCCCTGGCAGACAGAGGCTTTCCGGCCAAGGAGCGTTCCCTGGATGCCCCGATCGGAGCGGCGGCTGCCGGGCAGGCGCTGCCGGGCTGGTGGCAGCAATGGCGACAGCTGATGGTGGCCCTTGTGCTGCTGTTGCTGTCGGTGCTGGGGCATCTCAGCGAGGCCGGTCACCTGTCGCTTCCCTTGATCGGCAGCCTGCCTTTTCACGCCACGCTTGCAACGGTGGCTCTGCTGGGGCCGGGCCGTCCAATCCTGGTGGGCGGTGTTGCGGCCGCTCGCGCAGGGGCCCCCAGCATGGATTCCCTCGTGGGCCTGGGGGTGGGCAGTGCCTATGTGGCCAGCCTGGTGGCCTTGGTTTGGCCCCAGGTGGGTTGGCCCTGCTTTTTCAATGAACCGGTGATGTTGCTGGGGTTCGTCCTGCTGGGACGTTTCCTGGAGGAACGGGCCCGCTTTCGGACCGGTCAGGCCCTGCAGCAGCTGGCTGAGCTCCAGCCGGACACGGCGCGCCTGCTGTTGAGCGACGGGGCGATTCGTGAGGTGCGCGTTGGCGCTCTCAGGCCCGGTGAAACCGTGCAGCTGCTGGCCGGTGACCGCATTCCGGTGGATGGAGTGGTGCTTGAGGGGGCCTCGGCCGTTGATGTGTCCAGCCTCACCGGTGAGCCCCTGCCGCTGCAGGCGGAGCCCGGCACGGAGTTGTCATCCGGCAGCCTCAATCTGGAGTCAACCCTGGTGCTGAAGGTCACCCGTGTCGGTGCCGAAACCGCCCTGGCCCGGATCATTCGTCTGGTGGAGCAGGCCCAGGCCCGTCGGGCTCCCATCCAGGGCCTGGCCGATCGTGTAGCAGGCCGTTTCTGTTACGGCGTGATCGGCTTGGCCCTCGCCACGTTTCTGTTCTGGTGGTTGTTCGGTGCCCAGCACTGGCCTGAGGTTCTGCAGGCGTCTGCACCTGGGATGCCCATGACCCATGCGATGTCCCATGGGATTGACCATGGCCATGGGATGCATCACGGCGGCTTGGGCAGTGGAGCCAGCACCCCGATGGGTCTGGCCCTGCAACTGTCAATCGCCGTGCTGGTGGTCGCCTGCCCCTGTGCCCTCGGTCTGGCGACCCCCACTGTGATCACGGTGGCCACCGGCTTGGCAGCACGGCGCGGCTGGCTGTTCCGCGGTGGTGATGTGATCGAAACCGCCGCCGGTTTGGAGCATGTGGTTTTCGACAAGACCGGCACCCTCACCTTGGGTCGTCCCCTCGTGACCGATGTGTACGGGGATGAACCGGACTCTTTGTTGCAGCTCGCGGCCAGCCTGGAGCAAAGCAGCCGCCATCCCTTGGCCTACGCCCTGCTGCAGGAGGCCCAGCGCCGGGAGCTCGCACTACTGAGCTGCAAGGACGTTCGCACTGTCTCCGGCATGGGCCTCAAGGGTCATGTGGACGGTGCATCGGCTCAGGTGCTTGTTGGCAAGCCCGATTGGTTGGAGGAGCAGGGTGTTGCCATCGCACCCGCCGCCCAGGACTGGCTCTCTGCCGCTGAAGGCTCGGTGGTGGCTGTGGCTGTGGGAGCTGTCCTGGTGGGCCTGGTCCAGATTGAGGATCAGCTGCGCCCGGATGTTGCCCCGGCGTTGCAACGCCTGCGTTCTCACGGTCTGGCGCTTTCGGTGTTCAGTGGTGATCGGCAGGCGGCTGTGCAGCGCCTTGGTCAGCAGCTGGGTTTTGCCACCAAGGATCTGGGCTGGCAGATGCTGCCGGAGCAGAAGCTGCAGCGCCTCGAACAGCTGCGTCAGGCGGAGCGGGTGGCCATGGTGGGCGACGGCATCAACGATGCGCCGGCCCTGGCCGCGGCTGATCTTGGGATTGCCATTGGCACTGGAACCCAGATCGCGCAGGACTCCGCTGGTCTGGTGTTGCTCGGCGATCGGCTCGACAATCTCCCCGAAGCCCTCAGCCTGGCCCGCCGCACCCTGGTGAAGGTGAGGCAGAACCTGTTCTGGGCCTTCGGTTACAACCTGATTGTTCTTCCGGTGGCCGCCGGTGCCTTGCTCCCCAGCCATGGGGTGCTGCTGTCGCCCCCGTTGGCGGCGCTCTTAATGGCCTTGAGTTCGATCACGGTGGTGCTCAATGCCCTGGCGCTTCGCTTGCCATGAACGGTCGCTTCATTGTTCTGGAGGGCATCGATGGCTGCGGCAAGACCACGCAGATCCAGCATCTGGTCGAGTGGTTGCCCAACAGCGGTCTGATGCCGAAGGGTGCTGCTGTGGTCTGCACCCGTGAGCCGGGAGGCACTCCTCTGGGGCGTTCGATCCGGGAACTCCTGCTGCACACGGCAGACCAGGAGGCACCAGCTCCCACTGCGGAACTGCTGCTTTACGCCGCCGATCGGGCGCAGCATGTTGAAACGTTGATCCGTCCTGCTCTTGAGCGCGGTGACTGGGTGATCAGCGATCGTTTCGCGGGATCGACCCTCGCCTATCAGGGCTATGGACGCGGTCTGGATCGGGACTTGATTCAGCGGCTCGAACAGATCGCCACCACGGGGCTTCAGCCCGATCTCACCCTCTGGCTGCGCCTTTCCGTGCAAGAGAGCCTGCGGCGCCGTCTCGGGGACAAGGAGGACCGCATCGAAGCCGAGGGCGCCGCATTTCTGGAGCGGGTCGCACAGGGTTTTGCCGAGTTGGCCCAGCAGCGCTCCTGGTGCGCCGTCGCTGCAGATCAGTCAGCCAGCGCCGTTCGTGCTGCTCTGGAACGTCAGCTTCAGGAGCATCTGGCTTGAGCGCGTTGTTTGGCGATCTGATCGGCCAGCCCCTCGCCGTTGATCTGCTTTCGGCGGCCCTGGCCCAGGGCCGTGTGGCCCCGGCCTATCTCTTTGCCGGCCCTGAAGGGGTGGGGCGTCAGTTGGCGGCGGTGCGTTTTCTGGAGGGACTGCTGGCCGATGGTCAGCCCTCGGCCCGGGAACGCCGACGCCTGCTGGAACGCAATCACCCCGACCTGCTCTGGGTGGAACCCACCTATCAGCATCAGGGCCGTTTGCTGACCCGCGCCGAAGCCGAGGAGGCGGGGCTCAGCCGCCGCACGCCGCCCCAGTTGCGCTTGGAGCAGATCCGCGACATCGGACGCTGTCTGGCACGGCAGCCGGTGGAGGCGAAGCGCGGGATGGTTGTGATTGAGGCTGCTGAGGCGATGGCGGAAGCTGCGGCCAATGCCCTGTTGAAAACGCTGGAGGAACCCGGCCATGGGCTGCTGATTCTGTTGACCTCAGCCCCCGAGCGGTTGCTCAGCACAATTCGCTCCCGCTGTCAGTTGATCCGTTTCCTTCGGCTCAACCCCGAGGCCATGGCACAGGTGCTCGAGCGCACCGGTGCCACAGCTCAGGATGCCCCGGAACTTCTGGCCTTGGCTGCCGGGTCTCCAGGCGCCCTGATCGACCATCGGCGCAGCCTGGCTGGTCTGCCTGAGGAGTTGGTTCAGCGCCTTGATTCGCTTCCCGCCACTCCCATGGAGGCACTTGCGTTGGCACGCGATCTCTGCGAAGCCCTCGATGGCGAGCAGCAGCTGTGGTTGATTGGCTGGTGGCAACACCGGCTTTGGCGCTCCGGCAGTTCTGCCTCAAGCCTCAAGCGCTTGGACACACTGCGCGGCCAGCTGCTTTCGTTCGTTCAGCCGCGATTGGCCTGGGAGGTGGCGCTGCTCGATCTCACGGCATCCGTCTCCTAGGTGCACGAAGGCGATCAAGCCGAGGCTCGATCACCTTGCTGCTTGCGCTCTTCGCGTGCCATGGCCACCACGTCCTCCAGGCCATCCATCTGAGCGCTGGTGGGCAGTTCCAGGCAGTAGCCGGCTCCGTACACCGTTTTGATGAAGCGTGGCTTGCGCGGATCGGGCTCCAGCTTGGTGCGCAGGTGTCTGACGTGTACGCGAATGGTTTCGATGTCGTCATCGGGCTCGTAGCCCCACACCTCCTTGAGGATCAACGAGGGGGCCACGGTCTGACCGTGCCGCTGCAGCAGGCAATGAAGCAGTTCGAACTCCAGGTGCGTGAGCCGCACGGGTTGATCAAACCAGATGGCTTCAAAGCGCTCGGGCACCAGGGTGAGAGGCCCGTAGCTGAGGATCTCGTTGTGGTTGCTGGTTCCAACAGGAGCTCGGTCACTGCGACGCAGCAGGGCTTTGACCCTCACCTGAAGTTCCTCCAGATCGAAGGGTTTGGTCAGGTAATCGTCGGCTCCGGAATTGAAACCGCTCACCTTGTCTTTGGTGCCGCCGAGAGCCGTGAGCATCAGGATCGGAATCCCAGCGGTGCGGTCGTCGCGCCGTAGGCGCTGACACAGGGTGAGGCCATCCACTTTGGGCAGCATCAGATCCAGCAGGATCAGATCCGGGGTGTATTGGAGTGCGAGGGCCTGACCTTTGATGCCATCGTCGGCGCGCTGCACATCGAAGCCGCTGTGCTCCAAATGGCCGCTAACCAGGTCGCGCATGTCCTGGTCATCTTCGATTAGCAGGATGCAGGGCTTCATCGGTTCGGCGGCAATTCGGCTGGAGAAATAACGAGCGCGTGTCTGTAGGGATTAACGCTGAACGGATTCTCTCAAGCTTTTCAACTGTCTGCAGATTTTCAACAAAGAGCTCACCAGGGGCATTGTTTCGGCAAATCGCATGCAGGAACAGCGATCTGGGGGTTTTTTTGCTTGTCTTTCGCCGGTGGCTGTTTAGGAAGTCTTCCGCTTCGGGCAATCACCCGTCACGAAATTCCTCTGTTTGTCAATAAAAAAGCCCCAGCGTGAGCTGTGGCTTTAAAGCTCCCCGGGCGGGATTCGAACCTGCGACCAATCGATTAACAGTCGACCGCTCTACCGCTGAGCTACCGAGGAATGAGACCCGAAGAACTTACCCTTCGAATGTGCCCCCCTGCAAGCGCCGTTGCAGTTCTGTTCCCCGGGTCCATGGTCCAATCCGACCGTCTTGCATGCGAGCGGCACCATCGGCGAAGGCCAATTCCCCAAGCCTGTGGGTGATCCACAGCGCCGTGATTGGCTTCACGGGGTCTTTGCAAAGCCGTTGCACGGTGGTCAGCACGGTTGCTTGGCTGCTGGGATCGAGCAGGGCGGTCGGTTCATCGAGCAGCAGAAGCCCGGCGTCACTGGCCAGGGCTCCGGCAATGGCCAGGCGTTGTTTCTGGCCGCCGCTGAGGCTGTGAATCGGCCGCTTCTCCAGTTGGGCGAGGCCAAGCTGGCTCAGCAGGCCGCGCACGGTGCTTAGGCGGTGCTGCTGGGGCCCTTCAGGGTCCATGCCCAACATCAGATCGCTGCCGCAACTGGGGAGCAGCAGCTGATGGTCTGGGTTCTGAAACACCAGGGCAGTTTTGCTGCGGCAGACGATGCGTCCGCTCTGGGGTTCGAGCAGTCCTGAAATCAGGCGGAACAGGGTGCTTTTGCCGCTGCCGTTGCTGCCCACCAGCATCCAGAGGCCTGGGCCAGGAATGACCAGGTTGCAACGGTTGAGGGCCTGCTGGCCGTTCGGCCAGCGGTGGCTGACGGCCTCAACGCTCAGTTCGGCGGTTGAGGTGTCAGGAATCAAAGGAAAAGCCGGGACGCTTGCTGCCACCCGCTGCCGAAGCTTTCTCATAAAGCTGAACGGCGAGAACCTCACTGACCAGCAGCGTTACTTTTTTGCCTTCCACTTTCTCGCAGGTGAGCTCCAGCAGCCGCGGTTGGCCGTTCTCGAGGGCCTGGCGGATCTGCTGATACAGCGCATCGGCATCTGCATGCTCCTTGCGCTGAACAGACACCGGGACAGGACTCATGCGCAGGGCCAGTTCGATGACGTACACAGCGTTGGAAAGAAGCGATGCGTCATCTTCGCGGAGGGACCGGCATCCCGTCGGTCCAAAAATGCGCATTTCTACTCATCCCCTCGAAAAGGGTGCGGGGAGCCGCCCCATTTCGGTGATCACCCCCTAGGCTCGGCCGTGTAACGGATCATGAAGCACCTCTCATGACGATCGCTGTAGGACGCGCGCCACAGCGGGGATGGTTTGACGTCCTCGATGACTGGCTCAAGCGCGACCGCTTCGTTTTTGTCGGCTGGTCCGGCATCCTTCTTCTCCCAACGGCCTACCTGGCCATCGGTGGCTGGCTGACAGGCACCA